>NZ_JBSWYV010000043.1:0-230 GCF_056161285.1 Thalassospira sp. ABL2_045 | reverse complement strand
CTATCGCATAGGCACTCGCACTGTTTGAGCCAATAACAACGCCTTCATCAACCGTGACCGTTACCTCAACCGCATCCGTCCCGTTCCACACACCGTCTGCCTGAAGTGCGGCTGCAACTCCGTAATTCGTCGCATGGGCCGAGATCACAATCTCGTAGGTCGGAAGAACCGGATCCGTCGGGGTCCCGTCATCCGGGAGCGCCTGACCTTCTATCTCATAAGATTTGCTA
>NZ_JBSWYV010000042.1:0-246 GCF_056161285.1 Thalassospira sp. ABL2_045 | reverse complement strand
GTGATCTGGTGCCGGAGGTTGAGCTTTATTACAGCTCGGGCAGCGGTAATGGGCTTTTGGGTGTTGGCTGGGGGATCGGTGGTCTTTCGGCAATTACCCGCTGCAGTCAGAGCCTGACGCCGGACGGGACGATCCGTGCGGTCAAGTTTGACGGTGATGACCGCTTTTGCCTTGATGGTCAGCGTCTTGTTGCGGTGTCTGGTGATTATGGTGCCGCGGCCAGCGAATACCGTACAGAGATTGATG
>NZ_JBSWYV010000041.1:0-274 GCF_056161285.1 Thalassospira sp. ABL2_045 | reverse complement strand
ATTAAAGCATAGTGGTCACGCATTCTCGCATTGAGGATCGTGACCATTTTTCTGACGACGGCAATGACAGCAACCTTTCCGGGTTTTCCGTTTTCAGTCAGACGCTTATAGAAGTCGCGCAGCAGAGGGTCGAAGCGTATTGCCGGTAATGCGGCGTAGTAAAGAGCATTGCGCACTTCCATGCGTCCGCCGCCAATCATTCTTTTGCCCTGGAACAGACCGCTATCTCTGTTGATCGGGGCGACACCGACCAACTTTGCAATCTGCCCTTTTT
>NZ_JBSWYV010000040.1:0-716 GCF_056161285.1 Thalassospira sp. ABL2_045 | reverse complement strand
ATCCCTCAGCTAACTGTTCTGCGGCTTGCGCAGGGGTAAAACCTGCAAAACCACATCACAACTAGTTCGCGATCACGTTCTTTCGTTGCGAAAAATCACAACGGAAAGATCCGTTCTCTTCATATTCCCTATTCACAATGTCAAACATCTCGTCTCCAGCTAATGCTGGAAGCCTGTATCTTCCAAATCTCTAGGTAACTTGCGTTACCATACCGTGTTGCCCATCCCGGACTGCGCGCCACATGACTGAAGTCACTGTGCGCATCCACCAAGGAATTGGTGGAGGTGAACGGGATCGAACCGATGACCTCCTGCTTGCAAAGCAGGCGCTCTCCCAACTGAGCTACACCCCCGTGATGGTGGGCCTGAGAAGAGTTGAACTTCTGACCTCACCCTTATCAGGGGTGCGCTCTAACCAACTGAGCTACAGGCCCGGTATGTTAGTTTAGCTTCGCTAATCTGAATGCTCCGCATTCAGGCGCATTGCCGTAATTCTCACTTAAGAGGGCCAACCCAATGCGCGGGTGGCTTACGGCAAGCTATAGCTTGCCTAAAACAATTTCGAGATTTGGAAGGGATGCGCGGACAGCGCCATGGTCTTTTCTTTTACTAGAGAGGATAGAAGTAAATCCATCCTCATCCTTGAAAGGAGGTGATCCAGCCGCAGGTTCCCCTACGGCTACCTTGTTACGACTTCACCCCAGTCGCTGACCTTA
>NZ_JBSWYV010000039.1:0-744 GCF_056161285.1 Thalassospira sp. ABL2_045 | reverse complement strand
GCAGCGGTGTTAAGTGTCAAGGACCGCTGCATGATATATGCGCATCCTTGCGTTTGCCCTTACAATGATTTTGCGCATGACGGCGACAAGCGCGACCTTTCCGGGTTTTCCCTTTTGTTTGAGGCGTTGGTAGAAGGCTTTCATCTCCGGATCGAAGCGAATAGCAGGTAGTGCGGCGACATAGAGAACGTCGCGCACCTGTTGTCTGCCGCCGGCAATCGTTCTTTTGCCCCGCATGAGGCCGCTATCACGATTGAGCGGTGCCACACCAACCAGTTTGGCAATCTGGCCTTTGTCCAACCGTCCGAGTTCAGGCAATCCAGCCAGCAGGAAGCAAGCGGTTCTCATCCCGATACCTTTCAGCGACATCAGAACATTTGCCTGAGCCTGCAAGTCCTCATCTTCGGCCAGGCAGGTTTCCATCGCCTTGATCACCTCGCGGCGCTGCTCAACAAGAAAGTCGAGCGTTTCCTCAATCCATCCCAGCGTTTTATCGACCTGCTTTTCCCTGCGATTTTTCTCCTGAACGATCATGTGGGAAAGTTGGCGATAGCGTTGTACGAGGTCGGACAGTTCAGACTGCCGTGCTGAAGGGGGCTCGAGTAAGCGGGTTTCCATGCGCCTGCCGTAATCTGCGATAACGAAGGCGTCAATCCGGTCGGTTTTGGACAGTTGGCCGCTGGCGCGGGCGAACTGGCGGATATATTTCGCATTCACCTTTGCAACGGGCCGGCGTGCTGCCAG
>NZ_JBSWYV010000038.1:0-937 GCF_056161285.1 Thalassospira sp. ABL2_045 | reverse complement strand
TAAGGTCAGCGACTGGGGTGAAGTCGTAACAAGGTAGCCGTAGGGGAACCTGCGGCTGGATCACCTCCTTTCAAGGATGAGGATGGATTTATCTCTATCCTCTCTAGTAAAAGAAAAGACCATGGCGCTGTCCGCGCATCCCTTCCAGACCTCGAAGATAACGGGCCTGTAGCTCAGTTGGTTAGAGCGCACCCCTGATAAGGGTGAGGTCAGAAGTTCAACTCTTCTCAGGCCCACCATTTATTATGGTGCCAGGTGAATACGAAGAGTGTTCACTGACCGTGACCAAGACTGAATACAGTTCCTTGACTGCTTCTGATGTGTGTCGAACGTAGCCACAAGGCCAAGCATTTGTTTTAGACAATGCGCGCCGGGTTGGCCGGCGGCGGCGCGCACTGAATGCCGGATGGCATTCAGCTAGCTTATACCGGGGGTGTAGCTCAGTTGGGAGAGCGCCTGCTTTGCAAGCAGGAGGTCATCGGTTCGATCCCGTTCACCTCCACCATTATATTGGTGCTCAAACGCCGCACGCTTGCGCTGCAAGCTTGGCTCGCGCGACACCGCGCGGCGATCCACTTGGATCGCGGGAGCATCGAATAACTGGTGAGAACGGTTGAGAAGTTGGATGTTATCAAATAAGTCGACGTGCCAAATGGTAGAGCGGTTGTTTTAGACACTGCGCGCCGGGTTGGCCGGCGGCGGCGCGCTCTGAATGCCGGAGGCATTCAGAAAGCAATACAGAGGTTTGGAAGATACGAGATATCTGGTCCGAGTGACTGGATGACGAGATGTTTGACATTGTGAATAGGGAATATGAAGAGAACGGATCTTTCCGTTGTGATTTTGTCGCAACGAAAGAACGTGATCGCGAACTAGTTGTGATGTGGTTTTGCAGGTTTTACCCCTGCGCAAGCCGCAGAACAGTTAGCTGAGGGAT
>NZ_JBSWYV010000037.1:0-956 GCF_056161285.1 Thalassospira sp. ABL2_045 | reverse complement strand
CCTTATACATTGAGAGGCACGAACATTTGGTATGATGTTCGTGCCTCTTTTCATTTGGGAGCCTGCGTATACGCAGGCTCCCGGATCCGTGAGGTGTTGAGGCGCCCTTGGATTTTTACATCCGTAAAAAAGCTGAACACTCACGGTCTCTGGAGGCATTGTCGAACCGCTGGAAGAGCTTTGACGCTCGAGTATAAGGAGGACATTGCCGTGTCTTATACTACCCGTTTTGTTGGTGTCGATGTATCAAAATCCTCGCTTGATCTGTGCATTTTACCAGACAAACGCACCCTGCGCTTTGCCAATTCAGAAACCGGGATTGCAGACCTGATCGCCAGACTGCAGGCTTTCCCGGGGCTGGAGCGGATTGTTCTGGAGCCAACCGGCGGCTATGAACGCCTTCTGGTTCGAGCTTTGCAAGCTGCACAATTGCCTGTTTCAAAGGTCAATGCCCTGCTGATCCGCCACTTTGCCAAAGCGTCAGGAACCCTGAGCAAAACAGACAGGATTGATGCCTTTGTACTGGCTGATTACGGCCAACGCATGTCGCCGCGCCTGATGGCCAGAACAGATGAAGCCCGCTATAAACTCGCTGATTTTGTTGCCCGTCGGCGCCAACTTACACACATGCTGATCCAGGAGAAGAACCGGCTTGAAAAGCCTGATAATCCGGCTCGGGCCCTGATCGAGGAAACCGTCAACTTCCTCACCCGTCAGAGACAGGAAGTCGAGAAGCTGATGCGCGAGTGTGTAGACACATCCCCGGAATTGACGGCGATATTACATGTTCTGTTGACCCAGAAGGGAGTGGGTTTTGTAACCGCCTGTGTGCTGATCGCTGAATTGCCCGAGATCGGATTGCTTGAAAAAGGGCAGATTGCAAAGTTGGTCGGTGTCGCCCCGATCAACAGAGATAGCGGTCTGTTCCAGGGCAAAAGAATGATTGGCGGCGGACG
>NZ_JBSWYV010000036.1:0-1021 GCF_056161285.1 Thalassospira sp. ABL2_045 | reverse complement strand
TCATGGTGTCGGTCACCAACGCCAAACGCCCAAGCGCGTCCATCTGACGGCTTTCCGTTTCGAGAAGCGGGGTCGTCACCGTGACCGTCAAACCATCATAGGCGGTTTGCGTCACAGCCCCGTTTTCTTCGGTGACCATGACAACACGATCAAGTACGTCATAGGCCGTATCGACCCAGACCGGCAGATCACCGGCAAAATACGGACGTGATTTGCGGATCACCCGGCCAAAGGTATCAAACACGGTTTCCTGATAGGTCACCGTGCCATCTGCTCCCTGACTTTCCATCATGAAGTCACGGCCGAGTTCATCAAGATAAGTCCGCACAGCCGGCCCCACGGCATCACCGGTCGCACTCACGATATGCTGTTCTTCAATGCGTTCGACAGCTGCCACCGGGCATCCGGTCACATCCGCACAAAGATCATAGTTGCGCAAAACTTCGGTGCCATCCGCATTCACCTGACGGGTCAGGCGACCAAAGCCGTCATACTCATAATCTGTCACCAGACCATTGGCATCGGTCTCTTTGGTGACTGTGCCAAGCGCCGTATTATATTCATAGGCAACCGTATGATTGAGGCCATTGGTCTGGCTCAGCATGAACCGGCCATCGGTCGACCAGATCATGCTCGCGGTGCGGGCCGTCTCGCCAACTGTACTGACTGTCTGGCTGGTGACATTGCCAAAGCTGTCACGGCCATATTGCGTCACGACTTCAAGGATGGCATCGCCCGGCTCGACAGTCTCTGTGGCGATCAGGTGGGTATTACCGTGATAGCTATAGGCTGTGGTGCGGCTGGCTGTGGTGTTGTCCGGCGTTGTTCTCGTTTCGACACTTTGGGTAATTCGCCCGATCAGCCAGTTGGCTTCGTCATTGCTGACCGTGTTGGTCACCTTGCTGACATGGGTCTCCCCACCTCCGACTGTGGTTTTGGTGATCTCGGTCGGGGTGCCATAGGCATCATAGACATAATCGACTGTCGTCACCGTTACCGGTGTTGGTTCGGCACTTTGCGC
>NZ_JBSWYV010000035.1:0-1230 GCF_056161285.1 Thalassospira sp. ABL2_045 | reverse complement strand
GTGTCCAGGTACCATCACCATTATCCGTACCTGCAGACAAAGTTGCGCCGTCCGGAACACCAGAGATCGTGACCGTCAGCGTTTCGCTGGAATCCGTGAGACCAGCGTCGATGTCCAGCGCAATGGCGCTGTCTTCGTTACCCGAAGCGTCAGACACATCCAGGGTCGGCACATCAGCAACACCCGCAACATCAACCGTGATGCTGCCCGTCGTCGTCGCAACATTAGAGCCGTCTGCCGACGTCGCGGTCACACCAAGATCAAACGACCCACTGAAGTCTTCAGCCGGCGTGATCGTCAAACCGTCAAGCTGATCCGAACCCAGTGTCCAGGTACCATCACCATTATCCGTACCTGCAGACAAAGTTGCGCCGTCCGGAACACCAGAGATCGTGACCGTCAGCGTTTCGCTGGAGTCTGTGAGGCTTGCATCGATATCCAGTGCAATCGCACTGTCTTCATTGCCAGATGCATCAGACACATCCAGGGTCGGAGCATCCGCGACACCGGCAACATCAACCGTAATGCTTTCTGTCGTGGTCGCAACATCAGAACCATCAGCCGACGTCGCCGTCACACCAAGGTCAAACGACCCGCTGAAGTCTTCCGCTGGCGTAATCGTCAGATCTTCAAGCTGATCCGAACCCAGTGTCCAGGTGCCATCGCCGTTATCGGTTCCGGCAGACAAAGTCGCACCGTCCGGAACACCCGAGATTGTTACCGTCAGCGTTTCAGAGCTGTCGGTGAGACCAGCATCAATATCAAGGGCAATGGCACTGTCTTCGTTACCACTAGCATCAGACACATCGAGTGACGGCGCATCCGCAACACCCGTGACATCAACCGTCAACGTATCGGTTGCTGTTGCAACATCCGAACCATCGGCAGAGGTCGCGGTTACACCAAGATCAAACGACCCACTGAAGTCCTCAGCTGGTGTAATCGTCAGACCTTCAAACTGATCCGAAACCAACGTCCAGGTGCCGTCACCATTGTCGGTTCCGGCAGACAAGGTTGCGCCATCAGGCACACCGGAGATGGTGACCGTCAGCGTTTCGCTGGAATCGGTCAGAGCTGCATCAATATCAAGAGCGATCGCACTGTCTTCGTTACCGCTTGCATCAGACACATCCAGTGTCGGCGTATCAGCGACACCAGATACATCGACAGTCAGGGTATCGGTTGCCGTTGCAACGTCAGAACCATCTGCCGAAGTCGCCGTTACGCCAA
>NZ_JBSWYV010000034.1:0-1245 GCF_056161285.1 Thalassospira sp. ABL2_045 | reverse complement strand
TGCAGATGCGTATCCACACCCGCCGTATCACCATTGCCATCCACCACTGTCCGGCGCTCATAGTAGCTCCCGACATAGGCCACTTCCTTGGTGATATTGTTCTCGACAATCTTCTGACGGATACGCGAACGATCCGGCCCATAGACAAAGCTTGTATGGGTCACGCTCGAGGCTGTCAGCTTGGTCACCAGTGACGGCTTGTTAAAGCTCGTCCAGGCATAGTTGCGATCCCCGTCAAACAACACATTGCCGTTATCATCATAGGTGAATGTCTGACCGCGGGCCGTCGCAACCGCATGCGGACGCCCGCCCGCACCGTAGGTGATAGCGCCGCCGCCTGTGACATCAGACTTGTAGGTAATGTTGCCCAGAATGTCGTACTGATAGCTGGTCTGCGAGATTTCCTGACTGTATTCGGTGTCGGTCAGGGTCGTGTTGCTCAGACGGTTCAGCGCATCATAGCTAAAGCTTTCATGGCGGTTCTGAACACTGTCTTCACGCACCGTCAGGTTACCGGCAATGTCATAGGTCATCGCCAGATCAAGCAGAATGCCCTGTGTACCATTGCTCAAGGTTCGCTCCGTCACACGCCCCAGCGCATCACGGTCGGTATATTCCGTCAGTCCATTGCCAAGATCGGACGAGACCACCTGACCTTCGGCATCCCGTTCAACTGCCTGCCACAGAGACGCCCCGGTACCATCATTGGTGATCTCATCAAGATAGCCGGTTGCTGTATAGTCATAGGCAACCGCAAAGCCGGTTGGATAGGTCACCGTGTCAAGACGGCTGCCGGCATCATAGGTCAGGCTGGTGGTATAGTTTTCATTACGGATGGTCCGCGTGGTTGCGGATGGACGCCCTAATGCATCATAGCTATGGCTTTCGCTATAGGCCTGCGCAACACCAAGGGCATCCTCACCACCAGGACCGCTGACAGTATCGATCATACCAATGCCGTTGGTCGCGGTGTCATAGGTCCACGTACTCGTACCTTCGCCTTCAACACGCTGGATCATACGACCCAACACATCATAGCTTAACGTTACCGTGTGGTTCTTGGCATCGGTCTGGCTGACCAGTTCGCCAAAGCCGTTATAGACATAGCTCCAGGACCCCATATCCGGGTCGATCATACCGGTCTTGTTGCCAAGCTGGTCGTAGAACATCTGTACCACATTGCCCATGGCATCTGTGGTCGAGATCAGATTGCCAAACGCGTCGTAATCATAGCTGACCGTGCCA
>NZ_JBSWYV010000033.1:0-1346 GCF_056161285.1 Thalassospira sp. ABL2_045 | reverse complement strand
ACGGATCCGGGAGCCTGCGTATACGCAGGCTCCCAAATGAAAAGAGGCACGAACATCATACCAAATGTTCGTGCCTCTCAATGTATAAGGGTGCCATCAGGCACCCTTTTTGTTTTTTGGATTGTCTTGTCTTAGAAGGGTCAGCCTTTTGGCGACACCGTAATATCAACAATCGCGCCGGCAAATGATCCGCCGGTAAGCTTGATTGTGGCAACGCGGTTTTCGCGGTCATAAACCAGAACCGAAATATCGGCCCGCACCACGGTCACCTTGCTCCAGCCAAAGTTTGGCATTTCGCGTTCATAAAAGTCATACATCTGGGCAGGGGATCCGCCGGCATTCAGGACCAGTCGTCCATGCCAGGCATCAGATGCGCCAAAGATAATGCTTTTATCCATATCCAATGACGAATTGGATGGCATCGGAATATCGGTGAACTGGGTGAAAGACGGTCCCGGTTGGCCACCTTTGCCATCGTTGCTCCCCGAACCCGTATTGGGCACAAGGTTGGTGCCCGAGCACCCGGCGAGTGAGAGCCCCGCAATCGCGGCAGCACATATAAGATATTGTCGCAGTCTCATCATCTTCCTTCGGTCCCCTGATGCCCATCGTCTAAGAGGGGTATCTCTATCTCGCCTTATCATCGGGCGATAATGTAAAGGAAAGGTTCACATATTTGCTTTTGCAGCATTTTACGAACTTGCCTGAAAGACCCACGGCCTGTGGGGCATATATGGCTCTGCACTATTAATACGTATCTGTCTTTGCGCATTGCATCAAATCAAACGGATTTGGTCTGTATATGTGTGTTTGTCGGAAAGCTGGTGTGGCATGTGCGGGGCTTTTTCGAATCATTTTGATCCGGCGCAATGTTCTTTGCCGCCCAAAAGCCTACGCTTTGCAGGTTGTTTTCAGGGGCTTTGCGGGATTTTTCAACCAAGGGTCTTGGGTGCGATGCGGGCTGAGTTTTATGGTTGGATGTGCCCGTTTGGCTATCGCATTGAAAAACAACATTATTTATAAAAATGCCGATTAAATGCACTTTTTTCCGAAAAAGGTGTTTACAGGTTCGGATTGGGGCCCTATAACCCGCCTCCACCGACGGGGTGCGGCGCCAACGAGACGGCGACGCGGAACGGACGGTTTGGGGCTTCGGCCTTTAAGTTCTTTGACATTGTAGATCAGAAGGAAGGGATGCGCGGGCAGCGTTATGGCGCTAAAGTCTGTGCATCCTGGAGACGACGGATCGATTTGGATTTATTCAGATTGATTTGTGGTAACCACCAAAATGTGCAGACGTTAATTTTGAAGAGTTTGTCTTAGAGACAAGCTTGGATTGAACATGA
>NZ_JBSWYV010000031.1:0-1800 GCF_056161285.1 Thalassospira sp. ABL2_045 | reverse complement strand
AGGTAACGGTCACGGTTGATGAAGGCGTTGTTATTGGCTCAAACAGTGCGAGTGCCTATGCGATAGACTTCACGGGGCTGCCGGAGGGCTCTAAGGCGACGCTTCACAACAATGGCAGCATAGTTGGCTATTACGGGACGGCGAATGGCGGCAATGGCGGCCATGCGGTAAAGACCGATATCCCGCTGTCGGTGGCAAACTATGGTGTCATCTATGCCGGGGGTGGCGGGGGCTCTAAGGGTGGGAGTCGAAGTGCAAGCGGAACAAGTTATAGGACAGCAGGTGGGCACGACGATAAGAGATGCGAAGTTACATACAATGTGACGTGCACCGCGTCAGGCGGTAATGGGGGACGAGGAGCTGGTTGGTATAGCACAGGGGCATTTTACAGTTCATCGGTGTCAGGAAGTGTTGGAGCAAGCTGCACAGCGGGTACGTCATCTGACGTGAGTGAGTGCCACACATTCCCTGATGGCAGATCATATACCAGTGGAGGGAGTGGATCCGCAGGAGGAGCATTTGGTGGTCCTGCTAATCCGACCGGAGGAGAGGCTGGTATAGCATTCAATGCTTACCGATTGGTAACCTTCGCCCATGCGGGACTTTGGTCAGGACGTGTGATCGATGATGCCTCACCAGCACCTGATGACGGCAATACGGATCCGGTCGAAGATGCCGACTATCTCCTGACGATTTCCGCTCATACCGAGAATTACGTCGTCTTGTCAGAACTGACTGCAGCAGGTTGGGATGGTGCGACCCCGACAAGTGTAAAGGTTGTAGTCGAACAGGACATCGTTGTTGGCGGAAGTTCTACCAGCAGCTATGCCATGAGCTTTGATGGCTTGCCGGAGGGATCGACAGCAATCCTTGTTAATCGTGGTGATATCATTGGTCGCTATGGTTCTCCTAACGGCGGTACCGGCGGGCACGCCCTGTCGATCAGTGTTCCGTTAAAGCTCTACAACTATGGGAGAATATATTCCGGTGGTGGTGCTGGTTCTAAAGGAGGTAGTCGGTCAATTTCTGGAACACGGTATGAGACCAGAGGTGCGAGTGACGACAAGAGGTGTGAAGTTTCGACGGAGACATGCACAGCCTCCGGTGGAAATGGAGGCCGTGGTGCAGGCTGGTATACGTCCGGCTCATTATATGAACAAGGGGCTAATGGTTCAGGGGGGGCAACATGCACTGCTGGTACCACATCGCACGTGTCTGAATGCTATCATCGTCCAGATGGACGTCGATCAACATCTGGCTACAGTGGTTATGCTGGCGGTGGGCTAGGCTTTGAAGCCGACACAGGCGGTCCCGCAGGTTACGCCTTCACGGGTTTCAACCATATAGACTTTGTGGTTCCGGGCGAATGGGGCGGTCGTGTAGCGAACAACTAGCTGTTTCTGTATCTGGTGCCGGTGCTGGTGAGGGTTGGCAATCATGACACCATAGTAACAGTCTGGGGTTGAGTATAGTCCACCACCCACTTAGTATAGGTTGCATATTATAGGTTGAAGGTACTGATATTGAACCATACTCTCTGAATATTGATAGGCGGCCTGTGCAGGTCGATAAGGAATATTCGGGGGATATCGATGTTGTCAGGCAGCCGACTGGCGCAGGTTATTGCGTCTTTTGTGTCTCTATCATTTATTGGTTTTTCGGCTGCGTCAGCGTCTGCCCAAACTGTGGTTTCCGGGGATTTCTCCGGCCAGTTTGATGTTACGGCCAGCGGAGAGGCGAGTTATGCCATCCCGGTTTCTGTGCCGCCCGGTATCGGTGATCTGGTGCCGGAGGTTGAGC
>NZ_JBSWYV010000030.1:0-1866 GCF_056161285.1 Thalassospira sp. ABL2_045 | reverse complement strand
CTCTCATATTGCTGCTCGGGATAGCTCACCGCTTCACCGCGGTCATAGACCCCGTCATCATGCAATGGCCGATAACTGATCTCCGTCTTCTCCCCGCGCCCGGTCTCAAACGCGTTTACAAGCGGATATCCCTCACCGTTCGAGCTCAGAAGATAGCTCTTGTCACTGACCTTCACCGCCTGAAGCACAAGATCTGCCGTACTGTCGCCGCCCGCATCCGTTACATGCAAAACATGATTATCCGCCCGCCAGTCGCTTTGACTCATCCCCCAAAGACTGTCGATTGCAAGCTTCTCTTCAAACCCGCTGCTCGTCGACTTCAGAAGATAACTCGCCTGACCTGAACTCTTGCCCTGAAGCAGAACGTCACCAAGACCGTCACCATTAAAGTCATAGGCAATCAGACGATGATTGTTCGACGCCCACAGCGACCGGCTCATACCCGAGCTGGTATCCAGCACCTGTGGTGCGACAAACCCGGCCCCATGTCCCAGAAGAAGCGAGCTGCCATAGCTCCCCGACGTTCCCTGCAACAGAAGATCTGAAAGACCATCGCCATTCACATCAATCACATGCAGTTCATAATGGTTCGACGCCCAGGCACCCTGGCTCATGCCCCACAGGCTGTCGATCGTCTCGACCGTCGCAAAGCCGATACCCGTCACATCATCTTCAAGGGATCGGTCCGCACGCAGAAGATAGCTGCTCTGACTCGACTTGCCCTGAAGCAGAAGATCCGACAGGCCATCACCGTCATAGTCAATCACATGCAGCTTGCGCTTATCCGATGCCCAATGCGTCGCACTCATGCCCGAGATCGTGCTGATATCCTCAAGATCCCCAAGCCCATCCGTGCCGCCCAAAGCCAGATAGCTGGCCTTTGAGTTACTCTTGCCCTGAAGCAGAACGTCACTGCGACCATCGCCATTATGGTCAATGACGTTAAGTTCGCTCTCATCCTGTGCCCAGTACGTTCCACTCAGACCGACAATATCGTCAAACCCGTCTTCCCCACCGGTCAGAAGATAACTTGCCTGACTGGTCGTCTGGCTTTGCAGCAGCACGTCACTGCGACCATCACCATTAAAATCAAGAATATGGATCTTGCGACGATCTGCCCGCCAGTAATCCGCATTGGTCGACGAGGTATCGGTTACATCCTTCAGAATGTAACCTGCCGCACTGCCCGTCAGAATATAGCTCGCCTCATTGCTGCTGCGCGCCTGGAACAGCCAGTCATCCCGACCATCGCCATTATGGTCAAGTACATGCAGAACATAATCCGTCGCCGCCCAGCGCGACGGATCAAGACCCATCCAGTTGCTCACATCGCTCCGCTCATACCCCGAGCTGAACGTCGTCCAGCTGACATCAAGTGGAAGACGGCAGTTCCCTGCCCCATCACAGACTTCAATCGACGACAGGATCGACATGTCTACGGCATCAGCCCCTTCATGCGGCAGATAGCTCATGTTGTAGGACGTAATCAGCGTCCCTTCTGACAGGGTCCGGATCGATGTCAGGCGCTGATCAAGGCTGGCAAGGCTGCCACCCTGATAGCTGCTGCGGACATCCGGACGGGCTTCATAGTCGAAGGCAACACGGGCAGCTTCACTGCCAGCGGTTCCGCCGCCATAGCCGATCTCGCTGATCCGATATCCGCCCGTCGTCTGATCTTCGATGTAACGATAGGAAATCACATTCCCAAAGCGGTCTTCGACCTTGCTCAGAAGCCAGTATTTTACCTCGCTCCCGGCCGTCCCGTCCGGCGCAACCGTCTCGATACGGCTATCAGATGCTTGACCATAGGATAAAATATGACCGCCGGCCGCATAAACGACAAACTGCTCGGGGCCACTTCCCGCA
>NZ_JBSWYV010000029.1:0-2052 GCF_056161285.1 Thalassospira sp. ABL2_045 | reverse complement strand
CCTCCGGCACCAGATCACCGATACCGGGCGGCACAGAAACCGGGATGGCATAACTCGCCTCTCCGCTGGCCGTAACATCAAACTGACCGGAGAAATCACCCGAAACAGGGTTTTGGGAAAAAGCTGGAAAGACTGAAAAACCAACAAACGAAAAACACACAAATCCCGCCAAAAGGCGTGACATTCGGCTGCCTGCCTGCATCGATATTCCCCCGAGCTATCGTCTCAGCCCCTAAAGACTGCCCCTTCAACACTCGAAGATTATCGGCCAATATCAGCCACTTCAACTCTAAATATGCAACCTATGCGGAGTGGGGATGCATTATACTCTACCGATATTTGCCGACGAAAAGCATTCTATACCAACAACAGGAATCAAATGAAATTAGCATATGATTTCACACTAATCTCCCTCAACTTCAAATCACTATCCAAATATAAAATCACTTCATACCGGACATATTCACTGTCATTATACTTTGGAATGTCTACAGCAAGTGATTTTCGATCGGAAAAGTACTCATATCTCCAGCCCATATCCTCAATAACTTTTTCAATCTTCGATGCCGGATCGCCAATACTTAAGTTGTCCTCCAAAACACCGTATATTTCTTCTGTTTTATCTGAACAAGATGAAAGCCCAAATGAAAGAGCGGCTATCAACAAGGCGAGAAAGACCTTTCTCATTTTATTCTCCTCAAAATTTGTAGTCCCAGCCTGGAGCTGGCAAGACAGGTGAGGGCCTTGGAAAACCTAGGCTTTCAATATAACCAAATGCATATGAATTACTGTTGGATAACAGAGGGTGGTATGCATATCGTTCTTCTGCGAACGAATCTCTATATGCCTCCATATGAGAAGAAACTTCTTCACCTGTAGCTTCAATAACACCAATTGGCTGAATCGCGATGATATCACTTGGTTTATCAAAGAGCGACAGCACCTCCCCCCATTCAGTAGTGTATCCTTCAATCTCACCATACCCGTATCCACCTAACACTTGCTGTCCTGTCACAGCAGCTACAACCGCCCCTCCCCAGTTCGTTGATTTATAGGAATCTGAAGCTGAGCCAATTACTGTCCTGTTTGCGGGGCCAGCCCTATTGATATAAGCGACGCCAGTTTCAAGATCGACAGCCAAAACGGCCGCATGATACTGCCCATGCACATCGAATCCCGCCGCCTCCGTGTAAACAAGACCTACTGCTACATGGCCTCTTTCTTTGAATGCCTCAAATTCAATTTGGTTTGAGTACTTAGAAGACCTAAACCTCTCTCTGCTGATATTATTCTTCTCAAAGAACTCAATATTGTCATCATAAAATGCATTTTTCCTATTATTATACCCACCAGATATAATGCTATCTAACCACTGACCAAAACTCTGATCACCTTTTACCGCGTAAGGATTGGACAGCTCTTTTGAGGAGTTATCACTTTGACTTGGTGAATGGTCGTTGCCTCGATCTCTATCTCTTCCAAACCCAAAACCATCATACCCACCGATACCTCCTCGACCGTTCCCATCGCCATACTGGAACCCAGTTGGGTCTGTGTAAGAAAGCGGATTATTCACAACATAAGCGTAGCGATTAAAGTCCTGAGTGATGGTCGGATCCGGCACATTCGGATCGGGGCTGAGCATGCGGCCAAGTTCGGGATCATAGATGCGGCCATTCATATGGATGATGCCAACCGCATCAAGCTGTTCATGCCCGGTAAAACCACGCGGCGTATCAACCGGACGGATGGGTAGAAGGGCGGCTTCCCAAGTCGTTTCGCGGCGAGCACCGTGCGGGTCATATGCCATAGCCTCGCTGACAGCACCATTCTCATCCGTGGTCAGAACCACAGAACCGATATGATCAAGTGAGTACCAAAGTGTCTTTGTGGTTTGCGTTGTATCCTGCGCAATCTCGATCTTGTGGATCGCCAGGCTGGCATCATCGGCACGGATATAATGCAGATGCGTATCCACACCCGCCGTATCACCATTGCCATCCACCACTGTCCGGCGCTCATAGTAGCTCCCGACATAGGCCACTTCCTTGG
>NZ_JBSWYV010000028.1:0-2221 GCF_056161285.1 Thalassospira sp. ABL2_045 | reverse complement strand
TGGTTTTGGTGATCTCGGTCGGGGTGCCATAGGCATCATAGACATAATCGACTGTCGTCACCGTTACCGGTGTTGGTTCGGCACTTTGCGCGAAGGCTCCGCCACCAAAGCTCACCATCGCAGCAAGGCTCACACCTGCAAGGAATAACTTACCCACCATTCAATCCCCCGTTCTCTCTGCCCTGCCAGATCACAGTGGCAGAGAAACCAAAACCGTCGGGCCACCCGACACACAAACTCACGTCAAACCAGACACACGACGACCGCTTGCGAACACCCTAGTTGTTCGCAACACGTCCGCCCCATTCGCCCGGAACTGCAAAATCAATCAGATTGAAACCACTGAACGCGTAGCCAGCTGCCCCACCGGTATTAGCCTCAAAGCCTAAACCGCCGCCAGTAGTACCTGTTGCACCTGTTGCATATGCCCGACCGTCTCTACCCGTACAATCTTGGTTACCCAAGTTGCCTGCAGTGCAGCTGCTTCCACCAGAACCATTCGCGGCGTTTTCATAGATAACCCCGAGCCCATACCACCCTGCGCCACGACCGCCGTTACCTCCCGAAGCCGTGCAAGAATGCGTTCTCCAGTGACATTCATCTGAAGACCGGAAGTAGCTCGTTCCTGTGGCGCTACGGCTCGAACCTTTAACCCCAGCACCTCCCCCTGATAAGATGCGTCCATAGTTATAAAGTTTCAGCGGAATGCTTGTTGTCACCGCATGCCCGCCAGAACCCCCATTGGGAGACCCATAGCGGCCAATGATATCGCCGTTATTAATGAGAATTGCGGTCGAGCCCTCTGGCAGACCATCAAAGCTCAAGGCATAGCTGCTGGTCGAGCTTCCGCCGACCACAATATCCTGCTCAACTACAACCTTGACGCTGGTCGGCGTCACCCCGTCCCAGCCTGCAGAAGTCAGCTCTGCTAGAACTGCATAATTCTGGGCATGAGCTGAAATCGTCAAAAGATAGTCAGCGTCTTCGACCGGTTCTGCAGTGCCATCATCCGGCGCCGGAGATGCATCGTCGATGACTCGCCCCGACCAAAGACCGGCATGGGTAAAACTAACAAGACGATAAGCGTTAAAAGCTATACCTGCCGAACCGCCAGAGATCGCTTTTACTCCGTAAGCCCCGCCTGATGTTCCCGAGGCCCCTTGTGCGACACTTCTACCATCTCGCCCCGTGCAATCTTGGTTCCCCAAATTGCCTGCTGTACATTGGGCACCAGAAGTACCCGCTACCGGAGCCTCATAAACACTTCCAGTCGAGTACCAACCAGCCCCACGCCCGCCAGCACCACCGGATGCTGTGCACGTCTCTGTCCTCCAGTGACATTCATCCGAAGAGCGGAAATAGACCGTACCGGTGGTACTTCTAGGAGAACCATTCACCCCTCCGCCGCCTCCGGCATAGATGACGCCATAGTTGGCCACCGAGAGCGGGATATCGGTCTTGACCGCATGACCACCATTGCCGCCATTCGCCGTGCCGTAATAACCAACAATGCTGCCATTGTTGGTGAGGATGGCTGTCGAGCCCTCCGGCAGGCCCGTGAAGTCAATCGCATAGGCACTCGCGCTGTTCGAGCCGATCACAACACCTTCATCAACCGTGACCGTCACCTCAACCGCATCTGTCCCGTTCCACACTCCGCCCGCCTGAAGTGCAGCCGCAACACCATAGTTCGTCTGATGCGACGAGATCACGATCTCATAGACCGGAAGAACCGGATCATTCGGATCCGTTCCGTCATCCGGAATGGCCTGACCTTCTATCTCATAAGATTTGCTAACAGCCTGAAGCAAACGCACATCTGTCACTGCCGGTGCACTGTCCGTCGCAGCCTGGAACTCTTCTCCCTGCCAGCTATTGATCCGTTCTTCAATCAAGCGACCATCGGCAAGACGACGCACCTTGCGCGCGATCCGCTGCAGATACGGCACGTCCTGACGATATTCCGTCAGCGTCTCCGTCCCGGCATCTTCATCCTTTGACAGAACCGAAGTGAAGCCAAGGAACCGACGACGCTCAATATCAATCCGCGCACCGCTATATTCATAGGAAAGCGTGCGCACACCGCCCAACCCGTCATCACGCGTGATGACCGACACAACCTTCGTGCCACTCTCATATTGCTGCTCGGGATAGCTCACCGCTTCACCGCGGTCATAGACCCCGTCATCATGCAATGGCCGATAACTGATCTCCGTCTTCT
>NZ_JBSWYV010000027.1:0-2261 GCF_056161285.1 Thalassospira sp. ABL2_045 | reverse complement strand
TGGTTTTGGTGATCTCGGTCGGGGTGCCATAGGCATCATAGACATAATCGACTGTCGTCACCGTTACCGGTGTTGGTTCGGCACTTTGCGCAAAGGCTCCTCCGCCAAAGCTCACCATCGCTGCAAGGCTGACACCTGCAAGGAATAACTTACCCACCATTCAATCCCCCGTTCTCTCTGCACTGCCAGATCACAATGGCAGAGAAACAAATCCGTCGGACAAACCGACATACCTGAAATCACGTCAAACCAGACACACGACGACCGCTTGCGAACAAACTAGTTGTTCACAACACGCCCGCCCCATTCGCCGGGAACCACAAAATCAATCAGATTAAACCCGCTGAATGCGTAGCCTGCATTACCGCCTACATCGGCTTCAAAGCCTAAGCCGCCACCCGCGTAACCCGTTTGGCCGCCGCCGGAGCGACGCCCGTCCTGATTGACGCCATTGAGACATTCTGCGTAAGGCTGATTGCCTGCAGTACAGCGCGAGCCACCCGCACCTGAGGCCGCTGTCTCGTAAACAGCTCCAGACGAATACCAACCGGCTCCACGACCGCCGCTTCCCCCAGAAGCCGAACATCTAGCCTGTCGCATTTCACAGCGCTTGTCATCACTAGCGCCAACTATTCGATATTCAGTGCCTGTCACAGTTCTGCCGGAGCCTGCGGCACCAGCCCCACCTCCAGAGTATATTCGCCCATAATTATAAAGCTTAATCGGGATTGTCGTTATGACGGCATGACCGCCTGAGCCATTGTTGGGCGAACCATATCGCCCTACAATGGTGCCATTGTTCACAAGGATCGCAGTCGAACTATCCGGAAAACCATCAAAGCTTAACGCGTAACTTCCAACTGAGCCCCCCCCAACTACAACTCCTTGTTCAACAACCACTTTCACACTCGTTGGAGTAAGACCGTCCCACCCCAATGAAGTTAGTTGCGTGACGACTTGATAGTCTTGAGTATGCGAGGCTATTGTTAGCAGGTATTCAGTATCGTCCACTGGCTCTGTAGGAACGTTGTCATCATCAGGTGCCGCATCATCAACTACACGGCCAGACCACAAACCAGCATGTATAAAACTAACCAGACGGTATGCATTAAAAGCAATACCACTCTCTCCTCCAGAGGAAAGACCTGGGGCCCCAAGATGCCCGCCGTCTCCACCTGACATACCACTCGTTGTCGATCTACCATCACGTCCTGGCTGATAGCATTCCGCCGAGGGGTAGTTGCCCGCAGTACAAGAAGCACCGCTATTGCCAGACGCAGCCAATTCATAGATCATTCCAGACGAATACCACCCAGCTCCACGACCGCCATTGCCACCTGCGGCTGTACAGCTTACAAGGGAAATACTGCAGCTCCGATCATCGCCACCTCCAACAAGTTTGTATTCCGTCCCGGTGGTGCTCCTACTGGATCCATGGCCACCCCCGCCACCACCAGCATAAATGACACCATAGTTAGCCACCGATAGCGTGATATCGGTCTTGACCGCATGGCCGCCATTGCCGCCATTCGCCGTGCCGTAATAACCAACGATGCTGCCATTGTTGTTCAGGGTTGCTTTCGAGCCCTCCGGCAGCCCCGTGAAGTCTATCGCATAGGCACTCGCACTGTTTGAGCCAATAACAACGCCTTCATCAACCGTGACCGTTACCTCAACCGCATCCGTCCCGTTCCACACTCCGCCCGCCTGAAGTGCAGCCGCAACACCATAGTTCGTCTGATGCGACGAGATCACAATCTCGTAGGTCGGAAGAACCGGATCCGTCGGGGTCCCGTCATCCGGGAGCGCCTGACCTTCTATCTCATAAGATTTGCTAACAGCCTGAAGCAAACGCACATCTGTCACTGCCGGTGCACTGTCCGTTGCCGCCTGGGACTCCTCGCCCTGCCAGCTATTGACGCGCTCTTCAATCAGCCGCCCGTCACTCAGACGGCGCACCTTCCGCGCAATGCGTTGCAGATACGGGACATCCTGACGGTACTCCGTCAGGGTCTCCGTCCCGGCATCCTCGTCCTTTGACAGAACCGAGGTGAACCCAAGGAACCGACGGCGCTCGATATCAATCCGCGCGCCTTCATATTCATAGGACAGCGTTCGAACACCACCCAGACCATCATCATGCTGAACTGTTGAGACTACTTTCGTACCGCTCTCATATTGCTGCTCGGGATAGCTCACCGCTTCACCGCGGTCATAGACCCCGTCATCATGCAATGGCCGATAACTGATCTCCGTCTTCT
>NZ_JBSWYV010000026.1:0-2876 GCF_056161285.1 Thalassospira sp. ABL2_045 | reverse complement strand
AAACACCCACTGACGCGGGGTGGAGCAGCCCGGTAGCTCGTCAGGCTCATAACCTGAAGGTCGCAGGTTCAAATCCTGCCCCCGCAACCAAAACAACAAACCCCGCCATTGGCGGGGTTTTGTCGTTTTAGTCTTGGGTCAGCATTCGAACCTGCGATCTTCCTTGGCTTATGCGCCTTCTTATAACTTGATGGTTTCGAAGGAACCGTGTACCCGGTGAGTGCGCGTAAGCCCGGAGAAGGTGGAGCGAAGCGGAACTGCGCAGGTTCTTTGCGGAGCCCGAAGGGCAAAGACTAATCCTGCCCGCAACACCATCCCTGCCAAAATTTCCCTCTAATGAATCAAATTCATTATTCCAAGTGAAACCAGTGGGCTAATCACTGGGACGGATCTTCGCTAGGGTCAGGTCATGAATCGTTAGTTTGTAAGGAGCGAATGAGATGACTGATACTATGAATTTCGAAAACAAGACCGAGACCCTGAATGAAGGTCGCCGCACGCTGTTGAAAATTGCCGGTGCGGGTGCTGCCGCGTTTGGGGCGAGTTCCCTTGTAGGTTCGCCGGCTCTCGCTGTGACCGAGGAGTGGGACAAGACCTTTGCCAAGAGTGATTTGGTTGATCATGAGAAAGTGACCTTTACCAACCGTTATGGTGTGTCATTGGTTGGTGATCTGTATCTGCCCAAAAGCCGTTCGGGCAAGCTGGCCGCGATCGCGGTTGCCGGACCATTCGGTGCGGTGAAAGAGCAGGCCGCAGGTCTCTATGCCCAGACGATGGCTGAACGTGGTTTTGTCACGCTTGCATTTGATCCGTCTTATGTTGGTGAAAGTGGTGGCGCAGTGCGGGATGTTGCATCACCTGACATCAATACCGAAGACTTCATGGCGGCAATCGATTTCCTTGGGATGCATGACGCGGTAAATCGCGACAATATCGGTATCATCGGTATTTGTGGCTTTGGCGGTATGGCCTTGAATGCGGTTGCCGCAGACAAGCGCGTCAAAGCGGTTGCCACGACGAGCATGTATGACATGTCCCGTGTGATGGCGAAGGGCTATTACGATGCAATGACCCAGGAAGAACGCACCGCCGCCCTGACGCAGATGAGCGAGCAGCGCTGGACCGATGCGGAAAACGGCAAGCCGGCAATGGCCGGTGGTCTGCCTGATACGCTTGAGGGCATCGATAACCCGGTCATTCAGATGTATTACGGCTATTATAAGACCGAGCGCGGTTATCACAAACGTTCGGTCAACTCGAACGGTGGCTGGACCGTGACCAATCCGCTGTCGTTCATGAACATGCCGCTTCTGACCTATGTTGATGAAATTTCGCCGCGTCCGATGCTGGTGATCGCGGGTTCGGAAGCGCATTCGCGTTATTTCAGTGATGACGCCTATGAAGCGGCTGCCGAACCGAAGGAGCTGATGATCATCGAAGGTGCCGATCATGTGGATCTGTATGATCAGAAAGACATCATCCCGTTTGATAAGCTCCAGGCCTTCTTTGAAGAGCATGTCGCTTAAGCAGCGTGATATCGGACCCCGATCAGGGTCTTGAAAACACAAACCCCGCCAACTCTTTGGCGGGGTTTGTTCGTTTTGTCCGGGTCAACTTCCCAGAGGTCAACTTCCCAAGGGTAAGGGTTGTGGGGCAGGTGTGTTACTATCGTTGGGATTGGGTGGGTCAAGAAATCCGAAGCGGCATTTGCGCGTATCAGAGTCAGCGGATCAAAACTCAGTGTCAAAAACAGTGGAGGCAGATCATGAAGACGATTGGAAAACTGGCGGGCTTTGCCGGAGGATTTCTTGCGGCAGCCCTGGTCTTTGGTGCATCAGCACAGGCCCAGACGGTAAAGGTAACACCACTTGGTGCGGTTGATGGAGAGTTTTGCCCGCTCGATCGGGCCATGATTTTTGAAGACCCGGATGGCACCCGTATTTTATATGACACCGGGCGCACGGTTGCCGGGCCAGAGGACACTCGCCTGGGTGATATTGATGCGGTGTTGCTCAGTCACATGCATGGCGATCATCTGGGCGATCGTCGTATAGAGGCGGTCAATGCCAGCGAATGCGGCAAGCCGTCCTTCCCGGTTGATGTGCGATCAATTTCAAACACCGTAGAAATTGCCCATGCCAAGGAAGCGCTGATTGTAACCGGCAGCGAGATGCCCGGTATTCTGGGCCGCAAACTTGAAAGCATTGGTGGTGATCCAAAGAAATCCGTGCTGGTCCGTTTCGGCGCGTCGCGCATGGTCGGTGGTGTGACCATTACAACCGTTCCGGCTGTGCACAGCAATGGCGTGTCCGGTGACTTTCTTGGCGGTCCGTTGGGAGAGATTCTGAAATCTTCCGGTGTCACAGCTTATGCCGGACCGCCGACAGGTTATGTCCTGACCTTCTCGAACGGATTGGCAGTATATCTGTCGGGAGATACCGGTATTACGGCCGAGCAGGATACTGTGGTGCGTGGCCATTATGGTGCGAAGCTTGTGGTAATGAATATCGGGGACACCTATACAACCGGTCCGACCGAAGCAGCCTATGTCGTCAATGATCTGATCAAACCGGTATCGGTTATTCCGTCGCATGCGAATGAGTGGGCAACGGATGGAGGCACAGTGCGTGCCGGAACACGGACAGAGGCCTTTGTGAATGCGGTTGAAGTTCCAGCCCATCTGCCACTGAGCGGCAAGACCATGGAATTTGATGCTGCTGGGATGTGCGCGACCGGCTGTTGAATTCGTATCCAAGTGACCATGAAAAAGGGCGGGGATTTGACCCCGCCCTTATACATTGAGAGGCACGAACATTTGGTATGATGTTCGTGCCTCTTTTCATTTGGGAGCCTGCGTATACGCAGGCTCCCGGATC
>NZ_JBSWYV010000025.1:0-3101 GCF_056161285.1 Thalassospira sp. ABL2_045 | reverse complement strand
TGCTGTATTTGGAAGGCCCGGCGGTGACCTACTCTCCCGTGCCTTAAGACAAAGTACCATCGGCGCAGGCTGGTTTCACTTCTGAGTTCGGGAAGGGATCAGGTGGTTCCCGGCCGCTATGGCCACCGGGCCGTCCAAACACAGCGAAGAGATCGGAGATCTTATGAGATCGTGATGTATGCGAACTATTTATTGTTGTGACGTATTGGTCTTGCTGATTTTACCGCTGCGCAAGTCATATTGCAGATCAGTAGCAAGAGGGATCAATCAAGCCGATCGATCAATTAGTACTGGTTAGCTTCACGTGTTGCCACGCTTCCACACCCAGCCTATCAACCTGGTGGTCTTCCAGGGATCTGATAGGGATACCTAGTCTTGAAGGGGGCTTCCCGCTTAGATGCTTTCAGCGGTTATCCCTTCCGCACTTAGCTACCCGGCGATGCTCCTGGCGGAACAACCGGTACACCAGAGGTGCGTCCATCCCGGTCCTCTCGTACTAGGGACAGCTCTTCTCAAGTATCCTACGCCCACGGCAGATAGGGACCGAACTGTCTCACGACGTTCTAAACCCAGCTCACGTACCACTTTAATTGGCGAACAGCCAAACCCTTGGGACCTGCTCCAGCCCCAGGATGTGATGAGCCGACATCGAGGTGCCAAACACTCCCGTCGATGTGGACTCTTGGGGAGTATCAGCCTGTTATCCCCGGCGTACCTTTTATCCGTTGAGCGATGGCCCTTCCACGCGGGACCACCGGATCACTATGACCGACTTTCGTCTCTGCTCGACTTGTCAGTCTCGCAGTCAGGCAGGCTTTTGCCATTGCACTCTTAAGCTGATGTCCGACCAGCCTGAGCCTACCATCGCGCGCCTCCGTTACTCTTTGGGAGGCGACCGCCCCAGTCAAACTACCCGCCATGCAGGGTCCCGGATCCGGATAACGGACCTCGGTTAGATATCAGGAAGCAAAAGGGTGGTATCTCAAAGGTGGCTCCACCATGGCTGGCGCCATGGCTTCAAAGCCTCCCACCTATTCTGCACATTCACATCCTGATACCACTGCAAAGCTGTAGTAAAGGTGCACGGGGTCTTTCCGTCTGACCGCGGGTACTCCGCATCTTCACGGAGAATTCAATTTCGCTGAGTTGGTGTTGGAGACAGTGGGGAAGTCGTTACGCCATTCGTGCAGGTCGGAACTTACCCGACAAGGAATTTCGCTACCTTAGGACCGTTATAGTTACGGCCGCCGTTTACCGGGGCTTCAATTCGGTGCTTGCACACCTCCTCTTAACCTTCCGGCACCGGGCAGGCGTCAGACCCTATACGTCGTCTTGCGACTTCGCAGAGCCCTGTGTTTTTAGTAAACAGTCGCCACCCCCTAGTCTGTGCCCCCCCCATGAAGTTGCCTTCATGGAGGGCCCCCTTCTCCCGAAGTTACGGGGGCAATTTGCCGAGTTCCTTCAACACCATTCTCTCAAGCGCCTTGGTATATTCAACCTGCCCACCTGTGTCGGTTTGGGGTACGGTCCATATGTGAGAGTTATTTCCTGGACCTCCTTGGCAGCTTCTCCAATCCAATAAGGAAAAACTACTTCCAGAGGCCGTCACTTCTCACGGGTACAGGAATATTAACCTGTTTCCCATCGACTACGCATTTCTGCCTCGTCTTAGGGGCCGACTCACCCTGCGCGGATTGGCCTTGCGCAGGAACCCTTGGGCTTTCGGCGAGGGAGGTTCTCACTCCCTTTATCGCTACTCATGTCAGCATTCTCGCTTCCGATACCTCCAACATGCCTTACGGCACATCTTCACAGGCTTACGGAACGCTCCGCTACCACTTGTCAAAGACAAGTCCGCAGTTTCGGTGTGTGGCTTGAGCCCCGGTACATCTTCGGCGCGGGACAGCTTATTTAGACCAGTGAGCTGTTACGCTTTCTTTAAACGATGGCTGCTTCTAAGCCAACGTCCTGGTTGTCTTGGCCGTCCTACATCCTTTCCCACTTAGCCACAACTTTGGGACCTTAACTGGCGGTCTGGGCTGTTTCCCTCTCGACCACGGACCTTAGCACCCGTAGTCTGTCTGCCAGATAGTACTCTTCGGTATTCGGAGTTTGATTAGGTTTGGTAAGCCGGTAAGGCCCCCTAGCCCATTCAGTGCTCTACCCCCGAAGGTATTCGTCTGACGCTCTACCTAAATAGATTTCGCGGAGAACCAGCTATCTCCAGGTTTGATTGGCCTTTCACCCCTAACCACAAGTCATCCCCGTCTTTTTCAACAGACGTGGGTTCGGTCCTCCAGTGACTGTTACATCACCTTCAACCTGCTCATGGCTAGATCACCTGGTTTCGGGTCTAATCCCACAAACTTTGGTCGCCCTATTAAGACTCGCTTTCGCTGCGCCTACACCTATCGGCTTAAGCTTGCTTGTAAGACTAACTCGCTGACCCATTATGCAAGAGGTACGCTGTCACACCATAAAGGTGCTCCAACTGCTTGTAGGCATCCGGTTTCAGGAACTATTTCACTCCCCTTATCGGGGTGCTTTTCACCTTTCCCTCACGGTACTGGTACACTATCGGTCGTCAAGGAGTACTTAGGCTTGGAGGGTGGTCCCCCCATGTTCAGACAGGATTTCACGTGTCCCGCCCTACTCGAGGACTTATGCAATTTCTACCCGTACGGGGCTATCACCCACTATGGCCGACCTTTCCAGATCGTTCCGGTTCTTATGCATAAGCCACTGGCCTGGTTCGCGTTCGCTCGCCGCTACTAGCGAAGTCTCGGTTGATGTCCTTTCCTCCGGTTACTGAGATGTTTCAGTTCACCGGGTTCGCCTCCTGCCGCTATGTATTCACGACAGGATCACCCTATTGGGTGGGGTTTCCCCATTCAGAAATCTACGGGTCAAAGCCTGCTCTCGGCTCACCGTAGCTTATCGCAGAGTGCCACGTCTTTCATCGCCTCTTGACGCCAAGGCATCCACCAGATGCCCTTATTATGCTTGAGAGATCCCTCAGCTAACTGTTCTGCGGCTTGCGCAGGGGTAAAACCTGCAAAACCACATCACAACTAGTTCGCGATCACGTTCTTTCGTTGCGA
>NZ_JBSWYV010000024.1:0-14270 GCF_056161285.1 Thalassospira sp. ABL2_045 | reverse complement strand
GATCCGGGAGCCTGCGTATACGCAGGCTCCCAAATGAAAAGAGGCACGAACATCATACCAAATGTTCGTGCCTCTCAATGTATAAGGGCGCTGCATATCGCAGCGCCCTTTTTGTATTCAAACCAGGCAAGCCTGCCATCGGACCTCAGGCCTTAAACCTCAAACAGGCCTTTCTTCCGTGCGCCGGATGCACCGGAAGCATCGCCATTTTCATCAGCGTTGCCAGTGATGGACTGTGAGGATCCGTTTGGCAGTTCAGACTGCAGCTCGGTAAAGACATCAAACATATTCGGATTGAACGCGATCTTTGCCTGCAAACGATCCCGACGTTCATCCGGGCTTTCATCACCGTCGGCGGATTTGCCAAGTTCGGCCTCGGCCAGCGTGTTGCCATTCAGGCGTTGTTCAATGGCATCGTTGATGGCTTTCTCAATCGCCTGACGATCCTCGGCATCCATTTCCGCCAAGCTTTCTTCATCCAGCCCCATGCTTTTTAGGATTTTGGCACGCATTTCTTCGATCTTGCGTTCCTCGATCTCTTTCACATAGGTCGTAAAGCCATGCTCGCGGATATAGGCCAGCTCGGCATTTTCTTCCTTCTTCTCTTCGGGAAGCGGGACGCTGTTTGATGAAATGGTCTGACGGAAACTGGCCGCACTTTTGGCACTTTGCGCAGTGTTGGTGACCGCAGCCAGGGTTTCATACAATCCCATTACAACCCTCCATGGGAAAAAGATGCCGGTTTAAAATTCACTCTCCCGTAATCGATGCAAATGACGTGCCGTAAACAATACGGCCAATTTTGCCGTCTTGTGGTCGCTGAAACCGGATTGGTTTTTCACGGCAAAACAGGATATTGACAGCGCAACACAGAAAAATTTTCGAAAACGAATTGTTTTTTACCGTAATTTTTTTCTAAATAGAGCGATAAAACCAATGGCCCTGTCGCTTGGTGGGGCGCAACGCATCAATGCATGCAGGGTCGGATCGCAGGAAAACTGCCGGCTCGGGAGGAAAACAAACATGTCAGAAACGCGCTATATCCTTGCCATTGATCAGGGAACGACAAGCTCACGCGCCATTGTCTTTGATGAAAACGGCCGTTCCGTATCTGTCGCTCAACAGGAATTTCCGCAACATTTCCCCAATAGTGGCTGGGTCGAACATGACCCGGAAGATTTGTGGAATACGGTTGTTGCCGTCTGCAAGGAGGCCTTGGCACGCGTTGATATCACCAAGGTCGCAGCCATTGGCATCACCAACCAGCGCGAAACCACGGTTGTCTGGGATCGCAAGACCGGCAAGGCGATCTATAACGCCATTGTCTGGCAGGACCGTCGGACAGCCGCCCTGTGTCATGATCTTAAAAAACGCGATCCCAAGCTTGAAGAAGCCGTCAACGCCAAGTCGGGCCTTCTGATCGATCCCTATTTCTCCGCAACCAAGGTTGCCTGGATCCTTGATCATGTGTCGGGCGCACGTGCACGGGCCGATCAGGGTGATCTGGCGTTTGGTACGGTGGACAGCTTCCTGTTGTGGCGCCTGACCGGCGGCAAATCACATGCAACCGATGCTACCAATGCGGCGCGTACAAACCTTTTCAATATTCGTGAAAACGCCTGGGATGACGAACTTTGCAAAATCTTCCGCGTGCCGCGCAACATGTTGCCGGACGTCAAGGATTGCGCGGCTGATTTCGGCGTGACTGATGCCGATCTGTTTGGCGCTGAAATCCCGGTTATGGGCATGGCGGGCGATCAGCAAGCCGCGGCCTTTGGCCAATGCTGCTTTGAGCCGGGCGATATCAAAAGCACCTATGGCACCGGCTGTTTCGTTATCCTCAATACCGGCGATGAGGCTGTGACATCCAAGCATCGTCTTCTCACCACGGTCGGCTATCGCATCAATGGCAAAACAAGCTACGCCATCGAAGGTGCGATCTTTGTCGCCGGGGCGGCTGTGCAGTGGCTGCGTGACGGGCTTGGTATTATCAAGTCTGCGGCTGAAACCGAAGGACTGGCAAAGTCGCTTGATGATAATCACGGTGTGTATCTGGTCCCGGCCTTTACCGGACTTGGCGCGCCGTACTGGGATCCGGATGCACGTGGGGCGATCTTTGGTCTGACGCGCGATACCGGCCCGCGCGAGTTTGTCCGCGCCGCCCTTGAAAGCGTTTGTTATCAGACCTTTGATCTGTTCGAGGCCATGGCAGCCGATGGCGTTTCGCCAAAAGCCGTGCGAGTTGATGGCGGCATGGTTGCCAATGACTGGATGTGTCAGACGCTTTCGGATGTTCTGGGCATTTCCGTTGAACGCCCGGAAGTCACCGAAACCACGGCGTTGGGTGCTGCCTACTTTGCCGGGTTGCAGGCCGGTATTTACCGCGATCTCGATCATATTGCCGAGAAATGGCACCTTGATGCCAGCTTCGAGCCCGATATCGAACCGGGCCGCCGCAAGGGATTGCTTGATGGCTGGAAAGACGCGGTCAAACGTGTCCAGACAAACCCGTCTGATTGACCCAAGTGACTGATACGCATGGCAGCCTTGCCGATCGTTTTGCGGTGTGGGGCTGGTAAGTCAGTAAAATGATTTGTACTATCCAAGGACAGCGTCAATGATGCTGTCCTTTCTTTTTGCGTGATCGACGCGGTTTTCCCGATCTGTTGCGCAGTGCTGTGCATCCTTGCCCAATGGCGCCTGGGGGAAACATGCTTGATCTGATCGTCGGAAAAGTTGGACCTGTCTTTTTGACGATCCTGTGTGGTTTCTTGCTTACCCATATCAAGATCATCAAGCGTGAAGGCATTCCGTTCCTGGCCAAAATCGCCATGAATGCCTTTATCCCGGCGATGCTGTTTCAGACCCTGTCACAATCCGACATCAGTGCGCATTTCGATTTGCGCCTGTGGGGCAGTTATTATTCCGGCGTTTTGCTCAACTTCGCACTGGTATTTACAGCCGCACGCATCTGGCTGAGCGCCAAGGCAGATGAAGCCGCGATTACCGCCATGGGCGGGGTGTTTTCCAACATCGTTCTTCTGGGCATTCCGCTTGTACAGGCGGTGTATGGCGAAGAGGGGCTTGTACCGCTTCTGATCGTTCTTTCGATCCATCCGGTGACCCTGATGGGCATGACGATCATGATTGTTGAGGGCAGTCGCGGTGGCGATAGCCATTGGCTGCCCAAGGTGGTTCGCAGTATTGCCCGCGTGGCAAGAAATCCGATCATTGCGGCGATTGTACTGGGCGTTCTGGCGTCGCTATTTGAAATCCGCATGCCCGAAATGGTTGATGGCACGCTTGAGCGGTTCCGTACCGCAGGCCCGACCATTGCGCTTTTGCTGGTCGGGGCCGGGCTTTACGGGCAGTCGGTGCGCGGTAACCTCAGTGCCAGCTTGCTCTGCACCACGGCCAAGATGTTTGTGCAGCCGCTTCTGGTTTTCTCGGTCGGGCATTTCATTTTTGATTTGCCGCCGCTGTGGCTGATGATCGTTACACTGGTCGCGGCCCTGCCAAGTGGGGCCAATGTCGCGATTGTCGCGGGCAGCTATAATGTCTGTATCGACCGTTCATCGACCACGATCTTGCTGACCACGATCATCAGCATGCTGACCTTGCCACTTCTGATCCTCTATGCCGGGCCGCATTAATCAGGTGCGAGATCGCGCATTGTGGTTGCCGCCTTCAGAATACCTGCCATCACATCAATTTCAGCTTCGATCTGCGGCGTCAGGGCAGGCGGCTCTCCGGCCATAACGGCACGCACAAAGCTATCAATCGCTGCGGCCTGACCTTTATCCTGCGTGAACCAGTGACGCATAATGGTTCGGCCATTGATCCGAAGCTTCTTCCAATCAAACAGCGTTGCGGTGAAGTTCGGCGCATCAATTTCCAGAACTTCTTTCGGTCCGCGTCGGTCGCCAAGCAGGTAACTAATTTCTCCAATCGATCCGTCGGCAAACCGCATGTGCCAGATGCTGTTGCCGGCCTTGCGGTCCATCCCGTGACAGGTGAGTTCGACCAGTTCGCTGTCGACCAGGCTGATGATCAGATCAATAAAATGACTGATCTCGCCAATCGTGCGTCCACCCTGATCAGATTGATGCAGCCAGTGATCGGCCGGAAGGGGCTGGATCCTTACCCGATAACGGAAATATTTGACGCCCGGTGGGAGTGCTCCGCGCAGTTTTACAGCCATCGGCGCATACCGCCGATTATGCCCGACCATAAAGATGTGCCGCTGCGAGGTAAGAACCGCTTCGCCTAGTAACTCAAGACCTGCTTGATCAACCGCCAGCGGCTTTTCCATCCAGACATGCTTGCCAGCGGCGATCGCTTTGGCGGCCAACTCGGCATGGTTGTCATGGCGTGTGGCAATGATAACGCTGTTTATATCCGGATCCGCAAGCAGCGCGTCGGCCCCGCCACACATGCGTAATCCATCGACCTTTTTGGCGAGCGCAACTGCCGCCAATCCGCTTTGCGAACAGCATGAAGCAATCTCGACCTCAGGCTGCTTTTGCAGCAAGGGTACCAAATTGCCGCCGAGATAATTGCCCACGCCGATCAGGCCGATCCGGACAGGGTTACTGGCCTGCGTCGCTTTTGGCTTCGACGGAGCAGGGGGCGTTTCGGGCACATCCTTTGTTTTTCGGTATCGTACCAGTGTTGCCAGTTGCGCGGGATCAGGCCCCTTCGCAAAATGATCCGCGATATCCTCAAAGGCAATCTCGGATGTAATAAGAAGGGTTGGGTCAAGCCGTCCGTCCGCCATCAGATCAAGAGCGGCCTGCATGTTGCGCTTGATCGTCCAGCGTACATGTCCCAGCGGATAATCTTCTCCGCGTTCCTCATAATTGGGATCATAACGCCCGGGCCCGTAAGAGCGAACCTGACGAATGGTGAGTTCCTTTTCATACAGCGCCTTGCGCGCACCATTCGGGGCGACATCCCCGACACAAACGATTGTCCCCCGATCCCGACACAGCCAAGCCGCATCGTCGATCAAGCGATGATTGCCCTTGCCCGACGCACAAATATAGACACTGTCAAAGCTGTTATTTGGTACCGCACGCACGGTGGAAAAAAACTGAATGCGCTTGTTTCTCGCAGCAAGATCTCGTCGCGTCGGGTCGGGCTCGATCACCGTCACCAAGGCACCCGCGGCAACTGCGGTTTCAGCAACCAACTGACCAATCAGCCCCGCACCGATAACCGCAACCCGATCACCAATCGACGTCTCGCCCTGTCGGAGTGCATGCAGGGCCAGAGCATAAAGTGTCGCAAACACAGCATGTTGATCGGGCAGCGCATCGGGCACCGGGCAGGCAAGATTGACAGAAACCCGGTTCCACTCTGCATGATTGGCATGTCCGATCCCGGCAATGGCAACGCGTTGACCGGCTTTGAGGTCAGAAACATTGGTGCCCGTAACCTCAACGCGCCCCATCGCGCAATATCCCATCGGCATCGGCTGCCCAAGGCGATGATCGACACGTGTTAGCGTGCGGCTCAATCCCTCAGATTTCAGATGACGCAGGGTAAGCGCAACCAGATCCGGCCGCTGCCAAGCCTTTTGTAAAAGGTTGGCACGGGCTTCACGGGCTTGGGTGAATTCTGTTCCCGGGCTGATGACGGAGTAATGCGTTTTGACAAGGACGGCATTCTTGCCCGGTTCCAGAACGGGGCACGCGGTGAGCGCAAGCTTCCGTTCACCGGGGAAACGCAACAAGGCCTTCATCTCCGTCATCATCGCCCTCAATGCCAATGGGTTGAAAAGGGTGCGGATGATTAAATCATATGTGGTGCCGCTCGGTCGACGCGATATTGTCAATGATGATTGACGTGCGCGCCCTGCGCGTTTAGCAAGGTGACAGACTTCAATTTGGAACCGCCCATCATGCAACAGACTGTCCCGGCCCGGCATTGGCGCGATACAATGCTTGGTATTGCCGCCATTTTGTTTGGCATTTCGGCACCATTATTCTTCTTTGGTCGGGCAGCTCTCGGGATCGGACTTGGTCTGTCACTGATTTGTGCGGTTGTGTCTGCTGATCACGGCGAAGCCTGGCGCAAAATGCGTCGCGATATCGCAACGCCGATTGGTGGATTGATTGTTGCCACCCTGATTGTGTTTCTGATTTCCGCGATCTTCTCCGTCGTACCGGAAAAGTCATTGGGCACTTGGTGTGGGCGTTTCGCGATGCTTGCGGGCATCTGGTATCTGATGCGTCTGGTCGAACCGAAGTGGAAGCTCGCTTGGGATGCGTGTGTTTATGCGACCTGGATACTGGTCGCATATTGCCTCGTTGCGATCTTGGTTCAGCCAGAGATTTTATCCCTAAAAGCCCTGCGGGAGCCTGATTTCCGGTTCGACATTACACGGCGCCTGAAGCCTGTCGGCAGCTTCCTGATCTTCGGGGCAATGATTCTGGTTTTCGATGCAATTGATCGCAAGAATGTATTGAGGTTTATCTCACTAGGCGTTGCGCTCGCAATTTTGCCAATTCTTGAGGTTTCCCATGGCAGGGCAAACGTTGCTGCCATGCTGGCAGCGTGTGGTGCGATTGGGTTTTGTGCGACCTTTCTCATTCGATCGCGATTGGTCCAGGCGGGGATCGCAGCAGCGATTATCGGTTTGGTGATTGCGTCGCTGTCCTGGCTCGGTGATGTGACAGGGAATATGTCTGATCTGCGAGGGTTCGAGCCCTATCTTCCAATGTGGTTGGTTGATGTCCATCGGCAAATGATCTGGCAGTTCACGTTCAGTCACGTGTTTGACCATGCTTTCATTGGATATGGGATCAACGCAGCGCCCTGGGTGCCAGGTGCAAATGAACTTGCCGGCAGTTCTACGCAGTCGGTTTTGCCCGGGCACCCACATAGCTGGTTTATGGAAATCTGGCTGGAGACTGGCATTGCGGGACTGGTCGTCGTCGTTCCGCTTGTTTTGATAATTGGCCTGACAGGATTCAAAGACGTACGCCACAATGGAATTGCCGCGGCTGGTTTGACGCTCATGATGATGGCTGCCTACTGGTTTGCGGGTCTGTTTAACTACTCCTTCTGGACGTCTTGGTGGTTCGGTGTGTTGATGCTGGCATTTGCGTTGGCGTTTATGAGGCGAGAGAGAGTTCTTGCGAAGAACGCTAGCCCGAAACGCCGAAAGACCATGATTGTTTGCGGAGAAGATTGGTCGTTTATCTCACATCGTATCGGTCTAGGCCGGGCTGCCTTGGTGCGTGGAGATGAGGTTGTTGTGGCCTGCAATACGGGAGCCGCAGCCGAAGAACTTCGCAAGGAAGGCTTTCGTGTCGTGCACATTCCATTTGCACGCGGTGTCCTAAGCCCGATCAAATCGCTTAAAACCATCAAGGCGCTCGCTTGCCTGATCAGGCGTGAAAATCCCGATGTCATCGTGAATGTGGCGATCCAGTGTGTCGTTCTGTCATCCTTTGCCAGCTTGCTGGTGGGGGCAAAGCGTTCGGTCAATATGGTTACGGGCCTCGGATTCCTGTTTGTATCAGACGGTGCAAAGACCAAGATTGTCCGAAAGGTCGTTTCCCTCTTGATGCGTTTTTATGCGCTGTGTCCCTCGATCCGAGTGATCGTGCAAAATGCTGATGATTATGCGTTGATGCGGAACTTGGGCTTTAAGGAGAAGCGTTTGGCGCTGATCCGTGGGTCGGGCGTTGATACCTCCGCATTCAGTCCGGCGAGTAAAGCAGGCGAAGAAAAGGCTCAGCCCAAAACCGCAATCTTTGTTGCACGGATGCTGTGGTCGAAGGGGTTGGGCGAGTTGGTCGAAGCCGCCCGAATATTGAAATCGCGAGATCGCAATTACCGCATTGTGCTTGTCGGTGACGCAGACCCGGCTAATCCGGATAGCGCGAGCGAGCGTGATCTGCGTGCTTGGCAATCGGAAGGCCTGGTTGAGTGGCTCGGCAAACGCTCGGATGTGGCAGCGCTTTTGCGCGATGCTGATTTGGCAGTCCTGCCGTCCTGGCGGGAAGGATTACCGAAATCATTGCTCGAAGCGGCTGCCGGCGGGCTTGCCATGGTAGCAACCGATGTGCCGGGCTGCCGCGAGATTGTCCATCACGGCGAGAACGGTCTTCTTGTTCCGTTGCGTGATAGCGCGGCACTGGCAAATGCCATCGAAGAGCTGATGGAGGATGACGCGCGGCGTGATGGGTATGGCAAGGCCGCCCGTGCACTTGTTGAACGCGAACTTTGCGATAGCGTCATCATCGCCAAGACCCTCGCTTTCGTGACAAGCGATGAGGGTATGGAGGAAAAACCAACTGCAACAGTGACTGCGCCAGCGTGAACCTGTTTGCTCTGTGCCGCAAAATCCATTGCATTGAAAGGGTCCGGTTTCGGGCCCTTTTTCTTTTGGTCAATAAACCCGTTGCATCGCCATTTTTAATTTTGTATACAATATACATGAATTGAAGGCGGCCCGCGATAATCCGGGCGTTCAGGCTAAAGGGCGCGGTCGTCTCACCGCGCCATATCAGGAGGTTACTTTTCCATGCAGGTAAACTGGACTGGCGTTTTCCCCGCCGTTGCCACCCAGATGAATGAAGATGGGTCGATTGATTTCGACATGACGGCCAAACAGATCGAGGATCTGATCATCGCCGGTGTTGATGGCTTGGTCATGCTGGGCTCGGTTGGTGAAAACACTGCCCTTGATCCCGAAGAAAAAATCGCTGTCCTCAAACTCGCGGTCGAAGTTACCAAGGGCCGTATCCCGGTCCTGTCCGGTGTGGCTGAAAGCTCCACCCGTGCAGCCATCCGCTATGTACAGGAATGCGAAAAGCTTGGCGCCGATGGCCTGATGCTTCTGCCGGGCATGGTATACACCGCCGATCCGCGCGAAAATATCGAACATTTCCGCACGGTTGCCGGCGCGACCAAGCTGCCGATCATGATCTATAACAACCCGGGCGCCTATCGTATCGACATCAAGCCCGATGAGTTCAATCAGCTTGCGGATGTCGAAAACCTTGTCGCGATCAAGGAAAGCTCGGGCGACCCGCGCCGCATCACCGACATCTACAATGCCTGCGGGGATCGTTTCGTGCTGTTCTGTGGCATGGACGACCTTGTCATGGAAACCCAGGTGCTGGGGGCTGTTGGCTGGATTTCCGGTTTCACTGATGCCTTCCCGAAAGAATCGGTAGCCCTCTGGAAATTGCTGTCCGAAGGCAAATACACCGAAGCGCTTAAAATCTATCGCTGGTTCACCCCGGTTCTGCACATGGATGTGCACGCCAAACTGGTGCAATATATCAAGCTGGCCCAGGAAATGACCGGTGTTGGCAAACCGCATGTCCGTGCACCGCGTTTGCCGCTGGTGGGTGAAGAACTTGAAACCATCAAGGCCACCATCCAGAAGGCTATCGATACCCGCCCGTCACTCTAAAATGACGCGTGTCAGCGATCTGGGAGCACGTTTTGTGAAACCATGATTGCACTGGCATCGTATTTGATGGAACAGTAAGCTCCTCCGTGAAGATCGCGGGGGAGTTTACTGCGATCTGACAGAGAGTTACCGAAAGCCACCAGCCCACCCCTCACAGGCGAGATCCCGACATGACGCAGTCCAAAACCCCAAACCCGTCCCCACACACCAATGGGCAGAAGGCCGTTGTCATCGGGGCTGGCATTGTGGGGGTGAATGTCGCGCTCGCCCTGCAGGACAAGGGGTATAATGTGACGATCCTCGATCGCGGAGAACCTGGGATGGAGGCGTCCTTTGGCAACGCCGGCGGCATCGCGGTCAGTAAATGCGCCCCGATTGCCATGCCTGGCACCCTGATGAATGTCCCGGGCTGGCTGATGGATCCTCTGGGGCCGCTTTCCGTGCGCTGGTCCTATTTGCCCAAAATGCTGCCCTGGTTGATGCGGTTTGTCGCGGCGAGTTCCAAAAGCCGGGTCGAACAGATCGCAAGCGAAGTGGCCGTTTTGCTCAACCGTGCCTGGGAGGATTATGATCCGGTAATTGCCAAAACCGGCCTTTCCGATGCGGTCCGTAAAAAGGAAGGGGCGATTGCGGTTTATCGCTCAGATGCGTCGAGGCGTGCTGCGGAGTACGAGATTGATCTCAACCGGCGCAATGGCATTAAGATCCGCGATTTGACCAAGGATGAAATTCTAGATCTGGAGCCGGGGATCGCGCCGATCTTTTCTTGCGGTATCATGGACGAAGATTGGGGCAGGGTGCTTGACCCCTATAAGATCGTCATGGGGATTTATCAGCACTTTCTTGATCGCGGGGGTAAGTTTGAAACCGCTGATGTCACCGATTTTGTCTATCGGGATGGCAAGCCGCGTGCGGCCATGACCGGCGGTGGGGATCAGATCACCTTTGATACAGTGGTCGTGGCCTGTGGGGCCTGGTCGAAAACATTGGCCAAGCGTCTGGGTTCGCCGGTGCCGCTTGATACCGAGCGCGGCTACAATACAACCGTTCCTTACCATGATGCTGAACTGTCGCGCATGTTGATCTGTGCCGATGACGGATTTGTTCTTACTCCGATGGAAGATGGTATTCGTGTCGGCGGTGCGGTGGAGCTGGGCGGTCTGATCGCAGCCCCGAATTACGACCGTGCCAAGGCCCTGTTTGCCAAGGGCAAGGAAATCTTGCCCAAACTCAACGGCGAAGGTGGCAAAGAATGGATGGGCTTCAGGCCCTCCATGCCGGATTCAAAGCCGGTTATTTCCAAAAGCCCGCGTCACAGCAATACCTTCTTTGCCTTTGGCCATGGTCACCTTGGCCTGACCATGGCGGCGACGACCGGGCGTCTGATTTCTGATCTTGTTGCCGGCGCGCCAACCCCGGTCGACATGACGCCGTATCGCATCAATCGTTTTTAAGGCCCCATCCATGGCAAAAAGCAGTTTCTTTTGTGTCGACGGTCATACCTGCGGCAACCCGGTGCGCCTTGTTGCTGGCGGTGGTCCCAAGCTTGATGGTGCGACCATGCTTGAAAAACGGGCGCACTTTCTGGCCGAGTATGACTGGATCCGCACCGGTTTGATGTTTGAGCCGCGCGGGCATGACGTCATGTCGGGCTCGATCCTCTATGACCCGACTTCGGATGACTATGACGTCGCGGTGCTGTTTATCGAAACATCCGGCTGCCTGCCGATGTGCGGTCATGGCACGATCGGGACTGTAACCATGGCGATCGAAGAGGGGCTGGTAAAACCCAAAACGCCGGGCATTCTGCGTCTTGAAACGCCAGCCGGGCTTGTGATTGCCGAATATAATCAGGTCGGCGATTACGTTGAATCGGTCAAGCTCACCAACGTCCCGTCCTTCCTGTATAAAACCGATATCGAAGTCGATTGCCCCGACATTGGCCCGATCAAGGTCGATGTCGCCTATGGCGGCAATTTCTATGCAATTGTCGAGCCGCAGGAAAACTATCGCGACATGGCCGATTTCTCCGCGGGCGATCTGCAACGCATCAGCCCTGAACTTCGCCGTCGTCTGAACGATCAGAACGAATTTGTTCATCCGCTCTATTCCGATATCAAGGGCCTGTCGCATATCCAGTGGACCGGCAAGCCGACCCAGCCTGACAGCACCCATCGAAACGCGGTGTTCTACGGTGACAAGGGCATTGATCGCTCCCCATGTGGTACCGGCTCATCGGCACGGCTTGCGCAACTGGTCGCCAAGGGCCAATGGGACCCCCAACGTGAACTTGTTCACGAAAGCATCATCGGCTCCCAATTCCGCGTCTCCGTGGTCGAGAAAACAAAGGTCGGTGATTTTGATGCCGTCGTGCCTGGCATTGAAGGCTGGGCGCGAAAGCACGGATATAACACCATTTTCATCGATGATCGTGATCCCTACGCACATGGCTTTATTGTCAAATAGGGCAGGCGGCAGACATTGGATCAAGGGGGCGTCATGCCCCCTTTGTCGTATATCGAAGAAGTGTGGGGGATTTTACAGTATGCAATTGTATTGCGACTTGGCAGTCCCGTCGCTATGAATAGCAAAACTGACAAATTCTGTCGGGCTAATGTAATGTTCGACTGACCGGCATGCCATGTATCGTCGGGGTAACACAATAAAAGAGCTGAAATGACCGCAACACCGCGATTTACCCGCCGCACCATCACCGATCAGGTCACCGAAGATCTTCGCACACGTATTCTGACCGGTGATTTTCCTGCCGGTCATCAATTGCGACAGGATGCCATCGCGGGTGAATATAACGTATCGCGCATTCCGGTCCGCGAAGCCCTGCAGCGCCTTGATGCCGAAGGGCTCGTTTCCTTCCAGCCACACAAAGGCGCCATTGTCTCGCAGCTCTCGCTTGATGAGATCGAGGAACTGTTTGAGGTCCGCAAGCTGCTGGAATGTGATCTTCTGCGTCATGCGGTCCCGCGCCTGACCCCGGCCGACCTTAAATCGGTCGAAGACATCCTGATGGTCTATGACGAAGCGTTCCGCTCAGGCGATGTTGCCAAGTGGGGGGAGCTCAATCGTGAATTCCATGATCGCCTGTATCGTGCCTCGGGCCGTCCCAAGACGCTTGAGATTGTGCGCATGATCGGCAACAACACCGTGCGCTTTACCCAGGCGCAGCTGGCCCTGTCCGGCGCAACCGACCGGGCCGAACGCGAACATCATCAGATTTTTGAGGCCTGCAAGGCCGGCAATGTCGAAGAAGCCGTCGAGTTGCTTGGTAACCATATTCAAAGCTCGGCCGACAGCCTGATGGAATGCCTGCGCAAGGCGCGTGAAGAGGCATAAGGCCCCGAATAACGATCCAAGGGATGCTGTTTGTATCCCTTTGCATCCTTGGTTTGGTTTCCAAGGCATTCTATTAGCGGACTTAGCCAACAATAAAGCCGCGCCCGACCACGTCATCCTCCTCATACCAGAAACTGGCCTTGCCACTGTAATGCGCCTTGCCGGTGACAGAGGCCGTGATGGCCGCATATGGCCCACAGTTGGTTGTTGCTTCGACCGATCCTTCAAAGCGTGCCCCAATCACACTATCAAACAGCCGGACCTGACCCGGTGCGATCAATCCCTTGGCGTGTTGAATGGCAAGCCTTGCACTGACCCCGGATCCGGTCGGGCTGCGATCAACCTGGTTTTTGGCAAACACACATATATTACGTGTCGGGGACGGCTCATACGCATCGCGCCCATCGGTCAGGATCGCCCCATATAAAAAGGCCAGATCATCGTGATCGGGATGGGATAGCGTGACACTATTGTTCACCGCTTGGCATATTTCATCGGAAAGGCGGATCAGGGCCGGGACATTTTCCGGCGTAATCGCGATATCAAATTGCCCGGCATCAAGAACGGCATAAAACGCCCCACCATATCCGATGTCGGTTTGAAACGATGTTCCGTCAGTAAGCTTTAAGGATAGCTCGCTGGCAAACATGCAGGATGGCACTGATGAAAACCGAACCTTGCCGGTTTTGTCATCACTGACCTCGACCTCGGCGCGCACCATCCCGCAAGGGCATTCAATATTAACCGTCGTGATCGGTGCGACGGCTTTAACGAGGCCATAATCAATCGCATAACGACCAAGGGCCAGAATCGCATGGCCGCACATGGTCGAATAGCCTTCATTATGAATAAATAGGACCGCAAGGTCGGCACCGGGCTGGCTGGGCTTAACAAGGATCGCCCCATACATGTCGTAATGACCGCGCGGCTCGAACATCAAAAAGCGGCGCAAATGATCAAGCTGGTCACGGGCATAGCGGCGCTTGGCGAGGATATCTTTACCGGGAATGTCGGGGTAACCGGATGTAATGATGCGCAGCGGCTCGCCGCCGGTATGCATGTCGATCACCTCGATCGGGGTTGAGGGGCCGGGGTAATACGCCTTCATTTCCGAACCATGTTGCGATGTATGGGGCGTTTTATTGTCGGGCATGGGCTTTGATCCGGATTATTTGCTGCTTTTGGCGCGGGTGATTCTGTGGTGGCTTGAATTGTGCGCGAACATCTTATCGGCATTATCGCGTAGAGCAATCCGATGCGGCCCTGATTTTCGGGTTTTGGGGCCCTTGCAGGTCATAAAAGTGAAACCTATATATGGTTTCGCGCAAAAATTTTGCGTAACGACATTTCTGTCATTTTTTTGCAAAAAGGTGTTTGACAGTTTTGGGAGTGGGGCCTATAACCCGCCTCCACCGACGGGGTGCGGCGCTAACGAATGCGGCGACGCGGAACGGCGGTTTGGGGCTTCGGCCTTTGAGTTCTTTGA
>NZ_JBSWYV010000023.1:0-30417 GCF_056161285.1 Thalassospira sp. ABL2_045 | reverse complement strand
CACCGTGAACGGGTGGTGGCCACCACCCGTTCAAACAAAAGAGGCAGAAGGATCATAACAAATCCTTCTGCCTCTCAATGTATAAGCCCGGCGATCCGCCGGGCTTTGATCTTTTGGCCGTGATTGGTTGCGATCAGGCTTCCCAGCCCAACTGCATGGCAATCTTGACCGCTTGTGTTCGGTTGGCTGCACCAAGCTTCTTGAAAATGCCCGTCAAGTGCACCTTAACGGTGATCTCACGAACCGTCAGCTGTTTGGCGATTTCCTTGTTTGACAAGCCTTTGGTCAGAAGACCAAGAACTTCACGTTCACGGTTGGTCAACTGACGCAGGGGATTGTCGGGTGCGAGACCTTCTAGATCAATTTCGCCCGGGCGAAATTGCGTGCCATCGTCTTCAAGCAATGCGGACGGAATGTATTTTTCGCCCGACAGGATCAAGCGCAGAGCGTTGATCAGGGATTTGCCTGAAAGCGTCTTGGGCAGGTAGCCAGACGCACCATGTTCAAGCGCATTCAGAACGTCGCTCCGTTTGACTGAACCCGAAAGAATGACCACCGGAATTTCCGGGTGCTTCTGACGCATGACGGTCAAACCGGACAATCCATTCATGCCGGGCATGTTCAAATCAAGGATTGTCAAATCGACATTGCCTTCTCCGTCCACGACGGCAAGTGCTTCTGCGAAGTCTTTCGCCTGCGCGACTTCAACTTCCGGCGCTGCGAGTTTTAGGAAGGAAGTGATCCCGTCTCTGACGAGATCGTGATCGTCTGCTAGCAGGATGTTCATTTTTATGCCGTACCTGTTCTTGTCCAAAGCTCACTACAAAAAATGGGACGAGTGACCTCGGAAACGCGATCCGCAATAGCAATACGGTTTCGCGCGATTTTGATATTTTCAATCCAAGCGTCCCCCCCGGACGCGAGCGCAGCATTCAACAAAACCGTGCCCCTGTCAAACGGCAGGATAGTTTTTGATAGGCTTACCTGTCCAGGTGAATAGGTATCTTGACACAAGGGTAAGTGTTTTGCCGCATGTTGAATAGTATATCTGGAGGTCAGAAAGAACCGTGCGGTGCAAATTTACACGGTAATGGAGATGTTTTGCTGCACATCGTTTCGAGCTGTGACACCGTTTTGCGCGGATTCTTTGGTAGTGTCGACGATGTCACTGCTATCACTGGTTGCTCTTTGCAGGCTGGCCTGACGGAAGGCAGCCATATCGGCCCCTGACGGCGCATTGGGTGCAAGGGCTGCATTCTGCAACGTTGCGAGCGCACGATCCCGGTCTGCGGCACTGCCAGAAGTCGAAACACTTACGTCAACATGTCCGCCGATGGCGTATGCATTGCCGTCCGGACCGATCTGATAGGTATATTGCGGGGCAGAACCATAAGAACCTGCGGCGGCAGCATGCGCCTGTTCTTCCTGTCGAACAGCAGAATCCCGTGCACGCAGCTGATTAACCACGGCTTCCTCAGCCGGATCAAGGTCGCGGCCTGCAGAAACGCCATTCTGGTTGTTGTCGTTTTCCGCACTGGTCTCGCGCGCTTCGCGATACTCCGCACGGCTCACGCCACCTGCAACAGCCTGTGCTTCGGTCAAGGTACGCGGATCGACAATGCGTGTGCGGGATCCGTCGGACCCGGCACCGGCAATCGCGTAAGGAGAAGTGGATGTTGCGTTTGTGCTTTGGCGCTGGACTTCGACAGCTTCATATTCGGCCAAAACACGCCCATCAGCGGTTTGCGCGATTTCCCGAACATTCAGGATAACGCCCAGTCCGCCCCCATTCGGGTTGGCTATGGTTTGATCAACTGAAATCATGTGTCTCTACGTCGTAGTGCGCCTTGAAGCAACATGTGAACCAATCCGAAGATATCAGAAAAGCTTTCCGGAGTCTCGGGTTGTAACACCTTTGCGATTATCTGGTGTCTTGCGCCTCTGTTGTAAAGGTTGATGGCTTGCGCAATTGCACCCTTGCTGGTATCAGAATTCCCGAATTTTCCATGGGCGCGGCAAACGCCTTACAGTGCACTTTATTCAGGAATTTCGACACGCATGTCCGACTTTATCATTCCGGCCAATGAAAAGGTACTTGTCACCGGTGCTGCCGGTTTTATCGGTTCCCATCTTTGCCTGAAATTGCTGGAGCAAGGAGCGACTGTCGTCGGGCTCGATAACGTCAATGACTATTACGACGTTAACCTGAAAGAGGCACGCCTCGCACGTTTGGAAGGAAAGCCCGGTTACAAGTTTGTTCGCATGGACCTTGCAAACCGGGAAGGCATTGCCGATCTGTTCGCCACTGAAAAGCCGACCTACGTGGTTAATCTGGCAGCCCAGGCTGGGGTGCGTTATTCGATCGAAAATCCGCACGCTTATATTGATGTGAACCTTGTTGGTTTCACGAATATCCTTGAAGGATGCCGCCACAACAATGTGAAGCATCTGGTCTACGCATCAAGCAGTTCGGTCTATGGCATGAATACGGAAATGCCATTTTCCGTGCACCACAACGTTGACCATCCGATCAGCCTCTATGCGGCGTCCAAAAAGGCCAACGAACTGATGGCGCACACCTATAGCCATCTTTATCGCCTGCCGACGACAGGTCTGCGCTTTTTTACTGTGTATGGTCCCTGGGGGCGTCCGGACATGGCATTGTTCCTGTTCACCAAGGCAATCCTTGAAGGTAAACCGATCAATGTCTTTAACCAAGGCAAGATGCGCCGCGATTTCACCTATATCGATGACATCGTCGAAGGCGTCTATCGCTGCATCTCGACGGTTGCCCAGCCCAATCCGGACTGGAATTCGGCCAAACCTGATCCCGCAACCAGCTCTGCACCCTATCGGGTGTTTAACATCGGCAATAACAGTCCGGTCGAGCTGATGTACATGATCGAGACGATCGAAAAGGCGCTTGGCAAGACGGCCGAGAAAAACATGCTGCCGATGCAGGATGGGGACGTACCGGAAACCTATGCCGATGTCGATGCGCTGACCGATGCTGTTGGCTTCAAACCGGCCACCTCGATTGAAACCGGCATCGGCAACTTCGTAGAGTGGTATCGCGCTTTCTACGGCTAGAAAGCGCGTCTTGCCACAAAGGGTAAGGCAACGATCAAAAAATCAACGCCAAAGCATCTCGCATCATTCAAGGTGCGGGATTGCAACGATTGATCTGAAATGTATTTGGAAAATGGTGCTGCTGGGGAGATTTGAACTCCCGGCCTCTCCCTTACCAAGGGAGTGCTCTACCCCTGAGCTACAGCAGCCCGATAAACAGGCTGACCGGTGGGCAATGGTGCTGCTGGGGAGATTTGAACTCCCGGCCTCTCCCTTACCAAGGGAGTGCTCTACCCCTGAGCTACAGCAGCATGAGCCCTTGCGGTGCGGGCGGGTTATAGGCCACGTATCCGTAATTGGTCAAGCCTGAATTACGCGAAGTTTTTCGATTGTTTGCACATCACGGCTTTTCGCCCTGTTTTCGTCAAGATCGGCTGTAATTTTTCGCGTGCTGTTTTATAACGGGCCAATTGATCAACCCGGAAATTCAAACGGAACCGTGACGACACCATGACTGCCAAGAAATCTGATATGCGCCCGGCCGTGAACGAGGAACGTTTGCAGCGCGAAGCCGAAGCTTTGCGCGCCAATCTGGCCAAGCGCAAGCAACAGCAGCGCACGCGCAAGAGCGATCAAAACGGATCGGACAAGAACAAAAAAAGCGACGACTGATCTCAGTAGTTGTTTTTTCATCTCCACAATCGTCGGCACGCGCATCGTTTGGTTGATCTTGATGCTAACGGGCGGGTAAAACCGTGGGTGCTGAACGCGGTTGGGATTTTCGCAAAAACAGGGGTGACACTATGTCGGTAAGACCGGATCACTGGATACGCCAGATGGCGCAAGAAAAAGGCATGATCGAACCGTTCGTTGACGGTTTCAAACGCGACGGTGTGATTTCCTATGGTGTCAGCTCATATGGCTATGACGCCCGCGTTGCCGACGAGTTCAAGATTTTCACCAATGTCGACTCGGCTATTGTCGATCCCAAGGAATTTTCCGATGACGGGTTTGTCAATCGCAAGACCGATGTCTGTGTGATCCCGCCCAACAGCTTTGCGCTGGCGCGCACCGTCGAATATTTCCGCATCCCGCGTGACACGCTGGTGATCTGTCTGGGGAAATCGACCTATGCCCGTTGCGGCATCATCGTCAATGTCACGCCGCTTGAACCGGAATGGGAAGGGCATGTGACGCTTGAGTTTTCCAACACAACACCGCTTCCGGCGCGCATCTATGCCAATGAAGGGGCCTGTCAGTTCATTTTCCTCAATGCGGAAAGTGAATGCGAGACCTCCTATGCGGATCGCGCAGGGAAATATATGGGCCAAAAAGGTGTCACATTGCCGCGCCTGTGATAAAGGGATGGCACAAATCTGGTGGTGAGCTGCCAAGACACGCGTTCGCTGTGCCAAAGCGCACAGCACAAAGAGGACTGAATGGACAAGATCAAGATTTCCGGTGGTCGCCGGCTGCAGGGCAAAATTGCAATCGGCGGTGCCAAAAACGCGGCTTTGCCCTTGATGGCAGCGGCCCTTCTGACTGATGAAACGCTGACCCTTTCGAACCTGCCGCATCTGGCAGATATCACCTCGATGGCCAATCTTCTGGCCCAGCACGGTGTGGCGTTGCATCTGAACGGGCATGCACCCAATGGCGGACATAATGGCCGCGTTCTGGAAATGACCGCCAAGGAAATCACCTCGACCACTGCACCGTACGATCTGGTGCGCAAAATGCGCGCATCTGTTCTGGTGCTGGGCCCGATAGTTGCGCGCTGTGGTGTTGCGCGCGTGTCGTTGCCCGGTGGCTGCGCGATCGGTAACCGGCCGGTTGACCTACATCTTAAGGCGCTTGAGGCCATGGGTGCGGAAATCCATCTGACGGAGGGCTATATCGAAGCCCGCGCACCCGAGGGCCTCAAGGGCGGACACATCCTGTTCCCGCAGGTCTCTGTTGGGGCGACGGAAAACGCCCTGATGGCAGCTTCGCTTGCAGATGGTGTGGTTACGATTGGTAATGCCGCGCGCGAACCCGAGGTTTCCGACCTGGCCCACTGCCTTGTCGCCATGGGTGCCGAGATCGAAGGCATTGGCACCGACACCCTGAAAGTAACCGGCAAACCGCGTTTGCATGGCGCGGAATATTCCGTCGTGCCGGACCGGATTGAAACCGGCACCTATGCGATTGCCGCCGCCATCACCGGTGGCGAAATCGAGCTTACCGGCACGCGTCTTGAGCTTATCGACAGCCTTGTTGATGCGATGCGCGAAGCCGGTGTCGAGGTCGAAGAAACCGAAGACGGCATGAAGGTGCGCGGTAACCGCGCGACGCTTAAGGGCGTTGATGTCATGACCGAGCCCTATCCCGGCTTTCCGACCGATATGCAGGCGCAGTTCATGGCGCTGATGTCGGTTGCCAACGGTGCGTCCATGATCACCGAGACGATTTTTGAAAATCGCTTCATGCATGTGCCGGAACTGAGCCGCATGGGTGCTGATGTCAACGTCCATGGCCGTTCGGCGATTGTACGAGGCTCTGCGAAACTGTCGGGGGCCGAGGTTATGGCAACCGATCTGCGTGCGTCGGTTTCGATGGTGCTTGCGGGCTTGGCAGCCGAGGGTGAGACGGTTATTAACCGTGTTTACCATCTCGACCGTGGTTATGAGCGGCTTGAAGAAAAACTGAGCTCCTGCGGGGCGCAGATCGAACGTGTCCGGGTTCCGGCCTGATATCAAGGCGACCGGATAACTGAAAAACGCGTAAGGCGATTGATTGATGAGTGACGAAAAGCTGGTGCTTGCCCTGCCCAAGGGGCGCATTCTTGACGAGGTGATGCCACTGGTACGATCCGCCGGGATCGAACCCGAAGCGGCATTTGATGATCCGAAATCCCGTGCGCTTCGGTTCTCTACCAACCATCCGCATATCGATATCATTCGTGTGCGCAGCTTTGACGTCGCAACCTTCGTGGCCTTTGGCGCGGCCCATATCGGTGTCTGTGGCAATGATGTCCTGATGGAATTTGATTACCCGGATATCTATGCGCCGCTCGACCTCAATATCGGTCATTGCCGGATTGCTGTCGCCGAACCCGAAGAAATGATCGAAGGCGATGATCCGTCGCGATGGTCGCATGTTCGGGTCGCGACCAAATATCCCAACATCACGCGCACCCATTTCGCCAAGCGCGGCGTACAGGCCGAATGCATCAAGCTGAATGGTGCGATGGAACTCGCCCCAACACTTGGTCTGTGCCGCCGTATCGTTGACCTTGTCTCCACGGGCAATACGCTGAAGGCCAATGGTTTGCGTGAAATCGAACATGTTGCCGATGTAACATCGCGTCTGATCGTCAACCGTGCCGCGCTCAAAACCCGCCCGACCGAAATCCAGCCGTGGATTGACAGTTTCTCCGAGGTGCTCAATGACGCTTAAGCTTTCCATCACGGACAAAAGTTTCGAGGAAGATTTCGTCAAGCTTCTGGGCATGAAGCGGGAATCGGATGCCGATGTCGATACGGCTGTTGCCAACATCATTGCCGATGTCCGGTCGCGCGGTGACGAAGCCGTTTGTGAATATACCAACCGCTTTGACCGCCTGAACATCGATGCATCCGGTATGGTAGTGACTGCCGCCGAAGTGGACCTGGCCGTTGCCGATATTCATCCCGACCTTTTGAAATCGTTGGAACTGGCAGCAGAGCGCATTCGCGCCTACCACGACAAGCAGATGCCAGCGGATGAACGCTACACCGATGAAAGTGGTGTCGAGCTTGGCTGGCGCTGGCGGGCGGTGTCTGCCGCGGGCCTTTATGTGCCCGGTGGTTTGGCGTCCTATCCGTCATCGGTTCTGATGAATGCCATTCCGGCGAAGGTTGCCGGTGTGAAGCGCCTTGTCATGGTCGTGCCGACCCCGGATAACAAAATGAACCCGCTGGTTCTGGCCGCAGCCAGCATTGCTGGCGTTGACGAGATTTATCGGATTGGCGGTGCACAGGCCGTGGCAGCCCTTGCTTATGGGACGGAAACCATCAAGCCGGTCGACAAGATTGTCGGTCCGGGTAATGCGTTTGTCGCCGCTGCCAAGCGTCGTGTATTTGGCCAAGTCGGCATTGATATGATCGCCGGGCCGTCGGAAATCCTTGTCGTTGCGGATGGCAGCAATGATGCAAGCTGGGTAGCCGCCGATCTTCTGTCGCAGGCCGAGCATGACCCGGTGGCACAATCGATCCTGATTACCGATGACGCAGGCTTTGCTGATCAGGTGCAGGTAGCGATTGATGCGCATCTTGAAACGCTGCCGCGCGCAGAAATCGCAGGGGCAAGCTGGCGCGACTTTGGTGCAATTGTTTTGGTCGAAAATCTGTCGCAGGCTCCGGCCCTTGTGGATCGGATCGCGCCGGAACATCTGGAGCTGGCGGTAGACGACCCGGACGCACTGGCAGAAGACATTCACCATGCCGGTGCGATTTTCCTGGGCCGTTATACCCCCGAAGCCATTGGCGACTATGTTGCCGGGCCGAACCATGTCCTGCCAACGGCGCGTTCGGCGCGGTTCTCGTCCGGCCTTGGGGTTCTGGACTTCATCAAGCGGTCATCGCTGATCAAGTGCACACCCGAAAGTCTGGCAAAGATCGGCCCGGCTGCCATCGCCCTTGCAGAAAGCGAAGGTCTGCAGGCACATGGACTTTCGGTAGCGGTCCGCTCAAACCAGATGTAAGCTGTTGCGATGCAGCGTGTGAGGGGACCGGAGCGAGAGAGCCATGGCAGAAAACCAGTGTATTGCCGGTATCTATCTTGACGAGAAATACAAGGTACGGCGCCGTCCTGAGGTCGAGCACGAGCAGGCGGTGGCGATCTATGACCTGCTGGAAGAAAACCATTTCGAACCGGCAGGCGGGTTTGAAGGACCGTATTCGGTCCATATGCGCATCGAGGATAACCGCATCTATATGGATGTGCGTGGCGATGACGATACCGAAAACCTGACCACCATTCCCGTGCCGCTTTCGCCGTTTCGCCGGATCGTCAAAGACTATTTCATGATCTGCGAAAGCTATTATGACGCCATCAAAAAGGCCAGTGCGGCGCAGATCGAAACCATCGATATGGCGCGTCGCGGTCTTCACAACGAAGGCTCCGAACAGCTGCGTGAACTTTTGGCCGACAAGGTGACGATTGATGAAAATACGGCCCGTCGCCTGTTTACGCTGATTTGTGTCCTTCACATCCGGGGTTAAGGCACGGTGGCAGAAGAACTTCCCGGCTCGGTTCTTTTTGCCTGCAGCTACAATGCCGTGCGTTCGGTAATGGCTGCTGCCCTGATGCGTCACTATCACGGAACCCGCATCTATGTTGAAAGTTGTGGGGTGCGTGCTGGCGACCTTGATGGGTTTGCCGTGACAGTGATGGAGGAAATCGGTCTTGATATTTCCTCATACAATTCAAAAACCTTTGATCAGCTTGAAGACGGCTTCTTTGATCTGATCATCACCATGTCCCCGGAAGCCCAGCACCGCGCGGTTGAAATGACCCGCACCATGGCCTGTGATGTGGAATTCTGGAACACCTTTGATGCCACGATTGTCGAAGGTTCGCGTGAAACCCGTCTTGAAGCCTATCGTCAGGTGCGTGATCAGATCAAAAAACGCATCCTCGATCGTTTCCCGATTGGTCCGGCACCAAACGTTTGACCGCGCGGGTTAGTCTGAACCGGCAAGCGCATCGAACGCGACACCGTCCAAAACATAGATTTTCTCATCATCGGCATGCCGCATGCCAAGCTTCTCATAAAACCGCTGGCCAATCATGTTTTCCGCATCGACCGACAGGCGGATATAGGACTTTCCGCTTGCATAGGCGTGCTTGGCAACGGCCCCGACCAAACGCTTGGCAAAGCCGCCACCGCGATGGCTTGGGGCGACGTAAAGGTCCTGAATATAAAGCCCGGCCCGTCCGCGAAATGTCGAATAGCTCGCGAAAAACAGGCACATGGCCACCGGCGTGTCATCGGCAATGGCAATCAGGGCATCAAATGCGCGATCTTCGCCAAAGCCATCCCGTGCCAGATCATCGGGCGAACTGGCAATTTTGTCCGCGCATCCTGTGGCCTTGCCGATCTCGCAAATCATGGCATGGAGTGCCGGTGCGTCAGAACGTTCTGCAAGGCGTATTTCAGTGGTATGAGGAGTGGTCATGTGGTGGCTTTCACAAGAAGTCAGGATCAACCCGCATCTTAAGGGGCAAGTCGGCATTGGGAAAGGGCGGCGCCAGTGTTGTTTTACCTGATCTGTTTCAGGTCGAATTGGTGACGCAGTAACCACGCTATTCGTTTAACGCAGTGCTGTAACGCCCTGCTTTGGACGTGAAAGGACTTGACCTTTTGCCCGGTTCAGAGCAGTTTGCGGCCCACCGGTATTTTGATATTGCAATACGAAAGCTAGGAGTCACATGGCTAAAGAAGACGTTATCGAGTTTCAGGGCACCGTCGTTGAACTTCTGCCCAATGCGATGTTTCGCGTGAAGCTGGACAATGACCACGAAATCCTTGCCCACACCTCGGGCAAAATGCGCAAGAACCGTATCCGTGTTCTCGCAGGTGACCGTGTCAGCGTCGAAATGACCCCTTATGACCTGACCAAAGGTCGTATCACCTTCCGTTTCAAGTAATCTGAAACCAAGACCACGCGCAAATTGACCTTGTCTGGCGGGGCGTTTACCTTTGCCGTCAGGGTGCATTTTGCTGCCTGCTTGTAAATGTGAGTATTCGTCACATTTGGATTGAAACGGTCTGGGAACGGATATCCGGGAGCCGCATCTTGTCGAAACTGATACTGGCATCTGCATCGCCGCGCCGTCTTGAGCTGCTTGCGCAGATCGGAATTGTGCCAGATCAGGTCGTTCCCGCAGATATCGATGAAACGCCCCATTCGGATGAAAGCCCACGCCGCCTGGCCCTTCGCCTTGCGGAGGAAAAAGCCCGTGCCGTTGCCAAAAGCAATGGCGGGGCTTTTGTGCTTGCGGCGGATACAGTGGTTGCGTGCGGCCGACGTGCGCTTGGCAAGGCCGAAGATATTGACGAAGCGCGCAAGTTCCTCACCCTCCTGTCCGGGCGACGCCACCGTGTGTATGGCGGCATGTGCGTGATTGCGCCTGATGGCACAGAACGCTCGCGCGTGATTGAGACACAGGTGAAATTCCGCACCCTCGGGCAGGACGACCTCAACCGCTATCTGTCCCATGATGAGTGGCAGGGCAAGGCAGGGGCTTATGCCATCCAGGGCTTTGCCGCGACCTTTGTGAAGGCCATTTCGGGATCCTATTCCAACGTCGTCGGACTGTCGCTGTGCGAGGTGGATGGTCTTCTGCGCGGCCTTGGCTACAGCCCCAAAGAGGTTTGATCATGGCAGTTGGCGGCACCCATCACTCCCGCCTGCTGATTGACGCTGTCGCGCTTGAGCGCCGGGTTGCCCTGATCGAAAATGATCGTCTGAGCCGCCTGTGGATTGATCGCGGTGGCCCCGCACGTTTTGACATCCATCTTGGCCGTGTTTCCAAACTGATGCCGGAAATGGCTGCGGCGATGGTCGCTCTTGATGGCATCCCTGACGGACTTCTCCCCTTTGATCGCCATAATGGCCCACTGCATGAAGGGCAGTGGGTTCTGGTACAGATTTCGCGCCTTGGTTTTGAGGATAAAGGGGTGAAGCTTACCGGCCGGATCGCGATCGAAGGTGTTGGTATGATCCTGCGCCCTGCCGCAAACCATATCGAACTGCCGCGCAAGCTCAAGGATGAGAAACGCCGCACCGAACTGCAGGATTTGCTGAGTTCTTTGCAAGCGGATGAAGACGGCATCATGTTACGTTCCGTCGCACTCGACTGGACGCTTGATGCGATCAGCGCTGAATACAAACTTCTGAAAGCGCAATGGCAAAAGGCCCAGAAGGCCCTGTATGAGGGGTCCAAGCCCAAATTGGTCAGCAAGGCCCAGTCGGAAACCGATCAGGTCATAGAACGCCATCTGATGGCCGGCGGCGAATGCATCGTGGATGGTACTGATGAATTCGTGCGGTTGCGCGGATTGCCGACCATGCTGGGGAAACCCGATGATGGTCTTTCACGTCATGTCGGAAGCCGTCTGCTGTTTGACGATCAGGATGTTGAGGACGAAATAGCTGCCGCTTTGGCCCCGCGTGTTGAGCTGCAAGGCGGTGGCTGGATCGCGATGGATATGGCAACTGCCCTTTGCGCGATTGATGTCAATGCCGCCGGGGCAGAGGCTGGCCGTGATAGTGAAGCCCGCGCGGTCGAGGTTAACCTGCGTGCCGCAAAAGAGATCGTGCATCAAATCCGGTTGCGCAATATTGGCGGTCTTGTGGTGATTGACCCGCTTCGCATGAAATCACGCGCCGGGCGCGACAAATTCGATGCGGCAATTCGGGACGCCTTTGGCCGCGAACTGGATGGTGCGGTTCAGATTGGCGGCTTCACGCGATTGGGTCTTTATGAATTCAGTCGTCAGCGCGCGGGCGAATCGCTTCACGCGGTCCTGTTTGCCAAACTGGAACAATTCCCGCTTTTGCCAGAGGCAGCGCTGAATTCAGTGTTGCGCGCTGTTGTGGTGCAAAGTCGAAATGGAATGGCGGGCGCGGTCAATCTATCGGTCAGCCCCGGGATGTCAACGGTCCTTGCCAACAGGGCCAATGCGATCCAGATTCTGACAAATGCGTTTGGGGCTATGCCGAAAATTATTGCGGACCCGGCCCTTGAAAACGATGCCTATCGGTTGGAGAAAAACGAGCATGAGTGAGAAAAAGACAACGAAAACAGTCAGCTCCGACTGCGTGGTTTGTGGTAAACCGGTTGATGAAAAATACAAGCCGTTTTGCTCGAAACGCTGTGCGGATCGTGACCTTGGCAAATGGATGAACGAAAGCTACGCCATCCCCGCCAGCGAGCCGCCAGAGTATCTCGAAGACCTTGAAGATGAAGAAGAATTTTAACGCCAAGCGGGATCACAAAAAAAATGCGATTTGAGGCTGGACAAGCCCCAAAGGAGTTTGTATAACCCCGCTCGTTCCGCAGGGAACACTCCGGAAACGGAGACGAAAGTCGGATTTGCCCAGGTAGCTCAGTTGGTAGAGCAGTGGACTGAAAATCCGCGTGTCGGTGGTTCGAGTCCGCCCCTGGGCACCATCTTTCGGTAGCCAAAAAACCCGGCCTTCTGGCCGGGTTTTTTGTTTTTCAGCTTGCCCGAGTTACATGCTAATCGCCGATTGGCAGATCAAAGGTGACTTTCTCTTCGTTGCTCGAAGTGCCGAACCCCTGCATGCTTCCCTGTTCGGTCAGGCGGAAGTTCCCGGCGGCGTAGCTGTCATCCGGGCAAATCAGTTCCCACCAGCCATGCGCAGGCGCCAGCCGGTCGTCGCGGACGAATTTGCCAAGGCAGGTCTGGGCACCATAGATGTCAATCATGCCGCCAAAGGCATTGGCGCGAAGCTTGGTGTCATAGCGTGAAAACGGGCCGATGCGTGACCAGTTCAGATTGATTTTGACCGTCTTGTTGGTGGTGAAGCGCACAGCTTCTTCTGACTGCGCTTGTTTGGCCTGCCATGCGTCGTAACTGATTTCCGGGGTGGTTTCGCAACCGCCCATCAAAAGGGCGATCCCCATGATCAGGGCTGTTTTCAATGTCCGGGGTTGGGTAAGCATCTTTGCCCTCTGGCAGGTTGATTTGCACCGACTTTAGCTGACATAACGCAATTCGCAAACGCCACGTTACTGCTATCACTTTATTGCGCTGCAATCGTCCAGAATCGCCGCCGCATCAATAGCTTGATACAGATGGTTGCACGTGTGAATGGGTAAGATATTTGCAAACAAGCTGCGCTAAATGAACCTGATCCAGCCAATTTGTTTTCAAATGAAAACAGGCGCTTGAGCAAAGTATTGATTGGTCTTTTAAGGCTTGATTTTGGGGGCGTTTCTGCCTTTTGTTGCGAAAATTTTACATTCCGCTACCATCAATCCCGCTTCGTGTTTCAACCCGCTGAAACATAAAATTGGTTACTACTTGGTGGCGGAGCAGCGTATGCCGCGCTGTGATAATAACTCGCTTAGGGGAACCAGATGGCCGAGAAGCAGATCGAGATCGAACTCAAACTTCGCATCGATCCAAAACATGTCGCGCGCCTCAAAAGCGCGCCGGTTCTGCGCGAGGTGAAGGAAGGCCGTCGTCTGGAAACCACCCACCTTGTCTCTATCTATCATGACACGCCGAAACTCTCGCTGGCTGAGAAAGGGCTGGCTGTCCGCCTGCGCAAAAAGGGCTACAAGGGCTGGGAGCAGACCGTCAAGGCAACCAATGGCCTGCGTGAAGCGCTTCCTGAACGCAATGAATGGACGGTTGAGCTTGAAGAAGGTGTGCTCGATCTTGATCGCTTCACCGACAAGGACGTCAAAAAGCTTCTCAAGAAGTTTGTGAAGAAAAAGCAGATCGCTCGCATCTTTGAAAGCGACCTCAAGCGCGGCGCGGTGGATCTGACCTATCGTGATGCGGTGATGGAACTGGCCATTGATCAGGGTGTTGTGCGCTCTGGCGAGAAAGAGGTGCCGATCTCCGAGGTCGAGTTCGAGCTCAAGGAAGGTCATCCGGCGGCCCTTTTTGATCTGGCCCTTGAGCTGCAACGCACCGTGCCGCTGTTGCTCAGTATGCGTTCCAAGGCGTCCCGCGGACGTGATCTTTATCTCGGTAAGGGCCCCGGTGCATTTCGCTCCGCCGCGGTTGAACTAAGTGCTGATATGTCAGCCGAAACCGCCTTTCGCGCAGTGATTGCCGAAGGGCTTCGCATGATTCTCAGTAACGAGATTTGCGTGCGGCAGGATCTTGATATCGAAGGCTGCCATCAGATGCGGGTCGGTATGCGCCGTCTGCGGGTTGCCCTTAATCTGTTCAAGAAAAATCTGCCTGCTGGTGAAGCCGTTTTGCTGCGCCGCTTGCTTAAACATTGCAGCAAGCGACTGAATGGGCTGCGCGATTGGGATGTGTTCCTGAGCGAAACACTTCCGATGATCGAAGCCCGTTTCCCTGACCATGCGGGCATGGCTGAGCTCCGTAAGGCGGCGGAAAAACAGCGCGCAGCAGCGCTATCTTCTGCGCACAAGATGCTTGATGAGCCGGAATATGGGCAGTTGCTGTTGCTGCTAGGCGCTTGGGCCAGCTATTCCCGATGGGCCTCCGGGGCGAGTGCCGCGCAGATGAAGGCGATGGCGGCACCGGTTTCGGAAATGGCCGAGCCCCTTCTGGAGCAGGCCTATAAACGTGTGACCAAGCGCGGAGACCATGTGGCGCACCTAACCACACCGCAACTGCATGCGCTGCGTCTTGATGTCAAACAGATGCGTTACGGGACAGAGTTTTTCGGTGCCATCTATGGGGCGAAAAAGGTCAAAAAGTTCAGATCCAAACTGACCACCATGCAGGAAATCTTGGGCCAGCTTCAGGACGCCGCAGTGGCAGAGGAACGATTGATGGCGTTGTCACCGCAGCTTTCAAAAGACGGCATGATCGCTGTCGGGCTGATTTCCGGCTGGTTCGGGGCGCGTGCGGATCATCGCCTTGAAGGGATCGAGGACGCGATGCATGACTTCATGGATCAGAAAGTCTTCTGGAAATAGCGCAGACGCACTTGCACGGACTATCAAGGCTGTCGGGTTAACCGGCAGCCTTTTTCATATCCTGATAGGCGCTAAGCGCCCGTTCACGGCCTTCCTTAAGCCCTATCAGCGGTTCGGGGTAGGTTTTGCCCAACGTTACGCCAGCGGCCTTGAGGATGAGCGGGGAAGCTTCCCAGGGCTTGTGAATGTATTGCTCTGGCATGTCGCGCAGTTCCGGTACCCATTGGCGGACGTAATCGCCCTTGGGGTCGAACTTTTCACCCTGAAGCACCGGATTGAAAATTCGGAAATAGGGGGCGGCATCGGCCCCGCATCCGCCAATCCATTGCCATGAAAACGGATTGTTGGCCGGGCAGGCATCGACAAGCGTGTCGTCAAACCATGCGAGGCCTTCGGACCAGTGGATCAGAAGATGTTTCACAAGGATGGAGCCGACAATCATCCGCACCCGGTTATGCATATAACCGGTGTGCCAAAGTTCGCGCATGCCGGCATCAACAATCGGGAAGCCCGTTTTGCCCTTCTGCCAGGCACCCAATCCCTTTGCGTCCTCTGACCACGGGAAATGCTTGAACTGCCCTTGCAAGGGGACAGCGCGCAGGTCTGTGGCGTGAAACAGGATGTGATGGGCGAATTCCCGCCAACCGAGCTCGGCAATGAATTTCGATGCGGTCTTGCCTTTGCCGGGATTGGCATCGGCATGGTGGTTGGCGGCATGCCAGACCTGATAGGGGCTGATTTCACCAAAGCGCAGATGCGGGGAGAGCTCGGACGTCACGCGACGATCCGGGCGGTCACGCATATCGGCATAATCCGAAAGCCGATCATCGATAAAATCAAACAGCTGGTCTTTTGCGCCCTGTTCGCCCGGGGTGAAACGCTCATCGAGGCCGCCGGCCCAGTCAACAGGCTTTGGAGCCAGATCAAAGTCCGTAATGTTGATTTGCCCGCTAATATCGCCCTTGAACACATCCATGGCCTTTGGGGGCGCATGGGGTTCGCGCGGTGTCGGGAGCTTCTGACAGGCACGCCAGAACGGGCTATAGACCTTGAAATCTGTGCCTTGCCCGGTTTTGACCTCCCACGGTTCAAACAGAAGATTGGCCTTGTGGCTTTCACAGGTCAGGTCGCGGTCCTGCAGGGCTGATTTGATATCTGTATCACGCTCGGTTGACGGCCTGTCATAGAGCCGGTTCCAGAACACCGCCTGAACAGATTTCTCGTCTGCAATGCTTTTCAGAGTAGCCTTCGCATCGCCTTTGAACAGACGAAGCGCGCGATCGGATTTTGTCTCGCCAAGTGCGGCGATGTCCTTGTTCAGCGCTGACAGGCTTTTTTCGAGCCACCATTTCGTTGCCCCACCCAACTGATCAGCAATCACCGGATCAAGGATAAAGACGGGAAGCACAACGCCATCATGTTCCCCGGCCCATTTGATGGCTGCCAACAGGGCCGGATTGTCCGCCAATCGGAGGTCGTTTCGAAACCACATGATCGCGATGGGGCGTTCAGTCATCTGTCTTCCTGCTTGCTTGGGCAATGTGTTGGGGGATGTGAAGCCGGAGGGGAGAGAGCGTCGCGACTGTGACAGCGTCTAAAGGGAAAGTCGAGGCGCTCTCTCTGGCTCGGGGTACATCAAGACATACGGCGGATGGTTCGGACCAGTTCACCGAAACTTTCCGAAAGCACATCTTTTTTCCATCCGGCAAAACCAAGCACCAGCCCGCGCACAGGTGACGGTCCCTTTTCCAGGCGAGATTTATAGAAATAGGACGAGAGTGCGCGGCAATCGAGACCAGACTTAACCAGCTCTTCCTGCATTCTGATGTCGTCCTGATCACCGATTGAACGGGCACAAAGATGCAGTCCGCCATCAGATGGCATCACCGACAGGATATCAGCGGCCTGATCCCCAATCAGCGCCGTAAGATGGGCGCGTCGTTCAGCATATTGCATGCGCATCTTGCGCACGTGACTGCCAAAATGCCCCTCGGCAAAAAGCGCACCAAGGGCGGCCTGTGTTGTTGGCGCCGGTACACCGTCGGCAAAACCACGAATGCCGCGAAAGGCCGGAACCAGTGCCTTTGGCAGGACAAGATAGCCAAGCCGGATGCCCGGGAATAGCACGCGTGAAAACGTGCCGACATAGATCACTCGGTTGTCGGTATCCAGACCCTGCAGGGAGGACAATGGCGGGCCGTCATAGCGATAGTCGCTGTCATAATCATCCTCGACAATCCAGGCATCGTTATCGCGTGCCCATTGCAAAAGCGACAGGCGCCGCGCAAGCGAAAGCGTGGTGCCCAGCGGATAGTTCCGCGATGGTGTGGTGACAACAATCCGGGCAGGGGAAGACGTTTTTGCAAGGCCGTCGATGTCCAGCCCGTCTTCATCAACCGTAATCGGCTGGACCACAGCGCCGCTTGCCGCCAGCACACCCCGAATGCCCTCATAGCCCGGATCTTCGGTGGCGATGATATCGCCCGGATCGACAAGGGCGCGTGCGGCCAGATCAAGTGCCTGCTGCGCGCCAGAGACAATCATCACCTGATCGGTATCGCAATTGACCCCGCGCGATTGTCGCAGCCATTTGGCAATTTCACCGCGCAACAACGGCAGCCCAAGCGGATCATCTGGAATGGTCAGGTCAATATCCGGCGCACGCCATGACCGGCGCAGCAACCGCGCCCAAAGATCAAACGGAAAGCCATCAAGATCGGGGGTCGCGGGGTTAAACGGGCGGGCAACGCGAAAGCGCGGAAAGCGGCGCTGATAGGTCAGCATGCGCTGGGCACTTTGGCTCAGCCGCAAGGGGCAGGCTTCTGTTGCCGTCGGGTGGCTATCGTTGGTGTTGTCGCGCGTTTGCATATCCCGGTCGGGCAGGGCGCGGGCGACAAAGCTTCCGGCGCCGACGCGCGTTTCAAGATAACCTTCCGAGGTCAGAAGATCGAAACCCGTCACCACCGTGTTGCGCGAAATACCAAGCGATTTCGCCAGATCACGACTGGCCGGCAGGCGTTCACCCGGATGCAGCCGACCATCGAGAATCGCCGATCGGATGCCGTGATAAAGACGGCGATAGGCGGTGGTGCTTCCCTTGTTGTCGGCATCGTCGGACTGGCTTGGATAAATCCAGCTGTAATCACTGCGCGGCATCGCGGCCTCAATCAAATTGGTTCTGTCGTTTTTATTATAGTGGACCTTTTGAAAAGTCCAATTTGATCCATGATCAGGCCAAATTCAAAGCTTGATTTTTTGACGAAGAGGTTCCGCCATGCCTGATCAATACGAAATTCATCCCCACACCAAAGTTGTCCGGGGGCCCAACCGTGCGACGTATGACCGCGCACAGATCCACGGCATCATTGATGATGCGCTGATCTGTCATGTCGGTACTGTGATCGATGGTCGCCCGGTGATGATCCCGACCGCCCATTGGCGGGTGGGGGAACGCATTTACATCCACGGCGCGTCAAAGAACCGTATTTTGGCCGCCATTGCCAAGGGGGCGGAGGCCTGCCTTTGCATCACGCTACTGGATGGTTTGGTGATAGCCCGTTCTGCCTTTCACCATTCGGCGAATTACCGTTCTGTGATCCTCTATGGCAAAGGCACGCTGGTTGCTGATGACGCGGACAAGATGGAACATTCGCGCCTGTTTACCGAAAAGCTTGAACCTGGCCGGTGGGATCAGATTCGCCACCCCAATAAACAGGAACTCAAGGCCACCATGTTCCTTGGTTTTGACCTAAATGAGGTCTCGGCAAAGGTTCGTGCCGGTGATCCGGTTGATGACGAAGAAGACTATGATCTTGACGTCTGGGCCGGGGTTTTGCCGTGTGAGACAGTCTGGGGCACACCGATTGATGATAGCCGTTTAAAGCCCGGAATTGTCCGCCAGACTGAAACGGTGAATGAATGATTGTCAGTTCTGCTTGCATCTGGCCCTGTGTTGATGTGTGCTCTAGACTCTAGGCAAGTCTTGAAGTGGGCGAGCCCACAACACAGGGTTCAATGATGAAAAAGTGGCTGATTGTCGTTTTAGGCCTTTTGGGGCAGCCGGGCATCGCATCGGCAAATGCCAACAATGTGTCGTTGGAAGAGAACGTTCTGCTGATGGCGACGCATGTGGAGAATATCCTTAATCAAACGGATGGTCTGATGCGGCGGTCGGCTGACCTTCTGCGCAATGCAGGCGGCATGAATGACGTGGTGATCCAGGGCAGCCTTGCGAGCTATACCGAACAGGTCGAAGCCGTTCGTGCACTGTTGTTCATCAACAGCAAAGGCATTCTCGAATTTGATACGACCCGTTACCCGGCGGCAGACCTTGATCTTTCCGGACGTCCTTATTTTTCCAAGACGATTACGCTTGAGGACGAGCATATCCAGATCCAGACGCCTGTCCTGGGCAAGCAATCCGGCGTGCCTTTCGTTCCGGTAACGCGGGTATTGCGCGGGGTCTCCGGATCGGTCATGGGGGTATTGGTTGCTGTCATGACGCCAGATGCCTGGCTGCCTTCTGAGCGGGCTTGCCGGTTATGCTTCTATTCGGCCTTTACCATTGATGGCGAGACAATCATGACGGCCCCGGCACAAATGGAGCTCGCTGAGGATTTCTTTGAAAGTCTGATGATTGTTGATGGACGGTCAGGGATAAGTGAAACCAAACTGAATACGTATCCGGCCCGCACAATGTGGCGTCGTTTGCGCGACTACCCGGTCGTTGTGACCAGTTCTGTGGTCACCATATATTGATTGTTTCTGTTGGTTCCTTGTCCACCAGATAAAGCAGGAAGGCGATTGCCTGCATCTGGTCTTTTGACGTGAACTCATTGGCGGGCTTGCCGATATGCTGTTCCATTGCTGACCATATGTCAGCCGGGACGGTGCTGGTCTTTTCACTAACAAGAACCGTAAGTCTGCCAATATCGTCGGCATTCAGTGCAGGCGGCGGGGCGACATAGGCATGTGTAACCGCGCCGATCGTTGCCGCAGACAAAGCGATCACAATCGCCATAACCCAAAGCTGTGGTTTTGACGGTGTTGCAGTTGTCTTGCGGGCCATCAGGGGTGCCCTGTCCAGTCGTTTTTGCAGATCTATATCAAGCATGTGACTGTTCCGACGTTCTCAATCTGTGGTCAGAATTACGATGTTGTTACTGTAGATAGATTTATACCTAAATCGCAACACGCGAAAGATGTGTAAGCTGATTCCCTAGAACTTGTAACAAGGGAATAAGCTTATGGTTGCAATCAGGTTTGCTAAAAAGGAAGACGTTTCAAAGGTTTCGGAGATACATGCGTTTTGTTGGCATGAAACATACGCCTTTATGCCCGATGCCGTTTTGCAAAGCAGAAACCAAGAGTTTAGACGGCTGCAATGGCTGAGCTGGTTCGAATCCCGTTCACGGGGTGAGGCACTGTTCGTATTGGAGGCTGATGATACCGTTGTCGGATTCTGCTTTTGCTGTCCGAACAAGGACGATGCCATTACCGCTGCCGGAGAAATGCATGCGGCCTATGTGCTTCCGGATTATCGCGGGCGTGCGGTCGGACCGCTGATGATGTTGACCATGCTGGATTTCATGGAGTCACATGGATTGACGCCACCGGCATTGTGGGCATTCAAGGACAATCCGGTCAGGCTTTGGTATGCGCAGATGGGGTGGCGTCGCGAGGTTAAGCGTGACCGCGTCATTGAAAATGTCGCCATTCCCGAGTTTGGATATGTTTGCGATGATTGCGGGGCGTTACGTGCCCGGTTGACCAAGCTGCTTAGCCGCTATGGCGTTGAAACTGCTTTGAGGCAAACTCAACCACGTTTTCGAATGCCTCAACATCGAAGCTCTTTCCATCTGCCTGCTGTTTCTCGCGGCAATAGTCAAACAGCGAAAGAAACAGGTCCGCAAACTCGTCCGGATCCACTTTGACAGCCTTTGATTTGCCCGCGATAAAATAAGCAATATTAAAGACAATCTTGCGATCGCGTTCTTCGCTGGCAGTTGCGGGCTCATTCACCGGCGCCCCTTGTCCGGTGAGCAGCCATTCGATCGAAACGTCTGTTGCACGGGCAATGGCAACGCAGGCGGATGCCTTCGGGTCGTTGCGGCCATGACTGTAGTTTTCAAGCGTGCGTGCGGATATGCCGGTGCGTTCGGCAAGGGCCGTGCGCGAACCAGCGATCTTTTCACAAAGACCGATACGCTGACCAAGTTGCTTTGCGTCGTTTTCTGTCATCTCGGACTTCCCAAGCCTGTCTATCCCGATAGGATAGGATACTACCCCTAAAGTGGGTGATTTGAAATACTTCTAATAAAAAATAACGCGAATTTTTCGCAAAAATTGGTGAATTTCAGCTCTTTAACCGCTTATTATACGCGAAATTTAGTGATATGCTGAGAATCGGTTTAGGGGAAACAAAAAAGTGCGTAGTTAATGTTAAGCGAGCAAATAGAGCAAATAGCCAGTCTCCTTCGCAAAAACGCTAACCATCATAATGGACAATTGCAACTTACGGGTAAGACAACAGACGTTTTCCTGTCGAATTTGCAGTTCCTGGCAGATGATCTCAAACGCTTTGAAAAATCGGAAGTCGGCATAGATATTCAATCGCCGGCAATTTCGGCAATCTATCGCGAACTTGTTTTGGCAACGGCAAGGCTTGACGCGGACCGGGATTGCTCAACCGAATAAAGGTCTGCTCGTCAAACAGGTTGGAATAAAAACCCCCGTGCGAAGCACAGGGGTTTTGTATTTGATGGAAGGTCGGGATCAGGCGTCTGCCATTGAAGCTGCGATCTTCGCACCGAGGCGGGCATTGTTGCGCACCAGCGCGATATTGGCCTCGAGGCTTTTGCCTTCGGTCAGTTGGGTGACACGGGCGAGAAGGAACGGGGTGACGTCACGTCCCTGAATGCCTTTTTCCTTGGCTTCGATCAGGGCATCGTCAATCGCGCCTTCGATGGCTTCACGTGCCAGTGCCTTGTCAGCTTCCGGCGGATTGCCAATCACCGCACCGCCTTCAAGGCCAAATTCCCATTTCGATTTCAGGAAGGCTGCGAGCTCTTCAGGGGTATCAAGGCGAAGCGGTGCCTTCTGACCGCTTTCAACCGAATAGAATGCCGGGAATTCATCGGTGCCATAGGCAATGACCGGCACGCCAAGCGTTTCAAGATGTTCAAGCGTTTTGGGGATATCAAGGATCGCCTTGGCCCCGGCGCAAACAACCGCAACCCCGGTTTTGCCAAGCTCGGTCAGATCGGCCGAAACATCGAAATTGCCGGCAAGGTCACGATGCACCCCGCCAATGCCGCCGGTGGCAAAAACGCGAATGCCGGCCTTTTCCGCCAGGATCATGGTTGCCGAAACCGTGGTCGCGCCATCGCGTTTCTTGGCAAGGCAATAGGGGATGTCACGGCGCGACAGTTTGAGGATGTCGGTGCCCTTGGCGAAATATTCCAGTTCTTCGGGCGACAGGCCGATCTTGCAGCGCCCGCCAATCACAGCGATGGTGGCCGGAACGGCACCGTTATCGCGCACATCCTGTTCAACCGCGCGCGCGGTTTCAAGGTTCTGCGGATAGGGCATGCCATGGGAAATGATGGTGGATTCAAGGGCAACAACAGGCTTGCCTGCGGCGAAGGCCTCTGCGACCTCGGGGGCGATATCAATATAGTCCGACATTCCGATATGCTCATATCTGGTTTAAAATTTTAAAGGCCAGAATTAAACAGAACGGCCTTTGAAATCCAGCGCAAAGCAGGGTGTTTTGCGAATGGCTGCCGTGCGTCATGCCGCCGACCGGTGCCACAATGGCACGGCACCTGTGTCAGGCGCCGCATTGTAAGTCTCTGATTGGGCGGCTATCGTATCGCCACCACCAACCGACTTAAGGCCCACCCGAACATGCATGCCAAGCCCACCCTGACAACCGGCCTTCTGGCCTTTATGGCGGTCGGAAGCGGCCTGTCCGTTGCCAGTCTTTATTATGTACAGCCCCTGCTTGAACTGCTTGCCCGTGAATATGGGTTAAGCGAAACCACGGCCGGTTTTCTGGTGACCGTCGCACAGCTTGGCTATCTGACTGGGTTGATTGCGGTGGTGCCACTGGGCGATCATCATGAACGGCCTAAATTGCTGACCGTGACCTCGGCCTTAACGGCGATGGGGTTACTGGCGATGGGGTTGGCACCGTCCTTTTTGATGCTGGTGGTGTTTAGCGTTTCGGTCGGGATCACCTGCGTGACGGCGCAAATTCTTGTGCCGCTTGCGGCCCACCTTGCCACAGATGATAAACGTGGTTCTGCGGTTGGGACGGTGATGGGCGGCCTGTTAATGGGGATACTGCTGGCCCGGACATTTTCGGGCATCATGGCCGAGCTTGCCGGTTGGCGGTCGGTGTTCATTGCGGCCTCTGTCCTGATGGCGGTTTATTCAGTGGCGTGTTACCGGATCATTCCGCATATCCCGCCAACGTCCCATACCAGTTACCGCAACCTTTATCTTTCGATCCTGCATCTGTTTCGCGATGAACCTGTCTTGCGCCGCCGCAGCCTGATTGGCGGCCTGCAATATGCTGTGTTCGGGATTTTCTGGACCTCGATGGCCTTTATGCTGGTGCGGCAATATGGCATGTCCGAAGCCGTGATCGGGCTTTATGGCCTGATCGGTGCAATTGGCATTCTGGCGGCCCGCATTGCCGGAAAGCTGGCGGATAAGGGCTGGGCACGGCTGAGTACCGGCGGATTTTTGATGACCACCGTTTCAAGCTGGGCCTTGCTCTATTGGGGGCAATGGTCGCTGATTGCCTTTGCGCTGGGCGTGGTGCTGATCGATCTTGGCATCCAGGGCGCGCATATCTCCAACCAGAGCGAGGTGTATCGCCTTAACCCCGAAGCGCGCAGCCGCCTGACGACGGGCTATATGGCAAGCTATTTCCTTGGTGGGGCGTGTGGGTCTGCGAGCTCTGCCATCGCCTATGGTATTGGCGGCTGGCCCGCTGTGGTTGCGCTTGGCGCCGGGGTGTCGGTCCTGTGTGTTTTGATCTGGGCGGCAACCGAATTGCGGTTCCCGGTCGGGCAAATGAAACACGGCGGATAAGCCAATCAACAATACCCAAAGCAAAACGGCCGCCCCATCGGGACGGCCGTTTGCGTAAAGAACGATCCAAGCTTGTGCTTAGTTCTTTTCTTTATCGACGAGCTGGTTTGCAGCAATCCACGGCATCATTGCGCGCAGTTTGGTACCAACTTCTTCGATTTCGTGTTCGGCGTTCAGGCGGCGGGTTGCCTTGAACATCGGCTGGCCGCAATGCATTTCCTGAACGAAGTCACGTACGAATTTGCCTTCCTGAATGTCAGCAAGAACTTCTTTCATACGTTCTTTGACCGATGCGTCAACAACGCGCGGGCCGGTGACATAGTCGCCGTATTCTGCGGTGTTGGAGATCGAGTAACGCATGTTGGCCATACCGCCTTCATACATCAGGTCTACGATCAGCTTAACCTCGTGCAGGCACTCGAAATATGCCATTTCCGGTGCATAACCCGCTTCGGTCAGGGTCTCGAAGCCGTATTTGATCAGCTGGGTCAGGCCGCCACACAGAACAGCCTGTTCGCCGAACAGGTCGGTTTCGCACTCTTCACGGAAGGTGGTTTCGATAACGCCCGAACGACCGCCACCGATTGCCGACGCATAGGACAGGGCAACTTCAAGCGCGTTGCCAGATGCGTTCTGTTCGATCGCAACAAGGCACGGAACCCCGCCGCCACGTGCATATTCGGAACGAACGGTGTGACCCGGGCCCTTCGGTGCGATCATCATGACATCAAGATCAGCGCGCGGCTCGATCAGGCCGAAGTGAACGTTCAGGCCATGTGCGAACAGAAGAGCCGCACCCTGTTTCAGGTTGTCGCGCAGTTCATTGGCATAGATCGCAGCCTGATGCTCATCCGGGGTCAGGATCATGACAACATCTGCCCAAGCAGCTGCTTCGGCCGGGGTCATGGTTTTCAGGCCAGCATTTTCTGCCTTCTTGCGCGAAGCAGAACCTTCACGAAGACCAACAACAACTTCCTTAACGCCGGAATCATGGAGGTTCAGCGCATGGGCATGGCCCTGCGAACCGTAACCGATGATGGCAACTTTTTTGGTTTTGATCAGATTAACATCTGCATCGCGGTCGTAATAAACACGCATCTTTCGATACCTCTGGACGTTGGACCACGCTGATTTTCATGCGTGGCGGATGGTAATAATTATTATGGGGCAGGCCCCAATGCCTTACCCGATGCGGATCACCGGGCAGGGCAAACTCACATCGTCAGTGTGCCGCGCGAAATCGCTGCCACACCGGTACGCGAAATTTCCGAAAGCCCAAGCGGCTCCATCAATTTGATGAAGGCGTCGATTTTTTCAGGGCTGCCGATGATTTCATACACGAAGGAATCGTTTGTCGCATCCACTGCGCGCGCCTTGAAGATGTCGGCAATGCGAAGGGATTCCACACGTTTTTCACCCGCGGCAATCACTTTGACCAGTGCAAGCTCGCGCTCGACACTTGGTCCGGCAAGGGTCAGGTCGCTGACCTTGTGCACCGGAACAAGGCGCGAAAGCTGTGCCTTGATCTGCTCGATTACCATCGGCGTGCCCGAGGTAACCACAGTGATGCGCGACTGGTGGGCCTGGGCGTCGACTTCGGCAACGGTCAGGCTTTCAATGTTATAGCCACGGCCGGAAAACAGCCCGATGACACGGGCCAGAACGCCGGACTCGTTATCCACCAGAACGGATATGGTGTGTTTCGAAATTTCGGTTTCTTTCACGGTTTCGCTCCGCTAGGGCGCGGTCGGGGGCAGAACGTGCCGCCCGCGCCGGCCTTTTCATTTTGATTTGATGAGTTCGTTGCGCACAGACTGTTTGTGCGGATCAGACCAGAACCATCCCTTCGTCGGAATCAATGGCTTCATTGCCGTTGGTTTCCTGCCCAAGCAGCATTTCATTATGCGGCTTGCCCGACGGAATCATCGGATAGCAGTTTTCCTTGTCATCAACGGCAACGTCCAAAATTACCGGACCATCAATTTCCAGCATCTTCTTGATGGCATCATCAAGATCGGCCGGTTTGTCACAGGTCAGTCCGGTAAAACCAAAGGCCTCGGACAGTTTGACGAAGTCGGGCAGGGTTTCGCTATAGCTTTCGGAATAGCGCGACCCGTGCAGAAGCTGCTGCCACTGACGGACCATGCCCATGTAGCGGTTATTCAGGATCACGGTTTTGATCGGCAGACGATACTGCGTCATCGTCGCGCATTCCTGAATGTTCATCATGATCGATGCATCACCGGTAAAGCAGACCACGGTCGCATCCGGATGGGCGACCTGAACGCCAAGGGCGGCCGGCATGCCATAGCCCATGGTGCCAAGACCACCGGACGTCATCCACTCATACGGATGTTCGAACCCGAAATGCTGGGCGGCCCACATCTGGTGCTGACCAACATCGGTGGTGATATAGGTTTTGCGATCGCGGGTCGCGGCGTGGATTGAGCGGATAACATGCTGCGGCTTGATGACGTCTTTCGGCTGCTTGTAGGACAGGCAGTGCTTGGAACGCCATCCTTCGATCTCTTTCCACCAGCCATCAAGGGCTGCTGCTTCGATCTTGTACTGCTTGGCTTTCCAGATCTTGATCATGTCTTCAAGAACATGGCCAACATCGCCAACGATGCCGATATCGACCGGAACGTTCTTGTTGATCGAGCTTTGATCAATGTCGATCTGGATTTTCTGCGAGTTCGGCGCAAAGAAATCAAGATTGCCGGTCACACGGTCATCGAAGCGTGCACCAATCGCGACCATCACGTCGCAATCATGCATCGACATGTTCGATTCATAAGTGCCGTGCATCCCGACCATGCCAAGATACTGCTTGTCCGATGCCGGATATGCACCAAGCCCCATCAGGGTCAGCGTGATCGGCGCGCCAGTCATGCGGGTGAATTCGGTCAGAAGCTTGCAAGCCTGGGTGCCGGAATTGATCACACCGCCGCCACAATACAGGATCGGCTTCTTGGCCGATGCCATCATTTCCATGGCTTCTTCGATCTGGCTGCGTTCGCCCTTGACCACCGGGTTGTAGGTGCGGTGCTGAACCTGACCCGGCTCCATATAGGGTGCCTTGCCTACAAGGATGTCCTTGGGCAGGTCAATGACGACCGGGCCCGGACGGCCGCTTGCGGCAACGTGGAAGGCTTCGTGCATCGTGCGGGCAAGTTTATCGGGGTTTTTCACCAGATAGTTATGCTTGGTACACGGGCGGGTAATGCCGGTGGTGTCGGCTTCCTGGAAGGCATCATTCCCGATCAGATGGGTCGGGACCTGACCTGTCAGGCAGACAACTGGAATGGAATCCATCAGCGCGTCGGTAAGGCCCGTAACGGCGTTTGTCGCACCCGGTCCAGAGGTCACCAGCACAACGCCGACCTTACCGGTCGAGCGGGCGTAACCTTCTGCAGCGTGGACAGCAGCCTGTTCATGGCGCACGAGAACGTGACGAATCCGGTTCTGTTTAAATATCTCGTCATATAGCGGTAGGACAGCGCCGCCGGGATAGCCGAACACGACTTCCACACCCTGATCTGCAAGGGCCTGCAACACTACTTCCGAACCGCTTAAAATACGTTCTGCCATGATTTTCGAGCCTCTTTACTTAACGACAACAACGTGTCGCGTGATAACCGCGTGATTGAAACATGATCCAATTATCCTCGAATTGGAGTTGAAAAATCCGCCGAAACGGCGGTTTTCCGCCATTTAGGCGGCAGAAGCGCCAACCTATCGCCTCACTTTGGCGTGGTCAACAGAAATTGGTTAACATCATGACGCATTTTTGCTGCCAAACTTTCCGAATATTGCGCGTCGATGATTTCCTTGGCTAACATTTGGTGTCTGAACCAGGTTAATTGCCGTTTTGCATAGCGTCGGGTTTCGCGCTGCGATTTCTCTTTGGCGGTCGCCAGGTCCATCTCCCCCGCAAGGTAGGCGGAAAGTTCACGAACGCCGACAGCCTTCATCACCGGGGCTGTTGCAGGCAGTTCAAGGGCAAGCAGCCCTTTGACCTCGTCAATCGCACCCTGTTCGATCATCAGATCAAAACGCCGGTTGCAGCGGTCATACAGAATGTCGCGCGGCGGCATGTAACAAAGTTTCTTGAATTTCATGCTTTCTGGCGGGGTAATCAGCGGTTCCTTGTGCCAACTTGCCAGTCCGCGCCCGGTATGGGCCAAAACCTCGGCGGCGCGAATCAGTCTCTGGGTATTGCTGCCATCAAGGTTGGCGGCAGTTTCCGGGTCTTGGCTCTGCAGTTTGGCAAAGAAGGCGTCATGACCAAGCTCTTCAAGCTCTTTTGTGACCTTATCGCGAATCGCAGCCGGAACATCGGGGATCGGGGCGATACCCTCGGTCAGGGCATTCAGATACATGCCCGTGCCGCCCGTGATGATGGGCAGTTTGCCGTCGGCATGACACGCGGCAATCTCGGCCATCGCCATTTCACGCCACTTGCCCGCCGAGCAGGCCTCGCGCCCGGACAGCACGCCATACAGCCGATGCGGCGCGCGGGCGATTTCGCTCTCATCAGGGCGCGCAGACAGCACACGCAGCTCCTCATAGACCTGCATGCTGTCAGCATTGATCACCACCCCGTCAAAGGCCTCCGCCAGATCAAGGGCCAGCGCCGACTTACCACTGGCGGTCGGGCCAGCGACGATCAGGACGGGGTGCAATTGGGTGTACTTAGCGGTGGGCATACGATGAGTTTGTCCTGACTATCGGGCTTTCCATGGATCAAACACTTGGGCACCTGTTTGATCAAAGTCTTTGGTGTTGCGGGTGGCGATGGTCATTCCATGAACCAGTGCGCTTGCCGCAATGAGGGCATCGCGGTCAGATTTCGGATCAGGAACATGCAACTGCGCGCACCGCCTTGCAACGGTTTCGTCAATCGGCAGTATCCTGTTTTCAAAAGCCTTGAGGACATGGCCTTCGAACCAGTTGCGCAATATTTCCGCCTGATCTGGGTCGCGTCGTTCGATTTGCAGAATGCCCGTTTCAATCTCCAGAACGGTGATGGCCGAAATATAAAGGCTAGTGGCATCTACTGATTGCGCCCAACGGACAACATTCTGGTCGGCCTTGCCTTGCCCCGCGCGGCGAAGTTCGGAAATGACATTTGTATCGAGGATGAACATTACGACAGATCAGCCGGCTTCATGTTGATCCGGGCTGGTTGTGGGTCAAACTCGATACCGTTTGCGCCAGGCATGGCAAGAAGTTCAACGATGGAGGGTAATGAGCCTGTCAGGCGTTGATATTCCTCTATCGACAGCAATACATGCGACGGCTTGCCACGATCGGTGATGATTACAGGTCCGCCTTTGGATGCCTTTTTCGCACCACTGGTATCCTGATTGAAATCGCGGCTTGAGATTGTCGTGATACCCATTTCGCACCTCGCTAAATATGTAGCAACAATACTACATTTTGTGATAGTCGGATGCAACAAAATCGGGCAAAGCAACAAACGCTCTTGCCACAGTCCGGTGCAATTCGGATAAAGGCGATAACGATGTTTTATGCCTTTCCCGCCAAGGAGCCCGTTGACCATGAAATTGGTTCTCACCCTGATTGCCGCCCCGAATTCGAATGCGCTGACCAAGGCCGTGATTGATAATGCTGCCATTGCGCTGACCGGGGCAGGGGCACTGGTCGGGGATGTCACCTGGCTGGCTGAGGGCGAGGCGTGCGATCTGACCTTTGATGGTATCCCGCTTGACGTGGCAGATACGGCATTGGGCGAGCCAGAGCTTCCGGTTGATGCCATCACCCAAAAGGTCGAAACACGTCGCAAGAAGCTTCTGATTGCCGATATGGACAGCACGATTGTCACCGGTGAAACCCTTGATGAACTGGCCGAGTTCGCCGGGGTCAAGGATCGGGTGGCGGCAATCACCGCGCGCGCGATGAATGGCGAACTTGATTTCGAAGCGGCCCTTGACGAACGTGTGGGTCTGCTGGATGGCATGTCGACCGAGATGCTCAAGGAAGCCTGGAAAACCGTTGAATATACCGGTGGCGCCAGGGAACTTGTTGCGACCATGAAGGTCAATGGTGGCTTTGCTGCATTGGTGTCTGGCGGCTTTGATTTCTTTACCGGGGCGGTCCGGGCCGAGCTTGGTTTTGATTACGATCAGGCCAATGTCCTGATTGAAAAGGATGGCAAGTTGACCGGCACGGTTCAGAAACCGGTTCTCGATCGTCAGGCCAAGGTCGATGCGCTGGAAAGCCTGTCCGCCCAGCAGGGGATTACGGTGGGGGATGCGATTGCGGTTGGCGACGGGGCCAATGATCTTCAGATGATCTCGCTTGCCGGAACCGGGGTGGCCTTCCATGCCAAACCATCCGTGCAGGAACAGGCGCGCATTTGCATCAATCACGGTGATCTGACCGCATTGCTGTATCTGCAGGGCTATGCGAAGTCGGACTTTGTTTCGTAAAGTTCGAACGCGGAAAACAAAAGCAGCGGTATTAACCGTCAAGTATTAAAGCATAGTGGTCACGCATTCTCGCATTGAGGATCGTGACCATTTTTCTGACGACGGCAAT
>NZ_JBSWYV010000022.1:0-39552 GCF_056161285.1 Thalassospira sp. ABL2_045 | reverse complement strand
CGTGAACGGGTGGTGGCCACCACCCGTTCAAACAAAAGAGGCAGAAGGATCATAACAAATCCTTCTGCCTCTCAAAGTATAAGCCCGCCACAAAGGCGAGCTTATTTTAATGTTGGTTGCGGGGGCATACCTGTTTGCCCAATTCTTTTCCCCGAGAAACATCAGATTTTGGTGCACTCGGTAGAGAATTGAGACCATACATTTCCGATCCTTGTCAAGTCGTTAACGGCATGATGGGGGTCCTACAATGCCAGCCGAATGGGGTCAGGCGAAGATCGAAATCCTTGCTTTGCGAGATGAAATTCTCGGCAAGCTTGAGCAAGGCATTCTGGTCAGAACAATCTACGAAGAACTGAGTGCATCGGGACGTATCACAATGTCTCGCCGGTCATTCTATGACCGCGTTAAACGAATGCGTACTGAAGCCTCGAAGTCCACACGCAACACCTCTGCGCAGTCCACTGCTAGGACCAGCAAACCAATCCAGAGCTACCTGACTGAGAAGTCGGAGCCTGCCACAAGCAACTTGCTCCCTAGCCTGAAGGCCGAAGAGCAAGAAGAGCTTGATCGCTTGTGGGAAGGATCGTCGGACGACACGGAGGAAACTCCGTGAGCTCCTGGCAATCAGACTACCTCACCCTTCACACCCGCCTGCGGCAAGCCCGCGAGAGCCAACGTCTCACCCAAGCTGGTGCAGGTGAATGCATAGGCGTGTGCGAACGCACCTATCGAGATTTTGAGGCTGGCAGGACAGATCTGTCTGCAGCCCACGTGTTCCGCCTCGCGACTGTGCTGGGCATCAAAATTATCATTTCAGATGGAGTTATCGCCGATGGCGTTGATTAATCTTACCCTTCAGGGCAAGGGCGGGGTCGGCAAGTCGTTTGTCGCAAGCCTGCTCGCACAGCATTACCTCAAACGCGACACCCCGGTTCATTGCTATGACACCGATCCGGTCAACCAGACCTTTGCCGGATACAAGGCTTTTCCCGTCGAAACCATTCGGCTCGGCGAACGTCCTGATGAGATCAACCCGCGTTATTTCGATGCCCTGATCGAACAGATCATGACCAGCCCGGAAGATGGGGTGGTTGTGATCGATAACGGGGCCAGCACCTTCTTGCCGCTGCTTGGCTATATGGTCGAAGCGCAGGCGCTGCAGATGCTTGCCGATGCCGGTCATGAGGTTCGCCTCCATACCGTGCTTACCGGTGGGCAGGCGCTGAATGACACCATGCAGGGCCTCCATCAGGTTCTGCAGAGCGTTCCCGATATTCCCGTTGTCGTGTGGCTCAACGAGTATTTCGGGCGGATTGAACGCAAGAATGCATCGGGCGAAGTCGAGAGCTTCGAGCATTCTGGACTTTATAAAAAGAACAAGAACCGCATTCACGCGCTGGTCCGTTTGCCCGAGGTTCGCAAAGAAACCTTTGGCCATGACATCGAGCAAATGATGCGCGCACGCCTGACCTTTGACGAGGCAGGTAAACATGCCGACTTTCCCCTGATGTCACGCCAACGCCTGATGATGACCTGGCGCAGCATTGGGGCCGCCATGGAACAGGCGGTGCTGTAATGGCCAGCGTTCTTGATGAGGCTCCGCCGCCGCCCCTGACCATGGACAGCATCGAAGAGCTGCGCACCCATTTGTGGAAAGTTCATCAGGTCACCGTCGAGGACGGTGACCCGGTGCTCATGATCTACACCATCCACAAGGTCGTGCTCGACGAGCATCGCCGCCTGATTGATCAGCATAACCGGACCCTGTCCGGGATCATTCAAGCACAGGCTGAAACCTTCACCAACGATGTGACCGTCGCCATCGAGGACTTCAAGAATGAAGCCCTGACCGATGCCGTGCGGGAACGTCTGTCTGCCATGCAGGAAGCCGCCCGCCTTGCCGATACGGCTCAGGACCGCTTTCGCAAGATGGTCAAGCTCGTCTCCATCCTCACCGCTCTCAATCTGGTCGCCGTCGTCTTCACGCTGGGCGTCCTCACCGTTTTGACGATCTGACGACAAGGAAAACAGAACATGGATAAACGCAACCTTTTCAAAATCGCTGTCATCGCTGGTCTTGCCACATTGGCCATGACCGAACCGGCTTTTGCACAAGACACTACAGGCGGCAATTGGTGGGATCCAGTAGTCGCCTTCTTGGAACTTCTGGCCGAAGGCTTTGGCAAGATCTTCGCCATCGCACTGGGTCTTGGCTTGGTCGTCTATGGTGGCTGGGGGGCTTTCACCGGCAGGCTAGATCCGCAACGCGGCATCATGATGGTGATTGGCGGCATTCTGGTCACGGCAGGACCGGCCATTGCTTCAGGTCTTCTGGGGGTTCTTCGATGAAAGCCGCCAGTGCTGTTCTCATTCAGGTCCAGCGCCAGATGACGCTGATCGGTCTGCCGGTCTCGCTTCTGCTTGTTGCCGGTCTCGCTGGCGTTCTTGGTTTTGTTCTGCCCGTCGTGTTCGATTTTCCTGCCGTGGTTATTCCAGGCGGGATCTTGGGCTTTGTCGGCGCATGGATCTATCTCGTCAAACATCAGCGGATCAATCCGAACTATGACCGCGATCTGCTGGTGACCCCGATGTTTTGGGGCAGCCGTAAGGGTGAGCGCCTCCTGACCACGGGAGGACGCAAATGATTTGGACCGATGTGATCACCACCGGCCTTGTGACCGGTATGGCCGGGGGGCTGGTCGTTCCGGCAGCTCGTCGCTTCTTGCTGGGTGATATTGAGCAAGACTGGCTGCAGGACGAACTTGAGCTCGACGGGATTGATCCGGTCGATGGCGTCACTGTACGCGGCAAGGACGGGTCGCTATCGCGTATATGGCACCTGCAAGGCACCAGCTATGACGCCCGTATCGAGAGCGAGCAACAAACCTTGTTGCTCGGTCGCCAGTCCCTGTTGCAAGAGCTTGGCAAACGGTCGGTCACTGTTCGGTTGTTCGCAATCAAACGCCAGCGCGAGATTTCCGCCCATGCAAACTGGCCCAATAGCGTGCTTGATGAAATCGGCACGGCGGAAGCACGACAATATAAATCCAGCTATTTCATCGACTGGTATCTGATGGCAACGGCTCAGACCATGCAGCCCTTGCTGGATGCCGAAGAGAAAATCCCCGCCATCCTGTCCGAATATCGTCCAGAACTTCTTGCACGCTCTGATGACGATCAGCCTTGTTTGCTTTCCGGGTTTCTCAATGGATTGGTCAGCGGCGATTATCGCCGAGACCTTCCGGCAACCAGTCACAACCTGTCTGCGAACCTTCCGGCATCTGACCTTCATTGCGACAAGGTGACCGGCACCATCACAACCCATGTTCCGGCTCGCCAGTTCCAAAAGGTCATTACCGTCACACTCTGGCCGGAAACAGTCTCCGGCCATCTGATCGGCGAGATCCTCGCCCTGCAGGGCGATATCGAGATTTGCCAGATATGTGATCCCTGGGGCAGCGATCAGGCGATGCTGGTCAATAAGCGCCGTATGGCCGGTGAGTCTAATTCGTGGTTTGGCAATCCTGCTGCAGCAGCAGAAGTCTCAACGCTTCTGGATCTTCTGGCCGAAGGCAAAACTGCCCTCTTTGCCACGCAGTTTCAGATCATTCCCCGCGCCGAAACCGAGGAAAAACTCAACGGCCTTATCCGCGAGATCACGGAGATCCTTGGCAACAAACGGATCGGGTATGCCATGCAAACCAAGGGAGCACCGGTCTGCTGGTTTAACCGCTTGCCTGTCGTTTCCAAACGCAAGATCAGATTACCAGGCAGTCAGTTTATGGCTCCGCTCGATCTGCGCGATCAGAACATCGCAGCCCTTTGGGCTTTGCCGCATTCGGCAACCGGCATGTTGGCCAGCCAGTTCGGCCCAGCACCGGTGCGCTGGTTTAAAACACCAACAGGGCAGTCCTATGCATTCCAGTTTCAGGTGGTCAACAAGCCATTCTCGCTTGGCAACTTTCTAGTTTTTGCGCCGTCCGGGGTCGGCAAGTCCACCCTGATCATGCATCTGATGGGTGGCCTTGCGAAGTTTGAGAATGTGCGGTCTTACATCTTTGATTCCAAGGAAGGCACGCGCTTCATGGTCGAAGCCATGGGCGGTCTTTATCAAGCCTATGACGGACTATCGCTCAATCCTCTGGATGTTGGTGACGACACACCAAAGAACCGCGAACGTGTTTATGCGATCCTCAAATCTCTGGCCGGAATAGATCTCGAAGACGGTGACATCGATGCGCTTAATCATGCCGTAGATCTGACGTTTCAGATTGAACCGCCTCATCGCACATTGAATGCCATCTATCCCTTTGCCTTTGCCCGTCGCTCGGCCCTCCGTCGCGCCTTTGCGCAGTGGGTGACGGACGACAAGGGCAATACAGGCCTTCGGAGCCACATCTTCAACGCGCCACATGACAGCCTCGGTGGTCTTTTGAACCAGTCGCACATGGTTGGGATCAATATGAATGAGGCGCTGGCCGACCCGGCTCTTGGCGGGCCGGTAGTTGGTCATATCTCCGAGGCCATCAGTAAATCCGTTGCCGGACGCAATGGTGGCTTTGTCATTTTCATTGATGAAGCGGCCAAGCTTCTTTCCAACCCCGGCTTCCGGGATCTCGGTGCCGAGATGTATCGCGAATACCGCAAACTTGGCGGTGCGGTTGGCATGGCGTTTCAGGATCCGGCAGGTCTGGGCAAAACCGGGGCCGCTGAGGCGATCATCGAAAACACCGCCACCATGATCTTCTTCCCGAACTCCAAGGTCACGGAAGTGAGCCTCAAGCCGTTCAATCTCAATGAAGAGCAAAAGCTGTTTGTCCAGGGCCGCACGCGATCACGCAAGAAGAATGATCGGCGGGTGCTGATCATCAAGCGCGATGAGGCCAGCGGATTTGAGGAAAGCGCCATTCTTGACGTCGATCTGACACCGCTTGGCGATGCTGTGCGGTTCTACCGTTCCGGGCCGGATGCCAATAACGATCTGGCCACCATTCAACGCAAATGGGGGGACGCATGGCCAAGCCATCTGTAAGCAACTGCGATCACCCGGACATGATCAAACAATCCCTTTTAATGATGACTGTAACCAGCCTTGTTGGTGCGGTCGGACTGATTGCGATGATGCATTGGCCGCTCGCAACCAGTGTTGTCCTGATCGTCTTGCTTGTCCTTCTTCTGGCAGGAGGTCGATCATGAACCGGCGTCTTCGTTCAGTTGCTCTGGCCTTCGGGATTGTTCTAGCATCCCCGGCCATTGCCTATGCGACCTATCCGGTGATCGATGTGTCTGCCATTGCCAAGTTGGGCGAACAGCTCAGCAAGATGCAAAAGCAGATTGATCAGCTCAAGCAACATACCGAATGGCTGACCAAACTGAGCGCTCAGGCCCAGGGCACGATTGATGCTATCGGGGCCATGGGGCAGATCACGTTGCCCGTGCTGAACATGCAGAAGCTCACCAACCGGATCATGCGCGACATTCAATGTCTGACGCCGGATCTCTCTGGCCTAATGCCAGGTATGAATCTTGATGATCTCGATTTCTTCAGCATCTGCGAAGGCCGCAGCATCTATCGCAAGTCGCTTTGGTTTGATCCGAACGATCCTTCGACCTGGACCTTCCCCGAAGGCAGCGAGTTTGCTGGCAGCAACAATGGCTCAGGTTCCGGCAGCGGTGTCTGGTCCAACCCGGATCACCCGGTCAACAAAGCCAAATGGCAAGCACAACAACAAGCCCGTGCCATGGTCGAAGCCAGACGTGAAGAACTGGCCAAAGACGCGGTTACAACAGGCTTGGCTCAGAGCGATCTGACCGTTCAAAGTGCAGAAGAAATTCAGCAGGCCATCGAAGAGCTTGAAGCAGGCACCAACGGTGCGGCGGATATGAAGCGTCTTCTGATGGCAATTGCCAAATGGATGGCGATGTCTAATCGCCAGCAGGTTCAACAGCAGCAGCTCATGGCGCAACTGGTCAAAATCCAGTCAACCATGTTGCTGCAATACCTGCCGCCCCAGCAGCGTGAAGATGCGGAGGCGGCAGAATGATCGGCTTAGTTTCCTGCCAAAAACGTGTTGTCGCGTTTCACATCATTCTCGGTACGCCAATCGGGAAGATCGCGGCACGAATGAGTGAAAACGTTTCGCTGCTCCATCGTCCAACAAGAACCGGCCTGTTTCCATTCGTTCCAGGCAAACGCTTTGTCTGTATTGGTGACAGCTCGGTAGACATGCTTCCAAACCTCATAAACCCGATGGAGATCATATCCGCGCTGTATGAGGTCGCCTTCCGGATGCTTCGCCAGCCTCTGCAGAACTTCCTCTCGCGATCCAACGACAAGTTCTTTGTTCGCTTCATACACCGGCATTACGCGGTCCCACTCGGAGACAGCATCTGCACGAGTGTAGTTCGTCCAAAGAGACACCGCGTAATCCCAATCCAAGTAGTCGGACTTTTGGGAATAAATCTGCGCGTTAGCGGCTCCCCCAAAAACCAAAAGGAATACGGCGATGAATGACGACGACATCACTTGCCTGACATGCGACGTGGTGACGGAGTATGTCGATCTGGCAAACAGTTTCACCCAGAACCTGAGCACTGTGCTGCTCGAACCCATGTGGTTCATCTATCTCTCCGTCGTTGGTCTATGGATCGTCATTCATGGCGGCAAGATGATCATGGGAAAGGGCGATCTAATTGGATTCGCTCATGAATTCGCGTTCATCATTATAGCCGGTCTGCTGCTGGGCGGGCAAGGGCCCACTCTCGTAAATTCCATCTATCAGATGGCTTTATCAACGATGGGTAGTGCTGCTGGTGTCGTTCTGTCTGCAGGTATGGAAGGTGGGATTACAACTGCCACGATACCGAGTGAAGCCACATCTCTTGGCGGCATGGCGCAGTTGGTCTATGTCGCCGAGCAAGGTTTGATGAGCGTACTTCGTATCGCCTTTGAGATATGGGCATCGATCTCGCTCGGCAATCTGATGGCCGGGGTCTACGGCGTCCTGCTCGCCCTGCCCTACATCATCCTGATCATTGTCTATTTCAGCCAGGTTGTTGTCAGCATCTTCCGCGTGATGATGTTCTCGGCCCTTTCTCCAATCCTGATGCTTGCCGTCGGGTTCGGTTGGGGACGTGGCATGGCGATCACGGGGGTTCGAACCGTCTTTGCCGCCTTCATGGTGCTGTTCGGCTCAACACTGGCTTTGGCACTTTGTCTCTATGGTGCCGCTTCGCTTGACATCCAGAACACAGAGAATGTTCGCGAGATCACCTCTATCGACAATCCGGGTCTGTGGGTTGCCATCGTTCTTGGCTGGATGGGGACAGCCTTTATGGCCGAGGCCACCGGCATGGCCAACTCGATTGCCGGATCCCAGCTGACCAATCAGGCCGCTGCCGTCATCACTGCAGGCATGACCGCAACCGGTCTGTCCCTCGTCAATGCGGCCAAGAAATATGCGCCGGGTGGAGCATCAGCTGCGCTTGATGCTGTTCTTCTGGGTGCGGGAGCCGCCCGCAATCCGGTTGGAGCTGCAGGGGCAGCCAAAGACAGCCTCGTTGCCGCCAAGAATGCCGTCATGGAACGCCTCAAGACACCGACCTTTGATCGGGGAGGCAAGCCATGAACCGTCTCAAGCAATTCCTCCGTGATGTCGTTCTGATCATCGCCGCTTTTCCCCTCGTTGAGCTCTGGCTGCTGGTTCTGACCGGCATGTTTTCGCCCGAAAGCCTGATCGTCTTTGTCATGGCCCTTCGCGAAGTCGATGCGGACCAGTTGGCCGGTCTAATGCGTAGCGCCGTTCATATCTGGATTGCGCTTTCCATCGTCCTTGCCCTTGCCAAGCTTGTTCTTGGCGTGGGCGCTTCATCCTCCCCGACCGTCCCCAATCAGAAAGGATCGCAGCCATGCGCCTGATCCCCACACATTTTGTCCCAATTCTTTGCTTTGCCGTTTTCCTGTCCGGCTGTGTCTCCGTTTCAAAAGACCGCGAGATCCCCAAGGACGGAACCGGAACCGATGAGATGAAACTCAGCCCCTGTGTTTGTGATCCGGTTGAGTTCAATGGCGAAGGTTTCTCATGGCTTGGCTAGGGCGCATCGGCAAACGCGATAACGGGCGCAAGTCGATGGTCAAAGCCGCATCAACACACAAAGCCACCGTTGCTGCAGATCCGTTCAGCTTTCAGGCCAGCCATCGCAGGCTCGCCTGGATGCTGCGCCTGTCCGCCGGAACCAACATTGTGCTTGGCGCTGGCGTCGTCGTTCTAGTGCAAACGGTTGCGCATCTCGTACCGCTCAAGGAAACCGAGATTGCCTTGGTTCGGACCTATGGCCCGGATGACCGTACCTACGTTGTCGAACCCGTCAGCAAGAAGGTCGAAGGTTTTGAAGTCTTTCTTGAAGCTCAGGCCAAGCGTTTCGTTCTGATCACCAATGAGATTGATCCTGTCACACAGCAAGAACGCCAGCGCGAAGCATCACGGCTTTCTGATGCCAGCTTCTGGGAACGCTTCAAACGTGAACGGATCGATAGCGGTCTGGTCACTGAGGCGCTTGAAAAAGGCATCGAGCGCGAAGTGCGGATCGTCTCCATCGATCCCATCGCCACCTTATCGTCAGACCATAAATACGCAGTCGATTTCATCCAGATCGACCATCGTCGCGGCAAAGAGATCTCGCGCAAAAACTCGCGCGCCTACCTGACGCTGGCCACCCGTCCGCAAAACGTCTCCGAAGCCGACAAATACACCAATCCTTTTGGCGTCACCGTGCTCGACATGGTGCTTAGAGAAAGAGGCGCGTCATGAAACGCCTGATCCATCTTGTTTTCCATCTCGTCTTTGGCAGCCTTATTCTGGCCGTCCTCATTCTTGGCTACAAGCAGGCCAATGCGCAGACCGCTGCACGCCCACCAATGCCAGGACAATCGCAGCAGCCCTTTACCGGTACGCAAGCTACGCCGCAACAATCCGCGTCTGCCATGCCGGTGCCCGAAAGCGTGGTCGATCAAGCCCGCGATCAGAATGAGGGCTACTTCAACGCAATGAGCCGTCCGCGCACCAGCGGCCAGGTTCAGGATGTTTGGGACGATGCAGATCCGAGTGAAGCGGTTTATGCGACCGATCTGTGTGATGATTGTACCTACAAGATCCGCACGCGCGAGTTCATGGTCACCGTGCTTGAACTGCCGCGCGGTGAAAAGATTGAAGCGGTCGACCTTGGCGATGATGGCGGTTTTTCTGTCAAACCACGCGGTGACCGTCGTTTGGCTGTGCGCCCCAGCGGATACGGTTATGACACCTCACTTGTCGTCTATGGCAAATCAGGTACTGTTTATCCGTTCTATTTGAGGGCCGAGAGCTTCAACTCGGTCAATGTGCCCGATCTGATTGTGCGGATTGAAGGATCCGTTCAGATCGAGAGCGATCCGGCGGTTGCGGGCTTTGACGACATAGGTAAAGCCAGCCTTCCGGCGATGTCTGTTCCTGGGCCAGGCAACAAGTCTGCTGCCATCGACGATGCAGTTGCTGCGCTGAGTGACACCAATCCGAGCACGCCTGAAGGCGACTTTGTTGCACAATCCCCGTTCGATCCGAACGCCCTGCATGGCTGGGGTGACTATGATCTCTGGGGCGATGAAACACTGCGCCCGGAGACAGTCTTTCGGGATGACCACTTCACCTATATCCGCTTTGGCAAGCGCTGGAAGGATATCGAACTGCCGACTGCCTATGTGGTGGTCGATGGCATTGATGAGCTGGTCAATACCCGTGTCCAGGGCGAGACCTACATCATTGAAAGCACTCGCCCGCTGATCACGCTCAAAAGCGGTAAGAGCTTCCTCTGTGTTGAATATACCGGGGAAGGCGTATGAGTGCATTTTGTGATGTCGCACTGGTGCTAGGCCTGACCTTTGGGGGTGTGTGCGCCGAACCGGTTGTGAATGAACCGCCAACCCTGCCTGCTGATGACCCATCAGTCTGGGCCCTTCCAGCCCCGCCGCCACCAGCGCCGGTGGCCCCTGCCCCAACTATGCCGCCGATCATCATCAAGGAAGCCAAACCGGAACCGGAACCAGAGCCAGCCCCGGCTCCCGAGCCTGTGCCCCAACCTGAAACTGTTCCTGAACCGCCCGCGCCGGATCCCTATCGCACGGCATTGGAAGCTGCCTGGCAACATCGCGTTTCCTTGTCGTCAGACTGGGGCACTCCGGCATGGGTGTCTTCTGACATGGCCGGGGCTTCGGGCCATGCTGTCCTGCCTAGCATGACAACCCATGCTGCACTTGATCCGCTTGATCTGCCGGTCAGTGAGGACGAGAAAGCCGACTATGAAGGCCCTCGACGGACATCCACACTTCCAGTCGACAACAGCCGGATCATTACGGCGGATCGCTATATCACCGTGATCCTTGAAACCGGGATCAACAGTCAGGTTGGCGGTGATGCAACCGGCACCGTGATCGTCCAGTCGGCACGTGATGTCTATGGCTATCACGGGCGCAATGTTCTGATCCCCAAAGGATCCCGACTGATCTGCAATTATGATCCACCCAAGGACATGGGCAGTTCGCGCCTGTCGATTTCTTGTGAACGGATCCTGATTGCCGGACACCGTGCCGAGATCCGCCAACTCGCATCCCCGATCAGTGATATTCAGGGTCGCCAAGGGGCTGCTGGCGAAGTGGATCGCCGTTTCTGGGAACGCTATGGCACCGCCTTCATGCTGACCGGCATTTCGACGGCTGTTCGCTATGCCGCCGCGACAACAAAATCAGAAGAAAGCGACGGCGAAGTCGCAACCGCGGCTGCTGAAAAAGCTGCCGAAGAACTCTCGACCCGCTTTGGCGAGATCAGCGCCAGCGTGCTCGAAGAAACCCTTTCGCTGCAACCCATCATCACCATCCCCCAAGGCACCCGCCTTCAGATCCGTCCGGCAACGGACTGGTACATCGCAAATGTGGAGTAAAAGCATGAACAAACGAACCCTTTGGTGTTTGCTCCTGTCATCCTGTCTTGTCTCACCCGCACTGGCGCAACTGGCCGAGCCAACCGCCTCCTCGCAAGCCGAGCCCGGCATCGAGGAAATGGTGCGCAAGGTGAATATCGTCACCCGTGCCAAAACCCGGACCGCGGTCTCGGAAAACGAACCAATGGCTATTGATCTTGGCTTGGTAGATGTCCCTGGTGCGCCTCCCAAATTAACCGAAGGTGTCACCGCCAAGGCTTATGCCCGCTATGTCACTTTTGAGGACAATTTGATCGCGCAACTGGTGCTGACCGGCGTTGAAAAAGACGGTAAATCGGAACCACTCGATTCAAACGATTTTGTCGCCCAATTCAATATTGATAGCCCCGAGCTTGATCCCACGTCCCCTGTGACCATCGAGGGCAATCAGGAAACGCTGCTTGCCGCTCTGCAGCGCTTAAATGATGTCGAGGAAGAGGACGACAAGGAAGAAAAGGAAACCGAAAGTGCTGAGGCTGATACCGGTGCCTCAAACAATGTCGGATCGAATGCATCAAAGAATGCCGATGCTGCCGGTTATTCGACACCATCAGCCCTTGATGTGGACGAAGATACCAGCACACCGACCGTGCGTGTCACGACCGAAGGCTGCAACATCCGGGTTGATCTGGCCCAGCTCGTCGCTGTCCAGCAAAGCCGTGTCGAAACCACCGAAGACGGCAATGTAAGCGCGGGAACTTGTGAGGATGGTGCAGATCGCTATCCACTGGATCGCAGCTATTCAGTTTGTGGCGATACCATCGATATGGAGACGCGCCAGGCAACCGCACAGTATCTACTGTATTACACCGATGGCGGCGGCAACCGTCAGGAAGTCACTGACTGCCTGAAGGATGAAGACAAGGTCTTTGACATCACAGAGAAGACCTCGGCCTGCTCGGTCTATCTTGATTATAACGAGATGATGGCTGTTCCGCAGGCGTCCCTCGTCTATGTCAATGCGAGCAACAATGAAGTCCAAGTCAGAAGCTGCGAACCTTCAGAAGAGCTGGCGGCGGTTCCCCTCGTCTCGGTTACCGATGGCTGTTCCATCCGGCATGATTTTGCCGCTGGTCGCTCCTATCAAACCGGTCGTCATATTTATGAGCTGAACGGCACCACCTGGCAGGCCGATGCCTGTTCGGACAATGGCACCGAATACCCCCACGAAACGGTCTACAAAAGTGCCGCTGGTCAGGAAGTTTGCGTTCCGATCATTAATCAGGCGGCTGGCACCGTCACCCGCCAAAGCCGCAAGCAGATTGTGGTCAACGGGGTTGAGCAATTCATTACCGAATGCAAACCCGACAGCACCAATATCGCCATCCAGTCGACGATTGATGGCTGTGACAATCCCTCACTCTGGAACCACGATCTTGCGGCTGGCACCAGTTATGGTCGCGAGCGGTTTTACTATCTGCTTGATAGCATTCCGCAATATGTCACCGAATGTCAGGATAGCGAGATTGCCTATCCGCATCATGTCGAGACCACTGGTTGGCAAAACCATGATGACCAGTTGTTCTCCTATCGGCTGACCACAGTCTATATCGAAGGCACCCCGAAAGGTCGTTACAACATCAAGACCAGTGAAGTTCTGCCGGGCGAACCTCAGACCGCCTATGTTTATGATGGTCAGGGACCGAAAGCCAATGGTGATATCTGGTACGAGGACTGCACCCGGTTTGAAGGGCGCGATCTTGTAAACACCTATAAGCGCCCGGATGGCACGACTTATGGCTTGAAAGTCGATGAAGCGACACCGGCCAATCTGGGGAATGTCTGCAGTGCGGTTGTTAGCTGGGCCGCCCCTACTTATTCGAGTTGGACCGCCCCACAAAATCATAGTGGTGGCCCATGCGGTAACAGCAGTTATACCGCAGGCAGTTATGTAAACCAGGGCGGCGGCGATGGTTACTCATGGGAAAATCGTTCTCTCTCACTTTCCAATCATTGCAACTACACCTCCAGTGTTGGCACCAAGATCATCAAGCGCGAAGACGGTGAGATCATTGGCGATGCCATCGAGAAAACCTGCACGACATCTTCCGCATATGGGGCCTACGAGCAAAAGCGCTCGGGCAACCAGTACTGGATCAATTACCGTGGCAATTCCGGCGGATCACCGGCACACACCGATGCGGTGAAAAGCAGTTGCATGGGCAGTTGGGGGTGGTGGTAATGAACGCCCTTTCCCCCAATCCGCTTTTTGAGAAGATCCTCGGCCCGCTGGCCACCTATTACGGCGATCTCTCAACCGTCGAAATCCGCATGAACCGCCCCCACCGCGTCGTTACTGAACGACGCGGGGAAGGCAAGCGCGAGATCGAAGATCCTGCCCTTACACTGGCCGCCATCGAGCGGATTGCCATCAGTCTCGCCAACCAGCGTGGTCTCAAGTTCAATCCCGATGACAATCCAAAGCTCTCCTGCATTCTGCCGGGCAATCATCGTTGCGAGATCCTCGTCGGTGCATCGGTCAGATCACATCTGAGCCTCGCGATCCGCTGCAAGCATCCGTTCACACCGTCTTGGGAACAGGCTGGCGTGACACCAGCCATCCGCGATTATCTGATCGATAAGGTCGCGGGTGATGCCAACATGATCATCAGTGGTGCGACCAACACTGGCAAAACGACCTTGCTCAACATGTTGCTCGCTACCATTGATCCGGCCCGGCGTGTGCTGGCCATCGAGGATACGCCAGAGCTGCATATCGAACAGTTCTGGGATGGCAATGGCCTGATTGCGGCCCGTGAGGCCGGAACGGGCAGCGGCATGGTTGGTTGGCGCGAGATCTATGATCACCTAATGCGGATCACGCCCGATCATATCCTGTTTGGCGAAATCAGCACCCAGAACGCCTTTGCCGCACTGGCAGCACTCAATTCCGGTGTCACCGGCTTTATGTGCACCATCCATGCCGAAAGCCCCTGGCAAGCCATTCACCGCAAGTTCGATCAGAACATCGCTTGGGCCGGTGAGACCATGCCACGTGTGCCGGAGTTTCTGGCCGAACTGGTTGATGTTGTGGTTCAGATCAAACGCAACGCCGATGGCTGGCGGCGGATCACAGATATCTGGGAGCCGCGCAATGATCGCTATGTGCTTAAAGACGGCAAGGAGATGCTGTCATGACAGCGATTTATCGTCTGACCCTTCCGGTCATACTGATTGCCATGATCACTGCCATTCTCTGGCAATGGCATCTGGCTGTTGGCTTTGACGCTCTTGATCTGCGTTGGTGGCAATGGTCGCTTGACGCTGCCGCCCACCCTGCTGGCCTTCCCGATGAAATGCTTTATCCGGCTCTTTGGATTGGCATCACTGGATTGCTTTGCATGTTCGGCGTGCTGGCGCTGGCCGCACGGGCCAATAACAGCACGCTCAAGGGCAACCGAAAAGGCGACGAACTGCATGGCTCGGCCCGTTGGGCAAAGCTGAAAGACCTCAGGAAAGCACGCCTGTTTCGGAAGGACGGGGTTGTCATCGGTGGTTGGCCATCATGTTTTGGCCGGATCCGCGAATTGCGCCATGACGGGCCGGAGCATGTTCTGGTCTGGGCTCCAACTCGTACAGGTAAGGGGGTGAGCCTCATTCTCCCCACCTTGCTCAGCTGGCGCGAAAGCATTCTTTGTCTTGATATCAAGGGCGAGAACTTTGCCAAGACGGGTGGCTGGCTTGCCAGCATTGGTCATCGGGTATTGCGGTTTGAGCCTGCAGCACCTTCGGGCTCGGCACGATTTAATCCGCTGGCCGAAGTTCGGATCGATAGCGAACAGGATATTGCCGACTGTCAGAACATCGCCGCAATGATCATTGATCCGGACGGCAAAGGCATGTCCGGAAACTATTGGCGCGAGGAAGGCTGGGGCTGGCTCTCAGTCGTGCTGCTTCATGTGATCTATCGCGTAAGACGCGATGAAAACCGGATTGCCTGCTTTGATGATGTGAACATCTTCCTTTCCGGCATCACCGGACAACCAAGCGAAGACGGCCAGTCTGAACAGGCTGATGACAATTTCGAGCATATCCTTGCTGAAATGGCCGCTTTTGATCATGGCAAATCCCATGTAAACAAGGAAGTTCGGCGCGGGGCCAACAGTATGATGATCAAGGCCCCGCAAGAACGCTCTGGCGTGCATTCAACCGCCAAAACACAGCTCACCGTCTTTGCCGATCCGATCATCGCGCGGAATACCGCGACCAGCGACTTCCGCCTTCATGATTTGATGAATGGTGATGCGCCAATGGCACTCTTTCTTGTCGTTTCACCTGCCGACAAGGATCGCTTGCGGCCCCTGCTGCGCATCATCCTCAACCTGTTCATGCGCCGTCTGACCGAACGCATGGAGTTTGGATCTGGCCAAACGCTTGCCGGATACAAGCATCGCTTGCTTTTGATGCTTGATGAGTTCACCTCCATTGGCAAGTTGGAGATCTTCGAGGAATCACTGGCCTTCATGGCCGGATATGGCCTCAAGGCCATGATCATCGTCCAGAATACCGAACAGCTCTTCAAGCATTACGGACGTGATGAGTCGATCATGGCCAATTGCAAGATCCGGGTCGCCTTCACGCCAAACAAGCTCGAAACCGCCAAGCTGCTTTCCGACATGACCGGTAAGGCAACCATCGTTCAGAAACGCCGATCCCGTTCTGGCCGGATGGGCGACCTTGGATCGGTCTCGGACAATCTGGCCGAAACTTCCCGCCCGCTTCTCACCCCTGATGAATGCATGCGCCTGCAGATCATTGATACCGATGGCCGCAAACCGGTCCCCGGCGATGCCCTGATCTTTGTCGCCGGTCTGCCGCCCATCCTTGGCCGTCAAAAGCTCTATTTCCTGGATCGCGAACTGTCTCGTCGTTCGCAAATGACGCCACCCCAAATGGCGATCTCTTCCAACACACCTGCCTCTCTCAAAGGACCCAAATCATGAAAACACCCAATACACTTGAAAAAGGCACTCCTGCGTCTGCAGCCCTCAATGACCAGGACTATCTCGCACTGGCCTCTTCCATGATCAATGCAGAAAGCCTCACCGGCCCCGTGCCGGTCGATCCGGATATTGCCGAGGCGATGGGTGCGTTTGCAGAGGACGCGCTTTCCGCTGATGACGCACTCGACAGTCATTTTGACGGGGTCGATCCGACCGCTGATGCGGAGGGTTCGAACCATGGCTGATAAGAAAAGCTATCGCGATCAGGTAGTCGAGGAACTGCTTGGCCATATCGAAGCAGGCACCGCCCCATGGCAAAAACCATGGGAACCTGGAAAGGTCCGCATGGCCCCGTTCAATCCGGTCTCCGGCAAGGACTATCGTGGCATCAATGCGCTTTGGCTTGAAATGCGCGGGCGCTCCGATCCGCGCTGGATGACCTATCGCCAGGCGGCGGCCCAGGACGCGCAAGTCCGCAAGGGTGAGAAAGGCACCATGATCGAATATTGGAAATGGTCCGAGCGCGAAAAGGTGCTGGATGAAAACGGCAAGCCGGTTCTTGACGACAAGGGTGTCGCCAAAACCCGCGACGTGAGGCTGGACCGGCCACGGGTATTTCATGCTGTCGTATTCAATGCCGAACAGATCGATGGTCTGGCTCCCTATATCGCGCCAGAACCGACCTTCAGTCCGGTCGAGCGGGCCGAACAGATCCTCAAACAGGGCAATGTGCCGATCTTCCATGATCAGATTGACCGGGCCTTTTACCGGTCTTCGTCAGATGAGATCTATATGCCCCATCAGGCGGCTTTCAAAGGTCAGTATGAATATTACGCCACAGCCTTGCATGAGCTGGGCCATGCCACCGGTCATGGATCACGCATGGCGCGAGAGTTCGGGCCGTTTGGCTCGGAAGTTTACGCCAAGGAAGAGCTGCGCGCCGAGATCGCCAGCTACATGCTGACCACCGAGCTTGGCCTTGGCCATTATCCGGAACGCCATGCCGCCTATGTCGGCTCTTGGATGAAAGCCATCAAGGAAGACCGCAATGCGCTGTTCGCTGCTGCGCGGGATGCAGAAAACATCCGCACCTGGATCATGGAGCCAGATCTGCGTCAAAGCCTTATCCCGGTGAAAGCCAAAGAACAAGCCAAAACCATCGCCCAAAACCCGGCTGTTGAACGCCAGAAGGAAAATGCCATGAGTGATGAGATGTCACAGGCTCCCAACCAGGACACCAACACCGAGCGCAAACGCATCTATCTCAATGTGCCGTTTAGTGAGAAGGATGAAGCCAAGGCGCTGGGCGCAAAATGGGATCGCCGGGCCAAGGCCTGGTATGCCCGCGATGATATGGAGCTCGGCCCCTTCAAACGCTGGCAGGAAACCAAAGCCAAAACCCCTGAGCCTAGGATCAGCCCGGAACAGGAATTTGCAAAAGCGTTGAAGGAAAACGGTCTGATCCTTGAAGGCCCACCGACCATGGACGGCAAATGGCATCGGGTTGCGGTTGAAGGAGATCGCAAGGGCCAGAAAAGTGGATCCTATCGCGGGTTTCTAGAAGGTCTCCCGGCAGGCAACATCACCAATTACAAGTCCGGGCAAGATCCGGTCAAATGGGTGGCGACCGGCACCAAGGTTGATCCGAAGGAACTGGAACAGTCCAGAGCCGAAGCCGCTGCGCGCAAGGCAGCCCAGGAACAGGAAATGCTAGCACAATATCGGGCAGTGGCCAAGCGGGCCTACGGGATTTTCCAAAACGCCGAACCAGCACCAGGCAATCACCCCTATTTACAAAACAAACAGGTGCCCGCCGGGGATCTGCGCATTGATCAATCGGGCAACCTTCTGATGCCGATGGCCAATGACAAAGGCTTTATCGAGAACGTACAGACCATCCATCCCGATGGCACCAAGATGTATCTCAAGGACGGGAAGAAGCGCGGTCTGATGCATGTGATCGAAGGTGATCCCAAAGGCCCGATGATCGTGACTGAAGGCTATTCCACCGGTCAAAGCCTGCATATGGCCAGCGGGCTGACGGTGGTGGTTGCACTTGATTCCGGAAACCTCGCCCCCGTGGCCGAGGCCCTTCACAAGAAGCATCCGGATCGCGCCCTGGTGATTGCGGCTGATGATGACCATGCCAAGCAGATTAATGCCGGGATCAAGGGCGCTGAGCGAGCATCTAAGCTGACCGGGGCGAAGATCCTGCGTCCGGATCTTCGCGACGATGAAAAGGCCAAAGGTCTTACCGACTTTAACGACATCCATCGGGAACGCGGGATTGAGGCCCTGAAACGCTTTGTCACCGAACAGCTCGGCCTGACCAAACCGAAAGCCAAAACCAGAACACGGGGACGCGAGCAGCAGGCTGCCAGCTTGGCCGTCTGATCCCTGAAAGCCGGTGGCGCAATGAACGCCACCGGCAACTATTTATCGACACTGGAATCATGCCATGGCCACCGAACGCCACGTCATAAAAACCTATCTTAACGACGAAGAGAAAGAACGCATCGATCAGTTGACTCATCAGATGCGTCTATCCCGCTCCGAACTGCTCAAACGCTTGTTGATGAATACCAAATTGCCCAGTGCCAGCGATTTTGCCGCATGGCAAGGCATTAGGGATTTGCTCAAGATCAACGCTGACCAGGCACGGCTCGGGAACCTATTCAAGTTGGCCCTTGATGAGCCGCTGTCAGCCGATCTCCTCAAAAAGTTCGATGATCTGATCCGCGATATTGAAGGAACGCAGGCAGAGCTCAAAGCCGCCGTTGGCGAGATCCGCAATCAGCTTCAACCGGGCATAGATAAGCAGGGCAAGTCATGATCGCGACCAAAATCGGCAAAAAGTCAGGGCTGCCGGATAATTACACGCGCCTTGGCGGATACATCGCCGCAGCCGAAGAAAAAGGCGAGAAACTCCATCAGTTCTGGATCCGCAATTGCGATGCCGGCACAAATATCGAGGATATCGATCTCGCCCTTGTGGAGATTGAAGCGGTTCGACGGCAAAAGCCCGATATCGCCGATAAGACCTATCACCTTGTTGTTTCATTCCGGCCTGGTGATCAGGACAAACTGACCAAAGATGATCTGATGGCCATCGAGGCGGAATATGCCAAGGCACTTGGCTACGGCGATCATCAGCGTGTGGCGGGAACGCATATCAACACCGAAAATTTCCACATGCATATTGCCTTTAACAAGGTACATCCGGAAACACTCAAGGTCGTCACGCCACATCGCGATTTTAAGATCCTCGCCAAGGTCTCGCGCGAGATGGAGAAGAAATATGGCCTCACTATTGATCCCGGTATGACTGATGGCAAAGAGCGCGATCCCAACAAACTCTCACCTACAGCACGGAACTATGAAGCACACACATGGCAAGAATCATTCCAGAGGCATGTGTTGAAACACCATGAGGAAATATTGGAAGGTTTGGGGAACGCGACAAATTGGCAGGAAGCGCACGAGGTTCTGGCTCGATATAACATTAGCCTCAAGTTGCGCGGCAATGGCATGGCGCTGATGAGCCCAGATGGTCAGGCGATGAAAGCCAGTCAGCTAGATCGATCTTGCAGTAAGAACAAACTGGAAGAGCGGTTCGGGAAGTTTGAGGTGCGGCAAACCGGATTAACCAAAGAAGGCAAATACCGAACCAAGCCAGATCGACGCTACAAGCCTCGACCGCTCGTTCGAAATCACAACACTTCGCCCCTCTGGCGACGCTATCTCAGCGCTCGGAGATTCGTACATCAGCAGCCAAGTATGACCAATAGAGCTTTGCGGAATTGGAAGGAGTTTCTTCTGATGGAATCATCTCAGGATCCGCTCGCAATGGTACTAATCATTGCACATCGTGAGATGCTCGGTATTTTTTCGAGTAAGCCGGTACAGCCCCATTCCCAAACACCCACTCCAGAAAAAAACATAGCCTTAGGCACACTGAGCTAGAGTAAGACATCTAAGCTATCCCTTGCCATCTCAACGTTTTTAACTTCCTCACTATTGCAAGAACTATCAGCTGAATATTCAACTCAGCAAACATGAACTCTCATTATGACATATCGAACAACGCTGAAGAGATGCGACGATCTATGCGAAAATTGAAGAGCTCTCGCTAAATGTCTTCTCCAATGCAGCCCCTAGAATATGAGCAGCCTCAGCCAACTCTTCTTCAGTCGAATATCTGCCAACGCTAAGCCTTATAGATGCCCCGGCTTCGTCATCGCTTAGGCCTATTGCTCGAAGCACGTGCGATGGTTCGGGAATCCCGCTTGTACAGGCTGACCCGGTTGCTGCTGCAAGATTTGGTTGAACCCTACCTAAAAGATCAGCAGCAACAACCCCTTTGAAGCCAATATTGATGTTGCCAGGATGGCGGTACTTTGGATTGTTTGGACCATTTATCCAATTAGGATACGGCAGCGTCCTAAGGCGCTCGAGAAGGAAGTCTCTGCGACATGCCAAAATTTCTCGTTCAACACTGGAATGTTCATTGGAGGCAAGCTTTGCTGCACAACCAAACCCAACACACAGAGCTGTTGGCAACGTTCCAGACCTCAACCCATTTTGCTGCCCTCCACCGTGCACAAGTGGCTCGATTCTACTCTGAAGCTCTCTCCTGATAAACAGAGCGCCGACCCCCATTGGTCCGTACATCTTATGAGCAGATAGACTTAGCAAGTCAGCCCAGTCTGCAAACATTGACATTTCTATCGCACAAGGTGCTTGCGCTGCATCACAGTGTAGCAAACTGCCGACTTGATAAGTCATTCGCGCGATTTCAGAAATATCTTGCAGCGTTCCAATCTCGTTGTTCACAGCCATGACAGAGACTAGCAGAACATCTTCGTCAAGTTCTGCAGCCAAGAAATTCAGATCAAGGCGTCCTTCAGAGTCTACCGGTATTCTCTTGACCTTAAGCCCAAACCGACGTTCCAGTACACGCCCCACCTCAAGAACGCATTTATGCTCCGTAGCACTTAAGAGAACTTTATTTCGGGTCCCACCAACTGCATGCCCTGCAACTCCCAACAATGCCATGTTATTGGCCTCGGTTGCTCCAGATGTGAAGATAATCTCATCTCCATCTGCACCGATCATTGCAGCTACTGCATCTGCTGCAACTTCAATCGACTTAGAAGCTTCCCAGCCGACTGCATGGTCCGACGAATGGGGATTCCCAAATTTTTCGCCGAAATAGGGCTGCATAGCTTCACGAACCCTAGGGTCGAGCGGTGTTGTCGCATGGTGATCAAGATATATCATGTTGTTATTTTGCACTTACACATCAAACACTTAACTTAAAATCAACCTCGAACAATAACACGAGAGCTTGTTCGCTGCCTTTCTGGAGGATATCTCCAGGAATGAAATTGACCCTACTACATTTTATGCGTTAATGTCGACCTGGATCAACAATCCAGGACAAAAAGCGATGCCACGCGGCCCAATTTTTCAAGACACATATAAGCCTCAGTTTTCCGGACACGAAACCTTTCCGTTACGCTACGGATGGCTAAAAAAGGCCTATGATGCGGTCGCGGAGCATGCAGGCGCCCCTAACAGCAAAACCGTCTTCACTAGTGAAGATGCAATCGCGCGGTTTGGGGTTGGCAAGAATATGGTCTCCTCTATGCGTCATTGGGCGACCTGCTGCGGCATTATCGCCGATGGCGAAAGCGCGAACGAGCTGACTACCACTGAGCTTGGAGATCAAATTTTTGGCAAGAACGGGTTCGATCCGTATATGGAGCACCCTGCAAGCCTTTGGTTAATTCATTGGCATTTAGCAGGGCGGCCCGAAAAAACGACTTGGCATTGGAGTTTCAACAATTTTCCGGGCGCAACGTTTGAACGTGAGAGACTTGTTCGAGCCCTTGAAAAAGTTGCGGAAGATCGTGCTTGGCCACGAGTTTCTGCTACTACAATTAGGCGTGATGTCGAGTGTTTTCTCCGCACCTACGCTGCAAAGATTCCTTCTGGCAAGACTTCGCCTGAAGACACACTAGAATCCCCACTTTCGGAGTTAGGGTTAATCAAAGCGGTTGGCAAGCGAGATGGCTTCAGATTTGCCCGTGGCCCAAAATCCACCCTAGGGAACGGTGTATTCTTGTATGCTTTGATAAATTTCTGGAAACACTATTCAACGGCACAAACATTGTCTTTTGAGGCTATTGCTCATGAACCCGGATCTCCGGGGCGCGCGTTTCTTCTCGACGAAAACGACATTGCTGATCGATTACTTGATCTTGAGGAGTTCACTGACGGCGCTTTCCGATGGTCTGAAACTGCAGGCCTCAAACAAGTATTTCGTGAAGTGTCTCTAGAAGAGGATACCGCACTCGACTATGCCGTCTCAGACTATCAACCTAAGAAAACAAAGGCAGCTGCGTGATGGCACTCGAAGATAGCGTATATGTTGCAAGACGCTTCCAACGCTCTATCCGTATCGACTCAGACTACAACGACGCGGCTGCTTTGGAAGGCTATGTCTGCCCGAAGTCCTCGATAGAGGTATTGCTCTCTATCGGACAACACGTATCGGAAACTGGTCATGGTGCATTTACATGGACTGGCCCCTATGGAAGTGGGAAGTCGAGCCTTGTCGTTGCATTAAGCGCCCTATTGGGTGGCGATAGCGCACTTAAACAAAAGGCCGAAAGGTCAATTGGAAAGGCCCATGCAAAGCAGATCTATGCTGCTTTGCCTCCCAAAACAAAAGGATGGCGAACCGTTCCCATCGTTGGTCGTCGCGATGACGCGGCAACCGTTATAGGGGAAACCTTGCAAGAACAGGGTCTAGTCAGTCCACCAACTAAAGGACATTGGACCGACGACGCAGTAGTTGCAGCCCTAACAGAACTAGCGAATGCGAAACCCCGCACATATGGCGGCGTGATCCTTTTCATTGACGAAATGGGAAAGTTCCTGGAGACCGCAGCTCAAGAAGGCGCAGACGTCTACCTATTTCAGTTACTCGCTGAGGCAGCGTCACGTAGTTCTGGTCGATTGATTGTAGTTGGAATCCTTCACCAAGCTTTCGAAGAGTATGCCAACCGCCTATCTCGCGAAGTGCGTGATGAATGGTCGAAAATACAAGGGCGTTTTGTTGACCTCGCCGTCAATGCTGCAGGTGAAGAGCAGATAGAGTTAATCTCACGTGCAATCGAAAACGGTCGTACCGCATCCGAACCTGGAAAGATTGCGAGTGTCGTTGCGTCGGAAATTAAACGTCAGCGCCCTGCAGCATCTACCTATCTAGCAGAAACCCTTGAGGGGTGCTGGCCTTTACACCCCGTTACAACCTGCTTGCTCGGCCCCATATCGCGTCGCCGCTTTGGCCAAAACCAACGAAGCATTTTTGGCTTCCTCAATTCAGCAGAGCCTTCTGGTTTTCAAGATTTCATTCGCCACAACACCGAGGATAGCCTTTACGAACCCGACCGCCTTTGGAACTATCTGCGCGTCAACTTGGAACCCTCTATTCTCGCCTCACCAGACGGTCACAGATGGGCAATGGCAGCAGAAGCAATCGAGCGCTGCGAGGCGCTTGGTGGCGATGAGCTCCACCTTAAACTATTGAAGGCAATAGCACTCATTGACCTCTTCAAGGAGAGATCCGGTCTAGTGCCAACGGATGAGTTGCTTGCTACTTGTGTAGATGGAACATCAAAAGCGCAGATTGACGCAACCCTCCAGCAGCTTAAGTCCTGGTCCCTTGTCATATACAGAAAGTTCGCCGACGCCTATGTGATCTACGCAGGCAGTGACTTCGACATTGATCGCGCGGTGCAAGAAGCATTGGAGCATGTTCGGGAAGTGGATTTCACTGCCCTGCAAAAGCTGGCAGGACTGCAGCCAATCCTTGCAAAACGTCACTACCATGAAACAGGAGCCCTACGTTGGTTCAACGTAGGCGTCACAGCCTTGAGCAGCCTTAAAGAGCGTGTTCGCTCCTACCATCCTCATGGAGGTACAATAGGTGAATTCCTACTAGCGATACCTACAGAAGGAGAAACAAACGAACAAGCTCAGGAGATTTGTCGCGCAGCAGCCGATGAATCTAAAGAATGGGATGTCGCGACGGGCATGTCACAGAGAGCCTGGGCAATTACAAACTTCGCGCGAGAACTGATTGCGCTTCATGAAGTGCAAGAAGAACACACAGACCTTGCGGGCGATGCCGTGGCACAACGCGAGCTGCAAGCCCGTCAGGCTGTCTTGCAGGGACAAATTGAAGAAGAAATTCGTCGCGCGTTCGATAACGCCACTTGGTATCTAAAAGACCGGGAGCCACAACAGTGGCAGCATGCAGAACTCAACAATGTTGCTTCAGAGCTCGCAGCTGCGCGCTATCCCAATTCCCCGAAACTTAACAATGAGCTTCTCAACCGCATCAAGCCCTCAAGCAATGCAACTGCTGCGCAAAATGCTTTGCTCCGTGCAATGGTCGCAAAGGAAGGGTCTCCGCGCCTAGGTATTGAAGGATATCCTGCGGAAGGAGGCCTTTACGTGTCACTCTTGGAGGCAACAGGCCTCTATGCCGACCATGGAGAAGGGTGGCAATTTAGCTCACCCTCAAAAACTAACGACCCTTGTGGCCTTCATTTACTGTGGGAGGCTGCAAGTGAACTACTGAAACAAGCGGGCGACCGCACAGTAAGCGTGGCAGAAATTTATGATCTTTGGTCAAAGCCGCCATTTGGCGTAAAAGACGGCCTTATGCCCATACTTGCGGTAGCCTTCATCCTTTCCCAACGCGAGCAGGTTGCCCTATACCGAGAGGGTGTTTTCCAGGCGCGCTTCAAAGACATTGATGCAGAAATCCTTGCAAAGGATGCGAAGGCAATTCAGCTTCGTTGGATGGATCTTTCTGCATTGTCCAGACGCCTTCTTTCGAGCATGGCGGAAGTGGTTCGGAACCTTGACACAGGCAACAGCCTCACACATTTGGCACCAATTGATGTTGCACGCGGACTGATCGCGATCTTCGACAAACTTCAATCTTGGACCAAGCGCACCACACAGCTTTCAGCGAACGCAATACGCGTTAGAGACCTATTCAAACTAGCCAATGATCCGAATAAGTTCCTGTTTGATGATATTCCGGCAGCCTTTGGGGAACGTGGCGCTCTGGAAAGCGAAACAGAGATCCAATCAGTCGTAAATGACGTCCGCGCAGGGCTCGAAGAACTCGTTGATTCATATCCGTCAATGCTTGTCCGTTTAACGGATCTCATGCTTTCCGAACTACAAGTACCTAATAAGTCTCCGCAAGCACTGGCCGAATTACGCGAACGTGCAGAGAACATTATCGAGATCAGCGGTGACTTCCGCCTTAACGCCTTCATTGGTCGACTTGCAAGGTTCGAAGGAACAGTTGAAGACGTCGAGGGTATTACAAGCCTCGCAGCGAACAAACCTTCCAGAGATTGGACTGACCCAGACCTGGATCGAGCATCAGTTGAACTAGCCGACCTCGCACAGAAGTTTATTCGATCAGAGAACTTTGCGCGTGTCAAAGGACGCTCTGACAAGCGTCACGCCATGGCAGTGGTGGTAGGCTTAAATGGTCGCCCTGCGCCCCTCCATGCGGAGTTCGAAGTAATTGAAGGCGAGCGAGAACAAATCGACAAGATCATTTCTCAACTTGAAAGCGTCATTGACACTAGCGACGACAGAAAGCGCAGGATGGTGCTTGCAGCGCTAGCAGAACTAAGTTCACGTTTCATGGTGGATATCGAAAAAAACAACGAAACCCCAACTGAAAGAGTAGTCTCGTGACGAACTCATCAGAAAAACATGTCCTGGGCCTTTCGGGAGGAAGAGATAGTGCCGCCCTTGCAGTCTATATGCGTCAACATCACCCCGAACTGGACATAGAATACTTCTTTACGGATACCGGCAAAGAACTGCCTGAAGTTTATGAATTCCTTGGACGTCTTGAAGGTTTTTTGGGCAAATCTATCCTTTACCTAAACCCTGATCGCGACTTCGATTTCTGGCTCAAACAATACAATAATTTCCTTCCGTCACCTCAAACGCGCTGGTGCACCAGACAACTTAAGCTCCGCCCCTTCGAGCATTGGCTTCGCCCAATCTTAGCAGATGGGACCACAGTCTATAGCTATGTCGCAATCCGGGCAGATGAGGAGTATCGAGAGGGCTACAGTTCGAAACACGAGCGACTAAAGGTCCGATTGCCTTTCAAGGAAGCAGGAATTGACAAAACAGGCGTAATTGATCTTCTCGACGCATCGGGTTTAGGCTTACCAAAGTACTATAATTGGCGATCACGTAGTGGTTGCACATTCTGTTTCTACCAACAGAAAATCGAGTGGGTGCGACTAAAAGAACAACACCCAGAGGCTTTTGAGGAAGCTAAATCTTATGAGAAGGATGCCGTGGACAACGGTTCCCCTTTCACTTGGTCCCAAGGGGAATCACTTGAAGAGCTGACGCAACCTGAGCGAGTAGAGCATATTAAGAAAGATTATGAAAAGCGGCTTGAACGGGCAAAAGCGAAACGCAATCAAAATCCTCTCCGAACGAACGATGAAGAAGTCGATATTGACGAATTGTTTGGCCAATCGAAGGGATGTCTTTCTTGCCACAAATAATGACATAAGTATAAATTCGGGATCCAAATGGACATCAAGCACAAGACCAAAAAACTGAGCGATCTAGTTAAAATACGTGATGAAGTTCGCTTGGACCCTTCTTGGCAACGTGGGCCCGTTTGGCCTGAGTCGAAACAAGCATTATTAATTGATTCAATTCTTCGCGGCTATGACATTCCAATGATCTACCTTTGGGATCGAGGAAAGAGTTCCCAGCCATTTCGTTATGAGGTTGTGGACGGCCAGCAACGGCTCAGGGCGATCTGGGCTTTTTTAGATGGCGATGTTTGCTTAAGTAGCGAGGCTCCCAACATTGGAGATCAACCAATCGGGGGAAAAAAGTTCGAGGAACTTCCCGAAAGATTAAGAGACACGTTCGAAGACTTCGAAGTTGTAATCGCCTACATTGAGAAGGCTCAACAGCCTGAAATTTCGATAGTTTTTTCTCGCATGCAGATGGGGGTTCGCCTAAACCCAGCTGAGTTGCGAAATGCAATTCAGACCGGATACCGTCAGGCTGTTGATACCGTATCCAGAACACATGCTTTCTTTAAAGATTCAAAAATATCCTCTGCGCGCTTCAAGCACCAAGACTACCTCGCCCACGCCCTTTCTGTTTGCCTACACGATGGAAAACGTGATGCGAAGGCACCTCAGCTGCATGATGATTACACATATACATTGGACAGCCATGTTTACGCACCACTCATCGCAGAAGCGAACGATATTCTAGACGTCCTAAAAGATGTAAACGAAATCTCGTCTAAGAAAATAACGCAAAAGTGGATATTTGTTGATCTATTCTACTTTCTTTATCGACACAGATCTCAGATATCCAAGACCCACATTGGTAAGTTTGCGAATGCATACTTGACCTTTGAGGCTAACAGAAGAAAGCACAATGCAGAGCCTGAGAAACTACTTGACGGAAATCCATCGGCGGATAGCAAAGATCTTTATGCGTATATTCTTGCATTTAAGATCTCCGGCGGAGAACGCTCAAATCTACAACAAAGAGCAAACGTAATTGATCGAATATTTAAAAGAGCTATGGGGATTTCGTGATGCCTCTTGAAAAGAAAGACATTCCAACCGAGCTCTTCGATGCCTACAGGGACGGTAAATGTGGTGTATTTGTTGGAGCTGGACTTTCTATGGGCGCAAAACTGCCTGCTTGGAGCGGCCTACTAGAAAAGCTCATTGAGAAAGCAGAGAGCGATCATTCGATTTCGACCGAGAAGGCAAATGATTGCAAAGAACTTGCAAAAGACCCAAACAAGTTCCTAATGCTTGCTCAGGAAATGAAGGAGATATTAGGCGTAGAATTTAAGACAGTTATTGAGGATACCTTTGGACACCCTGACTTAAAGCCGTCCCCTGCCCATGAACGTCTAATATCTCTTGAAAAAAACCGGTTCATTATCACAACAAATTACGACATGCTGATCGAACAGGCATTCGCGGCGAGCGGTCAGTTTAGACAAGGGTACAAGTACTACGAAGCTCACGCGCTGCAACGCGATTTGTATAAGAGATCATTTTTCCTTCTGAAAGCTCATGGCGACGCCAAAACCGCGCCCGAAAATATTATTCTGACCGATAAAGATTACAGACGCGTTCTATATAAAGAACCAGGCTACCAAAGCGCGCTGCAATCAATTTTTACTATGTATTCTGTCATCTTCTTGGGTTCATCCCTCCAAGATCCTGAATTAAAGCTTCTATTAAATTACATTAACGCCGCCTTCCCAGAAGGCGGAATTCCTCATTATGCACTTATGACAACTGACCAAATCGGAGATACAGAACGCGGTCGCTGGAAGAAAGACTATAACATGAGGATCATCCCAATATCTTCCGACAACAACTATGAGGACATAAACTTATTCCTCGACTTCCTCAAAGACTGTGATGTCTAGCTTGCCTGATAAATCTAGGGGTACCTAAGGTTACCCCTCCTAGCCCCGTTGATATAGATTTTTACGTGCCGTCTTCTATTCCGAAACTTCTATTCTATACCATGTGCTCCAAATCATACGCACGCAGCACAGGAGCAAGCGCTTCATAAGCCTCAGAGCGGTTTTCGGAGAGTGACGAAAACTCTGCGACACGGCCAAGTTCTGATTTGATGAGCCGCTTAGCATAGTCGGAACCATCTTCCCAACCAGTAGGTAAAACAACGATAAAGTCATGGATTAGTGCGCGTTCCTTGTTTGGAGAGCGCCGCAGAATACGTCCGCGCCGTTGGACGAATTGGCGCGGATCCCTAGAGCTAGCCAGTATATAGGCAGCACCACACGCAGGCACGTCAATGCCTTCATCTAAGCATCGGATGGCAACCATCGCATCGATGATACCAAGCCTAAAGTTCTCCAGAATGTTCTCTCTGTCTCTTCGGGATTCCCGCGAAGTAAATCGTGACACATCCCATGACATGCTGTGAAGCAACGAGCTGACAGCTTCGACCTGTCTTTTGCTTTGGGTGTTGCCTTCTTCTGTGATGGCTTCACCCTCATCAATTTCAACCGAGCCATCTCCACAATAAAAAAGTGTGTGCTGGGTTGGTTTTTCCCCCTTCAAAACCGCTTCCAATGCTGGAAGTTTATTCGCTGCCGAACCGACAAGTCGCGCTCTACGCATCAGCAATCCTGTCAGCTGCGGGGCCATCTCGGCTGTTTTGCCTCTCTGCCGAGCCGTGATACGTCCGATTTGCTCTGACAGCTCGACGAACTCTTCGGCCTCGGTTTCCGTAAACTCTACGAGGTGAGGATAATAAACATAGGGTGTTAGAACTTTATCCTGGATCGCCTGTTTAAGAGTGTAACTATAGACAATATCTCCATAAAACTCACTTAGCCGTTCATTGCGTTCTTCGTCTAGATAGTGCTGAGACGTAGCAGACAAACCAATTCGATAACGTGCATGCTCTGGAAGAAAGCCTTCATAAGCTCTAGACGTGTGATGGTGGCATTCGTCGCCAATCCATAGAAGACGTTGGCCGTTAATCTTCGAGAGGCAATCTTGGAACTCCGGACTTTTCAAAGTGCGGTTCACGACCACAACTGACCCAAATTTACGGCTACCCATTTTCAACTCATGGACCATATTGCTCAGTTTATCTTCCCAATGAGCGCGAGAGACATAGCACTTGACCGGATAAACATTGAACGTTGCCAATATATCAACCCACTGGTCAGCAAGGTTCTGATAGGGCACCGCGATCACGCAGGTAAGTCCGTCGATGTTCTCTGACAGTTTAACGAGTGCGTGAATGGCTGTAATGGTCTTGCCCGCACCCGTCGCGAGGTCAAATACGCCTTGGAAGTCTCCCTTCGCTTTCCAGGACTCAAGTGCCTCGATTTGGTGTTCCCGCATTTTGAACGGCTGACCATTGATCGTAGTTGGTTCTTTTGGCTTCCCGGACGCAGTGCTGTGCGCGCCCCCCATCTTTCCAACAAGTCGCGCTGCGATCTCAGCTTCAATTTCCGGATCCGGGGTATAGTCAAGTGCGCGGGCGGTCTTAATAAGCTTTTCCTTTACGGCAGTTGGAATATCTATAACTGCGGTTGATTTGCTCTCGTTGCGCCAAAGGCGTTCAAAACTATCGATATGAGGATCATAAAATTCAGACTGTTCGGGTATCCAAGTCCGAAATACGTTTATGGACTCATAATTGTGCGTTGGAAGAAGCGCATATGTGCTCTCGTTCGCCGAACCAGAAAAGACAACCCTATCGCCAGCATCGTCAGTTATAATCCCAACCTTATCATGGTACATTCCACGTTCTCGAAGAGCAATTTTCACATCAAGACGTCCATGCGCCACGAGCCAGGAAAGCGTATCAAAGCGATTCTGAAAAAGATCATCACTGACATTGGAGATCATGGACAAGAGCTCACTTCCAATCTTCTCAGAAATCTCTTTATCTCTGTAACCTTGCTTAACCGCTTCAAGGTCTTCTCGCTCGGAAAATGCACCTAAGATCAGTCTAATCTGACCACCACTTTTGACAAAAACTGATAGAGCCTGAGCTGCATAACTGATGGTTGAAGCAGAGAAAAACCCAACCGCTCGATCATATCGGCTTGCTACTGAAAGTGTGGGGAAATAAAAGTCTTTCAATATGTTGTGCAGATCAGACTTATAGACCCCGTTATAATCCAGATCGCGTAACATCTAAAATTTCATCCCCGAAAGGTCTGGCTCAACCTCCTCGATATTCAAGTATCCTCCATCTTTTAGAAGCTCAAGAATGTCTCTATCAGGGTACTCTCCACCTCCTCGAAGCATCGCCTCTTGAAGGATAAAGAGACCACCATTCGCATACTCTTCAAAGATTTCGGCGCACCGATACTCCTCCCCATCTTTCAAGATTTCGGGATCTTTCGTCTCCGCTAGGGCGATTAGATATATTAAGTCTTCAGCATCACCGCGTTCGAATTGTTGATAAGAAATATCCTCAACACCTTTTTCCCTATCAAGGGGAATACGTCGATTTTCTGAGTACCCAAGCAAAGCGGCAAAGCAGAGAAGCTCTCGAATCGTAGGGAACAGAGTACGGTCCGCGTTTGGCAGCCTCTCAATGGCTAGCCGTTGCACCATGTCTTCATGAACTCGACTTCTATTGATGTTTGGCGCGCGCGAACTCATGGCTCTCTCAGCTCCACAATCTCTGTCCCGTCAAATTCTGAGTCGAAGATAGCCGTCTTAAACTCTTTACCCTTAAAGTAACGGCTTTCACTTACCCGCTCGCCCGGCGGCTCTGTATTATGGCGCACAAGTAAGTATTCGGCTCCAATCCGAGGCTTAAGAACATTCAGTACGTCATCAGAACCTTGAGATTTGGAAACGAGCAGTATGACTTGACGGGCCATCTGAGGAATAAATTCGGCCGTAGCAATACGATAGGCTTCATCAAGTTGACCAAAGGGAGAGTCCAAAACCAAGGGAGCGATAGTGCCTGGCAACAATCTATAGTCCTCAGCATTCTTTCTAATCTTAGCGAACTCAACAAGTGCGGCGGTAAATGCCAACCCCAACAGCTGGTTCTCACCACTGGACTTTGGCAACACATTGCCATCGGAATTGACCAGACTAATTTCATAGTCGTCTGTCATCCGCAGGGAGAAAGCCTTACGGCTCGTCGAATCAAGGATTTTTCGTATACCGCCGCGAAGAACCTTGCGGGCTACATCTTCTTCAGCTACGAGCTGTTCATGCAACTTGCGCTGAATTTCATCGCACAGATTTCGTCTTCGACCGTAAACAGCTGTTTGCTTGTCTTGCTTTGCAAGCTCATTAATCTGCCTATCAATTTCCGTCATGGAGCGCTCAGAGGTCATTATATTTGTCTCTAATGCGCCGATCTCACGATCAATCTTTCTTAGCTCCTCTCGGAGTTCGCTACGTTTGCGTTCCCGCTCTGCAATATCCTCAAAATTGATACCTTTAAGCTTTTCGCTAATCTCGGCAAGCTGGGCTTCAGCAGTTGCTAAATCCTCATTGGCCCCTGCTAGCTGCTCCTTTGCCCTTATCAAACGGCCTGGAGCCTTCGCCCGCTCAGCCTTGAGCATCGAGAGCCTTGCACGCACCTTGGACACCCGATCTCTCATGACTTGATTAGCCGCCTTTTCTAAAAGGCTGGACACCTTCTTTGCCTCAGGACTTCCTGGCTCAAGCCTTGCTCCACAAATGCATTCTTGTGCTTGAAGGACATCCTTCACGAACTCTTCATTGTAAGGCGATGGAATTCGCCCCTTGTGCTCTTTCTCGTCCAGGAACGAAAATGTCTCTTGTGTAATTCGGTTTGACACAATGAAGCGACCATTCTCGCCCAACCACTTGTAGACTTCATTTGAATGTTCTTTGACACGCTTTGATGCACGTTGGAGATGTGCGCTTATTTGGTCTCGGCTCTGCTGCAGCTCTTTAGCCGCTGTTGTGTTGCGAAGTTTAGCTTCAATATCCTTGACTTGTTGATCTGTTTGTTCGCGCTTTTTCTCCAACTGCAATATGTGAACTTTTGCAGCTTCAACTTGCGCTGTGAGAGCGTCAACGCGTTTACTCAGATCTTCAATGTTTTTGGTGGCGGTCGTCGATGGCATTTGCTTGCGAAATTGGCTTGAAACAAATTTCAAGTCTTCAATAGCGGTCTCAATTAGTGAACATCCCAAGATATCGCGCACAGCCGTCCTGATAGACCCTCTATTGCTCTCACCCAAAAAAGCTTCCGCGTGCTCTCCATCAAATAAAAAATGGGAAGCCATATCCCGCGGTATTACTGTGTTTATAAAAGTATCAGGCGCAGGAAGCTCGACCTGGCTACCTTCATCAATGCGAGCGATGAGAAAATCTCTCTCGCCCAATCTTTCAACATTGGCAAATCTCTTTGCAACATAATCTTGATTATTGTGCTCAAAGAACACTTCAACTGATGCATTTTGTCTACCTATCTTTTTTGCACTATAATTGAGAACCTCATGTTTCTTTTCGAAACGTTCAGTGGTTTCTCCATAAAAACACCAAAGAAGCGCATTAAGAAGTGTTGTTTTGCCTACACCATTCTCTGCATAAACAATTGTCACATTACGCTCAGGATCTTCCGAAAACCGAATAAACGTTTCACCGAAGAAACACCTGAAGTCCTTTAGACGTATTTCCTCAAGAATCATCTTCAACACCCCCAACCTTGGTGTGCCGTTCGATAATCTCGCGGAGGTACCTCCGCCTCTCAGTAATCACATTGCGTTTCTCGAAGAAATATCGCCGTTCTAACTCAATGATCTCGCGAATGATCGGATCATTTTTGCTATCTTGAAGCTCCGTCTCCCCAGACATATGCGCTACTTTCCTGAATCTCTTACGAACCAATTACAAAACGACTTCTAAAACCTGACTTGGGCACTACTGTTCCCAAATTAATTGGGATTAGTGCTCTGGCTAACGCAACACTTAGACTGCGACCTCATTCTCGACACCTACTGATATCCTCCGTGAAGCCCACGCCCCACGCACGAAGTCTTTAGGTTTCATTGAGCATGGCACCGCCACGCGAATAAGCAGGAAGCCCGTTTGGGCTGCTTGGTGGGCCCACCAAACCTATCCTGCCCCCACAACGACAGGTGAAAGTTGTGCCATCTCGTGCACCATCATGCAATCTTTTGCATTTTCGTGCAATCTTATGCACTCTCATGCAATCACATACAGCGCGTTGTATTTACAGCATTTTCTTAAATACCTATCCTTAAGAGAAATCGCTGTTTTACCCTTGCGCATCAGCAATCCCGAAAGGTAATCAATCTGATCCAACCTTCGAGGATACAATCAGTGCATGTAGCAATCTACGCCCGCCACTCAACAGACAAACAGGAAACCAGTACCCAGGATCAGATCCGACGCTGCCGAGAATATTGCAGCGTCAAAGGCTATCAGGTTGCCGACGTGTTTTTTGATGAGGGCATTTCAGGTTCTCACATTGCAAACCGCCCTGGAATCGGTGCCCTTCTGGTCGCAGCACTCAACGGACGATTTAAGGGTGTCGTTGCCGAGGATCTGAGCCGCATCAGTCGAGACCAAGCCGATACGGCCAATTTCTTCAAAAAGATGATGTTCTTGGGTCTTCCTATTGAGACCGTCACAGATGGGGTAATCAACGAGCTGCATATTGGCCTGAAAAGCACCATGAATGCGCTCTATCTCAAGGATCTGTCTGACAAGACCCATCGTGGGGTGATCGCGGCTGTTCTGCGTGGCGGTGTGCCGGGTGGTCAACTTTATGGCTACGATCTTGTTCATGCCCTTGACGAGTTTGGAGAACCTATTCGCGGCAAGCGCAAGATTAACGACGAACAAGCTGCAATCATTCGCGATATATTTGAATATTACGCCGAAGGCAGGAAGCTGAAACATATTTGCGACGATCTAAACCGGCGCGGCATTGATTCCCCCAAGGGCGGAAAATGGGCACCCTCAAGCCTTGTTGGCTCGTTTGTCCGCCAGACGGGCATGTTACGCCAAACGCTCTATAACGGCGTCGTTACCTTCAACAAAATGCAGTACCGCAAACATCCGGAAAACGGCAAACGCCTATCAATCATGCGTCCGGAAAAGGAATGGATCACAGTCCCAATCCCCGAACTGACCATCATCGACGATGAGACTTTTGCAAAGGTCCAGAAGGCTCTTGATGAACGATCCAGCAAACACCTTCAGCGCAAAATGATACCCACTGTGATGACAGAGGAGGAGAAGCGCGAGACATCCATTCGCCGCTCAAAGGAATGGCGCCGCAAACAGGCTGTCACAAAGAAGCGTGCAAATGCGGTGTTTGGCGGCAAACTCTATTGCGGGGAGCACGATCAGAAAATCACAGCGACCTATGCAAAGCATTATTCCTGCCCTGTCAAAGGCTGCGCGAACAGGAACCTTCACTATGACGAGATCATCAAGCTAGTGTTGGATGCCATCGCTGACCTTGACGAAGCAAAGATCATCGAGCATTTCGAGAGCGAGGAGATACAGCAAGTTCGCGCTCACCACGCACGTGAGATTGAACGCCTGAATCAGCATCTAGAGGATCTTCGCGCCAGCATCAACAAGGTTATCGACGCACTAGGTCCAGATGCACGTTCAACTGAAATACGCGCATTTTTCGACGACAAAGCAGAACAGATCCAACGCACGAAGCTAGATATCGCACATCACAAGCGCGAACTATCAGAAAACTCTCCTCCGCGACAACTAAAAAATATCGTCCAGCAACACCAAAAACTAGTCGAGAGATTGCGCAGTTGGACCCGGGCCCCCGACGTTGTGCGGCCATTACGACACGCCATTGAGACACTCACCATTTCAACCAATCAAGACGATGGAAAAAACTATCTGCAGCGCAAGTGCGTCGCGACCTTGAATTTGGCAGCACTACGGCGTGCGAATGGACCTGTTGAAGGCAAAAGCACAGAAAACTAAGAACATTTAGATCTAATTTAGCAACATCCAGCGAGACAATAAGTTACTCCTGTCGCACAATATTTTTCTAATATTCCTTTCGGTCACCTAACCGGCCCACAGCTAAAACGCATTAAAGCTCAGTTGATAAGAGTAACTCGTTTCCTTGGATGTTACCGTGCAGCAGGCTGGAAAAACATTAGATTATTTTCATTTCATTTGTTGTATCGCCTAAACAGCATAACTTGCATAGAATTTCAGTTAGCATTCTTGGCTTCATGAAAAACATCATCCACACGGGAAGCATTGCATGGTCAAATACGTTTACTTGGATTCGAATGCATTCTGGCATTTGAAACATGCCGATAGAGACTATGATGAAGATTTCTCAAATATAGTCACAAAGCTTCGCAAGAGCGCTTCATACCGTTTTCCATTCTCTCCAATTCACTTTCTAGACATAAAGCCAGAAGGAAAAGTTCGAGACGAAAACCTTATTAAGAACGACCTAACCACACTATCTATGGTATCCGATGGGTACGCTGTTATTTTACAGGACAAGAAAACCAAAAATTATTTCCCAGTACTAGGTCCAAATACAGATTGGGGAGCTCCTTGGATAACCCAGCTAAAGTATGAAAACATTTCAGAACTATACTACAACATGCCGCCTGACGACGCTGCTTCGCGAGAACCATTGTTTCTAGTTCAGGGATCCACTCACAAGGTAAACCTTAACAAGATCCACAAAACTCATCCGCTACGTAAGACGTTGGAAGATGCTGATGGGCTTTATTCCCCGCAGTTGCTAGAGGATTATCTATACAATCTTTTCAATGGCCATAACGACGCCGCTATCTTGCGGCCATTCCGCGAGTGGACAGCTAGCGCCTTAGCCAATTTATGTAAAACTGACAGTCTTCTCGGACCTTCATTGCCCGAGGAGATAAAGCCTTTAAAAGATTTCATATCGGCAAAAACGATCACCGATATAGCTAGTTCACTGTATGACGCGACCAAGGCTGTTTGTGCTTTGCGCAAAGAAAACATTGACGAAGTCCCTTGGGCGAGAAGGATCGAAGAAGCTTATAACCTACTAGACTTCCATCCTGAGCTCTGGGAGCCAATAAACAAAAAAAATCGTCCGTCCAATATGCGGAGGGATGCAAAGCACTTAATTCATGCAGCGGGAGCCCGTCACTTGGTAACCGCGGATAAACACTTTATGCAGAAAGCCGCCGTTACGTTTACATCTTTTGGCATAAAAACAAAAATCTCTAGCATCTCTCAATTCAAAGCTAATTTTTCCTAAAATACATTAGCAACCAACAAATCAATGCCTTTTATTGCAACCGTTATATTTGATGCTTTCTGTACTCAAAACCTAACCGTCACACCACAGCTTACCTTTTTGCCCACTTAGCCCCACGACTTCTGGACCGCAGATCGTTGGAATAATCATGATATATTTAGATCGAATGTCCTTCTGTGCACATTGAGCAAAAATCGTCACAACTCTCAGGGCTTCATCGATCAACTCATCTACCGTCATTGGCCAATGCTGCAAATCCGCAGACCAAATATCCATATCTGCATCCACATGAGCTGAGCATTTGTTACGGATTTGCGTTCTCCAATTCTCAAAATCGTGATGACATGCAGCTTTCAAATTCGATAAATCACTTGCACCGCCGTAGTCACCACTCAACCAATAATCCAATAGACAAAGCGATGCTGGGCCGTGTGTATTCTGCACGCAAGAAGTAAAAAGTAATTCCCAAAGAGCGAAGTAATCATTGACCATTATTTCGGCAAACAATCGCTCAACTTCTCCCCCTTTTGGGACAGCCTGCAGCATAAGACGCACTTGACGAAGAAACGTAGCCAAACCTGTGGCACGTATTAGGGCGTCTTGATCAGGATTTCCACCTGGAACAATTGAGACTATATTTGCAGTTCCAATGCCAGGATAAATCACCGCCACGCGAGGTCGCATTGGGTCCCCCAAATACCCTTCATTTCTCCATATGTCTCGCCATTCACTCTTCACTATATGGCTAGCGCCCCCAGGGTATGCAAAAACGTTAGGATGGATCTTTGAAAGCCGCCGCAACTCTTTATCTATTTCAATAAGATCTTGCTCAAGCACACCGAAAGTAGTTGCTCCCATGCACGTCCAAGCTTCGACAAGCCGCCGAATGTCCAATTGCAGAGCATGTGCTGCCAAAGTATCTCTGCCTGTTTCGAGGTCACTGTTTTCAAGGTCCTTCCTGAGCCGCTTTATCAATCTGGTCAGTTCCGTCAAGCTTGCACCGCCTGCTTGAGGAAGCGCCACTTTGATCTCATTTTTGAGACGAGACAATAGGTTGAGAAGAGCATCCAGCTTGACTAAACCATGCCGAGCAACGATACGCTTCTCCATTTCGTGCTCAATTAGCTCAATAAGCTTAGCCAGCGTAAGAAAGTCACTAATAATCCGAGCCACCTTTCCCGGAAGATGTTTAGCCATATTCAGTCGCCTCCTCGAAAAGAGTGATTTTCAGTAAAGTTCGCCGAACGTAACTGATAGCATTTACCATGCTCCACACACATATGCGTTCTCAGATGAGCTCAACTTCAAGAAGTGTACAATCGTCACATATACTTTCAGGCTACGTCTCCAACTGTACTTTCAGACCATATTGAGCCAACAGCGGCTTAATTATTACCATCAAATGGTTTCGAACCATGTCACTTACACAGTTGTTCTTCCCAGCTAAGCGTAGAGTATCATCTTTAACTCTGGCATGAATTTGCGACAACCACATTCGCGGATTCCTACATCCTGGTACATCTCTGCTAACAATCTTCTCACACACCTCACGCCAAGCTAATGGGGAGTTGGCCCCGTACATAGCTGGCACTTTATTGATTTGGTCTGTCAAGGTGACTTCATAATTAAGTGTATCCAGAACCTTCAGGATACTTAGCCTTGGTAACATGCCGCTTTGCGACCTTGTTCTTTCAAAGGCATGCGTGACCGTATTCACGCCGACCCTGTCAATAGCCTCCTTTACTCTTAAATAAGCATTTGCCAAGGTCCACGGTTCAGAAGACAATCTTTGCCATTCCCGTGCCAAGATTAAACATTGATCATTATCGGCAGGCGGGCAGGTTACAAGAGTACTTGAAGCAACATTTCCTTGTTCCTTTTCATCCGTGTTTTTTTCTTTATCCGTGTTCTTCTTATTGGAACCGGCATCCCGTGCCGGTTTAACACGGGAATCAGATGCCGGTTTGGTGGAATCAGATGCCGGTTTAGAACCAAGACCGACCAGTCGATACGCATTGCGATTGCGAAGTCGGCCAACAGTTCGCCTTAGCTTGGTCACCAACCCAAGTTCATTCAAACGCTTAAGCACCTGACGCACCTTGCGATCAGACAGGCTTGTCTCGTGGGCAATCGTTTCGATCTTGGGGAAGCATGCCCGCGTGCGATCATTAACGTGCGACGCCAGAACGACGGCAACACAGATTTCGGCTGTCGACAAATCAGGATGATGAAGGATTTGTGTCTGCACCCAATGCCAACGGGCAACGGCAGACGTTCCGACCGGTGCAGATGATTCTACAACCGCGCCGGTTTGCGCTTGGGAATATGAAAAATTCATGCGTGGTATCGGCAGAGTTAAAACATCGCATTTGCTCTTGACAAAGCGATCCCGTCGCCTAAACTCGACCTCAGATTTCATGAGGGGTCAAGTTTAAACCTTTCCAAGAACCCGCTGCGCCAACAGCGGGTTTTTTTATTGTCTAAATTCTTGAAAAGTCTGGGAAAATGAAACTCGGTTGCGCCGCCTCCTCTTGATGAGGGTATGCGCCCGAACTTTTTCTCTTGTTTCGCGAATCCGTCGAGTCTATATCTCAAAACTCGACGGATCGGAAAGAGTGGTTGCGGGGGCAGGATTTGAACCTGCGACCTTCAGGTTATGAGCCTGACGAGCTACCGGGCTGCTCCACCCCGCGTCAGTGGGTGTTTA
>NZ_JBSWYV010000021.1:0-49625 GCF_056161285.1 Thalassospira sp. ABL2_045 | reverse complement strand
GTCGCCGTCATGCGCAAAATCATTGTAAGGGCAAACGCAAGGATGCGCATATATCATGCAGCGGTCCTTGACACTTAACACCGCTGCTTTTCTTTTTGTCAGCCCAAAAACAGTCTAAACTGCACCAACACAGTTCATTAAAGCCACCGCAGTACAAACCAACGATGCGCAACAACATCCCGATCTATAAGCTTTATGGCGAACGCGATGCGGCGACAAAGCCCGGTGCGCGCGATGGCTTTGATCTGGAAACTACATCTGATCCGCAACCGGTCACGGAGCCGGAATTCTTCCACCTTGAAAGCATCCCGGAACGCTCGCGCCTGTATGATCTGCACATCAAACCGCATCGCCATACCAACCTGTTTCAGCTGCTTTACATCACCCGCGGGCGGGCCGAAATCAGCTTTGATGACCAAAGCCTTACAATGCAGGCCGGTCAGCTTATCACCGTCCCGCCGGGCACTGTGCACGGCTTTAAATTCAGTGATAACATTGATGGCTGGGTGATATCACTGACCGATTATCACCTGCAGGAAATTCTTAGCCCCGCCCCCAAACTCCTCGCCCGCCTTGATCAGGCCGTCTGTGTGGATACACGGTCACCCTCTGGCGAAACCGATAGCCCGGCGGATTTTCTGATATCGCAACTCGCCCAGGAATATTACAGCCACAATACCGGCCGGCTTTTTGCGCTTCGCCATATCCTCGGCCTGTTGCTTCTGGGCATCGGGCGCACCGTACCACAGGACCATTCAGCGCGCCTGTCACGCCAGGAACAAAAGACCGAAAAATTCCGCAAGTTTCAGACGCTGGTCGAAACCTTTTACAAGCAGCACAAATCGCTTGATTTCTATGCCCGCGAGATTGGCGTGACCACGACCCAGCTGAACCGCATTGCCAAGGACATCTATGGCATGACCGCAAGCGAGGTGGTGCAAAACCGCCTGATGCTGGAAGCCAAACGCACGCTGATTTATACCGACATCGCCATTCAGCAAATCGCCGATGAGCTGGGCTTTCGCGATGCCGGATATTTTTCGCGCTTCTTTGCCAAAAAGGCCGGGAGTTCCCCGGCCCGGTTCAGGCTTGATAATCGTTAGTTTGCGGGGCTTCGCAACGTATCAAGTGTCAGCCACATGCGATAGACATCAACGATGTCACCAGCGCGCGTCAGCCAATTCTTGGGCAAGAATTCTTCCTCGCCGAAACCAATGCTGCGATATAGCGCCATCGCCACATCATTGCCATCAACAACCTTAAGCCAAAGCTTCTCAAACGTTGGCGTTTCGGCACATTTTTCGGCCAATGCCGCAAGGGCTGCCTTGCCATAGCCATGGCCGCGCTCAAACACGCCAAATTCGTCCAGTTTGGGGAATACCGTCGCCATTTCTGTCATATAGGCATAGGCCACGGCACGCCCGTCAACGCGAAACACCCAAAGCGCATTATCGGGCGATCCATTCAGCGCCGCGCGAAGGTTTTCATCCGGGACGCGTGAAATACGGTCCTGAAAGGTCAGGTCTTCCATCATCGCAACAATGCAGGTCAGGTCGTCTTCGGTCGGGGTCTGCCAGAGTCCAGAGATCATCATTCAATTCCGTATGCTTTCGTGGGGTGGGAAAAGAACCTAGGAGGCAACGCCGCAAAACTCAAGAAAATGCGACCCACGTTAAAGATCAGAACAATCAGCACACAAATTGCCATCGCCGCCCAAAGCCGTTAAAACCGCCAGACACTTATCCCCTGCGTCACAAGGTCCGAAATGCCACACACCACTGACCGCATCCCGCCAACACCCAACGGCAAAACCGCCATGATCATTGGTGCGGGTCCGGCAGGATTGATGGCGGCTGAACGGCTGGCGGGTGATGGTTATGCCGTGACGATCTATGAAGGCATGCCAAGTGCCGGGCGTAAATTCCTGATGGCCGGGAAATCGGGGCTTAACATCACCCATAGCGAAGACCTTGAAACCTTTCTTTCGCGCTATGGCACATCGCGCGCACGGCTCGAACCGCATTTGCGCAAGTTTGGCCCCGATCAGATCCGCGAATGGTGCGCGGGACTGGGGATTGAAACCTTTGTCGGCTCGTCTGGTCGGGTCTTCCCGACCGCGATGAAGGCAAGCCCGCTGTTGCGCGCCTGGCTTAGACGACTTGAGGGTCTCGGCTGCACCATCCATTACCGCCATTACTGGACCGGCTGGAACGCCGACAATCACGCTGTTTTCAAAACGCCCGATGGCGAAATCACCGCAACCGCTGACATCACCATTCTCGCACTCGGCGGTGGTAGTTGGAAACGCTTGGGCTCAGACGGCAAATGGATGGAAATCCTCACCAATGCCGGGATCAAGTGCAACCCGTTCAAGCCGGCCAATTGCGGCTTTGAGATCGACTGGACCGACCATCTGATCGACAAATGCGCCGGGTCGCCCGTCAAGGCCGTGACACTCACATGCGGCGATCAAACAGTACGCGGCGAATTCGTCATTTCCAAAACCGGGATTGAAGGCAGCGCTGTCTACGCTATTTCGGCTACGCTTCGCGATCAATGGCTTGAAACCGGTGTTGGCACGCTTACACTCGACCTTTGCCCCGACCGCACACTTGATGACGTCATCAAGCGCCTGTCAAAGCCGCGCGGCAAAAACTCGTTTGGCAATCACCTGCGCAAAACCCTCGGCCTTGATGCCACCAAAACAGCCCTCATTTTCGAAGTCACCCCGCGCGAAACGCTAAACGCCCCGGCAGCCCTCGCCACCGCGATCAAGACCCTGCCGCTTCAAATCAAAAAGCCCCGCCCACTCGACGAGGCCATCAGCACCGCGGGCGGTGTCGCATGGGAAGAACTCGATGACAATTTCCAACTCATCAAACGCCCGGGCACCTACTGCTTCGGCGAGATGGTGGATTGGGAAGCGCCGACCGGTGGGTATTTGTTGACAGCTTGTACTTCTATCCCAAACACTACTTAAAATAAAATACACAGAAGATCGAAATGAGAAACTCTGACATTCCACTGAAGTCTGTTCTAAGAGATTCACTAAATCGCCGTACCTTTGCATATAATTTTGCGAACGGCTTACTTAATGTCGATGTCAGCGAGGAAGGGTTTGTCGCAGCGTTGACAGGTCCTTGGGGTAGCGGGAAAACGACAACTATCAATTTTATTGTCCATTACTTAAAACAAATTTGCATCCAGAAAACATTGGAACAATCCGTCACCTGGTATGAAAAAGAGCACCTTGATCATCTCCATGAAAGCTATCTGACCGTAATGAGGTATGAGTCAGAGGCCCGGCCAAATAGTAGTTTGTCGTTACTGTCGTTCGACAAAAAGTACGTGATGCGCCAAATATCAGGCTTGTTCCCACTAGAAGAAGATATAGACGACATATACAACTACAGTCTATACGCCCATAAATTTGAACTTGGGCCACCATTCTCAGTAATACACTTTTCTCCTTGGCATTTTTCTAGCTGTACAGAAACTACTATTTCAATAATTGAAGAACTATCTTCAGCTGTACATTCTAGTTTTGGCACAGAGCAAGCCGAATTACTGAATATATATATTAAAGAAATATTGAAACTAGCGACAACAAATGCGGCAAGAAATGTCGGCGTATCAGGGATAGATAACTTCCTTCAGGCCATTGAGAAAAAAGAAAAAATATCTCTCTCAAATGCAAAAAAAAGACTGTCAGATTCACTCAAAAAGCAAAAAAACAGAAGGATTATATTTGTAATTGATGACCTGGATAGGCTTTCACCAGATGAAGCATCTTCGGTAATATCCGCCATAAAAGGACTCGCGAATCTGCCAAATATTGTATATCTTCTTTCCTATGATCAAGAAGAATTCCATCGCATCGTCGCGAAGTCAATTCGCAGGAATAGAAGTACTCACGGTGGAGATTTTTTAGAGAAGATCGTCCAATACGCTAGGCCAATCCCCTTACCAACAACTCGACAAGTTCAACAGATATTCCAGCAAGAAATACTACAGGTTTTATCAGAGCATCAAATAGCATATTCCACTTGGAGACTTACGGAAGCTTGGCAATACGTACTACAACATTACATTCGAACTCCACGCGATGCAAATAGGCTAACAAACAGTTTTGCGATGGCTATTGGCGCATTACGTGGAAGGGTGGAGCCTGTCGACCTACTAATCCTAACTACACTGGAAACGTTCGAACCAAGAGTTTACCAGTTACTTAGACAATATGTATGGTCATAAAATGAAACGACGTAAACTGGGCTACAAAAAAGAAGAACTATTGACGTTCTTTGAGGACGCAAAGAATCCCGAAGCTTCACAAAATGCACTTGAATTTCTATTGAGCGAATTCAGAAATGCATTTGGGAGGATACAGATATCAAGTCCTCAGCAATTTCAAGAACGCAGAATCCTTTTTGACAAAGAGGATAGATCACATATTTATTTCGGATTGGACCCATTTTCCGACGACCCCAAAACACAACTTTTGGATGTAATAAGTTCAGAAAAATTTGAACCCAAACAATTCTATGAATTCATTGAAAAAAACATTGAAACCGGGAACATCACATCCGAAGATCATTTTATCGAAATATTCGAACTGATATCCAACGATTACTTTATTGCAGGTTCTGATTTCTCTGATGACTGGGCAAAAGTAATTATTGATGCAGCATATCTGGCACTAAAACTCGCTCCTAGAACTAGAATACCATTCTTCTCATCTTCAATAGACTTAGCTCGAATGGCTCTACGGGCATTTTTGCGCACGAAAGAAGAAGATCATCAGGCCGAGCTAGTCATCGAGCAAGTTCGCACCCAACCAGATATATCTTTCCTGTGCGAATTCATGAGGTCTGCAGTTGGAGACAGCAGAAACGATTACCGCGGAGCAAATCCAACGAAGCCAATGTTAGGTAAAGGCGGAGATGACGCCCGCTCGCTATTACTCAATCGCGTACATGAACTAGCTGCTGAAAACATACTTATCAGCCAAGCTGACCCGTCTAGAATCATTTGGTTTTGGTGGGGATGTGGAGATGACAAGAACCTATTTTCATTCATTGAAGAAACTCTAAAGTCTGATGACCTTGCGCCAAGGGTTCTTGAAGCCGTCATCGCAAGAGTTTATTCCACAGGTGGGGACTTCGATAGAGTTTCAAAGTCAAATCTCGAACCGCTTGACCCAACTGATCTATTCGTAGAAACAGCAAAAAGACTGTCGGAATCCACAAATAGCGATACTGCTGCTTTCGGCAAGAGTTTTTTGGAAGCAGTCCGTAGAGGTGAAACCGACCCCTCCTAACCTCCGCCGAAAGGTAAAAAAGGGGATAGATTTATTTTTCAAAAACCGTCAGGTCACTCTTGAAAAAGGGGACACATTTAATTTCCGCCCAAGGGGACAGACTTATTTTCCGTCCACCCCATAAGTTCACTCTTGCGACCAAGACTCCAATTCATCCGCATCAACATAGAAAACAGATGCAATTTTCGTCGCCAGCTTTTTTGACAGCGGACGCGCGTTCCGTTCAACAGCACCGATATACGTTCCGGTCCCCCCTACTTTCGCGCCCAATTCTTCCTGTGTGAGATCATAATACGCGCGATATACGCGCACCGGGTTTTCACCGTCACTGAGACGCTTGATCACAGGAAAAGGGGACAGATTTATTTTCCTCCAACCACGCCAGGTCACTCTTGCAACCAAGGCTCCAATTCATCCGTATCGACTTTGAAAACAGATGCAATTTTCATCGCCAGCTTTTTTGACAGCGGGCGTGCGTTCCGTTCAACGGCACCAATATAGGTTCCGGTCACACCGACTTTCGCGCCCAATTCTTCCTGCGTCAGGTCATAGTATTCCCGGTACACGCGCACCGGATTTTCACCGTCACTAAGACGCTTGATCACCGCAGCAGGAAAGCGTACACCATCATCGTGCGCCACGGCTTGGTCATAGGCCATTCTGTCCAGATCATCTTCTGTCGGCTTGAAGAGTTTTACATATTCATCCCATGGCACGACGGCGAATTCGGGCTTGTCGTCTTTGTAAATGATCTGGTGGGGCGCATTCATCGCCTGTCTCCTAAAGCTTGTCGTAGATATCGCCGCGCGGACCGATTTTAAGCACATCAAGAATGACGCCGTCCTCGGTATAGATCACGCGGTATTGCCCAACGCGCAACCGGCATGCCGCAACACCTTTGAGTGGTTTTATATCCAGATCGGTGCGGCGCGGGTTTTCTGCGATCAGGTCGATTTTTCCCGTGATGCCGTCACGCATCTTTTTCGGTATTTTGCGCAGCGCCTTACGGGCTTCCCTTGCATAGACAACCTGCAACATTATCCCGCCTTCTTAATGCAAACTTTTAATAACATTTACACAAACAAATGAAAAGAATTTTCGGACACAGCCTCATGCTCGCCCCCTCAATGACAATGCACACTGCCCGCCTTCTTGTTCATTTGGCAACACTGACCGGGCGGGGAGCTTTTCCGGCACCCGCCACCATGCTCAACCGTTTGATCGACAAAGCCCGGCTGCGCGTTTGTCTGTTCTGGCAGGACCACCAAACCGAGTGTGAGTTGTCCGGCAATTACCAGCGTGATGATTGATTTCATCTGCGTTCCTCCTGTTCCATTCGCGATGATACTGCCATCGATCCGCAGGAATACTGCCCGTATGAGCAGGTCAGATCATAGTTGACAATATCAACCATTTTCATGTAGTTGATTAAGTCAACCAAACAGGGAATTGCGTTGGCACCTGATGGCGCCCCACGCTGTTTCGATGCAATGCCCTGTTTGGTCGCCACGCCCCTCGCGCCACCGACTGAAAGCACTGCCCCATGCCCGGACTGTTTCGCATATCACCTGAAATTCACCCTGACGGATTGCCAAAACCCCGGCGGTTCTATGCCACCCTTGCCATTCTGGTCACCATCATGATGGCGGTGCTCGATGGTACGATCATCAATGTAGCCTTGCCAACCATTGCGGCGGATCAGGGTGTATCACCCGCCCATGCGATTTGGGTGGTAACCGCCTATCAGCTTTCGATTGTGGTCGCACTTCTGCCGCTTTCCGCCCTTGGCGAGGCCATCGGCTTTCGCAAAATCAATCTTGTCGGGGTTGGCCTGTTTGGCGTGGCATCCGCCCTGTGCACCATGGCCCCGAACATCGAATTTCTGACCGCAGCCCGCGTGTTACAGGGCCTTGGTGCGGCGGCAATCATGAGCATCAACCCCGCCCTGATGCGCCATATCTTTCCGCAGGCAAAGCTGGGGATTGCGATTGGCTGGATCGCGATGACGGTATCGGTTTCGGCCGCTGCCGGACCAAGTATTGCGTCGGCCATTCTGGCCGTTACAAGCTGGCACTGGCTGTTCTTGATCAATCTGCCGCTGTCGGTGCTGGCGATTGCCATCGGGTTCTTCAGCCTGCCATTTACCCAGCCAAGCCGTACACGGTTTGATGTCATCAGTGCGATACTCAATGTCCTGACCTTTGGTGGTCTGATTGCTGCCCTTGGCAATATCGGCATTGAAAGCGATCCGCGTTTGATTGCAGCACAGTTTGCAATATCGCTGATCGCCGGGGTGTTTCTGGTGCGCCGCCAATTGTCGCGTTCGCGTCCGATGCTGCCGCTTGATTTGCTGAAATTGCCGGTCTTTGCCTGTTCGATTGCATCATCGATTGCTGGTTTTTGCGCCCTGATGATTGCGTTTGTCGCCCTGCCCTTCTATTTCCACGATGTGTTGGGATATAGCCCGACGGTCACCGGTTTGCTGATGACGCCATGGCCTTTGGCCGCCGCCATCATCGCCCCGCTGGCCGGGAAATTGGCTGACAGTTATTCCCCGATGCGTTTGACAGGAATAGGCATGGGCCTGTTTGCCACCGGGCTGTATGGCATCACGCTCAGCGCCGATGTCGATGGCGACGTCGCAATGGTGATCACCCTTGCGCTGTGCGGTGCCGGGTTCGGGCTGTTTCAGGCGCCCAACAACCGCCTGTTGCTGACCTCTGCCCCGCGTGACCGTTCCGGTGGCGCCAGCGGCTTGCTGGCCACGGCACGCCTGACGGGTCAATCAATTGGTGCCGCCCTGGCCGCCATCCTGATTGGCACAAGTGGCAGCTTTGATCTGCAGACCATTCTTTGGGTGGCCAGTGGATCGGCGGTCCTGGCAACATTGATTTGCGAAGGCCGCCGCCATGCCCTTCGCAGCGGCCTAATTACGGCAAACGCCTGAGGATGAAAGAAAAACCATGACCGAAGAAAATCAGGTCGAAAATCAGGTCCATGTCCCCGGTGAAACCCTGCATCGGCTGGTGCATGCCTATAAACGACGTTTGATGCATGCGATGCAGGCAGCAAGCATGCCCATGCCGATCTCGCACAAGCGGGTGATGAAATGGATTGTCCGCATCCCGGGCATCACCGCCCAGCAAATGGCCGAAAAATCCGGTCAGGACAAAGGCCGGGTGACGCGGCTTTTGAAAGAACTAGAAAATGACGGGCTGATCGAACGCCGCCCGCACCCCGAAGATCGACGGAGCCAAACACTGCATTTGACGGCCGCCGGCAGCGCGAAAATGGAAGATTTCCGCGCAGTCGAAAAAGAAGTCAGATCCCGAATGACAAGCGGTCTTACGCCACAGCAGATCCATGATTTTGTCGAGATCGCCAATCTGATGTCCGACAACCTGGAAACCCACAAATGCAAGAAACTCGACTTTGCGGATAACGACCCAAATGACCAAGGACTTGGGACCAAGGAGTGAAGAAATGAGCAAGCCTTCCCTACGCGATCTGACCGTGATCAGAAAGGGATATGTCACCCCCAACATGCTGCGCGTCACTCTTGGCGGTGACGGCATGAAGGACTTTCCCGAAGATCAGGAAAGCGCCTATGTCAAACTGATCTTCCCGATTGAAGGCGATGAAAAGGACCGCGTCCTGCGCCGGACCTATACCGTACGTCATGACCGCATGACCGATCAGGGCCGCGAGATCGATATCGATTTCGTCATGCATGGTGATGGATCGGATGACAATGATCATGGCGGCCCGGCATCCAACTGGGCGGTCAATTGCGCGCCCGGTGATGTCATTACAATCGGTGGTCCCGGCCCGAAAAAGCTGGTTGATCCGACCGCCGACTGGTTCTTGATCGTCGGTGACATGACCGCCCTGCCAGCCGTATCGGTCAATCTGGAAGCCCTGCCCGATAACGCGCGCGGCTATGCCGTGATCGAAGTCCGGTCCGAGGCCGACATGCAGGATCTGAAAAAGCCCGAGAACATCACGATCGAATGGGTGATCAACCCGCATCCGGGCACGAAAAACTCGGTCCTGAGCGATGTGGTCAAACGCCTGCCATGGCATGACGGTGGCCGGATTTCAGTTTGGGCGGCGTGTGAATTCACTTCCATGCGCGCATTGCGCAGCTATTTCCGCGCGGATCGCGGTCTTGGCAAGGATGATCTTTATATCTCAAGTTATTGGAAGCTTGGCATGAATGAAGACAACCACAAGGTCATCAAGTCCGAAGATGCCAAAACGGCGGCTTGATCGAGCGCCCCAACAACAAACTCACACCATTCGGGCCCCGTTTTGCGGGGCCCGTTTTCGTTTCATCACACATATTGCGCATGCAGGCGCGCCATGCGCTTGCGGGCGAAAAACCCGGCATGCTGGGTTGTCTGGACGTCTTCGGGACGAAGATTGCCATCCTGATCACAGATGAAAGCCCGACTTGCACCGATCACCCCTTTTTCAGAACTGTAAACACCGATTACCGTGATTTCGATCCTTTGGTGATCAGTCGCGCCCAGATCATTATTCTGAGTCGCCTGGGAGGCTTCCGAACGCCGTTTGATTCGCGCAAGCAGGTTTTGCAACGCCCCCAACTCGATGCAATGTCCGGCATCAAGTGGCCCCTGCAATGTCACTTCTTCCAAGCTGGTCGAAAGCGGCGTCTCATCCTGATCACGATCCTTGAAAATCTGTTCCGGATCGGCGTCGGTGACCTGTTCACAAATCTGGTTTTGCGGATCGCCGACACAGACAAGCACCTTGTCGATATGGATGGCTTCCTGGCTCATATTGCTGATCAGAAAGCGGGCCTTGTCTGACTCGCCCAGCATCTGATTGATGACGATTTTCGGACGTCGTGCGCGGCGGTAGCTCTGAAACAGCAATTGCGCATAGAAAATCCAGATCATCAATGTTGCGATGCTGACACCCACCTGCAGCAAGGTGGCGTGCTGTTCAATCCATGACCCCATGGAGCTCCCCTGAAAACAAATTCGTCTTAAGCGTGCTTAAGGCACTTTCACTTCAACGTGTTGCCAACAAATTTGTTTCCAGATGCGGTATATCCATCCCCATCGAAACAGTTACGGCATCGGCCGCACGCAATATTGAACGGTACGGAGCAAACGTCACCGTCATTGAGAAATTCGACATCACGGCCGGCCTTGACGATCACGCCGGTGATTTCATGGCAAAGCCCCTCCCCGCGTCGCGGCAGTGCACAAAATCATTCAGCCCCGTGACAAATCTCAGAAAAACAAAACGCCCCGGCCAGTTCAGGCACGGGGCGCTTTGAATGCGATCAGATCACAGATTATTTTGCCGGCGGCAGGTCTTCTTCGAGGATGACAAGGTTCAGCGAGTAGCTGACTTCGCCTTCATCCTCATCACGGTGAACAACACCGACGAATTCGTCGCCAACGCGCATCTCAACCGGAAGATGCTTTTTCTTGGGCACATCAACGGCGATTTTCGGGTTCTCAAATGTGCGACGCAGGTAATCTTCGACGCGTGCGATCTCTGACGGTGTCATAGGACTTGCCCCTTGTTCTTTCCAACGGCTGTTATCTGCAGGTTCACAGAATATCGCATACGCGCTTTGGCGTCTGCCCTCTTTCCTGTGCCTGTTGTGAAATCTGGTGCACTGTCCTTTCACAAACCGGGCAGTGAAATCAAGCCCACCGGGCCAAAAAAGTCGCAAAACCGACCAATTTTCCCATTCTACGCGTCAGGGCACCAAGGGGCCGCGCAAATGTCGCGGCATCAGAATGTCTATTGCAATCGCGTCATGCACGGTTTAATCCGAATATATGTCCGAGATTGAGCTAACGACCAAGTCAGAATCACCGTCCAGCGCGACGACCGACCTTCCCCCGGCGAAGGCCACAACAGACGCGGCTTCGCAGTCCCGGCCCATCCTTTACAGTTTTCGCCGCTGTCCTTATGCGATGCGTGCGCGTATGGCGCTTTTGGCCGCCGACATTGATGTCGAACTCCGCGAAGTTGTCCTCCGCGACAAGCCGCAAAGCATGATCGCAGCATCCCCAAAGGCCACCGTGCCGGTCCTGATCCTGCCCGATGGTTCGGTAATTGATGAAAGCCTTGAAATCATGGTCTGGGCCTTGGCGGAAAATGATCCGCTGGAATGGCTGACACCGGAAAGCGGCTCGCTTGACGATATGCTGGCCCTGATTGCCCAAAATGACGGTCCGTTCAAGCATCATCTGGATCGCTACAAGTATTTTAACCGCTACGAAGATGTTGACCCGGCCGAACATCGCCGCGACGCGGAAAAGATCCTCAACCGCCTTGATGGGCGGCTTGCGGTTGGGAAATACCTGTTCGGGTCGCGCCCGGCGCTGGCTGATTTCGCCATTGCACCGTTCATTCGCCAGTTTGCCAATACCGACAAAGACGCCTTTGACGCCATGCCGTTCGTGCATGTTCAACGCTGGCTGGATGATTTCCTGGCATCTTCCTTCTTTGAGCAGGCCATGATCAAATATGATCAATGGCACGAAGGTGACACACCGGTGATCTTCAAGGCCGCGTAGAAAACGCGGCAGCAAGGTCTTGGCATTACGGCCCTGCAAAACAATTTAGAACCACAAAAATACTTTTGCGTGCAATCGCACTAATCGGCTTCGCGGATGGCGCGATTTGGCGGCCTTTGACCTACGGGATTATACTTCTGTTACCATTCACAGGCTGGTCATTGTGACCGGCTTATGCTAGCAAGCGAGATACCACCCCATAACGCTTCAGGACCGGAATTTATGGCCGACTATGATGTCAAGCCGCTGATAACGGCGGACGAAATTGCCACCAAAATCGATACGCTTGCCGCCGAGATCAATGAAAGCTTCAAGGACACAGAAAAGCTGATTGTCGTCGGGCTTCTGCGCGGCTCTTTTGTTTTCATCGCCGATCTGGTGCGCAAACTGACTGTCCCGGTCGAGGTCGATTTCATGGTCGCATCAAGCTATGGCGATTCCACGGAAAGCTCTCGCAATGTGCGTATCGTCAAGGATCTGGATGGCCAGATCCGTGGCAAGGACGTGGTGCTGGTCGAAGACATCATTGATACCGGCTACACGCTTTCGGAAGTTGTCCGGCTTCTTAAAACCCGCGACCCGAACCGTCTGGAAATCTGCACGCTTTTGAACAAGCCGTCGCGCCGCGAAGTTGAAATCCCGATTGATTTCTGCGGCTTTGATATTCCCGATGAATTCGTTGTCGGTTATGGCATCGACTATGCCCAGAACAACCGCAACCTGCCCTTTATCGGCACGGTGCATTTCCACGGCGAATAAGCCAGGTCACATCAGAACACAAAAATGGCGGGAAGCTTTTGCTATCCCGCCATTTTCTTTTCCGGATCATGGTCCGACTGCTCGGTTTCCATCCGTCCTTTGGGCGGATCAAAAATACCAAGCGCGCCAAGATCGGTAATCATCTGGTCAAAGCCCGATTGCATGCGTGGCTTATTGCCTTGCCCGGTCGCATATCCGGTCATGGCCGAATGCACCAGAAGATCAAACAACATGTCATCTTCGGACTTGCGGGCCTGGGCGGCTTGTTCTTCGGCGCTCATTTGATCGACCGCCTCACCCGGGTCACGCTGCAACATGATGGCAAGCGCCACCAGCCCCAGCGTCACCATTGTGCCGCCAATCGCCATCGCCGCTGCAATCGCGCCAAAGGATGCGGCAAGCGCCATATAGATCGCTGCCAGCAAGAAACCGGCCCCGATCAGCATCACAACCGCGATCGCAGCAAAAGCCGCGCCCTTGCGGGCGGCGGCCTTTGCCTGATCGACGAGTATATCGGTCAGCTGATCGATCATTTCTGCAGCAGACGGCCGACAAGAAGGCCGACACCAAAGGTCACAGCAACAGAAGCCAGCGGGTTCTCACGAACCTGATCCACGGCCACACCGCGTGCATGGTCAAACTGCTCGCGCGCCTGACCGGAAACTTCGCGAATGCGTTCTGCCGCAGCCTGCGTCTTGGTTTCTGCCGTCTGGCTACCCATGGTTTTCAGGGTCTTGGTGATTTCGGCCAGATCGCTGCGCAGGGCATCGACATCCGCCTGAAGTTTTGCAGTATCAGCAGTCGTCTCGGTCTTGGTCGCCATGGTTTTCTCCTATTGTCTTGAAAACAGCAACACACAGGTAACGTGCTGACATGGCGATTGGTTCCCATGGCAAATGTGATGATTTCGAGGCATCATAAAAAAGAAACGGCCCGCGTGGGTTGCGGACCGTTTCATAACCTGTCGGATTTCTGCGCGGTTTGCAGAGCGGCACTTCTCTTTCGGGGGTGGGTATCCCCGTTACGCCGATCAGTAAGGCAAACCAACGTAGTTTTCCGACAGGGTTTTCAAACCTGCTTTTGACGACAGGATATATTCAAGTTCTGCATCCCGGATGCGACCGTCAAATTCCTTCTGGTCGCCAAAGGTGTGCAGCATCGAGGTCATCCACCACGAGAACCGCTCTGCCTTCCAGACACGCGCCAAGGCCGTCTCGGAATAGCTCGCCAGCCGGTCTTCACGGTTGGATTTGTATTTCGCGATCAGGGCTTCGGACAGGTAGTGCACATCACTTGCCGCAAGGTTAAGCCCCTTTGCCCCGGTCGGCGGCACGATATGGGCAGCATCACCCGCCAGGAACAGGCGACCATGCTGCATCGGTTCGGCAACGAAGCTGCGCAGCGGGGCGATGCTTTTTTCAAACACTTCGCCTTCGTTGACAAGTTCGGCGTCTTCCTCGCCAAGGCGGGTGCGAAGCTCGTTCCAGAAGCGATCATCAGACCAGTCTTCAATCTTGTCGGTCATCGGCACCTGAACATAGTGGCGCACCACCTTGTCCGAGCGCATTGAACACAGGGCAAAGCCGCGATCATGCTTGGCATAGATCAGTTCATCGGCAACCGGTTTTGCATGGGCCAGAACACCCAGCCAGCCAAACGGATAGACCTTTTCAAACTCCTGCACACCCGGCAGGGTCTTGCGCCCGACACCATGGAAACCGTCACAGGCTGCAATATAATCGCAGGTCAACTCCAGTGCGTTGCCATCCTTGACATATCGAACACTTGGCGTCTCGCCATTAACATCATGCAGGCTGACATCCTCGGCCTCAAAGATAATTTCACCGCCGTGATCAAGACGCGCCTGGATCAGGTCCTTGGTGACCTCGGTCTGACCATAGATCATCACCGTCGATCCACCGGTCAGTTCTTCCATGTTCACATGGGTGCGCTTGCCATTGACACTGATATAGATACCGCCATGAATGATGCCTTCCTTGTTCATGCGGGCATCGACGCCCACACGTTTCATCAGTTCGACAGACCCCATTTCCAGGACACCTGCACGAATGCGGCTTTCGACATAGTCGCGGCTTTTGCGTTCAAGGATAACGGAATCGATCCCCTGCACATGCAGAAGATGCGACAGCAACAGGCCGGCCGGGCCGGAGCCAATGATTACGACAGGGACATGCATGACGATTTCCTCACAAGATCACGGTTTTTGCTTCTGTTTTTGAATTGGAACAAGAACCATTCCATTGCGCAAAGAATACGCCTGTTGCGGTTAGGACAGAATGGACAAACCGGGACAATGATTGGACAAATCGAACACCTATCTGATTTTGGTTATATTTCGGAACCAATCTGGGATGATCAGTTACCGCTCAGCGAGAACTTCATTTCATCTCAATCTTTGACTGGCAATGCGACCATTTCATCTTGCAACGTCTGCCGTCCATCAGGCAGAATTGACCAAAGCTCGTATATGCCCTGTCCCTCTTCCGACGACATGAACTCATCAAAGGCCTTTCTCAGTTTCTGACCATCTGGATGATGTCGGGAAAAAAGGATAAACAGGTTACTGGTCGGCACAATGTCTGTTGTCGCGTAGGTTTTTGCAACATCGGCACCCAGTGTCTCTGTTAGATCAAACCATCCGGGTTCTTCGTCTTCGAAAAGAATATCAGCCCGGTCTGCATTCAGAAAACGCCAAGCCGATTCAGGATTGGCAACAACATCGACACCGACATCAAGCTTTTTAAATTCTTTTTCGTGCCAATAACTGGCAACCACCACCGGACGCAACCCCAGATCGGCAACGTCGCCAAAATCATTGATTTCCAATCCATCTGGAAAACGGGAAAGCTTATAAAATCCCTTGTGGTTTGAAGAGGCCACCGGGAACTCGGGAATATGAAATTCATCGCTTCTTTCGGATGTTTGCCACCACGGGAAGGTCGCAACATACTCTCCGCGGCGTGTCAATTCCATTGCGCGAGGCCATGACAGGAACTCGAACCGTGCGTCCAATCCCATAGCGCTGAAAATCTTGCTAATGCGCCCCGAAATCGTACCGAATTCCAGGCGGTTTTCTGTTACCAGCGGGGGCCATTCGGCAACAGCAAAATGCACTTCGATACCGGAGCCGGAAGCTTTTGACGGATCTGGTTGCGCAAGCGACGCTGTGATCGTCAAACAACTGACCGCAATCGATGTCAAAACGACAGAGGATCTCAAAAAATATGCTGTCTGTTTTGTTCCCACCGTTCTTTGGCCTCCTGCAAGGTTAAAAGAATGACACTTTGATGCGCCGAAAACAGGACTGTGTGATACGGCCTGAAGTAGCAAGCGATCCAGAGTTTGCTACAAAAACAATAAAAGTCCAAACTTGCACCGCGAAAACAGCAGAACTTCTTACATACTCCTCAACCCTCCCGCGGGACTAAAAAATTCATGCCGCGACCTGTCGATCCTTTACCAGCACTATGCTAAGTTATTTCTTTCGGCCCTGCACAATTAGGTCAAACCCCTTTAAAACTGCGACAAATGGGAAGATGCCTCACAGCCGCGCCATCGCCATTTTTACCGATCTTGACGGCACATTGCTTGATCATGACACCTATAGCTGGGTGGATGCCCGTCCGGCACTGGACCGCTTGAAGCTGCTTTCCATCCCACTGATCGCGGTATCTTCAAAAACAGTCGCCGAACTTGAATATATCAATGAGACATCAGGCCTCTTTGACGGACTTATCGGTGAAAACGGCGGCGTAATCGCGCTTAACGGCAATGTCGAACAATATGGCCCGGCAACCGAAACGGTTGATCGCGCCCGCGAAAACATCCGGTCTGCTGTCGCTGTCCCCGTTGAAAGTTTCCGCACTGTCAACCCGGAAGTCATTGCGGCAGAAACCGGTTTACCGCTTGAAGATGCAATACGCGCAGGCCAGCGATATTGCTCGGACCCGCTGATCTGGCAGCCTGCAGCGAAGGACATCGCACTTGCCCGCAAGATCGCGGAAAAGTCTGGTCTTAAGCTGGTGAAAGGCGGAAGATTCCATACATTGTGCGGGACGTCGAGCAAGGGACAGGCGATGCGGCGTATGGTCGAACGTTTGACGATTACCTGGCTTGATGATGCATCCCAGCAGCGCTTCACGACAATCGCGCTCGGAGATTCTCCAAACGACATTCCGATGCTGGCCGAGGCCGACTACGCCGTACAAATTCCATTAAAGCATGGAAAGCGCACGCTACCGCTGCTTGAGCACCCAAACCTGCGCATTGCGCCCGAGCCGGGCCCGTCGGGATGGAACGTGGCGGTTAATGAAATTCTGGATCAGATAATCAATACCAATAAAAACAGCGAGGTACTTCATGGCTGATTTCCATCAGGGTGGCCCGATTACAACCCTTCATCGCATTCTTGACCGCAACCCGGAAGAACTCGCCTATGAAATGAGCGCCTTCGCCCGCCAACGGCGTCAGACCCTGATCCTGCCCTGCCTGTATTCCGAACTCGAAACCCCGGCCATGACCACCATTGTCGAGGGGCTTAAACAGGCGACCTATATTGATCAGATTGTCGTTGGGCTTGATCGTGCCGATGCGCAGCAATACCTCCATGCCCGCGAGTTTTTCAAGGACCTGCCGCAGCATGTTCGCATCCTGTGGAATGACGGCCCGCGCCTGCGCAACGTGCATGATCGGCTGGCTGATAACAACCTCGCCCGTTACGAGCCGGGCAAAGGCCGTAACGTCTGGTACTGCCTTGGTTATACACTGGCGTCTGGCCGCAGCTCGGTGATTGGCATTCATGATTGCGACATCGCGACCTATACCCCGGACCTGCCGGCCAAGCTGATGTATCCGATCGCCAACCCGGCGTTCAACTTTGCCTTTGCCAAGGGCTATTACGCGCGCGTTGCCAATGGCACGCTCAAGGGCCGCGTGTGCCGCCTGTTTGTCACACCGTTGATCCGGGCACTGAAACAGGTCGTCGGCAAGACCGATTTCCTGAACTATCTTGATTGCTTCCGCTATGCGCTGTCCGGGGAAATGGCGATCCGCACAGATGTTGCCTATGGCCTGCGTGTGGCGTCCGACTGGGGCCTTGAAGTTTCCATGCTTTCGGAAATGTATCGTAACCATACGGTCCATCGTCTGGCCCAGGTTGATATCGCCGATATCTATGATCACAAGCACCGCGAATTCGACCCGGCGCAAAAGGATGACGGACTGTCACGCATGGCAAGTGACATCGCGAAATCGCTGTTCCGCAAACTCGCCACCCAGGGCACGGTCTTTACCCCGGAAACCTTCCGCACACTCAAGGCAACCTATTACCGCGTTGCACTTGATTTGATCGAGCAGTACCGCGCCGATGCTTTGTTTAACGGGCTCAAGATCAATCGTGACGAGGAAGAAAACTGCGTTGAAGTCCTGTCAGAAGTGATCATCAGTGCCGGTCAGCACTATCTTGAAAACCCGCTCGAAAGCCCGTTCATCCCAAGCTGGCAGCGCGTTGAAAGTGCGATGGGGGATATCTTTGAACAGCTTTCAAGTGCTGTTGAAGATGACCTTCATGACATGGAAATCGGCAAATAACCGGGGCTAGGCGCCGCCCTATTCTTCGATCGGGAAAATAGCAAGGAAGACCTGAAGAATGTCTTCCTTGCCCGGCTTTTGCAGCAAAACTGGCAACAGTAAGCGGATCGCGCTCTGCCAGTTCTTCTGGAACACCTGCAAATGATGAAGCTGTGGCTCGCCCGTCATTCGCAGAACGGTCATTGACGCATGCAGGCTGGTTGAAAACTGGCTGTCGAGTTCACGGGCAAATCCACCGCGCCAGTCCTCTCCGGTCAGGGCCGCGATATTTTCGCCTTCGATACGTATCTGAAAATCATCCTTCTCGGGAATATACTCAAAGATCGAGATATCTTCGATCCATGCCCTCAGATTGCCCGGACGAAAATCGCCACGCGTGGGCAATTGTCGCCCTGATGCATGTTTGTTCCAAAAGGCAAGCAACTCACGAGCTTTGGCTGGCACGTTATCGTCCAACTCATCTTGCGAGATTTCCTTTTCCTGAACGGCACTTGACTCCAACTCAAATCCCCCTGTTACACAGCATGCATTGGCGCACAGACGAACCGCCCGCCAATCACCTGACGGACAGGCATCTGAAAATGATTGGATGCTTGGGGCTGGTATTCGCAGATGCCGCTATCATCGTGCCAGAACCCCTGTCGCCCGGCGATCAGAACGGCACACGAGGACACGTTACCCATACGGCACGCGCCCGGCGCTTTGCGGCAAACATCGGCAAGCGCACGGATATGTCCGTCTCCACCCTTGGGCAAACGGGTCAATTCAATATCGGAGGTGTCGAACATTGGCGGTAAAATTCCCAAAACTCATTTCAGCATCCACTTGGGGACACTCACGCCAGAAACAAGCTTTGCGGATCAATTTGCCAATGATTATGCGCGATACAGAAAATGGGTAACAAAAACCTGCTTGATCACCTTCCCGGACCGATCCGTGGTCTGGACGGGCAACAAAATGCGCAGCCACTCTTCCCATACCGCACGCTGGTACCCGACACGCTGAAAGGCCGGCTTTCCGGTATCGATGACTTCTAGAAGCGTCGGATAAACGGTTGTCCCGAAATCAAGATCGATCTGACGCGGCGAACAGCCCTTGTAACATTCACCACTGGCCTCGATGAGGTTGGGCGCATCAATGCGAATAACGAAATCCCGGTTTTCAGGCAGATATTCATAAATACAGATATCGTCGAGCCATCGCGACAAAACGTCTGCATTCAATCGCTTGCGCTCAGGCAATTGCCCATTGCGGGCCGCATCCCACCAGATTTCTACATATGCCCGAACACGGTGGTCGGTATCATCGGGCAAGTGTGGAATCCGAACTTCCTGCGCGTAAGCCATTGCGCGTCATGCCCCTGATCTCTTCAACTCTAAACCACCGTATACAAGGAAATTTTACCTGCGTGCAACAGTGTTTGCGCACGTCAAGCATGCACTATGGTTTAATGATTTTAAGCAGCACAATAGACAGCGGAACGACAGGCATATCTCCGACAGCAATCAACCTAACTGGTTTGCGAGCGCTGCCCGGCAAACAGCTTTGCGTGGGATTTCAACAACCGGGTCACCCGGTCCATAACGCGACGGATACTCTCGCGATGTCTGTCACCGTCATTTACGACAATCCATTGACCGTGCCGAAGGTCTGAAAGATCCTCGTCAACACGTTCAAGCTGTGGCTCTACATCGCCAACAAAACAAGGCAGCACCGCATTTCCTGTTCCAGCCACCGCAAGGTCAAGCATGTCTCGTGCCCGATCAACCGTGACCATCACTTGATCACTAAAATGTTTGTGTGGCCAGACTAGGTATGGCGACACAGCATAATCTGCATTTATCGCAATCCAACGATCCTGATTGGTCGAAGGCATGTTTCTTGATCGATAGGCGCAGTATGCCACCTCGCCGGTTTTGACACTTGCCAGGTTTCGCTCTGTTGGTGCGACAGCGCGAATACCAATATCGTTCTCGCGATGCTGCAGCTTGGCGCGTTCTTCGGAAATATGCATCTCAATGCCAAACGGGTCATGCGCTGCAGAAATCTTTGAGAAATTCTGAGCAATAAGACGCGCCACCCAACTGCCCGCCGCCAATCGAACAACAGAATGCCCATCTGATTTGCCGTACCACGCATCCAGACGTCTTGCCGCTGCTTCCATTTCAAGCAGTTCTTCAAAAAGGTGCTGCCCATCAACGGTCAACTCATAACCGCTCGGGCTTCGCACGAATAAATGCCGCCCGGTTGACTGTTCAAAAGCAAGGATGTGACGCCCAAGAGTGGCCGGGCTGCTGCCCAAACTCTCCGCAGCGGCCGAAAGCCCGCCATGACGCGCCACCGCCATGAACAACTGATAAGCGCTCCAATCTGCATTTTTCATTTTTGAAAAATATAACCCAAAATGTGAACTTCATTTTTCATCATATCACATGGGACAAATGGCTGGTGCTTGATTTTTAACGGAGAATTATTTTGGATGATCAGCCAAACTTCATTCAGTTCCTGGGGCACCAATACACGCTGTTTAGATCGCAAACAGAAAACCGAACTGCAAACGATCAGATAAAGTCCCGCACGCCGATACCACTTGCGTCATGCGAGACAGAGACGCCGCGAAAGCTTGTCTCAATTCTCGTACGGATACGAATGCTGTGGATTGGGCACTGAGGTGTGCTAAACCGGCATGGCATCACGATAGCGCTGCAGAAGGCGGCTTTCGGTGCGGTTGCGGCCATCCATGTTCGATATCCAGACGATCTGATAGGGCGCCAGCCTCATCATGCCGTTATAGTCGCCCACCACCTGCTGAGTGATCAGATCCTGCCAGCCTTCGGTCATGATCAGGTTGATCTTTGACAGATCGAGGTCCTGCGGGTCTTCTGTTAAATTAAACACGCAGAAGATGCTTTGTTCATTCAGATGCGATTGCCGCCAGATGCCCAACAGGTTCTGGCCAAGGTTGAGTGTGTATTGCGTGGCATTCGGATGGAAAGCGGGCTGTCCCTGACGGATCGACATCAGGGCACGCAACTGATCAAAAGCCGAGCGTGCTGGGCCTTCACGCGTCAGCGTTTCTTCCGCATCATCAAGCTTCCAGATTTTGCGGTTCAGGCGCCGTGGAATGCCGGTTTCAGTATAAGCATCCTGATCATTTTCCGTTGCTAGAATGGTTTGAACGTAAATTGCCGGAATGCCTTCAAGCGACATGGCGATCGCCTGGCTCATCACAAAGCGTTCCAGCCCCATGGTGGTTTCACCGGCAAAGTTTTCAGCCAGCATGCTAAACAGCGTGACATTAAGCTCATAAGGCTTCTGTCCACCGCCCTTGAGCGCCCGGTAACTGACCTGCCCGCCCATCTTGACCGCGTGATCACGCAGGCCTTCAATTTCGTCATCCGGGATCAGGTTTTCGGCCGGGCGCAACCCGATGCCATCGTGGCTTGCGGTAAAGTTAAAGAACGTACAGCCCGCAGGCGCAGGTGGCATCGCCATGATGCATTTGCGGATATAGTCGCTCCGCCCGCTCAGCAACGCGTGAATGATTACCGGCGGCAGCGAGAAGTTATAAATCAGATGCGCTTCATCCTGATTGCCGAAATAGGACAGGTTTTCCAGAAGCGGCAAATTGGTTTCCGTAATAAACAGCACATCGGGATGCACGGCATTACAGGCCAGACGCATCGCCTTGATCAGTTTGTGGGTCTGTTCAAGATTGATCGACGTGCTGCCGACTTCTTTCCAGATAAAGCCAATCGCATCCAACCGCACCACGCGCACGCCATGCCTGAGGTAATTCAGCACGACCTTGAGCATCTCGAAAAACACGTCCGGATTGCCGTAATCCAGATCGACCTGATCGTAGCTGAAGGTACACCAGACCTGCTTTTCGCCGTTCTTGGTTACCACGTGGTTGAGCAAGGCATGGCTACGCGGGCGCACGACATCGGACAAATCGTCTTCAAGACTTGCGGTCTTGATATAATCAACACCAGGCTTCTCGCCGGCCAGAAACTGCTGATACCACGGGTGGGATGCCGAAATATGGTTGGCCACCAGATCGGCCATCACCGTACCGTGTTTTGCCAGATCCTCGACATCGCTCCAGTCACCCAGTTCCGGGCGCAGCATATCGAAATCGCTGACCGAAAAGCCATCATCAGACGTGAAGGGATGGAATGGCAGGATATGAATGCCTGTCAGCCAGTCTTTCAGCCATTTGCGATGAAATTCGCCAAGGCTTTGCAGGCCCTTTTTGCCGTCCTGCTGGATGCTGTCGCCATAGGTGATCAGAAACGCATCGCGCTGATCCCATTTTCGCAGGTATTCCTCACAGGGTTCTGGCCCATCGCCCTCGATCGGCAGGCCCAAAACCTCGAACACGCGACGCACCAGTTCGGCATGGTCGTGCGCGGGATACACATCCGCAAGGAGGTTGCGCATCGCGCTTGCAAACGCAATACGCCCCGAGGTTCCGACAACACGATCCATACTGGTTCCTTCCGGGCAGGCAATTCAAATGATTAAACTTATGAAACAATGAAATAATGAAACTGCCTGCGATGCAAGCAGGCATTTAGCGATGCCAAAATACAGGGCATCTGTTCAAAACGATGACGCCCGACAGGATACCGGGCGCCAGAGCTGCATTACAATCACAAAACGCTTAAGGCGCAATCGTTACTTCAACCAGCGCATGGGTGCGGTTGGTGTCGATATGATTGATCGCATCGCGCAGGATACCGGGCAAATCCTCTGCCCGTTTGGCCTTGGCGACCCAGGCACGGCTGGCCTCGGCGACCTTGGTGAAGTCCGGGCTCGGTTTGAGCGCAGTCAGCGGCATCTCATTGGTTTTGGCCGCATAGCCATCCGGGTACATGCCCGTGACCGACTGGCGCACCGCCCCCCATTCATTGTTGTTCAGAACAAGGATCAGGACCGGAAGCTCAAGCGCCTCGGCAATCTGATGGCAGGCTGTCGGGTTGGCAAACATGTAGGACCCGTCGCCCATGGTGGCGACGACCAGCTTGTCCTTATCGGCCAGTTGATAGCCCATCGAGGCTGGGAAGGACCAGCCAAGCCCGCCGGAATGCGGCTCCTGATACCAGCTGCTGTGTTCCGAAAGCGACAGCGGCTCCAGCGGGCAGCCAAGCTCCGAGAATACCGTGGCAGCACGATCCGCAATCGCATCCGAAAGACAGCGCGAGACATAGGCCTTGGTCATCGGGTCCACCGCCCCGGCATCGGCCATGGACAGGGCCTTTTTGCGGGTTTCGGCATTGATGGCGGAGATCTTTTCGCGGCGATCTGCACAAACCGACTTATGATCCGCATGACGGCGATCCATGACCTCAGAAAGCATCATGATCACGTCGCCGGTTTCACCAACAAGCGAGATATCGGCGGCAAAATTACGCCCCGGAAAGCGGGAATAAAGTGGGTTCTGCCCAATCTGAATGACTTTGCAGTTGCTCGGCAGATCATGGATATCGGGCGACCAGGGGGCAAGGCAATCCATCACCACCACCGCATCGGCATCCTTAAGCCAGGGTGCCGGATCCATGCCAGCAAACATCGGATGTTCTGTGCCAATGGCAAGCTGGATCGCCCAGTATTGCACCACCGGGATGCCCCACTGATCGACCAGATCACCAAAACGCCCAAAGGCCTCTGCCGTGCCGGTGCCGCGTTGTGCGATGATCACCGGGTTCTTGGCATTGGCCAGAACGTCAGCAGCCTGTTCGACCGATGCTTGCGGCGGGGCGACCGGAACCGGCTGCATGCGAAGCGGCCCGTTGATCTCGTCCCCCGGACACGGCTCACACAGAACTTCGCGCGGCAGGCTGACATAGGTCGGGCCCTTGGGCACGGATGATGCGATGGCATAGGCGCGATCAACGACATCGGGCACCTGTTCGGGGAATTTAAGCTCATACTCCCATTTCGAACTTTCCCGCACCAATGCCGCCTGATCACGCATTTCCTGGCCCCAGCCAATCGGCACGGTACGTGCGCCCAGCCGCCCCTTTTCCATCACCGGGGTTCGGCCCGACATCAGAACGACCGGCACATGTTCGGTCGCGGCATTGATTGCCCCAATCGCACAGTTGGCAAGGCCGACATTGGTGTGCGCCATCACCGCCTGCGTCTTGCCGGTCGCAAGGTAGTACCCATGCGCCATCCCCATCGCGGCATTTTCGTGCGGCATGATCAGCGCGTGTGGCAGGTCGATATCCTTTGCCGCGGCCTCGGCCAGGCCTTCGATGATCGGCGGGAAGTCGGTCCCGGAATTGGCAAAGATATAATCAATCCCGATCGCCTTCATGCGGGCCAGAACCGCCCCACCAGCGGTCAGGGTGATTTGACCGGAATTTTCCTGCTTGTCGTTTTTCATCAGACGCCTCTTGCTTTCCGGGAGCTTGCTGCACTTAATCTGTTCCATTTTGTTTGTTTTTGACGTGCCGTTTGGCAAGGCACAGCGTGCAGAGCGATGCGGCACATCGGTCAAACGCTGTAACGCTGCGAAACGCCGTCAAAAACAAACCCTGCGGGCCGGGACAGATTAAATGCAGCACACTCCTTTATTTCTATATTTGAAATATTATTTATAATATAGTTTATTCTTGAAATCCGCTGCCCGTCAAGACAGGGCGGCAGCATATTTACTGTTTGCATGGGAAAGTGATCCGATGACCAGCCAACTCAATGGTTCCGTGCTCAAGGCGTTCAAGATCCTTGATCTGTTTGCCGCCGGGCAAAGCGAATTGACCGCCAAGGAAACGGCCGATGCGCTTGGCATCAACATGATTACCGCGCACCGGTTCCTGCACACGCTGGTTCATGCCGGGGCATTACGGGTGACATCGCGCGGCGTCTTTCGGTTGGGATATATGTTTGCCGATCTGGGCGAACGTGTTTTACAAGAAGGCAACCTGCCCACCATCCTGCAGCCGATCCTTGATCAGCTCGCACGCGAAACCGGTGAGGCCTGCATGGCGACCGAATTTGATCGCGACATGGCCGTCTGCATTGCCAAGGCCCTGCCCGACCGGCCGCTTTATGTTGATATCCGGATTGGTTCGCGCCTTGATGCGTTTTGCACCGCACACGGCAAATTGTGGCTCGCACATATGAATGCCGAGGGGCAGGACCGCTATTTCAAAACTGCCGACCTGAGCCGCATGACCGCCCACACCATCACAGATATCAACACCCTAAAGGCTGAGCTCGTCATCATCCGCGACCAGGGCTTTGCCACCAACAAGGGCGAGCGCGAAAATGACATCTATGCCCTCGCCGTTCCGATCACCACCGCCCATGGCAAGATGATCTCGGCCCTGTCGATATTTGGCGCATCGCCCACAACCCTTGATCAGAACCGCGACAGGTTCCTGGGCGCGTTACAGGACGCAGCCCTTTCTGCACAACAGGCACTTTACGGAACAAACTGATCACCGTGGAAATGAAACAAAAGAACCCCCGGTCCAATAGTGAACCGGGGGAAGTCGTGTCGTTTGGAGGCAGGCGGGCGTTTTACGCCCCTGGGAATCCCGGATAAAACTCAGATCACCCCATCATCACGATAAAGGCGCGACCTGCCCTGCACATGACTTGGGAAATCATCAAAAATAAATCTATCCCCATTTCTGTGGCAAACAGCTTCACCAACGCCCGCATGAAAAACCTTCCGGTTACGTTATAGATTCTGCGATTTCCATTTGGCACCTCAACGCATTTGCAATGTTTAAAATGTCCACTAAAGTTCAAAAAAGGGGCCTGACCCTAGGTCTCGTAATCGAAACGCAAATGGAGGCGGGCATGCGCTCCCCTGCTCTTCAGACCCTGGTAGAGGCGGCCGAGACGGCCTTCACAACCCATGCAACCGACGCGGTCTCGCGCCACAGCATCGTGCGGGCCTTCGCTGCGCTGAAAACGGGTCGTCCCGCCTCTGGACGGAACGCCGCCCGTCTGCCGGTCTGCGACCTCTGGCTGGACAAGGCCCTGTCTTCGGCAGATTTGACTGGCGACTTGCGCCGTCTGGCCGACGCCTTCCTTGCCGTGGAAAACGCGCTTTGCTGGCAGCCCCGCAGCGGCACAACCGCCAATGCCAGTGCGGATTTCGCAGAGAACCATGCCAATGCCATGCTGATCGGTCCCGGCGGGATCGAACGTCGCAGCGATGTCTGGCTGGGCGTCTCCCTGCTGGCACCCGGCGTGCGCTATCCCGATCACACCCATCCCCCGGAAGAAACCTACCTCGTCCTGACCCAAGGTGATTTCAGCCAAGATGACGGGCCCTGGTTCCAGCCGGGCCCCGGCGGCTCCTTCTATAATCCGCCGGGCATTCTTCACGCCATGCGTGCCGGACGAACGCCGCTTTTCGCCTTCTGGCTCCTGCTGGCACAGGACAATTGACCATAGGCTCTACCAAATGCAAAAAGGGGACAAATGCAAAAGGGGACGCCCCCTTTTTCAGTAATGATACCGTGCCTGCGCAATATAAATCGCGTCATCGGTGTGCTTATATACCAGCCGATCCGCCTGACTGATCCGGCGCGACCAGTACCCGGACCAGTTATGCCGCAACGGTTCGGGCTTTCCCGTCCCGGCATAGGGCGTGCGCTTGATTTCCTTGATCAGGGCGTTAATCCGCTTGACCATCTTCTTGTCTGTCGCCAGCCAGTACAGAGTGTCCTGCCATGCGTCCTCGCTCCAGACCAGCTTCATTCCTCGACCAGCGGTCGCTCAATCCCGTTCCCTGCTTCCAGTTCAGCAATCGAGCGGTTAAGGCGCTGCGCATTGGCCGGACTGGACAGCAAATGCATGGTTTCCTGCATGGCGTCATAATCCGCCTTGCTGATGATCACCACATCATCACCCGATTTTTGCGTAATATGAAACGGTGTATGATCGGCATTCACCGCCTTCATCAAGTCGGCAAATGCCTGTCTGGCCCGGCTATAGGGTAAAACCCGCACAACAACTCTCCTGTACTTGGCTTCAATCTAATTGTACGACACTTGGTACAATTGAACAACAAGTCGATTATTGTGCGTTCAGGCGCTCCACCCCCGATCCCATCCATGCGTCACGCCCGCGGAGGCGGGCGTACATCTATCAAGGCTAGTCTATTGCGAACAAGCTAAAAGGGGTCTGTCCCCTTTTTTCTGAATCAAAATCATTGCATTGTTTCACAAGTATATTGGGGAACTATATTGGGTCGATCTCGATTGACGCAGATACAATAGACTTTCCTAACACCGACCAGTTTCGACAGGGACACTTTTTATGTGTACAAAATGGTAAGTTATTCAGGAGTTCTCACCGCCACATCCTATTAAAACTTTACAAGTTGTTACCTGAAAATATCCGAGCGCAATATCCAACACCCTACTGATATACACCTCAACGATTTGATGAATCGGTTTCGTTCTCTGCTGCGGACGAAAAAGGGGACTGTGCACTTTTTTATGATTTTTTGGGTTGCCAACCTTTCTTTTCTTCTTCCGACATTGAGCTAAAAAGACGTGAGCATATACCGGAAAGCTCTCCCGGCGAGTTCCCAAACAATTGGAAGTTGGTTAGAACGTAGCGCGCTACAGTCTTCGGCCACTTTCCAGATTTATCTGCATCAATTATTGTAAATTTCGCAGTTTGGTAATTACCGTATCGACTTCCCATTTCCTCTTTGAGGGCAGTTTCAAACTCACCAAAGCTCCAATCATCGGTGCGATTCTCAAATCGATTCAACACCTGCTGTTTTGCTTGAGAAAGCTCCGCCATTCTTTTCTCCCACGCTAAAAACAATGTTTAATTTTTTCACGCCAATTAAAATGTGAAAAGGGGACCGCCCCCTTTTCTTACAATCCAACCAAGACTGCCCTCCCCTATGCTGATTTTGCCCCTTCTAAGAAGTCATCAAACAATTCGAGATTTTCAACGATACTTTCGAGGTGATCGGTGATTGGGTCTGTCAGATGCGTCCACTTTCCAGATTCCCAAGCAGATATCAGCATTTCGACATTCAGTTTTGATGGAAAGAAGAACATTCCCTCCCCCAAATTTTCCCAACCATGCTCGGCAAGCCTATCAACATGATTAGAAGACCGAGAGATATAAGCCATCCACTGTTTCTTGCCGCCGAGATACTTGTAGTCCACATCAAAATAGAAGCCGAAATCGGTTTCTCCCTGCCCAACAAGATCAGCAACCCCGTATGAGTTACTCGTGTGATCCGGCCGTCGACAGAACCAGAAACCGGCAAGCCAATTATCTTCCCCAATATTCCAGTGTTTCGGGGCCAGCCAGATATTTTCCAAATCCGCCTTTTTCGTTCCGCCACGGTGCCAGTCTTGCCTCTTACTCCAAACGGTTAAAGCATCTTCGCATTTACGATATGCTGTGCCTTCGATTTCCTGCTCTAAAAAGACAGCGGATCGGTTCCATAGGGCTAAATCCTGCAAAATTGCCAACCCTGCCTGTTTTGCACGTTCATTCATGACATTATCCTCGAACAATATTTTCGATATGATCGGCAAAATTATTGGCCAGAAAACTGGAAATTTGCGAGCTCTGCTCTGCTGCTGCCCTGAGAATACTCGCCACTTCCGGCCAAGACATGCAGAACACCTGATCGGCATCGCTAGACCCGGACGCAGGGTTCCTGCCATCGAGGGTCAAATAGACAACCTTCCATGGTCGCGCTGATCCCGCACGGGCTGCAGCAATCCTGCAATATCGATCTATTTGATCGGGCTGCTCCCCGGCACCGATCTTTACTTCAACAATCGTCAGAAATTGCGGGCTGTCGATAAGTATATCGACCCGGTTACCAGTCATACCATCCGGATTATTTTCACAGACAACCCTGACACTGGAAAATGATGCTGGCATTTCCGACAAGGAAAGAAATCTTTCAACCAATCCAGCACCAAGGCCATGGCCGGCTTTCGGATCAAGGTACCATGCCAGAACACGTGAAATTCGAAGCTCGTCCTTTTTCAGTCCAGCTATTTCCCACACATTCTCAATCGGGAGCCAATTGTCGACTGGATCGCGCAGATTGTTTGACAGCTTGAGAATGCGATCTGCAGCAGGTAGATCAAGGCCTGCCACCATGGGCATATGATCTACCAGGCATGTTTTTCGGACAGAATCGAGCGCATTTTTGAGGCGACAAATATCTTTTTTCTTTATGCTCAATGAGTTATCGCCTGCAACCATTACAATTCCCGTGAATAAGAAGACAGCCTTATTTTCTCTACTAAGCGTCTGTCTCTCTCAACCATATTTTAGCAGAACACAAACAACCACCAAACCACAACCTGAGATAAAAAAAGAAAACCCCGGCACATTTCAGTACCGGGGCAAGTCGTGTCGTTTGGAGGTCGTCAGGGCTTTGCCCCTTGGGAGTCTCAGAGAGACCTCAGATCGCCTTGATGGTCACCGGGCGTTCCACCTGTTTCATCAGGCGGTTGCGGATCGGGCGGCCAAACAGGGTGGATTCAATTTCGAATTCGTCGCCGTCCTGGGTGGTCACGCCATCGGCGAAGCTGAGCGTCGCGGTGCCAAAGAAATGGGCATGCACGTCGCCCGGACGGCGGAACAGGTCGTATTTGAAGTGGTGATATTCAAGATTGGCGATCGAGTGCGACATATTGTCTTCGCCGCTGACGAACGGCTTTTCCCAGATCACCTCGCCATCGCGATACAGGCGCGAGGTGCCCTCGACATGGCTTGGCAGATCACCCAGCAGCAATTCCGGCCCCATCGAACAATGACGCAGCTTTGAATGCGCCAGATAAAGGTAGTTCTGGCGTTCCATCACATGATCGGAAAACTCGTTGCCAATCGCGAAGCCGATGCGTACCGGCGTGCCGTCATGATCAATGATGTAAACTGCGGCGATTTCCGGCTCCTCGCTGCCATCCAGGGCAAAGGACGGGCTTGGAATATCCGCCCCCGGATCGGCAACGATGGAGCCATCACCCTTATAAAACCACTCCGGCTGCACACCATGTTCGCCCGCCTTGGGCTTGCCGCCCTCGACCCCCATACGGAACATCTTCATTGAGTCCGTTTCATTGGCGTCCTTGTTGTCGGCCTTGTGCATGTTCGCGCGCGCCGAGGCGGAGCCAAGATGGGTAAGGCCCGTACCGGTCACCAGAAAATGCGCCGGATCGGCATGAGTGATCGGCGGCAAAAGACGCCCGTCACGCGCGACCTCGTTATAGTCGACCGTGATGTCGCCCATGCGGATTTTCGCCTTTTCGATCATCGTCATGCCCTTGGCAAGCGCGATCGTCGCAAGTTCGCGGGTGGTGGAAACCCCCTTGAGCGGGATCAGGGTGTTTTCGTCGTTGACCACGGCAACATGCTGTGCGCCGGCGGTGTCCTTGAATTGAACCAGTCTCATAAATTCTGTCCTGAACGGTCTTGGTTGTCTGTTCGAAATATGTGCGGTTGGCCGGTATCAGACCCAGCCACCATCAACGATAAAGTTCTGGGCGGTGACCATGCGGGCTTCATCGGAAATCAAAAACAGCGCCATGCGGGCAATATCGCCCGGCAGTACCTTGTTTTTCAGGCACTGGCGTTCATCGATTTCGCGTTCGGCCGCTTCATCGACCCAAAGGTCAAGCTGGCGTTGCGTCATCACCCAACCCGGCACAAGCGTATTGACCCGGATATGATCCTTACCGAGGTCACGCGCCATACCGCGCGTCAGACCATGGGTCGCAGCCTTGGCCGTGGTGTAGCCCGGCATGCCGCCCTGCCCCATCATCCAGCTGACAGAGCCGAAATTGATGATCGCGCCACCACCGGCCTTTTGCATCATCGGGGCCACCGCCTGGATCGAGAAGAAGGACGGGCGGATATTGATCGCCTGGCGTTCATCCCAGTATTCCGGGGTGACGTCCTGCCATTTATGGCGGGTGTCATTGGCGGCATTGTTCAGAAGCCCCGTGATCGGGCCATTGATTTCGGCTGCCTTGGCGACAGCTGCCTGAAGGGCAGCGATATCGGTCAGATCACACTTGATAAAGACCGGCTCATTACGCGCATCCTTGGAAAGCTTTTCAACAAGCGCATTACCGGCATCTTCCATGATGTCGACAAAGGCGACCTTGGCCCCCTGTTCGACAAAGGCGGTCACCAGCGCCTCGCCAATGCCAGATGCCCCACCGGTGATGAATACCGATTTGTCTTCAAGGCTTGTGTAGTGTGTCGGCATGCGATCAGACATGATCTTTTCATCTCCCGTCATGTGCTTTTTTTACTGTCAGGCGCACAGAAACCCCATGTGCACCATCATGATTTCAACCCAAAATTGACAGAAAGTACACCCATTGCAAACGTTGCAGCGCGGTAGAACCAGTTATCCTGGAACCAACTTTTCCGACGCCCGCCCTTGCGATCCGGATCCGCCTAGCGTTCCGGGTGTTTGACCTCGCACGACGTCATGATGTTTCCTCCTGACAATTTTGTTTTTATTCTTCATACAATAACATTAATGATCAGGATGTCCGGACCTGTCAAGCGTCAAACAGGAAGTCTTTTCTTTCCGTGACAGCAAAGTTAGTTTATAAGTTGATGACATACGCAAATACCTTGGCATTGCAATTCTCCACCTCACCTGCCAAGGTTCAGCTACCTTCCAAATATATGCCTTGCCGCGCAAATCCCCGATGGTGCCAGATAAGTTGCCCTGCGCATTAATTCATATTATATGAATAATAACAAAGCGGGCCTTTTGCCTTTTGCTTTCCAATCAGGGCCACGCCGGAGGGAATATATGTCGTCCACCATGTCGAGAACCTATGCCAAACGCAGCCTGCACAGCATTGTTGCGCACGACCTTGGCGCACGCATTGTGTCTGGCAAGCTGGTGCCGGGCGATGTCCTGCCGACAGAGGCGGCGTTAAGTGAATCCCTTGATGTCTCGCGCACGGCGCTTCGTGAAGCGATCAAGATCCTGTCGGCCAAGGGCCTGATTGAATCCCGTCCGAAAACAGGCACGCGCGTCAAGCCGCGCTCAAGCTGGAACCTGCTGGACCCTGATGTCCTGTCCTGGCACTTCCCGGACCCGGACCCGGCATTCCTCTATGCCCTGTTTGAAACACGCCTGATCATTGAACCCAATACGGCTGCCATGGCCGCAGTCCGCGCCACCAAGGACGAAATCAAGGCGATCTCGGATGCCTATGACGCGATGGAAAATGCCGAACCGGGCACCGAGGCGGTCTATCTGACCGATCTGGACTTCCATCAGAAGATTCTCAACGCATCGGGCAATGATTTCATGAAATCATTCGGCATGCTGATTGAAACTGCCCTCATCGGGTCGTTCCGCCTGTCATCTGGCGGCCCGGCACCGCATGTACAATCCCTGCCCGATCATCAGGCCGTCTATGCCGCGATCAGCCATCGTGATCCGGAAGAAGCCCGCGCGACCATGCATAAATTACTACGCCGCACCATGCGCCAGCTGCGCCATCAGCTCGGCATGTCGGTTGAACATGACTGGGATCAGATCGGGCTTTGATACCGATCAGATCACAACACATACCCTGATACGTCGCAAAACCGGCCCTTTGGCCGGTTTTCTTCATTTCGAAGGAGTATGTTATGAAACACCTTATGACTGTGCTGGGTACACTGATTGCGCTTGCGGTCACCACCCAAACCGCGCAGGCAAACCTCAAGAAAGACTATTGCGCAAATCAGACCTATTACACAGACGCCGGAGCGAATGATGGCAGCACGTACCCGCACCTGCATTGCGGCAAGAACTTCCTGACCTATAGCAGCGGGTCAAACCACTACAACTTTGTTGTCGGTGATCAGCTTAAGACCGGTACGGCGGGCAGCGCATGCAGCAAGGCAGACGCGCAGTCCGCGGCCAACCTGAAAGCCAAGATTGCCGAAGTCTGCACGGATGAAGGCAAGACCTGTTCTGGCTGCTGATTTTCATGCACTTCAACAACAAAGGGCGGCCTGTGATGGCCGCCCTTTTATCAAAATTTTCGATCCTGCATAGCTGATTATGTCGCCCCGGCCCGCATGCCCGAGAAGGACCGGGTGATCAGGCGTTGCAGGACGATAAAGCCAAACAGCAATGCGCCAATCATAATCTTGGTCCACCAGCTATTGAGCGATCCGTCAAAGGCAATCAGTGTCTGGATCACGCCCATGATGATCCCGCCAAAGAACGTCCCCATGACAAAGCCCATCCCGCCGGTCAGAAGCGTGCCGCCAATCACCACCGCGGCAATCGCATCAAGCTCCACCCCGACCGCCGCCAGCGGATAGGCCGACCCGGTATAAAAGGCGAATACAACACCCGACAGCGCACTGAAAAAGCCTGACAGCGTATAAACCCGGATGATGGTGCTATGGACCGGAATGCCCAGCAATTCGGCCGAATGCCGATCCCCGCCAATGGCGTAAACGTTACGGCCAAAGCGGGTGTAATGGGCAATTACCACCCCACCAATCACGGTCGCCAGCATCAAAAGTGCGGATGCCGTTAACCAGCCACGCCCGGGCAACGGCACCTTGAAACCACTAAAGGCGGCGACAAACGGATGATCAATCGGAACGGAATCCAGATTGATCAAAAAGCACATGCCACGCAGGAAGAACATCCCGGCCAGCGTGATGATAAAGGGCTGAATATCGAACTTGGCGATCATCACGCCCATGAAAGCGCCAAAGGCTGACCCGACAACCAGGGAAATCAGGGCCGCCATCACCGGATGCATGCCAAACCCGGTGACAAGTTCGGCCATCAACACCCCGATAAAGGCAATCATCGACCCAACCGACAGATCAATCCCGCCCGAAAGGATGACAAAGGTCATACCAACGGCCGTGATGATCAGAAAGGCATTGTCGGTCAGAAGCGCGCCCAGAACATAGGTATCGGAAAAGGCGCGATGTTCAAAAATCCCGTAGCCATATAGCAGGACGAGAACGGCAATGGTGGCGAGGATCGGATAAAAGCGTTCATTGATTTTCATCGGATTTCCCCCGCTTCAAACGTTCCATCGCCTGCCCGACCAGTTCGCGGGATTTTGGCGCCTGCACCAAAAGAACAATCATCACCACGGCTGCCTTGACGATCAGGGTGTATTGCGACGGAAGCCCCGAAAGCAAAATGCCCGTCGTCAGCGCCTGAATGATCAAAACACCAATCACGGTCATCCCGATAAAGAACCGCCCGCCCATCAGCGACGCGCCGCCAATCACAACCGCCAGAATGGCATCGAGTTCAAGCCACAGCCCGGCATTGTTGGCATCCGCCCCACGGATGTCGGCGGCAATAATGATCCCGGCGAAGGCGGAACACAGACCCGATGCGCCGTACGCCATCAGCTTTATCCCGCGGGCATCAATGCCCGCCACCCGGCTGGCGCGTGCATTGCCACCAACCGATTCAACAAACAGGCCCAAGGCGGTTCGACGCATGACGAAATAGATCGCGGCAATCACGGCGGCCGCAATGATCACCCGCCAGGGAATACCCAGCAAATAGCCACTGCCAATCGCCTCAAAAAACTCCCCGTGGAAAGTCACGATCTGTCCGCCGGTGATCATCTGGGCAATACCGCGCCCGGCCACCATCAGGATCAGGGTGGCAATGATCGGCTGGATATCAAGGAAGGCGACAAGCAGGCCATTCCACAGCCCACACAACACCCCGGCCCCAAGGGCGGCCAGAATGATGACGGCCGGATGCAGATCGGTATCGCGGATCAGAACCGCCATCACCGCACCCGATATGGCAATGATCGAGCCGACCGAAAGATCAATTCCGCGCGTGCCGATCACAATTGCCATACCGACCGCAACAAGGGCCGTGGACGCGCCGCGATGCACCACATCGACCAGCGATCCATACAGATGCCCGTCCACAATGCGGATATTAAAGAAGTCGGGTGAAATCACCCCGATCCCCAGCACGATCAAAATCAGTGCGGCGACCGGACCAAACCACGGCCGACTTATCAAAGAAGATGCAGACATGGTGCTGCTTTCCCGTAATTTCTTTTTGTCTTGCAAACTGGTCATCGCGCGATCGCCTCGATGATGTTGTCTTGGGTGATCTCGGCCCCGACCAGTTCGGAAACCTTTTCGCGATCACGCATCACCGCAACCCGGTCGGCAAAGGCAACAATTTCCTCAAGCTCGGATGACGCCACCAGAAGCGCTAGCCCCTCGTCACAGAGTTCCTTGATCAGTTTGATGATGTCAGCATGCGCACCGACATCAATGCCGCGTGTCGGCTCATCAAGGATCAGCAGGATCGGCTTGGAGACCAGCCAGCGCGCCAGAATGACTTTCTGCTGATTGCCGCCACTGAGCTGCCCGACAGGCTTTTCACTATCGGGGGTCGCAATGCCGAGCGCCTTGATCATGTCATCGGCAAATTGTTGTTGCTCGGAACGCGGGATCGGGCGCAGCCAGCCCCGCCGTCCCTGAAGGGCCAGCACGATATTTTCACGCACGCTCAGTTCGGCAACAATTCCATCCTGCTTGCGGTCCTCGGGGCAAAGCCCAAAGCCCGACCGGATCGCATGGCGCGGGGAGCGCAGCATGACCGGCTCGCCATCCAAAAACACAAGCCCGCTATCGGCACGCTGTGTGCCGAAGACCAGCTCGGATAGTTCCGTTCGACCGGATCCCAAAAGTCCGGCAAGTCCGACAATCTCGCCGGCCTTGAGATCAAGTGATACCGGTTCCAGCACGCGTTTCTTGCCAAGGTTCTTGATCTGGATCTGGCGGGCGGGGCCGTTATAGCTGCCCTCGTCCTGATGACGGTGGGCACTGACTTCGGCCAGTTCACGGCCCAGCATGTGATTGATCAGATCAATCTGGGCCAGATCCTTGGTGACAAAGGTTCCCACCAGCCGCCCGTTGCGCAGCACCGTGATGCGGTCGGTGACGGCATAGACCTGATCAAGGAAGTGGGTAACAAAGACAATCCCCAGCCCCTTGTCGCGCAATTCGCGCATGATGCGAAACAGCGTCTGGATTTCCTCACCATCCAGGGAGGCTGTCGGCTCATCCAGAATGAGCACCTTGGCATCAAGCGCAACCGCACGGGCAATCGCGACGAGTTGTTGAATGGCAACCGAATAGGACCCAAGCGGTCGATTGACATCAATATCAAGACCGAGGATTTCCAGGGCTGCCTTGGCATCAGCCTCGGTCTTTTTCCATGAAATCAGGCCGAATTTGCGGGTCTGACGTTCCAGCATCAGGTTTTCGGCCACCGACAAGGTCGGCACCAGATTGACTTCCTGATAGACGGTTGAAATCCCCAGCCCCTGTGCGTCGCCTGGATGCTGCGGATGGATTTCCTGCCCATCAAGCATCACCGCACCGGCATCGCGGGGATGCACGCCGGTAATTACCTTGATCAGGGTAGATTTACCCGCCCCGTTTTCGCCCAGAAGGGCGTGGATTTCGCCCGCTTCAAGGTCGAAATCAACATCCTCCAGCGCCTTGACGCCGGGAAAGAACTTCCCCGCACCGCGCACTGAAAGCACTGCGTTAGACATAACCTGCCCTCTCCCTGTCACTCTATGAGGTCTTTTGTCGCGGATACAACCGGACGCACCCCGGCAATCGCCGGAGCACGTCCAATGCATTGAAAAACACGCCTTCTGATCCGCGGGCCGAAACCCACGGAAACATCGAGATGTTATTTGCTGCGCATTTTGTATTCTTCCGCGGCAGTATCAGGCAGATAGAGCGGGCCGTTTGCCTTGATCCATTTCGGCACATCTTCGCCATTCATCGATGCCTTGATCGCATCAAAGGACGGCGCACCAAGATGCGGGTTCAGCTCGATCGTGGCGTTGGTATCGCCATCGGCCATTGCCTTGAAGATATCAGGCACCGCATCGATCGAGACGATCAGCATGTCCTCACCCGGGTTCAGGCCGGCTTCCTTGATCGCCTGCACGGCACCAAGTGCCATGTCATCATTATGCGCATAAACCGCACAGATGTTGGCCCCACCGTTTTCAGCCTTGAGGAAGCTTTCCATGACTTCCTTGCCGCCCGAACGGGTAAAGTCACCCGATTGCGAGCGGATGATGTTGATGGCCGGGAAGTTCGAAACAACCGATTCAAAGCCTTCCTTACGGTCGTTTGCGGCAGAGGACCCAACGGTTCCCTGCAACTCGACCACATCACAGACACCGTTGGTTTCCGATGCCAGCCATGCAGCAGCCAGGGCACCTTCGACCACGAAGTCAGACGCCACCTTGGTCAGATAAAGGTCTTCGCTGGCATCCACACCACGGTCAACAAGCACAACCGGAATACCGGCATCCTTGGCTTCTTTCAGGACCTGATCCCAACCGGTTTCAACCACCGGCGCCAGCAGGATGCCATCAACGCCCTGTGCGATGAAGGACCGCACGGCCTTGATCTGGTTTTCCTGTTTCTGCTGTGCATCGGAGAATTTGAGATCAATACCGCGACGTTCGGCTTCGGCCTTGATCGACGCGGTTTCAGATGTCCGCCAGCCACTTTCCGACCCGATTTGCGAGAACCCGATCATCATTTCGGCCTGTGCGGCAACCGAAAGACCTAGCGCAACACCCAGCGCTGCAGTCGAGACTGCGAGCTTTTTAAAACTTACCACGATTTCCTCCCTAAGTATGGTTTATTGTTTAAAAGCCATATAGTATTACAATATGATTTGTTGGCTCTCAACCATATAGTGCACCATCCTTTAGAGTGATCGCGTCAAGCGATACCGATGTGCCGGTAAACCTATAAAAATCAATGCTTCGGGAAGGAACACATGCCTCAGACCGCCCCCTCACCACACATGGCAGAAACATCCTCCGCCACCCTGAATGCGGGTGAAAATGCCCCACGCGCGACCCTCTCAAGCCCGCAGATTCGCGTCTTGGTTTCTGCGCTTGGCGCGCGTCTTTGCGGGGCCTATCTGCGCGATCTCGAGACCGGGGAAGAGACCAATATTGCCGTCAACCTGATCGATGATGCCACCTACCTTGCGCAAGACAGCTATATCGGGGCGGTCTGCGGACGTTACGCCAACCGCATCGAAGGATCGCAATATCGCGATGAAACCGGGAAACTCATCAAACTTGCCGCGAACGAGGGCGACAACCACTTGCATGGCGGGCCGGATGGCTTTGACCGCCGGATCTGGACGATCACGGCGCAAACCGACACCAGTGTTACGTTCGAACTGACCTCACCCGACGAGGATCAGGGATATCCAGGCACATTGAGGGCACAGGCCACCTATTCACTGATCGCGGATAACCGCCTTCGGCTTGAAATCACCGCCACCTGCGATCAACCCTGCCCGGTCAACATGACCAGTCACGCCTATTGGAACTTGTCTGGGGAGTTTGACGAAACTGCCGCCGACCACATCCTTCAGATCAACGCCGATAAATGGCTTCCGGTCGACGACAAACTCATCCCCGACGGCCCGCCAAGTGACGTGACCGGCACCGGATATGACTTCCGAAACCCCGCCAAAATTTCTGAGATGCTGCCAAACGCCGACCAGGGCTTTGATCACAATTTCTGCCTGACCGGCGACCGTGGAACCCTGCGCCAAATCGCCACCCTGCTTGATCCCCAAAGCAACCGCGCCATCAAACTCTTCTCAACCGAAGCCGGCCTGCAATTCTACCTCGCACAGCATTTCACGAACGAGATGAAAACAGAAACCAGCACAGGCTTACACCAAACTGCGGGCATCGCCTTGGAACCGCAAACCTACCCCAACAGCCCCAACCGCCCGGACTTCCCAAGCCCGTGGCTCAAGCCAGGTGAAACCTATCGTAATGTGATTGAGTGGGAGTTTGGCAAAGGGAATTAAAGTGCTGCAATCGCCCCATCAGCACGCGGATCAGACGCACCTTCCATTACGCCATCCTTGCGCAGCCGAATGCCGCCGGCATGGCCCATCATGTCTTCATACGGCCCGACGAACTCAACCGTATGACCGGCGGATTTCAGCTTTTCGATCAGCGTCGGGTCAAAGCGGTTTTCGAGTTTCAAGGTTGTGGTGTCATCGCCCCAGGTTTTGCCCAGCAACCAGCGCGGGGCGCTAACCGCCTCCTGCAGGTCCTGCCCATATAGGACATTGCGAGTAAAGATCGCCGATTGGGTTTGCGGCTGCCCCTCGCCGCCCATGGTGCCATAGGTCAGCACCGATCCGTCATTGAGCTTCGCCAAGGCCGGGTTCAGGGTATGGAAAGGCAAGCGACCCGATCCAAGCTGGTTGGGACCGTCATGCAACGTAAAGCTCGATCCGCGGTTTTGCCACAGCACGCCGGTTTCGGGCACCACAACACCTGATCCGAATTCCCAGAAGATGCTTTGGATATAACTCACGGCAACGCCATTGGCGTCAACCGCGCCCATCCAGATCGTATCGCCGGGTTTCGCAACATGCGGCCAAGAAAGCGCGGTTTTCATATCGATCTTGGCGGCCTCGGCATCCAGCATTTTGTCAGACAGCAACGCCATCGGATCGATGCCCATGCGGTCCGGATCGCCGATATGCGCATCGCGTTTGAGGAAGGCACGTTTGGTGGCCTCGATCAGACCATGGATATGATCAAACCCGTCACGCTGTGCGGTACCCAACCCCAACCGATCATAAAGACCAAGGATCATCAGCGAGGCAACGCCCTGGGTCGGCGGCACCATATTAAACACTGCGCCGCTTGAAAGCTTGACCGACAGTGGGGTCATGATTTTGGCGTGATAGCCTTCCAGATCGGCAAGGCGAAGCGGGCTCCCGGCGGCCTCAAGCCCCAACGCATTGCTGCGCGCAATGTCGCCGCGATAAAAATCATCAAACCCGACACGGCCAAGATGCTCCAGCGCCGCGCCAAGAGCCGGCTGGCGCAATACATCGCCAATCGCCGGAAGGCCGTTTGCGGCATAGGTCTCGACAAAGCCCGGAGAGTTTTCAAGCTCCGGCATTTTGCTTTTGGTCAGCGCACTCTGTGATTTCGTGATCGGAACACCGGTTTGGGCATGATGGACCGCATCGGCCATCAGGCGACTGTGCGGTATCTTGCCGCCAAGCGCGTTTGCGACCTCGGCCGCCTTGATCCAGCCACCAATGGCACCCGCCACCGTCAGAGCCGCCAACGGACCCCGGGCCGGGATCGCAGCATGACCCTGTTCGCGGTAAAAGTCAGGCGTTGCAAGAACCGCTGCCCCGCCGCACGCCCGAATGGCAACCGGGTCTTTGCCGGGCTGGGCAATCAGCCAGAACCCGTCCCCGCCAATCGCATTCATGTGCGGATAGACAACAGCAATGGCGGCGGCGGCAGCAATCATCGCCTCAACCGCGTTGCCCCCTTCACGCAGGATGTCACGCCCGGCCTCAGCGGCCAGATGATGCGGGGCTGTCATCATGCCCCCGAGTGCGGTTCTTGAACGTAACATTGTGCGTTGACCTCCCTGCCATCATGCGTTCGGACACGCCCCGTATTGAATGAGGCATGGCCGACTGCATTGTTCATAGCGCTGTTTTGGTTTTCCGTTCAGCGCCTTTTCATATCGTAGAATACCTATTTTCCAGTCCGGCCTACCACCCGATCAGATCGGGCAACCAACTGGTCAGCTCCGGGAAGACGAACAGCAAGATAAGTGCGATCGCCTGAATGCCGATAAACGGGATCACGCCGCGATAAATATCAACCGTTGAAACCGATTTTGGTGCCACCCCCTTCAGGAAGAACAACGCCCAGCCAAAGGGTGGTGTGAGGAAACTGGTCTGAAGGTTCATCGCCACCAGGATGGCAAGCCAGGCCATATCGATCCCGCTATACTGGAACACGGGCAAGAACATCGGCAGGGCGATATAGGAGATTTCGATCCATTCCAGGAAGAAGCCCAGAACAAAAATCACCCCCATCATGAACAGAAGGTTGCCCATATCCCCACCGGGAACCCATTCAAACATGGCATGGACAAGCCCCTCGCCGCCAAGACCGCGGAAGGCGAGACCAAAGGGTTGGGCACAAATCAGGATGAAGAACACCATTGCACTGGTGATCAGGGTGTCATGCAGCACATCGCGCATCACCGTGAAATTCAGACGCCCAGTAAACAACGCAAGAAGCAACGCCCCGAGCGCCCCCATGGAGGCCGCCTCTGTCGGGGCGGCAATACCGCCGACAATCGAGCCAAGCACCGCAAACACAAGCGCTAATGGCGGCACAACAACCTTGCCAATCTTGAGCAGCAATTGCTGTGTGCTCATGCTGTCGCGCTCATCCTGCGGGATGGCGGGAACCATTTCCGGCTTAAAAATACCCAGCAACACAAGATACAGCCCAAGCATCCCGGCAAGGATCAAGCCCGGCACCATGGCAGCAGCAAACAAGGTCCCGACAGATTCACCCAAGATATCTGCAAGCAGGATCAGCACCAGACTGGGCGGAATGATCTGGCCCAACGTACCGGATGCGCAAATCACACCGCTTGCGACCCCTTTGTCATAGCCGCGATTGATCAGCGGCTGGAGTGAGAGCAAACCAACGGTGACAACCGTCGCCCCGACAACGCCAGAAGACGCGCCCATCAGCACACCGACAATCACGATAGCAAGACCCATACCGCCCCTGAGCCGGCCCATGGCATGGCCGATCACGTCAATCAGCTCTTCGGCAAGCTTTGACTTTTCAAGCATCACCCCCATGAAGATGAAAAGCGGCAAGGCAAGCAGCGTGTAGTTGGTCACAACGCCATAGACACGGGCCGGCAACAGGTTAAACAAACCGGTGCCAAACCCCATAATTCCAAAGGCAAACCCCGAAATCGCAAGCGAGATCGCCACAGGCACACCGAGCACGAGGAAGCCAAAGAAGCCCCCGACCATACCGATGGCCAGCCATTCATTTCCGGTCATTTCTGATTAGTCTCCTGCACCGCTTTGCGTGACCGCATCAGATGCATCCAAGGCAGGTTCGCTGTCGCCAGCAACGATTTGACGATAATTGATCAGCCCCTGCGCAATCGCCTGGAGCAGCAACAAACCAAACCCGATCGGGATAAAGGCCTTAAGCAAAAAGCGATACGGCAATCCCCCGGGATCTGGTGATCCCTCGCCCATCATGATGGATTGTTCGACATAGGGAATTGAAAACCAGATCAATGCCCCACCCAGAACCGCCATCAGGGCAGCAGAAAACAGATCAATGATCGCCTGGGCCCGGGGGCCCAGACGTTCATATAGAAAATCGACCCGCACATGACCGCCGTGGCGCATGCCATAGGCCATCCCCATCAGGGCAATTGGTGACACCAGATGCCATTCAAGTTCCTGCATCGCGACACTTCCGGAATTGAATAGGTAGCGCAGCAATACATTGCCACCGACCACCAGAACGAGGGCCAGACCACTGATCGCAGCCCCCCATCCGGCAATGTCGACAACCAGCCCCAAGGCACGGTCCGGTAACGGTTCAGTACGGGTCGAATTCATGTCAGCCCATCCCGCCTTTCGATGAAATGATGCCGTGATAGGGCTTTTCACTGATCGCGGCCCACTCACGGTGGGTGTCACGGAACGCCATGAAGCTGTCATGGACCTTTTTGGTGACCGGATCCTTGGCGGCTTCGGCTTCAAGGGTATCAGCCGTGATCCCCTTAAGCTTGGTGACCACTTCATCAGGAAGGGTCTGGGCGGTAACGCCAAAGTTCTCGACCAGATCACGCAAGGCAGCCGCGTTATTAGCTTCACACCATGAATGGCTATCAAGGTTGCAGGCCTGTGCCGCGTTTTTGACAATCGCCTGGAGATCAGCCGGAAGGCTTTCCCAGGCTTTCTGGTTGATCAGAAGCTCGGTCACGTTGGACGGCTCATGCCAGCCGGTGGTGTAGTAATACTTGGCGGCTTTCTGAAGACCCAGACGACGATCCTGATACGGGCCAACGAATTCGGCGGCGTCAATCACGCCACGCTCAAGGGCCGGGAAAATCTCGCCGCCCGGCAGCAGTTTCACTTCAACGCCGATCTGCTGATAGACCTTACCCGCCAGACCCGGGATACGCATTTTCAAGCCATTGAAATCCTCAAGGCTTTCAATCGGTTCGCGGAACCAACCCGTCATCTGAACGCCGGTATTGCCCATCGGGAAGGCCACCAGACCATAAGGCTGATAAACTTCGTGCCACAACTCAAGCCCGCCACCGTGATAAAGCCAGGCATTTACCCCCTGGAAGTTCAGGCCAAAAGGCACAGTTGTGAAATACTGGGCAGCAAAGATTTTACCCGCCCAGAAATAGGCGTTGGCCGCATTCATTTCAACCGTACCGGCCTGCACCGCGTCAAAGCCCTCAAGAGCCGGGATCAGTTCGCCTGCGGCAAAATGCTGAATGTTCAGACGACCATTCGACATTTCGGTGACACGCCTGCAGAAATCTTCCGGGCTGCCCGGACCGGTCACATAGAACGGTGACCCTGGGCCATAGGCATTGGTCATTTTCCAGTTAAAGGTTTCCTGAGCGCGCACGATATTCGGGGCTGCAACCACCCCTGCACCGGTTGCGGCAGCACCGATTGCCGATTTGGTCAGAAAGTCGCGCCGTTTAACATTTGTCATTGATGTCTCCCTGATAGAGATAGCTGTTTCTGTGAAACGTAAGCTCAACGGAATGCACTCCGCATTGTGTATACATCCTGCAACACGCATGCCATTGCTTATTTTTCAATAACTTAACTTGTTTTCAGTCTTTTCAGGCAACATCACTATGCACAATATTTAATCGATATATCGCATCGCACATTTTCAATGCACACAAAATACGCAATTCAAGGAAGGAAAAATGAAGCAAATTTTACACCCCTTGAGATACTTGGCCTTGATGCAAATATTGGTGTATACATTCGAACCAAATAAACCTCGCAAGAAGGGTCTAAACGCCAGATGATCGAGCTTCGCCATGCGCTCACCACCCCGCCCGAGCAATCCGAACCCGTCGGTATTGCCCAGCAGCTTTGTCAGGCGCTGGAAGATGATATCGTCAAAGGCAAGCTGCCCCCGGGACAGCGTCTGGAAGAACCGCTTTTGGCCAAACGGTTTGGCGTATCACGCACTCCGGTGCGCGAAGCGTTGCAGTTGCTGACCGCATCAGAACTGGCAGAAAAAATCCCCAACCGCGGCGTTTATGTTTCGCTGGCCACCCCGGAACGGTTGACCGCAATGTTTGAAAGCATGGCCGAACTCGAGGGCACATGCGGCCGCCTTGCCGCCAAACGCATGACGAGCACTGAACGCCACAACCTTGAAAAACTGCATCATGAGTTGGCGGAAACGGTCCGTCTGGGGGATAGCGACAACTACGAGACCCTCAATCGGTCATTCCACAACACGCTATATCGCGGCACCCATAACGATGTGCTGGTCGATGTAACACTCTCTGTTCGTCGCCGCGTGGCGCCCTTCCGCCGCGTCCAGTTCCAAAGCCTGGCACGACTGGCCTCCTCGCATGAGGAACATCAGGGCATTGTCGATGCCATCCTGCGCGGTGACGTCAAGGCGGCCGAAGATTTGCTTTACGGGCACATCATGGCGGTGCATGAAATCAGTCAGGAATACCTTGCAAGCCTGCGTGACGCGAGTGCGCAAAACGACCGGCTCGCTGCGAAATAAGGTTCAGTACAGGGATCATTGTGCTGCCACAGGCTTTCGTAATTCGCGTCGGAATGCGCCGGGACCTTCGCCATATTGCGCCATGAAACGCCGGGAAAACGCCGGCATTGATTGATAGCCGCAATGCAAGGCAATCTCTACCATCGACAGGTTGGTATCGCGCAAAAGCACCTTTGCCCGACGCATGCGCCAATTCTGCAGATATTGCATCGGTGCGATCCCGACGCATTCACCAAACCGCACAACAAAACGTGTTCGTGACATCCCGGCTTGTTGAGCCAAAAGCTCTGCGGTCCAGTCACGTTCAGGTTGGCCGTGGATACTGGAGAGTGCTCGGGCGATTTTGATATCCGCCAACCCGGCAAGGAAACCTTGCGGCAAATCGGAACGTCGCAACTGCGCAGCCATAAGCGTGATCACAAGAACCTCCATCAGACGAGCCAACGCACCACGCCAGCCAGGTTCTGCCGTTTGTGCAAGCGTTCGGATCATCGCAACGATGGATGATTGCGCCTGTGATGTCCGATCATCTGCGCGTAGGATCACGTGATCGTCAATCAGACCAAATCCCGGATGGCGCTCATCTTCGTCAAAGGCACAGAACCCGCACAGCAAACGGACATCACACCCGTTATCGGAATGATTGCGCAACATGCCCGCCATCGGGTCAAAACAGGCAGCCATGGCATCAGATAGCGCGACAACGTCGCGTCCCGGCGCATCACACAGAATGTGCCCGCGACCATTCGGCACCAACACAAGATCACCTTCGCAAAGGTCGATGACCGGTTCATCTTCGGAAAGCATCAGCTTACAGCTGCCCGCCAAAACCAAATGAAACCGGATGCGTGCGCCCTCGCTCGGGACATGCACACTGAACGCATTGGCCAGTTCTGCAGTGAAATAAAGGTCACTGCGCAACCGCAATCCGGCACAAGCATCACTTAATACATCTTGCTGCATCTTAGCCGCCAAGCCAATTTGGAACGATCTGCTAAATTATTGGCAGCTTAGCGCAAAGACACCTGTCCGGGAATACTCAATGATCCGTAAAGCATATCACCAGATGGACAGATAAGATTATGAACCCTGAAAACCTTACCGCCCTGATCGGTTTTGCTTTTGTCATGTCAGTGTCCCCCGGTCCGGGCAATTTCCTGCTGCTGGCATCGGGTGCAAATTTTGGCATCGTTCGCACCATCCCGCTGATCCTTGGCATCAGCAGCGGCTTTCTTTCGATGGTGTTCCTGATCGGTTTGGGACTGGGCGAGGTTTTGGACCGCTTTCCCATGGCACAGGATATTCTGCGTATTGTTTGCTTTGCCTATATCCTGTGGCTTGCCTACAAGATATCGCAAACCGGATCCCTTGACGGCACCGATCCAAAAACATCAAAACCGATCGGTTTTGTTCAGGCTGCAATGTTACAGCTCCTGAATCCGAAGGCATGGACGGTCGCACTGATCGTGACGGTCACCTACACGGCACCGGACGCAGGCATACACGGACTTTTGACGATGATTGCTGTCTTTGCCTTGGTCAATATCCCATCCATTTCAAGCTGGGCAATGTTTGGCGCCACCATGCGAAGTTTCATCAGCCAGGGCAACCGGGCCCGCGTCTTTAACATCATCATGGCGGTGCTTTTGGTCGCATCAATGGCGCCGATGTTACTCCCCCTTTAACGGAGTTTCAGGCTTACCGGTTCGACAAAAACCGGTCGAACGACAGCTTGCCGCCACCGGCAAAGACCATGGCGGCCAGAAGTGCAATCCATAGCAAACGCTGATCAATCAACTCATTCGGCAGGCCATTGGCAAGCATACCAAGGGCCGCGCCATGGAACGCCACATCGACAATGGTTTGCACAACCATAAAGCCGATCATGCCGAGCGCTGCAAGACGGGTGAAAAGACCCGCCACAATCAGGATCGGCAGGACAAACTCACCGATGGTTCCAGCCCAGACAATCAGATGCCACGGGAAGAACGGAATGGCAGACGTATCATAAAGATACTGCTCGGCAATCGGTGGCAGGATCTGCGCAAATGCCCCGGCACTGAGGCCAACGCCATCAATCTTGGTCAGCGCGCTGTTGAAGTAATAGGGCAGCAGCAAAAGCACAAAAAGCGCGCGGCTGGTAATCCCGACAACATCCCGACCGCCAAGGGCGTCCATTTTCATCTCAAGACGGGCAAAACTGCCCATTACGTTCTGTACATTATTCGTCATCATGCCCGTTTCCTCTCGGGGTATTCAGGCGGGCGTCGAATGCGCCCGTTGTTAAAAATTCGGCAAAGCTCGCAATGACATCAAAATCCGGATCGGCCTGAAGCGCCTCGGCGCACGCATCACCAAGGCTTGAACCGCCGCGCGTCAGTGCACTAAAAAACACCGCCTGCCCTGCGCTCAGAAGACGCATTTCGAGCTGCATGTAAGGCCGGGTGATCAAAACGGTTTCAGCACGTTGCACAATACTGGCTTTGCCAGCTTGTTCACCCTCGACCGGGTTTTGCGCATGCCAGATGGAAAAGATCGGGTAGCTTGAGGCAATCACCTGACAGGCCGGATGGACCCGCAGTTGCATGGCTTCAAGCTGGTCTTCAAGCCCGGCCAGATCATCGGCCATTAATGGTTTGGCATCAGTCGATGTGCTGACCTCAAGCTGGGCACGTTCGAGCCGCGCAATATCGGGCAGATACGGCAAGCTTTCCCGCACCGGATGATGTTCCAGAAAAGCCGCAAAGCCCGCCCCGTAAAGCGCAAGCGATCCGGACCGCGTGGTTTCGGACTGAACGAACCCCTGCGCGAGGCGATCAAAAAAGCGGCCCCCGACAAGCTTGTGCACGGTCGGATATGCCGCCCCCAACGCGTCATAAAGTCCACGATGGACATTGTTGCGGTAAATCTTGAACCGATGCGCATAGCCATCTGCGACACTGCTGGGTGCAGCATCTGGCTCGGATGCATTCAGAGCATCGGTAAAACCGTCATAAAATGTCTTAAGCGCCGTCATGACGCGACCTCAAGCGGTTCGGCCATGGTATTATCAAGATGACGGTCGGCAAGGGCTGCTTCACGCGCCAGCACATCCCAGTCGGGCACATCATTATCCCATTCAATCAGGGTCGGCTTGCGCCCAATGCGGGCAACAAGACGATCAAACAGATCCCATACGGGATCGGCCACGGGGCGTGAATGGGTATCAATCAGAACAATGTCGTCGGGGTTGGCGTCTTCCTCATGTCCGGCCAGATGGATTTCACCAACCAGATCACCGGGCACGGCATCAATAAATTCATTGGCGTCAAAGCCCAGATTATGCGCTGATATGTATACATTGTTTACATCGATCAGCAAACCACAGCCGCTGCGCTCTGCTGCTGCGCTGATGAACTCGAGCTCGGGGATCGAGTTTTGCGGCAACGGCACATAAGAGGTCGGGTTTTCAATCAGGATCCGGCGGCCAATAAAATCCTGAACCGTGTTGATGGCATCGACCAATTGCGACAACGAGGTTTTCGTCATCGGGGTTGGCAACAGATCGGCCATATAAAGCCCTTCATGGGCTGACCAGGCAATATGCTCGGACACCATGGCGGGATTGAACCGGTCGACCAGGCGTTTGAGATCGGCCAGATGGTTTTTGTTGAGCGGCTCCCCACCCCCAAGCGACAATCCAACCCCATGCATGGAAACCGGATATTGCGCCGACAGTTCTTCAAGCATGGCCAGTCGCGGGCCACCGGCCACCATATAGTTTTCCGGATGCACCTCAAACCAGCCAACAGCGGGGGATTTGCTAAAGACATCTTGCGCGTGCTCGGCCTTAAAGCCGACACCCGCGCGTTCAGGAAGCCCATGGGCCGGAAGCGAACGTTTGGAAATCTGTGTCAGCGGTTTCATATCGGGGAACCTTGTGTTTTCTACTCTGCGCTCAGAGCGAAGCGCCAAGGGCGGACGGTCAGCAAGGGAGACATATGCAGATCTGTACTGACCGTCCGTTGGGACGCGAGGCAGGCTTCAGGAGGTATGGGGCTTAGCCCTGCGGGATATCGCGATCGAGTGCTTCGAGGCTGCCCATGACTTCGCGGCCATCGGCCGTGGTGAAGCTCATATCTTCACAGGTGCCGGCCGGAACCAGCTTCCAGGCATTGCCCTGATAATCGACAGTCGAGGTACCGGCACAGGTCGTGCCCGGACCAGCAGCACAGTCATTCTGACCCGCCAGCGACACGCCAAAACACTTTTCCTTGGCACCATCGGCAGCTGCCTGATTGACCGCCGCCATTGAAACAGCAGCACTCAATGCTGCGCCCAGAACCATTGCTTTTTTCATCGTCGTTTCCCTTCGGTTAAATAAGGACTCTCAAGTCCAGGTGATGATTTAACCGTAAGGGCGATGTGTATTTTCGTCACTGCACCATTCGCACACGCGCAGTCAAAGGGACGTGAGAGATTTCACACAAATCCTCACACCCGCGTGAGGCGCTTCGTGAGGCGGCCGCACAGAATGACACTGACGCCTAAGCCAGAAACGACGAAACCCCCGACCGGTTAAGGTCGAGGGTTTTCAAAGTCGTGTGTTTATAGGGAATATGTGCTGTATTTGGAAGGCCCGGCGGTGACCTACTCTCCCGTGCCTTAAGACAAAGTACCATCGGCGCAGGCTGGTTTCACTTCTGAGTTCGG
>NZ_JBSWYV010000020.1:0-50143 GCF_056161285.1 Thalassospira sp. ABL2_045 | reverse complement strand
CGTCATGCGCAAAATCATTGTAAGGGCAAACGCAAGGATGCGCATATATCATGCAGCGGTCCTTGACACTTAACACCGCTGCTTTTTCTTTCACAAATGCCACAGCTGCACGTCATCACGATACGCACCACTTCCGCCAGCCAAGGAGACGGACATGCCATCGGCACCACCTGCGCAAGACGGCAAGAAATCCCAGCACAACCATGCTGATCACAGTGACGATATGCATCAGTGCGAGGTTTCCGACCAGATCACCGACAGCGTTGCCCAGACCAATGTCGCCACCATGGGTGCCGGCCCGGGCTATGCCGCCCTGCAATCGATGCTGGGACAGGCGCAGTCACAGAACATCCTGATGGCGAACATGGTCTCGGCCCAGAAGCAGAACGCCATGATCGGCATGACGACCATGACCCAGAGCATTCTGCAAATGATGAAACGTCGTAACCCATAAGGATGAGCGCAATGAGCAACCCGAACGAAGTCGACGAACAGATCACCGACAGCGTGACCCAGACCAACACATCGGTCATTGCCAATGGTCCGGCGATGGGCGCCATGCAGTCCTATCTGTCACAGGCCCAGGCGCAGGGGATCCTGTTTGCCAACATGGTCAATGAACAGCAGCAACAGGCTGTCGCCAGCCTGGCAACCACCATGGAATGCGCAAAGGCGACCCTGTCAGTCCAGGAATCCAAACCCAATTTTTTTACCAGCCCCGCCCCGGCTCCGCGCCAGCAGAAGCAGTCGGACGCCAACAACAACCCAACCTGAAGGGCGCGACGGGCGCACTGGGTCAGGAGTCCGACGGCGAAGACACCGGCGAGCAAGAAACCGACGCCCACTGGTATGAAACCGCATGGGGTGAAATCGATGAACGGTTTCGCGGCACCGCCCGCCAAGGCGAGACCGGTGACACAACACAAACCGGTGAAAGCAGTGAGGTCATAGCATGAGTGATATCGTCAATCCGCAAGTCACCGATGCCGTCACCCAGACCAACGTCAAGGTGCTTGGTGAAAGCCCGGCACAGGCTGTTTCCATCGCCATGCAGTCGCATTCACATGCCACCGGCCTTGCCATGGAAAACGCCACCCTGACACAAGGCAACATGCAACAGGTGGTCAACACCTCGACCTCCAAGCTTGTTGCGATGATTACCGCCCAGGCGGGCTGATGGCTTGGCAAATTTGATCACAATCGCGTCCGTGCGACGTCTAGAGATGTGCGGTCAGAAAGATCGCTTTTTCGGAGGATAACATGGCAATTCCAACCCCGGTGAACGGTCAGATTACCGACTCTGTCACCCAGAGTGCGGTCAGCGTTCTTGGCTCCGCCCCGGCAAATGCGATGGGCGCGATCTATCAAAGTGCCGCGCACTCGACGTCAATCCTGTTCCAGAACGCGGTTCAGGCGCAACAACAGGCATCGATGTGTTCGCAGGCCGCCACCAACCAGGGCGTGATGCAGCTTTATTCCGTCAACACTATGGCGGGGGCACAGGCCACCGCAAAGCTTGGACGTTCAGACAACAGCGATACGCTTTTGACACTTCTTATTATTTTGGCAGCAACCCGCCGCTAGGCACCTGACCCGATCGGTTCATTGGACCGGCAATGGTCGCAAACATGAGGGCGTGAAATGGCAGACAACACCCCTGTAAATTCACAAATCACTGATGCGGTGACCCAGAACAACGTCAAGGTTCTGGGCGAGGCGCCGGCACAGGCCATGGGGCTTGTGTATCAGACGATGGCTCATTCCATCAGTCTGTCGATGCAAAACGCCATGCAGACCCAGGGTGGCCTGCAGCAGATCGGCAATGCTGTCACGTCCAGTGCCTGCAAAATGATTCTGGATAGTTCCGGTGGCGGCATGGGTGGCGGCGGCAAAGACAGCGGCTAACCAACTGGCTAATGGACCCGCCTATTCCGTCCAAACCGCCACATGATCCAATTCGGTCTTTCGACCAGCCGTAAATGAGGTTTCTGATGGCAGACGAAGATACCAAACCAAACGAAGATCCGAAATCCGGCGACAAAGACGACGCGGCACAGGGTGGCGCCAATGCCGCCGGTGCTGGCGGCGGTGATGGAGACGGATCCCAAAAGGACGCGGCGGAAAACCAAAACAATGCCGATGGCAGCAAATCAGATGATGCTGACAAGGATGCAAGCCCCGCCGACCCCATGGCGCCTGACAACTCGTCTGGCACACCACCGCTCAGCACGGCATTGAACCCGCAAATCGTTCAGGCCGTCGGCACAACAAATCATGCGGTTCTGAACGGGGCGGTCCCCGGTGCCAACGGGGTTGCCTATCAAAAGGTTGCCCAGGCAGCGGCCTATGCGGTGCAGGATTCAACAGACTATTTGCGCAACATCATGTCGATGGCCTCCGCCACCACTGGTGTCGCCATGCAGCAGATGTTGGCCAAAAAGGAAGTCGATCCCTATTCCCAGATCATCAAGGCCGCAACCGAAGCCGTCACAGACGCCCAGAAAACCTTTTCAAGTGTTGGGGAATCTGCCAGCAGCGTTGTGAAGGACTTTGACAATCTGGCCTAGGAGAGACATGCGGCATTAGCCTGCGCGCATCAGCTCGATACGGTGGCAGGCCTCAGAGAAATCAGGGGCGAACAGTTTGACACTGAGCCCCGTCCCCTGAAGTTCATAGGCGCCCATTTCCGCCGTCGGACAGGAAATGAACTGCGCGACGGTCGAGCTGACCAGAACCCGTTTACCAAGCTGTTTGGTCAACTGTTCGATCCGGGCGGCTTCGTTTGCCGCCTGCCCGACCACGGTAAAGTCGACACGTTCAGACACGCCGACATTGCCGTAAATCACATCCCCGACATGCATTCCCAGACCATAATCAAACGGCAGTTTTCCGGCCGCTTCGCGCTTGGCATTAAGCGTATCGATGTTCAGCTGCGCTTCGGCTGCGGCGTAAAGCGCCGCATGACAAGCGGTTTCAAGGTTGGTCTCATCTTCATCGATCGGGAAGATCGCAAGCGTCGCATCGCCAATATAGCGCAGAACCTGCCCGCCATGCTTGAGCACCGCACCGGCGGTTGCGCCAAAGAAATCGTTCATTTCACCAAGAAACGCATCATCGCCGACATGGGTCGCGACCGAGGTCGAGTTGCGCATGTCCGAGAACCAGATGACCGCACGGGTCTTGGTGCTGTCGCCGAGCTTGATCTGGCCGTTGCGCACACGCTGGCCGGCATCGGTGCCCAAATAGGTTTCAAGAATGGTGCGGGTTTCTTCGTGATTGATGCGCATCTTGCATGACACGGCAAAGCGGCGCTGGATGCCAGACAGGATCGCCAGATCCTCGTCCGAGAACCCGCTGGGGCGGCGCGTCAGATAGGTCATGAAAATGCGGTTGCTGTTCATCGTGCTGTCGCTGTCGGTAACGAACGGCGTCATCAGCGCGTAGTAATCCGTGCCGCGTTTCTGGCGGAAGCTTTCAAGGATCGGGAAATCAACCACGGCACTCGGCCCGATCAGGTGGCGGCGCATGAAGCTGACATCGCTATCAAGCATCCATTTCATCGGGCTTTCGGACCATTCGCGATTTTTCTCATCGCCGCCCATATGCGTTGCCCGCTCGACCTGGCCATTTTCCTTGGTCCAGATATAGGAAACACCTTCATAAAGCGGGTGCAGGGTCTTGAAGGCGACCATAACGCGATCAACCGGAATACCCGATGCGACCAGACGGCTGGCCATGCCAGACAGAAGCTCGCTGATGTCGGTATCATCAAGCGCGCATTCCATCAGCCAGTCATTCACAGAACGCACAAATCCGCGCGCAGCCTGCGCGTTATTGGTCCCGGGTAGCGGGGTGACCACCCCCGAAGAAGACTGGTTGTTGCTCATGGGTACGCTCCGTCCGTTCCTATGCTTGATTGTTGCATCGCCGCGGGTCCAAATCCAGACCCTAGGGTCAGGACCTATTAATTTGGTTTGAATGGTTAAACAGATTTGTGCGGATACGCGGAGTAAAACTGCAGGAAGATATTTATCTTTCAAAGTTTTACGACAAAGTAGCCCGTGCAAATCCGATTAATCCGGAGGACAGACGTTATATTTGCAAACTCCAGCGTCAAATCCCTTGTCCGGGATGCCGACCCGACCGGCGGGCTTTTCCTTGGATTTCGTAAATATAACGTCTGCCATTCAAATCAAATTAATAGGTCATGACCCTAAATAGAACAGCAAGGCAATTTAGCAATTGTTGATTTTGATTTCTTGAAATTCCACGCAACAAATGACCACTGGTCACATAAATTGCAAGTGCTAACTGTCAAAAAACTGAAGCCATTTGTCCGGAGAGTTTTCACCCCTACCCCAACCGGGCGAAAGCCCCCTTATTGCGGCTGTGCCGGTGGCAAGTAAATACGCGCCAAAAGCCCGCCTTTCTGCGATTCATCCAGATAGATTTCACCGCCATGGGCCCGGATGGCCGTGCGGGCAATCGCCATCCCCAGACCAATACCACCCGTGTCACGATTGCGTGATTCTTCAATCCTGAAGAATGGCTCAAACACCTGTTCGCGTTGCTCAATCGGAATGCCCGGCCCGTCATCGGCAATTTCGATCCAAAGACCACCGTCATCGGCGTCGCGCACTGCAACCTCGACCATATCGCCGAAGTTAAGTGCGTTCGACACCAGATTGCCAAAGGCCCGCTTGATCGACAGCGGACGGCATGGATAAACGCGTGTATCGACCTCGCCGGTGAACGTAATCGGGCGCCCGGTTTCTGCTAGATCCTCGACCGCGGATTCAACAAGGGCCGTCAGATCGATCTTGCGGGTTTCCTCATTGGCGGTTTCTTCGCGGGCAAAGGTCATCGCCGCTTCGACCATCTGTTCCATTTCATCAAGCGTTTCGATGATGCGCGCCCGGTTTTCCGCATCCTCAACAAACTCTGCCCTTAGGCGCAGCGATGTGATCGGCGTGCGCAGATCATGAGAAATGGCGGCCAGCATGCGTGTGCGGTCCTCGACAAAGCATTTGAGGCGCGCGGTCATCCGGTTAAAGGCCTTGGTGGCCCGTCTGATTTCAATCGGCCCGGTTTCAGGCACCGGTTCGGGATAATCCCCCCGTCCGACGCGATCAGCCGCACGGGTCAACACATCCCACGACCGGGAAATCCGACGTGCGAGGAAATAGGCAATCACCGCGATCACCAAAGCAGACGCCAGAACGCGCAGCAAATTATCAAAGACAAACCAGGGCGGCGGCATCACCCCGCCAATCATGGCTTCAAGCCAGACATCGGGCTCAGAGCCGGTCGGCTGTCCATCGGGACCAACCACATTGACCGGCACAACAAGACGCATCACCGGCGAGGTATGGCAATCAAACCGGTCAAGGTAACGTAATGACCAGGGCGCGCGGCGATCATCATCGCGTTCGTGATGGCCATCTTTGTTGTCGTCGTCATCATGATCTTCATTGTGATCATCGTCGTGGCCAAGGCGTTGCTGCCGGTCACGTTCCAGAAACTCTTCCTTGTCGCGGCGCAGTGATTTGCGCTCGTCCCAGCAATCATCCTCCGACAGGATTTCCACCCTGGCCGGAACCCCGGTTTCAAGGGACAAGGCTTCATTAAGACGATGGCTCAGGGTGTCGGAAACAAAGCCATCCTCGGCCTGAAGGTCGGTTTCCGGGACAAGGCGCAGACGGTTTTGTGGTGATTGCGCCACCCGCAACACATCGCCCCAGTTCTCGCGCGGTGTTGTCGTCAGAATGCGCGAAATCGCCGCCACGCGTGACAGGGCATAACCGCGGCGTTCAGAGGCCACCGCATCACGGCGTTCCTCGGCCAGCATCACGCCAAGCACGATATGGGTCAGGATGATCGCGCCCAGCAGCAGGCAAACCAGCTGCGCGGTCAGGCTTTGTGGCCACAGGCGTTTAAGGAGGCGGCGCTTGGTCATTTTTCAGCCACCTCGCAGGTAAACATATAGCCCCCACCCCACACGGTCTTAATCAGGGCCGGGTTCTTGGCATCAATTTCGATCTTTTTGCGCAGGCGGCTGACCTGATTATCAATGCTGCGATCAAACGGCACGGCCTCGCGCCCGCGCGTCAGATCAAGCAACTGATCACGGTTAAGCACCATGTTGGGATGTTCGACAAAGGCACACAGAAGGCCATATTCCCCGGCACTGAGCGGCACGACCACATCATTGGCATCACGCAATTCATGCCGGGTGCGATCGAGAACCCAGCGATCAAAATGCACCTGCCCGCCCGGAAGTGGCCCCTTGCGCCCAACCGGAAGACTTTGCGCACGCCGCATCACAGCCTTGATCCGGGCCAGCAATTCGCGCGGGTTAAACGGTTTGGCCAGATAGTCATCCGCGCCCATTTCAAGACCAATGATGCGATCGGTTTCCTCGCCAAGGGCGGTCAACATCACGACCGGCACATCAAAGTTTTCCCGCAGCCAGCGACACAGGCTCAGCCCGTCTTCACCGGGCATCATCAGATCGAGCACGATCAGGTCAGGTGCGATGTCATCATTCATCAGCTTGCGCAATTCGCGCCCATCGGATGCCAGCGTCACGCGATATTCGTGCTGGCGCAGATAGCGGCCGAGCAGGTCACGGATATCACGGTGGTCATCAACAACAAGAATGTGGGGCTGGTCGCTCATCTGCGGTCCTGAAATCAAAACTCTTTGGTCAGCCTAACTTAACGCGTTGGTCATCCCGGCAGAAATAGCAATTTGTATCAGATTGTCGCAAACGGCCTGTTTGGCAAATCTTGCGACCAATTTGGCGGTTTGTCGGGATCATTTCGCGACAATCATAGGCGACAACCGTCCTCAACGCATTGATCCCCCACAAACCTGATGAGGTTACCATGAAACGCAAAAACACCCTGAAACTTGCTGCGGCCCTGATCGCAACCACCATGATCGCAACGCCGATTGCGGCTTCTTATGCATCGCCAGGTGACCGTGGCGGCAACCCTGAATGGGCAATGTCAGGCGGCGACAATTGCGAAGGAAAGTTTGAACATAAGCGAGGCAAACATGGTGAACATGGTGAACATAACAAAGGTGGAAAATTCGGACACGAAGCCCGCGAACGCTCGGTTCCCCTCTCTCCTGCAGAAGCCCGCATTCTGGTTGATGCGATGCTTTTGAAAACCGGAACCCCGGATTTCAAAACCGGTGATGCACTGATGGCCGAAGAACCGGGCAAGATCGACGTCCTGCTGGTCAATGCCGAAGGTGGCGTTGTCGAAGTCATCAAATTTGACGCAAAAACAGGCCGCATGGAACGTGAAGACCGTCGCGACATGCGTAAACTGATGCCCCGTCCTGACAAGGCAGAACGCTTTGACAACAAATACACTGCCGAACAAATGAACCTTCTGGCAAATGCCATGGTGATCCGGTTTGGCAATGGTGAATTGAAACTCGGCGAGCTGAGCGAAACCCCGCGCGGCACCTATACCGCCACGGTTACCAATCAGGCGGGCGACATTGTCCGTGAAATGGAACTGAGCAGCGTGACCGGCCGTCCGATCAGCTGATCATTTTGCCCTTTTAACATCCCCACCCCGGTCCGGGGCTTCCCCATCCCAACCGATACCCCGGACCCGCACCGCGCCCCCAAGGCTCCTCTTGGGGGCGTTTTGCGTTTTGGCGTTTAAATTCATCCGCTTGTCACGCAATTGGGTTTGACGATGTCGCGCATTCGAACCATTGTTACGCGCTTCTAAATATTGCCCCATGAAAGAAGCACCTCATGACATCGACCAATCCAAAGCCCACCCCCAGAACCGCCACCCTTGATGACATCCCCGCTCTAACAGATCTTTGGCAGGAAACCGGTCTTTACCGCCCATATAATCCGCCAGAGTGGGATGTGCGCTTTGCGCTTGAAAGTGATGAGGCCACCCTTTTCGTCTGGGAAGATAACAGCGATAACATTATCGGCTCGGTCATGGCCGGGCATGACGGGCATCGCGGATGGGTCTATTACATGGCTGTTGCGCCAACCCTGCAGAAATCAGGACTTGGTCGCCGTTTGATGGAGATCGGCGAAAACTGGCTGCGCGATCAGGGTGTCTGGCGCATGCAATTGATGGTGCGCGCCGATAACCATGCGACACAGGATTTCTACCGCCATCTGGGGTATAGGGCCTGTGATGTCGCGGTCATGCAAAAAGATATCGACACCCCGCCAGCGGATCGTTAACGCGCTAAGCCCTTACATGGCATCGGCAATGGTCGATGCCGCATTCTGTTCGTCCGGTGCCGGTTCTTCCTGATTTTTAATCGCGATGGTGGCGTGTGCGATCCGGCGCGCGCGCTCATAAAGGCGATTGACGCGTTCGACCATCGCAACCTCGATCCGATAGCGGCGCACATCGATATCACGCGGGCCGATTTCATCGCTGACCTTGCGCAGGGTGGCTTCAAGTTTGGCGGCGAACTCCGCCTTGCGACCCAGCACACGGTTGGCGGCCTCGATATCCTCGGCCGTGAAGGCGGTCATGGATTGTTTCAGACAGTCCTCTGCGATCAGGAAAAGCCCCGCCATTTTCTGGCGGCTTTCATCGGACGGCATATGACGGATATCAAGCCATTCACCCACCAGCTTGACCATTTCCTCGCTGATCAGATCGCCAACGGCTTCAAGGTGATTGCTGACTGCCAGTTCGTTTTGCAGGCGGTTCACGTCGCTTGGCAACAAGTCGGCCCGGCGCAGTTTTGCCGAGAACAGCGCAATCGCGTCTTGCAGGCTATCGACCCCGTCATCGAGTTCGGCCAGTTTTTCAAGCTTTGCCCGCGTCGGATTGCGCAGGGTTTCGCGCCCGCGACGGACAACATCAATCACCACATCGCCCATATGCACCACTTCATTGCGCAGCAAACTCAGTGCTGCGGCCGGGGCAACGGTCAGCTCGTGGATCACGTATTTCGGCTCCGGGCTCAGGCGCGGTTCGGTGTCGACCTCTGCCGGGACCAGCTTTTCAATCAGGCGCGCGATCCAGGGTACAAACCCGATCATCAGGATGACATTGGCGACGTTGAATATGGTGTGGGCATTGGCGATTTCGCGCGCGACATCAGTGCTTTCCGGCGTGCGGCCGGTGGTGATCACCTCAACCAAGCGTGCCAGTTGATCAATAAACGGCAACCAGATCACAACGCCGACCACGTTAAACAGGATATGTCCAAGGGCGGTGCGAAACGCATCACGGTTCTTGCCAATCGTCACCAGAAGCGCTGTGACACAGGTGCCGATATTGGCCCCGAATATAAGTGCAATCCCGCTTTCGAGCGGCACCAGACCCTGCCCGGCCAGCACAATGACAATCCCCATGGTCGCTGCACTTGATTGCACGAGCGCGGTAAAGGCAGCTGCGACCAGCATGGCCAGAAACGGATTGCTCATCTGGCGCATCAAATCGATGAACGGGGCGTAGGTCCGAAGTGGCTCCATGGCATCGCTCATCATGCCCATGCCAAAGAACAGCATCCCCATCCCCAGCACCGCCTTGCCGATCAGCGAAAAGCGTTTGCGATCCGCCAACATCGTCATGGCAAAACCAATTGCGATGAAAAGCGGGGCAATGGCATCTACGCGAAAGGCAATGATCTGCGCTATCAGGGTGCTGCCCATATTCGCGCCCATGATCACGGCAATCGATTGGGCAAAGGGCATCAACCCGGCCGAGACAAAACCCACCACCAGCACGGTCGTAACGCTTGAGGATTGCACCAACCCGGTAATGACTGCGCCGGAAACCGCCGCCCAAACCCGATTGCGCGTCATGCCCGACAAAACCCGGCGCAACCGGGCCCCGGCAAGGGTTTTGAGCGCACCGGCAAGATGATCCATCCCATAAAGGAACAAGGCCAGCCCACCCACCAAACCTATCAGCATCGACCAGGTTTCAAGGGGGGCAACGTCGTCTGCGGCCCTGGCCACCGGAATGGTCAGAACAAGCAGAACGGCACTGGCAAAGATGGGTTTCAGGAATGCAGGCATCAGCGAACCGGTCGAGGTAATCAGTTGAAAACAAACCGACCATAGCGCAATTTAGGGACTGAAAGGAAGCAGTAGCATGCGCAATATCGGGCCCAAATCATCGCATGAACTCAGCGAAATCGGGATCGAAAACCGCGATGAATTGCGCGCGCTCGGCATTGAAGAAACCACACGCCGATTGCTGTTTCGCTTTGGCAGCGAAAAGAAAATCAGTCTGAATTACCTCTTTGCGCTTGAAGGCGCGATCCATGATCGTGACTGGCGCGACATCACGCCCGCGCGCAAGCAGGAACTCAAAGCCCTACTTGATGCTGTCCGCCGCGAACTATCTGGCGATTAAGCCTGACAGTTCGCGGGCGTGAAATGGCTTATTCGGCCGCGACCGATTTGGGATCGTGCTTTTCCTGTGCCAGACGTTCGCCAAGATCAGCAACCTGATCGCCCGTAAGACGCAAGCCAAGCTTGGACCGACGCCAAATCAGATCATTGATGTCGCGCACCCATTCGTTATCGATCAGATAGCGCACTTCGGCTTCATACAGGTCATGACCATAACATTTGCCAAGATCACCAACGCCCTTGGCATCGCCAATGACCTGATCGATCCGCGTACCATAGGCGCGCAGCAGGCGCTTGAGCATCACCGCATCCATCCAGTCAAAGCGTGCAGCGTAATCGGCAAAGGCCGCCTCATAGGACGCATTGGGGAAGTCGCCTCCCGGCAGCACGGCATTGGCTGTCCACGGCGTATCCTTGTTGCCCAATTCCTTTGAAATGATCTGAAGCGCATGTTCGGCAAGCTTGCGATAGGTGGTAATTTTACCACCAAAAACATGAAGTGCCGGGGCTTTATGACCGTTGGCTTCAAGTTTCAGGGTGTAATCACGCGATACCTTCGATGCGTTTTCTTCGCCGCCTTCACCGGCATAGAGCGGCCGCACACCGGAATAGGTCCAGACGACATCATCAGATGCGATCGGCTTTTTGAAATAGCCGCTGGCAAGTTTGCAAAGATAATCGATCTCGTCCTGATCAATCTTGACCTTGGCCGGATCGCCTTTGAAATCGACATCCGTTGTGCCGATCAGGGTGAAGTCATCCTGATAGGAAATAGCAAAGACAATGCGCCCATCGCCGTTCTGGAAGATATAGCAGAAATCGTGGTCAAACAGCTTGGGCACGACGATGTGGCTGCCCTTGACCAGACGGATATTGGCCTTGGTATCGGATTTGACCACACCGTTTTGCGGATTGATCAGATCAGCACACCACGGTCCGGCGGCATTGATCAACATCCGGCCCGAAACTGCGCGGTTTTCAGCGGTCTCCTGATCGTGCAACGTGACATTCCAGACATCGCCATCGCGTTTTGCACCAACGCACTCCGTCCGGGTCAGGATTTCAGCCCCCATGGACTTGGCATCCATGGCGCTCAAAACAACAAGGCGTGCATCATCCACCCAGCAATCGGAATAGACAAAGCCCTTGGTCATGTCATCACGGATCGGCTCGCCCGCAACATGCTTGGCAAATGATATGCCCTCGGACGCCGGAAGTTTTTTACGGCCCCCGAGATGATCATATAGAAACAGACCCAGGCGAATCATCCAGGCCGGACGCAGATCCTTTCTGTGCGGCAGCACGAAACGCAGCGGCCAGATAATATGTGGCGCGTTATCAAGCAACACTTCGCGTTCGGTCAGGGCTTCGCGCACCAGACGGAACTCATAATGTTCGAGATAGCGCAAGCCACCATGGATCAGCTTGGTGCTGGCCGACGACGTCGCGCTGGCCAGATCATCCTTTTCACACAGCAGAACTTTCAGGCCCCGGCCCGCCGCATCGCGTGCGATCCCGGCACCGTTAATGCCGCCGCCGATAATGATCAGATCGTAGTTTGAAGTGCCAGCCATGGGGTCTCTCATCGCAGAAGGGAAACTCTTTGACGATGAAAATAGTTCATTTTCGAAAATTTTCAAGTTTCGAATTGTGACATTTATTCGACACAGCCGTGCGGGAAACGCACACACAGCCCGCCCGCATTGCGGAAAACCCCGGAAATCCGCAAACCGCAATCGTTCATTCGCGAACGAAAATAAAACCCCGCCTGAACTTCAGACGGGGTTATCAAAGATCAAATGCGATGGAAGTCCGGGCTATATCGACGGCGATCAGGCCAGCCAGCGTTTCTGCCAATCCGAGAGCATCGAAATGGTCCAGAGCTGATGGCCCCAATTGCGCTTGCCCGACATATGCTCTTTGCGCAGCTTCTCGATCTGGCGGCGATCCAGTCCGAAATCACTATAAAGCGCCTCGTTGGCCAGATGGTCGCCCATCCACTCATTGAGCGGCCCGCGCAGCCATTGCGCGAGCGGCACACCAAAGCCGGTTTTGGGCCGGTCGATCATTTCGCGCGGGACATATTTATACAGGATCTGGCGCAAGGCATATTTGCCGACCGATCCGTTCATCTTGAGCCGTGCGGGCAGTCGCCAGCCAAACTCGATCACGCGGTGATCAATGAACGGTACCCGCACCTCAAGGGAATTGGCCATGGATGCCCGGTCGACCTTGGTCAGAACATCATCGACCATATACATCATCGTATCCATGGCCTGCATGGAGGACACATAATCCAGATGGCGGTTGCGACAGAACTTCTCGCCCGGCACGCGGAATTTCTTCGTCGCCCCGCGATTGCCGCGCAGCTTGCCCGGATCAAACAGCGAAATCAGCGCGTGATACCGATCAATATCATCACCGATCGCCAGAAGCGGTGCGGCCTTGTGGATCTTGTCACCAATCGCACTGGTGGCTTTCTTGCCCGGTACCAGCCCGACAAGCTTGTCCCAGCTCTCGGGCGAGATCATGGTCAACCCGCGCGATACGAGCCCGCCACCAAACGGAATACTGCCAGCGGCACGACTAAGCTGCTTGGCCCACAAATAGCGGTTATAGCCGCCAAAAGTCTCATCCCCGCCATCGCCTGACAGGGCAACCGTGACATGCTTGCGCGTGAGCGCGGAGATCAGATAGGTCGGAATGGCGGAGCTATCAAAGAACGGCTCGTCATAGGTTTCCGAAAGCTTCGGCACCAGATCAAGCGCATCCTTGGGCGTCACGTAAAGTTCGGTGTGATCGGTCTTGAGGTGCCTGGCGACTTCGCCCGCAAAGGCTGCCTCGTTAAAGGCCTCATCCTCAAAGCCCACCGAGAATGTTTTCACCGGCCGGTCTGAGACCGACTGCATCAGGGCAACAACGGTTGAGGAATCAATTCCCCCAGACAGGAACGCGCCGAGCGGCACATCGGCCACCATGCGGCGCTTGACCGCATCGCGCAGCAAGTCTTCAAGCGCATCAATCGCACTTTGATCATCACCGCTCCAGGCATGCGTCTGACCATTGAGAACCGCATCCTCGACGGACCAATAGGCGGTCTCGGTCGCCTGATCATGCGATGAAATTTCAAGGATATGACCAGGTTTGAGCATCTTGGCATGGGCATAGATCGAAAGCCCGGATGGCACATAGCCAAAGCGCAAATAGGCATCAAGGCCGGTCTGATTGACCTCGCGCGAGATGGCATCCCCGGCAAGCAGTCCTTTGACCTCGGACGCGAAGCCGATATGGCCGTCATAGCGCGACCAGTAAAGCGGCTTGATGCCCAGACGATCACGGACAAGGAAAAGCTTCTTTTGCTGTCGGTCCCAAAGGGCGATGGCAAACATGCCAATCAGTCGCTTGATGGTATCGCGCAAGCCCCAATGGGCAATGCATTCAAGGATGACTTCGGTATCGGAATGGCCGCGCCATGAAATATTGGCACCCGCCAGCTTTTCGCGCAGTTCCGGAGCGTTATAAATCTCGCCGTTATAGACCATGACATAACGGCCATTGGCGGAATGCATCGGCTGCTTGCCGGCATCGGAAAGATCAATGATGGCAAGGCGGCGCTGCCCAAGGCCCAAGCCGTTTTCATCATCAGTCCAGACGTCACCGCCATCCGGTCCGCGATGATACAGCGCATCATTCATGCGCGATACACGATCGCCCACGCCCGAAGCATCAGCTTGTTCAGACAGCCATAGACCGGCAATTCCACACATGAAAATATCCTGTAAAGCCCTGCCGTTACTTAAAACAATAACGGCGTGCCCTACAATGAAAACATTCGCAAAATCAGCGGAATTTGCTGATTTTTAACGCCGCTCGATCCCGAGCCGCGCCATTCTGCGATAAAGCGTGTTGCGCCCGATGCCAAGCGCCTTGGCGGTGTTGCTGATATGCCATTGCTGATCTTCCAGAAGCTGGCGCAGGGCATCGGCCTCGGCGCGTGCCATGGTCTGGCGCGGCGACGGGGCTTCTTGATCGGCCTGCGAGGCATGGAAATCGTCGGGCAGATGATGGCGATCAATCACGCCGTCCTCAGCAAAGACCGCGGCATATTGCAAAACATTGATCAGCTCACGCACATTGCCAGGCCAGCCATGCCCGGTCAAAAGCGCAAGGACATCATCTTCGCATTGAACATAGTCCTCTGACAAAGCCGCCAGAAGCCGCCCGATCAGGTCGCCAAGATCAGATCGTTCGCGCAAAGGCGGCACAGAAAGGCGCGCGCCCTTGATCCGATAAAGCAAATCTTCGCGGAATTTGCCCTCGGCCACCGCGCGGTTCAGATCCACATTGCTCGCACAAATCAGACGGAAATCAACCGATACGGACTTGGTACTGCCAAGCGGCTCAACCGTGCGGCTTTCAAGCACACGCAGCAATCGGCCTTGGGCAGCCAGCGGCATATCGCCAATTTCATCAAGAAACAGCGTGCCGCCATTGGCCTCGCGAATGCGGCCACCAAAGCCATCGCGTGCCGCCCCGGTAAAGGCACCACCGGCATGACCAAACAGTTCGTTTTCAATCAAACCTTCCGGCAGGGCGGCACAGTTGATCGCAACAAAAGCCTTGGATTTGCCAAGGGTCGCTTCGTGAATGTGACGTGCGAGATATTCCTTGCCGCTACCGGTTTCGCCCGACATCAGGACATTGATATCCTTGGCATGCAGGCGCGTGCCGATTTCAAAAATACGCCGCAAGGCCGCATCCTTGTCCGGGATATCGGCAACCTTACGCGCGGGCAGTGACGGCGCCTTGCGTGCAGTTGGTGTTGATCGCCCGACATAACGACGTCGCATGCGTTCAGGAATGGTGACACTGCCAAACAAAACCCCGCCGCCCGCAATATTAAGCGGCGTTGCCGATGCCCCCTGACCGTCCGGGTTTGCCAGCTTGGCGACAAGGTTTTCAACATCCATCTCGAACATGTCGGAAATGTCGCTGGAATTGTTGGCAGTAGTCAGAATGCGCCGCGCGGTCGAGGTCGCCCCGCTGATCGAACCATCGGGCGCAATCGAAATCATCGCATCACGGGTTGATCCGACATGGCGGGCATCGGGATGCAGATGGACGATCACATCCCCGGCACGCTCATCAAAAAACAGGATACGTTCAAGCGCATCGGCATAATCGGCCACCATGCCGCGCACGCGCAGGCAATCGGGACGTTTGATATCTGCGCGCACCGCCGACACATCCAGGACCGAGCACACCTTGCCATCCGGATCAAATACCGGGGCGGCCGTACAGGTCAGAACCGAATGCTGGGCGAGGAAATGTTCATCCTTGTGGATGGTGATCGCGCGGCCTTCAACGATACAGGTGCCGATCCCGTTGGTGCCTTCGCGCTCCTCGCTCCAGACAGCACCGGGCAACAGGCCGTTGGTGCGAAATGACGGCAAAAGTGATTGGGCGGCGACACTATCAAGGATGACACCACTATTATCGGTCAGAAAGACCGCATAGCCCGAAGCATCGATCTTGCGATAAAGGGTGCGCACCAAATCGTGGGCATGGTGATAAAGCCGCCCGTTGCGATCCCGCAATTGCCGGGTCTGGCTTTCGGATATGACTTCGGGACGGCGCAGGGTGTCATGAGCTAGGCCAAAGCGTTCTTCACACCTTTGCCAGCTTTCAAGCACCGCACGATTTTGCGCCCCACCGCTTAGCTGCAGCGCTGCTTCTATCCGTCCGCCGGGAAGGTTTCCTGACATAGACGCTATCTCCCTTGTGTCGGTGTTTTGGCCCGGATTTTTCCGGTGCGTGGCTTTTGCCACAGCCGATCACAGCGTTAATCGTAGCACATTTAAATGCCCTCACACCAAACAGTTTCGCGCGTGAAACCTTCCAAAACCGCGAGTGTTCCATTTTTGGAACACTTTGTGCCACGCGCCCTGTTCGATTGGTCCGGTTGGCACAGAACAGCACTTTCAATTGGCATGGCTCAACCGCCTGAAAAACGGACAGTTTCTGTTAAATCAGTATGTAAATGGCCAAGTGGCATGACCTTTGCGGGTAACGGATCGTCATAAACAAAAATGCGGGCGGCCAATCGCCCGTTATCTCGGAGGAACCCAAATGATCTACAAAAATCCAAATGACACCGGCAGTCCAGTCAGCTTCAAAGGCCGCTATGAAAACTTCATCGGTGGCGAATGGGTCGCCCCTACCAAGGGACAGTATTTTGAAAATGTCTCACCAGTAACGGGCAAACCATTCTGCGAAATTCCCCGGTCTTCCAGCGAAGATATTGAAAAGGCACTTGATGCTGCACATGCCGCTTTCCCGGCCTGGAGCAAAACATCCGTCACAGAACGGGCCAATATGCTCAACAAGATTGCTGATCGCATGGAAGCCAATCTTGAAATGCTGGCCGTTGCCGAAACTTGGGACAATGGCAAGGCCGTGCGTGAATCACTTGCCGCTGACATTCCACTTGCAATCGACCATTACCGTTATTTCGCGGGTGCCATTCGGGCGCAAGAAGGATCGATCGGCGAGATTGATCACGATACGGTCGCCTATCATTTCCACGAACCACTTGGCGTGGTCGGTCAGATTATTCCATGGAATTTCCCTATCCTGATGGCAGCCTGGAAGCTGGCACCGGCACTGGCTGCGGGCAACTGCGTTGTCCTGAAACCGGCCGAACAAACCCCGGCATCGATCTGCGTTCTGCTGGAACTGATTTCTGATCTGATCCCGGCCGGTGTTTTGAACGTTGTTCAGGGCTTTGGCGTTGAAGCAGGCAAGCCGCTTGCCCAAAGCAACCGTGTGGCCAAGGTCGCCTTTACTGGTGAAACCACCACGGGCCGCCTGATCATGCAATATGCATCGGAAAACATCATTCCGGTGACCTTGGAGCTGGGTGGCAAATCGCCGAACCTCTTTTTTGAAGACATCATGGCTGCAGATGATGACTTCCGCCAAAAAGCCGCCGAAGGCTTGGCGATGTTTGCCCTTAACCAGGGCGAAGTTTGCACCTGCCCGTCGCGGGCGATCATTCAGGAAAGCATCTATGACAAGTTCATGGATAATGTTCTGTCGCGTGTTACCAGCATCAAACAGGGCAACCCGCTTGATACCGACACCATGATGGGTGCACAGGTATCGATCGAGCAGATGGAAAAAATCATGTCCTATCTGGATATCGGCAAACAGGAAGGTGCCGAAGTCCTCTGTGGTGGTGACAAGGCAGATCTGGGCGGTGACCTTTCGGATGGTTTCTATATCCAGCCGACTATCTTCAAGGGGAATAACCGCATGCGGATCTTCCAGGAAGAAATCTTTGGCCCGGTTGTTTCGGCAACCACGTTCAAGGACGAAGCCGAAGCCCTTCATATCGCCAATGACACGCTTTACGGCCTGGGTGCCGGTGTCTGGACCCGTGACGCCAACCGTTCATACCGCTTCGGCCGCGAAATCAAGGCCGGTCGTGTGTGGACCAACTGCTACCACCTCTATCCGGCGCATGCCGCCTTTGGCGGGTACAAGCAGTCGGGCATCGGTCGCGAAAACCATCAGATGATGCTCAACCACTATCAGCAGACCAAGAACCTTCTGGTTTCCTACGATCCGAAACCGATGGGCTTCTTCTGATCCGACCCACTTCACAACCGGACGCAGGCACAGCCTTGCGTCCGGTCGCCTTTTGCAAAGAAGGAGGTGACATTGAACGGATCAGAAACCGTTCCTGACAGGGTGGTTGCGACAGATGCCGCAATCGAACTGATCAGGAAGCTCAAGGATATCCACGGACCGGTGATGTTTCATCAGTCCGGGGGCTGTTGTGATGGCAGTGCACCGATGTGTTTTCCCGATGGGGAATTCAAAACCGGTGATCAGGATGTGCTGCTGGGTGAGATCGAAGGCAGCCCGTTTTATATCGGACGTGCGCAATTCGAATATTGGCGTCACACCCAGTTGATCATTGATGTGGTCAATGGGCGTGGCGGCATGTTTTCGCTCGAAGGGCCGGAAGGCAAACGCTTCCTGACCCGGTCGCGCATTTTTAGCGACGATGAGTGGAAGGCCTTGAAATCGTTCGAGGCGACAAATTCCATCGACGCCTGAGACATAACACCCCCCAAAGGACGACAGGAATTTTTCCTTCCCGCGGCGTTTCGTTTACCTGCACCGCTTCCCACGGTGTTTATCCCCCCAACGAAACGCCGGAAGAGGCTGTCACATCCCCAAAAATGCGAAGCTTCTTCCTCCTGGCCCGCTGTCCCCCCCCCCCCATTCTGGCAGCGGGCCTTTTTATCCTCACGCCAGAACGACCAGCACAACGCCAGATAACGCACACAGGAAGGTCAGCGACAACACGGCGGCAATCACCACACGACCGCCGACATGCAGGACATTGCGAATATCAACACTCAAACCAAGGGCGGCCATGGCAACGATGGTCAGGAAGGACGAGGCGGTTTTCATGCTGCCCAGTGCAAATTCCGGCAGCATCCCGATCGAACGGGCCGCCATCATCACGACAAAACCGATGATGAACCATGGCACGACCTGCGCAATCGGAAGCTTGGTCTCCCGCGCCCGCCCGCCAATCAGCGCCAAGGAAAAGATCACCGGCCCCAGCATCAAAACCCGGATCAGCTTGACCAGTGTGCCAACCTGCACCGCAAGGGTTCCTGCCGGCGCAGTTGCCGCCAGAACCTGTGGCACGGCATAAACCGTGAGGCCGGAAAAAATACCATACTGGGTTGCCGACAACCCCAATCCGGCATGAAGCATCGGCAGGACAAAGACAAACAGCACGCCCAGAACCGCGGTAAAGGAGATTGAGGCGGCGACATCATCCGATTGCGCCTCAATCACCGGGGCGGTTGCCGCAATCGCCGAATTGCCACAGATCGAATTGCCGCACGCGACCAGCATCGAAAGATGGCTCGAAAGACCAAGCGCACGACCGATATGGTAGCTGACAAACAGGCTGATACAGACGACCACAATGATCGATGCCACCAAGCCGCCGCCTGCTGATCCGATGGCCTGCGCACTGATTGATGCGCCCAGCAGCACAATGGCGATTTCAAGCACCGTCTTGGCGCAAAACCGGATCCCGGCAAAATAGCGGGGGGCCAATCCAAACACGGATCGCACCACCACCCCGATCAGAATGGCAAAGACCAGACTTTCCACCCAGCCACGCCCGAACAAAACACGCTCGGCATGCTCGGCCAGCTTGGCGGCAAGCGCCACCAGAAGGGTCACGGCAAGCCCGGGCAGGATCGGTTTGATGCGGGTGGTAAAAAACATGATTTTCCTGTGTTTCGATCACGATTGGAAAATCTCACGTCCGACCATTTACTTCCATCGAATAAAAACTCATATTTCATTCGATTAAATTAAATGATTAGGCCCATGCCATGATGACACTCGAACAGCTTCAGATCTTTGTCGCCGTAGCCGAACGCGAACATCTGACCCGCGCGGCCGAGGCGATTGGACTTACGCCATCGGCGGTCAGTTCCGCGATCAAGAACCTGGAAGGCTTTTATGGCGTGGCGCTGTTTAACCGGGTCGGACGCCGGATTGAGCTGACCCAGACCGGACGGCTGTTTCTGGATGAAGCCAAATCAACCCTGGCCCGCGCCCGCGCGGCGGAACTGACGCTGGCCGAACTGGGCGGCATGCAACGCGGCGAACTGAATGTCTATGCCAGTCAGACGATTGCCAGTTACTGGCTGCCGCCGTTCCTGATGAAATTCCATGATCAGTATCCCGGCATTGAAATTCGCCTGACGATTGGCAACACCAAAACCGTGTCTGATGCCGTGCGCGGCGGGGCGGCCGATATCGGCTTCATTGAAGGTGACATTGATGAACCGGCCCTTGCCAAACGCGAAGTTGCGGAAGACGCATTGGTAATTGTCGTTTCCCCCAAACACCCCTGGGCCAATGGCCGGGCGCTGAGCCCACAGGCGCTTGTCACCCAGACCAACTGGATCCTGCGCGAAGCCGGATCGGGCACCAGATCGGAATTTGAAACCGCTCTGCGGGATCAAGGCGTTGATCCCGCCCGCCTGCGCACCGCCCTTGTCCTCCCAAGCAACGAAGCGGTCATTACCGCAGTTGAAAACGGCATCGCCGCCACCGCCGTTTCACAGTTCGCGGTCAGTTCACTGATCGCCCAAGGCCGCCTCGCACGCGCAAACTTCCCGATCCCGCCACGTAAATTCATGGTCCTGCGTCACAAGGAACGCCAGCAAACGCAAAGTTCGCTCGCACTTGAGAAACTGTGTCTTTCAGGCTCACAGAAATAGATCGCTACAATCGAATTTAAAAATATTCCAAATGTAAATTGCGCATTCGCAATGCAGCATTTAGGTGGCGGTTCTAATGGTCGTTCTGACAGGGCAACCTGTGCATGCGCCACCCAAAACAGACACATGCATCCGTCAAAGGGCACTTCCGATCCCGGAAGATGCAGAGTTGTCCCGAGGCTTCGCCACCTTAGAGGACCCTGCCAATGCTTGATGCAGAACTATTGGCGCGCATACAGTTTGCCTTTACCGTCTCGTTCCACATTATCTTCCCGTCCTTTACCATCGGACTTGCCAGCTTTTTGTTTGTGCTCGAAGCCCTGTGGCTGCGCACCAGGGACGAGACCTATCTTTCGCTTTACAAATTCTGGATGAAAATCTTCGCGCTTGCCTTTGGCATGGGCGTGGTATCCGGGATTGTCATGTCCTATCAGTTCGGCACGAACTGGGGACCGTTTTCCGAATTTACCGGTGGTGTGATCGGCCCGCTTCTCGCCTATGAGGTGCTGAGCGCCTTCTTCTTGGAGGCCGGGTTCCTGGGCATCATGCTGTTTGGTTTGAACCGTGTCGGACCGAAGCTGCACTTTACCGCCACAACCATGGTTGCGATCGGAACGCTTTTCTCGGCCTTCTGGATTTTGTCGGCCAACAGCTGGATGCAGACACCCGACGGCTACGTCATTGAAAATGGCCGTGCGGTTGTTTCAAGCTGGATCGATGCGATCTTCAATCCAAGCTTCCCCTATCGTCTGGTGCATATGGTGCTGGCAGCCTACCTCACCACCGCCCTTGTGGTTGGTGCGGTTGGCGCATGGCACTTGATGCGTGATCGTGAAAACCGTGCCGCAAAAATCATGTTTTCCATGGCGATGTGGATGGCGGCCATCCTTGGACCGATCCAGATTTTTGCCGGCGATTTGCATGGGCTTAATACCCTTGAACATCAGCCCGCCAAAGTGGCGGCGATGGAAGGGCATTTTGAAACCCGCGAAGGTGCACCCCTGATCCTGTTTGGCATGCCCGACATGGAAGAAGAGGAAACCAAATACGCGGTCGAAATCCCCAAGCTCGGTTCCTTGATCCTGACCCATGAATGGGATGGCAAGATCACGGGGCTTAAGGACTTTGCCCCTGAAGATCGCCCGAATGCCCCGATTGTGTTCTGGACCTTCCGCATCATGGTCGGGCTGGGTGTTCTGATGGCGCTTCTGGGCATTGCCAGCGTGATCGCCCGCCTGCGCAAGAAGCTTTATAGCTGTGGCTATTTGCATCGCTTTGCCCTTCTGATGGGGCCAAGCGGTTTTGTCGCCATTCTGGCGGGCTGGTTTACCACCGAAGTCGGGCGTCAGCCCTGGGTGGTTTATGGCCTGATGCGGACGTCAGAAGCCGGATCGCCCGTCGTTCCGACCGCGATTGCCGGATCACTGATCGCCTTTGTGGTGGTCTATGCCATCGTGTTCGGGGTTGGCACGGCCTATATCCTGCGCGCCATGGTCAAGGATCCGCGTTCGGCCCATGTGCCCGAAGACAGTGAAATCATGCGTGCGGGTGGCCGTCAGTCCACCGCAGCCCATCCCCCAGTCGCAGGAGAATGATCATGGACTATCAACTGATCTGGGTTCTGCTGATCGCGGTTGCCGTCTTTTCCTATGTCACGCTGGATGGCTTTGACCTTGGCATTGGCATCCTGTTTCCGTTCATCAAGGACCCGGCAAAACGCGGGCGGATGATGAATACCGTGGCGCCTGTGTGGGATGGCAATGAAACCTGGTTGATCCTTGGCGGGGGTGGACTTTATGCCGCTTTCCCGCTGGCCTATTCGTTGCTGATGACGGCGTTTTATATTCCGGTCTTTACCATGTTACTCGCCCTTGTGTTCCGGGGCGTGGCATTCGAATTCCGGTTCAAAAGCAAGGCCCATCAGAAACACTGGGACTTTGCCTTTTCAGCCGGATCGATCATTGCTGCGGCCATGCAAGGTGCAATGCTGGGCGGCTTTATCGAAGGCATTGCCGTTGAAAACGGCCGCTTTGTTGGCGGTGCGTTTGATTGGCTGAGCCCGTTTTCGATCTTCTGTGCCACCGCAGTTGTGGTCGGCTATGGCTTGCTTGGCACCGGTTGGTTGATCATGAAGATGGAAGGCGATTTTCAGGGCAATCTGCGCCGCCTTGCCAAACCGGCCGTGATCTGGATGGCGGCCAATCTTGGCGTTGTGTCTTTGATGACGACCTACGTCAACCCGGCCTATGCCCAGCGCTGGTTTGAACTGCCAAACATGCTTTATCTTGCCCCGATCCCGATTGTCACGGTTGGTTTGCTCTATTGGCTTTGGCATGCGGTCAAGAAGCGTGAAAAGACCGTATTTGGCATCACGCTTGGCATTTTCTTCCTGTGTTATCTTGGCTTCGGGATCACGCTTTATCCCAATATCGTGCCACCGATGATCACCTTCCGCGATGCAGCCGCACCGGAAAACAGCCTTGCCTTCATGCTGGTGGGCGCTGTGGTTCTGCTGCCGATCATTCTGGCCTACACCGCCTATGCCTATTGGGTGTTCCGCGGCAAAACCGGGGATGAGGGGTATCACTGATGATAAGTCTTAAATCACCAAAAGCCCGCAAATGGCTGTGGTTTGTCGGCCTCTATGTCGGCGGGGTTGTCGTCCTTGGCGCAGCATCACTGTTGCTCCGCGCCCTGATGGGACAGGCATGACAACATTCTGCACATGACACACGCAAACTCCCGTGACCTGCTGCGCTAATCCCCAGAAGCAGCAGGCCCTATGCCCGGCAGCAATCCCCACCCGCTGCCGGGTTCTTTTTACTTACTGATTGTCCTTGCGCTTGATCAGATCAGCCAGACGCGTAATCCCGTCCCGGATCCGATCGACCTTCTCGGTCGAGAAGCTAAGCCGCGCGGTATTTTTGCCACTGCCATCGGTAAAGAAGGCCTGACCGGGCACGAACGCGACATGCACATCCTCCAGCGCTTCTTCAAGCAACTGACGGGCATCAATATGGTCCGGCAAGGTCAGCCAGACAAACATACCGCCCTCGGGCTTCGTCCAGGACACGTCATCAGACATGGTCTCCGCCAGAGTTTGCAACATGACATCACGTTTGGTGCGGTACGACGTCCGCAGCTTTTCAAGGTGATCCGGGAACAGTTGCTTGGCAGCGCGAAGTGCTGCTTCCTGATTGACCGTGGAAACATGCAGGTTTCCGGCCTGCATCATCAAAACCAGCTTGTCGATCACCGGACGCGGTGCACAGACCCAACCGATGCGAAGGGCGGGTGCGAGTGTTTTCGAAAATGTGCCGAGCTGAATGACATTCCCCGATGCCGGATCGCTACCCGCCTTATCAAGGCTCAGCAAGGATGGAAGGCTTTCAGCGCCATTATAGGAAAGCTTGCTATAGGCCGCATCTTCAAGCAACACCGCACCATAACGGCGCGCCAGTTCCAGCACGGCCTTGCGGCGCGCCACCGACCAGGACCGACCGGTCGGGTTCTGGAAATCCGGGGCGACATAAGCCACACGCGCGCCCTTGGCAAAGGCATCTTCCAGTTGGCTCAAGACCGGGCCTTCGTCCTCGGCATTGATACCGACGTAATTCGGCAAACGGGTTGAAAAGGCCTGCATCGCGCCAAGGTAGCTTGGCTTTTCGACAATCAGATCGCGTCCTTCTTCGAGCAACAGGCGGGCCAGGATATCAAGCCCCTGCTGTGCGCCGTTGGTGATCAGGACATTCTCAATAGTGCGGGTTGCACCTTGGTCTGCCAGATCATCGACAATCCACTGGCGCAAGGCCGGCAGGCCTTCACTGACCGAATATTGCAGACTGCGGCGCGCTTGCGTCCCGTCCTGCATCATCGCGCCATAGATCTCGCTGAAAGTCTCGACCGGAAACAGATCGGGATCCGGCACACCACCGGCAAAGGAAATCACTTCCGGGCGCTCGGCCACTTTCAACAGATCCCGAATTTCAGAGGCCACCAGCACCCGCGCATCGCGCGCTATCAGATCATTCCAGCTTACAGACATTTCAAACTTCCAATTAGGTCAGCATTCATGTCCTTTAAATGGGGCTTCCCGCCCCCTGAAATCAAGTTATTTTCAATAGTCGCATTAAATTTGAAATAAAATTACCTGAAGTTCGCCAATTGAGCACAATTCCGGAAATCGAAATAAAGCCGCAAGTAGCAACGCCTGCCCTGCGCGCATGGCAGAACAGCGGCAGAAGAAAAGCTTCCACCGCTGTTCTGCTGCTATCATCCCGGAGTGTTGTGTGATCGGAAGTTAACGCTGCTAAGATGTCTGCGCCTTGAAGCGCGGCAATGACAAAACAAATCCTGAAACCAGCATGACGAGGCTCAGTATCAGGATCAACCAACTGGTCTGTGCCAGACTGCCGGTGAGCCCGACAAGAAGCCCAGCGATTGGCTGTGTCATGTTATTGAAGAGAATAATCACACCGGTCGTTTTGCCATAATCGCGCGCCGGAATGATCTTTTGCCGGATGGTGCGTATATAGATGTTAAACATCCCGTCAAATCCAAGCACCACGGCAAAGCCGATCATATAAATCCAGTAATCCGGGCTGATTGCCGTCAAAACACCACCAAGGAAAACCCCGGCAAACGATATAAGCCCTATACGCCCCACCGAAAGGCGGCTCGCCCCGATCAGCATCAGAACCACGATGGTGAATGCCGCACCGACGGTTTGCAACAGGGCGTAGTGTTCTTCGCTTTGGCCATGAAGCCCCGTGACCATTGCCGCTGACGTCGCAAGTGTAATGCCAAATACAAGGTTCACGCTCGCGGTGAGCGCGATCACGCGTTTCAGCCCCGGCAGATGGATCAGATGTGAAAAGGCTGTCTTAAAGGGTGCAACCCAGGACGGGTTTTCGTCCGTCGCTACGATCGGTGTCTGATTGAAGTGACGCCATATCATCATCGAAAGTTCGGCAACGCCAAACAGGAACGCCGCAACAACCACAACCGTTTGCCAGTCACTGATCGCAAACAGGCTGGCGGCCAAAAGCGGTCCGAGAACGATGCTCGCCTGATTGACACTTTGTGAAACCGACTGGATTTTCTCAAACCGGGCATTGGCAAAGATCTGCGGCAACAGCACTTCGCGCGCCATGAAGCCCTGCGTGGTCAAAAGACCGCAAATCGCCGAAATGCCAACAACCCAGCCCAACCCGTCAAACAAGGCATACCCGCCGAGCCCCAGCGCGCAGATCACAGCACGCCCGATCTGGCTTAACTGCATCAAACGCAGTGGGGAATAACGATCCGACAAAACCCCGCATACCGGATAGAACAATACGCGCGGTAAGGTTTCGGCGGCATAAGCCAACCCCGACAGAGAAACGCTTTGAGTGGTTTGATACACCACCAGCGGCACAACAAACAAAAGAAACTGATCGGCGAGCCTTGCGGCAAACATGGATGTGAAAAACAGACTGGCAGGCTTTCGGAAATCAAATCGCACCGTGAAGCATCCTTTTGAAATCAGTGCAAAAGTCTGACACGCACCCTGCGTTGATTATACTATTTCCAAAAGCCGCAATCTTGCATGCCTGCCGCGCAACTTCGGGTAGTGACTTTCACATACCCTCCGCGCGAACAGAGTCCTTTGGCTCAAAGACACTTGCCTTGTTGCACTTTTCGAATTAAACACCCTTGAAATGTTAATTAATATTGGACTCCATTTTTTTGTGTAAAAATAGAAATCACACTTGCGTTGCGGGGCATTCCATATTACCCATCAAAGACAAGTGAAATACTTTTATAAACACATAAAATTGTGTTGATTGCACCAGCTTTGATTGATCGGCAGGAAATAGAATGCAGCCCAATCTGACCCATCTCCGCCAGCTTGAGGCAGAGAGTATCCATATCATCCGCGAGGTGGCGGCATCGTTCGAACGACCGGTGATGCTTTATTCCATCGGCAAGGATTCATCGGTTTTGCTGCATTTGGCGCGCAAGGCATTTTACCCGGCCCCGCCGCCCTTCCCGTTGATGCATGTCGACACCACCTGGAAATTCCGCGAAATGATCGCGTTTCGCGACCGGATGGCGGCTGAATATGGCTTTGATCTGATTGTGCATATCAATCAGGACGGCGTTGAGCGGGGCATTGGTCCGTTTACCCATGGCTCCAGCCTGCATACCGATGTCATGAAGACTGAATCGCTGAAACAGGCGCTGAACAAATACAAGTTTGATGCAGCCTTTGGCGGTGCGCGGCGTGACGAGGAAAAAGCCCGTGCCAAGGAACGCGTATTTTCCTTCCGCACCGAGACCCATCGCTGGGATCCGAAAAACCAGCGCCCGGAATTGTGGGATATCTATAACGCCCGGATCAACAAGGGTGAAAGCATCCGTGCTTTCCCGATCTCGAACTGGACCGAGCTTGATATCTGGCAATATATCTATCTTGAGCAGATCCCGATTGTGCCGCTCTATTATTCCGCCAAACGCCCGGTGGTCGAACGTGACGGCACGCTGATCATGGTCGATGACGACCGCATGCCGCTCAATCCGGGGGAAAAACCGGAAATGAAATCGGTGCGGTTCAGAACGCTTGGCTGCTATCCGCTGACGGGGGCTGTTGAGTCCGAGGCAGCCACTCTGCCCGACATTATTCAGGAAATGCTTCTGACCCGTTCAAGCGAACGTCAGGGCCGCATGATTGACCATGACCAGGCCGGGTCTATGGAGAAGAAGAAGCAGGAAGGATATTTCTGATGGCACACCAATCTGATTTGATCGCCGATGATATCCTTGGCTACCTGAAGGCGCAGGAAGAAAAAAGCCTGCTGCGTTTTATTACCTGCGGCAGCGTGGATGATGGCAAATCAACCCTGATCGGCCGTCTGCTTTGGGATTCCAAACTGATCTTTGAAGATCAGCTGACAGCCCTTGAATCTGATAGCCGCAAAGTCGGCACCCAAGGCGGCGAGATTGATTTTGCCCTGCTGCTTGATGGTCTGCAGGCCGAGCGCGAACAGGGCATCACCATTGATGTTGCCTATCGCTTCTTCTCGACCGACAAGCGCAAGTTCATCGTCGCCGATACCCCCGGCCACGAACAATATACGCGCAATATGGCAACCGGCGCCTCGACCGCCGATGTTGCAGTCATCCTGATTGATGCCCGCAAAGGGATTTTGACCCAGACCCGCCGCCACAGCTTTATTACCTCATTGCTGGGCATCAAGCATGTGTTGCTGGCGGTCAACAAGATGGATTTGATCGACTATGACCAGTCGAAATTTGACGCCATCGTTGCCGAATATCAGGAATTTGCCAAGCAGCTGAAATACAGCTCGATCACCGCAATTCCGCTTTCGGCGCTTCGTGGCGATAACATGATTGCTCCGAGTGCCAATACGCCATGGTATTCCGGCCCGACCTTGCTTTCCCATCTTGAAGATGTGCAGGTCGAACAGGACGCGATTGAAAAGCCGTTCCGCCTGCCGGTGCAGTGGGTCAATCGCCCGAACCTCGATTTCCGGGGCTTTTCGGGCACCATTTCATCGGGCCGTGTCAAACCGGGTGACGAGATTACCGTGACCGCATCGGGCCAGACCAGCAAGGTCAAGGAAATCGTCACCTTTGACGGCAACCTAGATGTTGCCATTGCCGGTCAGGCGATCACGCTGACCCTTGAAGATGAAATCGACATTTCGCGTGGCGATGTCATCGCCGAGGCCGAAGCCAAGCCCGATTTCGCAGATCAGTTCGAAGCGCGCATCATCTGGATGCATGAAGATCATCTTCTGCCCGGCCGTCCCTATCTGATCAAGATGGGTGCACAGGTCGCCAATGCGCAGATCAGCGCGCTGAAATACAAGGTCAATGTCAACACGCTGGAACATGAACCGGGAAAAACGCTTGAGCTCAATGAAGTCGGCATTGCCAATATTTCGGCTGACAAGGCGCTGGCCTTTGATCCCTATGACGAAAACCGTCATTCGGGCCGCTTCATCATCATTGACCGCTATACCAACGCCACTGTTGGGGCGGGCATGGTCAACCATTCCCTGCGTCGTGCGACCAACATCAAATGGCAGGAAATGGACATCAACAAGGGGGCACGTGCCTATCAGAAAGGCCAGAAATCGGCTGTTCTGTGGTTCACGGGCCTGTCGGGTGCCGGCAAATCGACCGTCGCCAACCTGGTTGAGAAAAAGCTCCATGCCCTTGGCAAGCACACCTACACCCTTGATGGCGATAATGTGCGTCATGGCCTGAACAAGGATCTTGGCTTTACCGATGCAGACCGCGTCGAAAACATCCGCCGTGTGGGTGAAACCGCCAAGCTGTTTGTCGATGCGGGCGTGATCACGCTGGTGTCCTTCATCTCGCCGTTTAAAAGCGAACGTCAGCTGGCGCGCAGCCTGGTTGAGGAAGGGGAATTCATCGAAGTCTTCATCGACACCCCGCTTGAGGTTTGTGAACAGCGCGATGTGAAGGGGCTTTATAAAAAGGCCCGTGCGGGCGAGATCGCCAACTTCACCGGGATCGACAGCCCCTATGAGCGGCCTGAAAATGCCGAGATCGTGGTCAGCACCGCAGATCAAAGTGCAGAAGAAGCCGCCGAGATCATTGTTACCAAACTCGAAGAGTTCGGCGTTCTGGGGGCCTGGTTCCCAGAAATCTGATCTGGCATCAAAGATACATTCAGAAAACCCGGCAGGTGATCTTGCCGGGTTTTCTTTTGCTTCAACGACATCCCTCCTGAGCAGTAAGAAACCCCTTTGATACGTCTTGACTCCTGTTCTGCTTTGACCACATAAAAAAGAACAAAATAGGAACAATCACACATGTCAGACAGACGTATTCATCAGGCCCGTGCTGCACTGGCGCGTGCCGAGCAGCAATGGAAGGTCCAGGTTTCCTGTCTGTCCGGCGGGCCAGATCAGGCAGACGGGGTGATTTCGCATGCCTTTGGCGGGGCGTCCCTGCGCGATCATATCAGCATCGGCGGCCTTGCCCCGGTGGGGCTGCATGAAGTGCTGTGCGGGCATGATGATGGCGCGTCATCGCTTCTGGCGTGGTATCTGGCGACATTGTCGGATCACGCGATGCCCGGCAAAGGCATCTTCTGGATCCGGCAACGTCGCGCGCTGGATCAGGGTGGGTTTTATCCGCCTTCCCTGCCCATGACGGCACTTGCGCCCGAACCGTTGATGATGACGGTGGATCAACAGGCCACCGCGCTTTGGACCTGCGAAGAAGTGGCGAAATCAGGCCAGGTCCGGGCGGTGATCATTGAAACCACCGACTATGACCTGACCACGGCACGACGCCTGCAACTGGCGTGTGAAAGTGGCGGCACACGCATCATTGTTTTGCGCCCTCTTGCCAGAAACGGGCGCATTCCGACTTCAAGTGCATGGACGCGCTGGCAAATCACACCTTTCAACGCCTCACACGCAACACACTCAACAGAACGACCAACAGGAAACGACCATCATCTCAGCCTGATCGGGGGACGCGGGGTCCGACCGGGAAGCTGGAAAGTCAAAACCGATGCAACAACGTTTTCTTTATCTGTGGCTGACCCACTGGAAAACCGACTGTCAGAAGATAATCCCGAAGACAGGCACGCCCACGCCTGATCAGCCCCGCGATGCTGACAGCCAAGCAAAGCCCGCAAAGGCACACGCCATCCCGCATGTGATCACACGCAGTGATCATAAGGGCGTGCTGGTCTGCGGCCTGAATGAAGCGGCGCAAAAGGCCGGATTGCACGGTGGCATGCGCCTTTCTGATGCGCGCAGCATCCTGCCCGAGCTTACAGACAGCCCCGAGGATCCGGAGCTTTGTGAGGGCAAATTTGCCCGTCTGGTGCGTTTCATGGACCGCTATAGCCCATGGATCGCCCCGGATCGGAAATTGCACACACATGGGCTGAATGGCGATGCGGGCATGTGGCTTGAAATCACCGGCGGCAGTCATTTGTTTGGCGGCGAAAGCGCCATGATCAAACAAATCCTGCGGGATATGAATGCCCAAGGCATCACCGCCCGTGCGGCCATTGCCGATACGGCGGGTGCCGCATGGGCCGCGGCACGTTGCCATACAGGGGGCCATCCGGGAGGGCCCCATGAACGCATTTTATCCCTGCCGCGTGATCACGGGGTTGCCGCCGGGTTTCCGGTATCGTGCCTGCGGTTATCGGATGAGATCATCGCGGTTTTAGCGCGCCTTGGTCTGAAACAGCTGGGTGATATCACGCCCCTGCCGCGTGCCAATATCACTACACGCCTTGGCCCGAATGTGTTGCATCGTCTGGACCAGTTTTATGGCCGCCTGCCCGAACATCTGAATTTCGAACTGCCCGATGCCCCGTGGCTGATCCGGCAGAACTTTGGCGAACCATTGGGGGATGCCGCCAATCTGGCACATGCGATTGAAAGTATGGTCGCCGATCTCTGTGCGAAACTGCGCGCCGAAAACCTTGGTCTTCGACGTCTGATCGTCCGATCCATTCGGGTCGATGGCCATCCTCACACCATCACGACGACAACCGGCACGCCCTGCCAATCCGAAAGCCATATCCTGCGATTGCTGGCCGAAAAGATGCCCGGGGTTGATACCGGCTTTGGCATCGAACAGGTGATTGTCTATGCGCCGTGGGTCGAACATGTCGCCTTTCGCCAGGTCCGCCTGGACCGCCAGCAAAATGACAGCAGCGATGCCATTGCATTGGGCGAGTTGCTGGATCGCATTACCCATCATCTGGGCCCCAAGGACATTTTATATCGCCCGGCCCATCATGCCAGCCACCTGCCCGAACGGGCCGCCATCCGGCAATCGCCGACCGGGCCTGTCAAACCGGCCCGCATCCCGGATGCCCCCCTGCCCAAGCGTCCGGTGCGGCTGATTGATCCGCCCGAACCGGTCGATGTCATGGAACGCAGTGCGACTGGCGCCCCGACCAAACTGCGCTGGCGCAAGATGATGATTGATGTTCTGCGTGCGGACGGGCCGGAGCGCATCTGCCCGGAATGGTGGACGCATCTGGAACGTGACAATTACGCCCTGTCGCACATGACACGCGATTATTTCCGCATCTGCGATCAGAAAGGCCGGCTGATCTGGCTGTTTCGAAGCGGCCATGCCGGACAGGATATCTGGTCGGTGCATGGTTTATTTGCCGGATAACGCCATGACAAAGCAAGCCAACAGCACCGACACCCCGGCCTATGCCGAACTGCATGTCAGCAGCAATTTTTCTTTCCTCCGTGGCGCGTCGCACGCTGAGGAACTTGTTCTGACCGCCGCCACCAAGGGCCTGCATGCGATTGCGATCACCGATCACAACACGCTGGCCGGGGTGGTGCGCGGCCATACGGCACATCGCAATTATGCTGATCGGCTGAACTATATTGTTGGTTGCCGTCTTGATCCGATGGATGGGCCGTCCTTGCTGTGTTATCCGACGGATCGGCAGGCTTATGCCCGCCTGTGCCGGTTGCTCACCCTTGGCAAGCGCCGCGCGCCCAAGGGATCGTGCGAGATTTATCTCGCCGATATCGTCACCCATGGCGAAGGGCTGCTGTTTATCGCTGTGCCGCCCCAAGTGCCTGATGACGCCTTTCGCACCGAGTTAATCAGTCTGAAATCGCATTTTGGCGGGCGGCTGTGGCTGGCCATCGGGCGGTTCATGGACGGGTTTGACAGCGAACGCCTTGAATTTACCGAGGCGGTTGAATCTGAGCTTGGCATTCCCGCCGTGGTCACCAATGACGTGCATATGCATTTGCGGTCGCGCAAACCTTTGCAGGATGTCCTGACCTGTATTCGCCATCACTGCACGATTGAGGATGCCGGGTACCGTCTGTTTCCCAATGGCGAGCGCCATATCAAATCGCCGCGTGAAATGGCCCGTTTGTTTCCGGGGCACCCGCACTGGATCGCCCGCACCGTCGAGATTGCCGATCAATGCAGCTTCAGTCTGGATGAGCTGCGCTACGAATACCCCGACGAAAATGACGGCACCGGCGAAGGCACCCAGGAACGCCTGATCCGCCTGACCTGGGAAGGGGCACAGAAACGCTACCCCAACGGCATCCCCGACAAGGTCAAAAACCTGATCGAAACGGAGCTCAAACTGATCGAGGAGCTGGGCTATGCCCCCTATTTCCTGACCGTGCATGACATTGTCGCCTTTGCCCGGTCCAGGGGTATTTTGTGTCAGGGGCGCGGGTCGGCGGCCAATTCATCGGTGTGTTTTTGTTTGCATGTCACCTCGGTCGATCCGAACGAGGTGGAATTGCTGTTTTCGCGCTTCATCAGCAATGCGCGCAATGAACCACCCGATATCGATGTCGATTTTGAACATGAACGCCGTGAAGAGGTTATTCAGTTCATCTATGAACGCTATGGCCGTGACCGGGCCGGACTGACCGCAACCGTGATTTCATATCGCTCGCGCAGTGCCATGCGTGATGTCGGCAAGGTATTCGGCCTGTCGGAAGACACCATCGTCAAATTGACCAAAACCATCTGGGGGTCCAGCAGCAAGCCCGCCCATGACAATATGATGCGCCAATCAGGCATTCATCCCGATGAACCGCGTCTCAAGGCCGTGCTGGACCTTGCCGGGGAGCTCACCGGTTTTCCCCGCCATCTGTCACAACATGTTGGCGGCTTTGTCATTACCAGCGGGCCGCTTTGTGAACTTTCGCCGATTGCCAATGCCGCCATGGCAGACCGCACCACCATTGAATGGGACAAGGATGACATTGATGCATTGGGCATCCTCAAGGTCGATATTCTGGCGCTTGGCATGCTGACCTGCATCCGAAAGGCATTGGATGAGCTGCGCACGCACAAGAACATTGATTACGATCTGGCGACCCTGCCCAAAGAAGACGTTGCCACCTATCGCATGCTGTCCAAGGCCGATAGTGTCGGCACCTTTCAGGTGGAATCACGTGCCCAAATGAGCATGCTGCCGCGTCTTAAACCGCAAACCATTTATGATCTGACCATCCAGGTCGCCATCGTCCGCCCAGGCCCGATCCAGGGCGGCATGGTCCACCCGTTTTTGCAACGGCGCATGGGGCGCGAAAAGGTTGAATACCCCTCCAAAGAACTTGAAGCCGTGCTTAAACGCACCTGTGGCGTGCCCCTGTTTCAGGAACAGGCGATGCAGATTGCCATTGTCGCGGCGGGCTATTCCGGGGGCGAGGCCGACAACCTGCGGCGCGCCATGGCAACATTCAAGCGCACCGGCACCATCGGTGAACACCGCACCAAATTCATCAATGGCATGCTGAAAAATGGCTATGACGAGGAGTTCGCCGAACGCTGTTTCAAACAGATCGAAGGCTTTGCCGATTACGGCTTCCCCGAAAGCCACGCGGCGAGTTTTGCCATTCTGGCCTATGCGTCATCCTGGCTTAAATGCCATCACCCGGATGTGTTTTTATGCGCACTTCTGAATTCCCAACCCATGGGGTTCTATGCCCCGGCGCAATTGGTCAATGATGCGCGCAATCACGGGGTGCGCGTGCTTGAAATCGATATCAATCACAGCTTCTGGGACAACAATCTGGAACGCGAACCGGGCCGTACGGCGGGGTATCATTCGGTGCGGCTTGGGTTCCGCCAGATCAAGGGATTTGGCGAGCTTGATGCCCTTGCCCTGATTTCCAACCGGCCCCAAGGCGGGTTTCAGGATGTCTATCTGATGGCGCGCCAGACGGGCTTATCGCCCGCCGCCCTTGAAAAACTGGCCGAGGCCGATGCGTTTGGATCACTTGGTCTGTCCCGGCGCGAAGCGCTGTGGGCGGTGCGACGTTTTGGCAAGGGGCGCAAGGCCCCAGCTGCCCTGCCCCTGTTTGAAGCGGCCCAGAACTTTAACCACAATATGGGCGTCTCGGCCGAATTTGGCGCCGAAGCCCCGGTGGATTTGCCGATCATGGGCCCGGGCGAGGAGATTATCGAAGACTATGCCAGCCTGCGCTTGTCGCTTAAGGGCCATCCGATGGCGATGCTGCGCGATGCGCTCAGTACTGCCGGGGTCTGCAGAGCAAGTGACATTGCCAATGTGCGCGATGGCCAACGGCTGAGCCATGCGGGACTTGCGATTGTTCGTCAGCGTCCCGGCACGGCATCGGGGGTGGTTTTCATAACCCTTGAGGATGAAACAGGCATCACCAATCTTGTGGTCTGGAGCAAGGTCATGGAACAGCACCGCCGCGAGGTGATGACCGCGACGGTTCTGGGGGTGACGGGCAAATTGCAACGCGAAGACGGGGTGACGCATATCATTGCCGACAAACTGGTCGATCTGACCCATATGCTGCAATCGATGAGCGAAAACACCAAAATCGCCCGTGATGCCAACAACCATCCGCGCAACCTGCGCTGGGCCAGCCCGCGCACTGCCCTGCCCGCGCAAGAAGCCACCAATGCGTCAAACAAACCCGGTGACCTTGATCAGCTGGAAACTCAGGGCGAGGCCTCAAGCTCGAACCACAGCCCCAACCACAGCAAAAATCACAAACGCCTTAAGATCGACAGTCATGATTTTCACTAACGCATCACCCCGAAACGCCGCCTTGATTGGCACCATGACATTTGCGGAAATGGCTCTTTGATGCAGAACCAATTTCCGGCACTGTGCTTCTTTGCACACCGCACATGAAACAGGATGTCTGATGACCGCGCCCCACAAGGATGAATTTGGCAAACCGGTTGGCCACCCGATTGAAAACTGGAACGGATGTGACCTGCCACCGCGCCGTGACATGATCGGCAGCCATGTGATCGTAAGTCCGCTTGATGTAGACCGCGACGCCCGACACCTGTTTGACGCCAACAGCACGGTGCCTGATGGATCACGCTTTACCTATCTCCCGACCGGGCCATTCGCGGATTTCGATGCTTACAAGACATGGCTTGAAAGCATGACCGCCAGCGATGACCCGATGCTTCACGCCATCATCGACAAAGCGACCAACACAGCCGTAGGCGTCGCCGCCTTCATGCGGATTGATGCGAAAAATGGCGTGATCGAGATCGGCAACATCAACTTTTCACCCGCCCTGTCACAGACCATCGGCGCGACAGAGGCGATGTATCTGATGATGAAGCGTGCCTTTGATGATCTGGGCTATCGCCGTTACGAATGGAAATGCGACGACAAGAATGCGCCATCCCGTGCCGCAGCAGCCCGTTATGGCTTTACCTATGAAGGTACATTTCGCAATCACCTGATCTATAAGGGGCGCAACCGCGACACCGCATGGTTTTCCATCACAGCCGACGAATGGCCCGCCATCCGCGCCGCATTTGACGCATGGCTGGCGCCGGAAAACTTTGATGACACCGGCAAGCAGCGCAAACGCCTTGAAGATTTTCGCACCTGACCGCTCGCGATAAACGTTTGCGGTTACACAGACCCGCAACAAACGAAGTGATGATTTTCATTTAACGGTTGTTCGGCTTATAGTCGCCAACTCAACACGTTAAATGGAAATCACTCCGATGTTTGATGCCCGCCTGCGCCCGCTGATTGATGTGCCGTTAAATGCGATTGCGCGAACGCTTTCGGGCACGGGCATTACGCCCAACATGATTACGGGGTTTGGCTTTTTCCTTGGGCTTCTGGCGGCGGCTTGTCTTGTGCTCAAACTCGATTACGCGGCCCTTGCGCTGATCCTGGCATCGCGTTTCATGGATGGGCTTGATGGGGCGGTTGCCCGGCATGCTGCCCCCAGATCACGCCATCCGGGTGCGAAAAGTCAGGAAAGCGATCTGGGGGGCTATTACGATATCGTCTCCGACTTTCTGTTTTATTCGGGCATGATTTTGGCCTTTGCCATTGGGCGACCGGAACATGCGCTTATGGCGGCGTTTCTGATCTTCTGTTTTGTCGGCACCGGATCGAGCTTTCTGGCCTATGCCATTATCGCCGCCAAACAGGGCCGCAGCGACAATGACGCCCAGGGCAAGAAAAGCTTTTTCTATCTGACAGGTATTACCGAAGGCAGCGAGACCATACTGGTCTTATGTCTCATATGCATTTTCCCGGCCATGTTCGACACTATTGCAGCCATTTTCGGCGCCTTGTGCCTGCTCACCACTGCTGGTCGGGTTCTGCAGGCACGGCGCGACTTTGGTTAGTGCGGCGATTATCACGATATCAACTGCTTGAAACGCGTTCCGGGAACTGCCATATCGAAATCGTCACCAAATCCTGTCTGCCTGGACAGGATCAAATGTTAAACGTCCACAGGCCATGGTTCCTGGCCCAAAAGAAAAGCTGCAAGGAATAAAATGCGGTCCATCAGGTTTCTGTGCTCTGTGTTTGTCGGCTGCTTCTTGCTAGTGGCCTGCGATCAATCCGGCCCCGTCAAAATCGGTTTCATTGCAGGCCTGTCTGGCCCCGGCTCGGATGCGGGGACCGATGCGCTTAATGCGCTAAAACTTGCGGCCCAGCAGGTGAATGGCGACGGTGGCATCAATGGCCGCATGATCGAAATCATTGCCCGCGATGATCTGAAAACCCCGGAAGTTGCGCAGGACCATGTCCGCGAATTCAAGCGCCTTGGCGTTGACGCCGTGGTTGGTCCGATCATCAGCTCGATCGGCATGGCGATGCTGCCGGTGATCAATGAGCTTGGCGTTGTCACCGTATCCCCGACCATCTCAGCGGCCGACTTTGCCGGTTTTCGCGACAACCTGTTTCGCATGAATGCCACAACGCGCGAAAATGCACGCGCCTATGCCAGACATTATATCGAGGCGGGATACAGCCGAGTGTCGCTTGCCCTGGATGGTCAGAACCAGGCCTTTACCGACAGTTGGTATCGCGAATTTCTTTTGGAATTTGATGCGCTAGACGGTCGGGTGATCTCCAAGGTCTGGATCAATGTCAACAATGTCACCCACGCCGATGCCGCAGCCGAACTTTTGACCGATGATCCCGAAGCCATCGTTTTAATCACCAACAGTGCGGACGGCGCCTATATGGCGCAGGAAATCCGCAAACTTGACGCCGGCATCCCGTTATCTGCCGCCGAATGGGCCGGGTCGGAAACCTTGATCGAGATTGGCGGGAACGCTGTTGAGGGCATGAGACTGGTGCAGGCGTTTGACCGCTATGACACCAATCCGCGCTTCCAGAAGTTCATCAAGGACTACACTGCAATGTTTGATGATCACCCCGGCTATACTGCGGTTCTAACCTATGATGCGGCGACGGTTCTGTTTGCAGCTTTACGCACCAAGCATGACGAACAATCACTGGCCGATGCGCTGACCAATCTTCCGCCGCAACCGGGATTACATCAGGAACTGGCGTTTGATGCCTTTGGCGATGGCAATCGCAACATCTACTTCGTTGAAATACGCGACGGCAAATTCATCCGCGTCGAATAGACACCCGAAAGATCCATGCAAAAGGCCCCGTAACAACGGGGCCTTTTTAAAATCCGTAACAAGCAAATCGCTTTTATAGCGACGCCTTAGTGATCGCTTTCCTCAAGGAAATGATCGCCAAGACCGGTGTCATATTCCATGCCTTCCTTGGTCAGAACGATGGCGGCCGGATAGCCTTCCTTGACCAGACCTTTGCGGGTCAGCGCGACCCAGACGGCCGGGTTTTCAAAACCGCTGGCATCGCGGGCCGCCACGGTGAATTTGCCAACATGAACGTGATCGCCATGGGCGTGCGGCACGCGCAAAAGCGTTGCCTCGCCAGTGGCTTCATCAATCTTCCCGGAATTGGGATCCTTGGCAATCACCTGTGCCAACACAAGGGTGCGCAGCTGCAGCTTGTTGAGTTTCAGCGGATTTTTGCGAACGAATGCCATGACGGATGGATCCCTAATTTGAATGAGCTATTGGAAAGCACATATCTGTTACTTGGCGCGATGATGCAAGTGCTGATTTGGCCATCCCTCTGCGGGCCTAACCACCAGCCAGCATCTTGCGCAGCTTGCGATCGCGCTTGAGATGCCATTCCCGGCTCATTGCCTGCCCGAATGTGCGGAACCGTTCGACATAAACCAGTTCCCACTGCCGTCCGCGCGTCGTCTTGGCCCCCTTGCCGCTATTATGCGTGGCAAGCCTCGCTTCGACATCGGTCGACCAGCCAACATAGGTCCGGGGCAGTTTCGACTTGCCCTGCCCCGGCACAAAATCCAGCTCGCGCAGCACATAAACAAAGGTGAATGACGCCATCTGCGAGTTACCCGGTTTATAATTGCGCGACCGAATTCGTTTCATGCTGTGGCGAAAACGGCTGACTTTGAGAACCGGCGCGCAGCGTACTTAAAGGTACGTGAGCACCGGAAGCGCAGAAGCCAGCCGTTTGCAGATCTGCATGGGACGAATTAAAGGGTGGAGTTGAAGGCTCCGCCGTCCAGTAGAACATTCTGCCCGACCATGAATTTCGCATGCTCGCTGCACATGAAGGCACAGGTCGCGCCGAAATCAAGCGGATCACCAAAACGTCCCGTCGGAAGACCAGCCTGGGTTTTGGTGCGCGCTTCTTCAAGGGTAATACCCTCGGCCTTTGACTTGTTGGTCATCAGCGCATTGATACGGTCGGTATCATGCTGGCCCGGCAAAAGGTTGTTCATAATAACCCCATCCTTGGCAACCTGGCGCGAGGTGCCCGCGACAAAACCGGTCAGACCGGCACGCGCCCCGTTCGAAAGCCCCAGATGCGGGATCGGCGATTTCACCGAACCCGACGTGATGTTCACAATCCGGCCCCACTGACGCGAAATCATGCCCGGCAATACGGCCGTTGCCAGCAGGATCGGGGTCAGCATGTTCGACTGCACGGCTGCTTCCCATTCCTTCTGCCCCCAATCGGACCACACACCCGGGGGCGGACCACCGGCATTGTTAACAAGGATATCAGGCGCATCGACTGCGGCCAGAACCTTGTTACGGCCCTCTTCGGTGGTAATGTCGCACGCAACCGTGGTGACGTTCACGCCATAGGTATCGCGGATATAATCCGCCGTTTCATTCAGCGGCCCTTCGGAGCGCGCATTGAGCACAAGGTCTACACCGGCCTCGGCCAGTTTGATCGCACAGCCACGGCCAAGCCCCTTGGACGACGCACAAACGATGGCCTTGCGGCCCTTAATTCCAAGATCCAATGGATCCTCCCATGTTCAGGAATTCAGACAATGGCAGGAATTTAGCCCGCAGTGCACCAAGGGTCAAACGCCCTTCCATAATTTGGAATTATTTCAAAACCGAATATTCCGGAACCTGCAGGCACTGCAGATGGTGAAGAGCCGTTCAGCCAAACACCGCATCATGCGCGCTGACATAGGCAATGGCCGCCTTTGATACATCACCCGCCGCCATGCCGGGCTTATAGATGCCCGATCCAAGGCCAAAGCCATCACAGCCTGCCTTGGCGTAGGTGGCGAAATCATCCGGGCCGACACCGCCAACGGCATAGACCGGGGTATCCTTGGGCAAAACAGCCCGCATGGCCTTGATGCCCGCGGCCCCGATGATGCTGGCTGGAAAAATCTTGAGCCCGTCGGCCCCGGCCTTGATCGCGGCAAAGCATTCGGTCGGGGTCAAAACCCCCGGCCAGGAACCCATGCCGAGTTCCTTGGTCTTGGCAATCACATCGATATCGCAATTGGGCGAGACCACGAACTCGCCCTTTGCGGCCTTAACATCGGCAACATCCTTGGTGGTCAGAACCGTGCCCGCCCCGATCAGGGCGGTATCACCGACCGCCTCTTTCATCGCGGCAATGCTTTTAAGCGGCTCTGGCGAGTTCAGCGGCACCTCGATCATCGTGATCCCGGCATCGACCAGCGCACGCGCCATATCGGCGGCCTCATGGGGCTGCACACCGCGCAGGATCGCGATCAGGCGACGGCGCCCCTTACCGGTCACCGGATCGGTAATCTGTTCTGCTACATAGGACGTCATGGCTCAGTTCTCCGTTGATGCCAAAACAAGGGTCGCGTGTGCCCGCGCCAACCCTGAAAGTGTAATTTTCGCCCCGTCCTGCGGCGTGGCCTTGTGATCGTGCACAGCCAAGACCGCCTGATACAGCGATGCCAGCTTGCCCGCCCCGATCAGGGCAATATTCTCGCCCGGCTGCAAAAGCCCCAGCACATCGGCGATTTCAGCACCGATGACAGTCCCCGAAAGCACCGAAGCACCCGGCGCCACAGTGGTCCCGACCGGTGCCACAAGTGCCGCGGCCCGCACACCAAACAGGCTATGCAAAAAGGCCGTCGGTTGTGTAAGTGCTGCGCGCACCGCATCGGCAAAGGCCGCATCGTCCCAGCCATCATCGACCGAGTGCTTCAGGATGGAGTGTTGCGACAGCAGAGCAAAGACCTCGCCACTCATATAGGTGCGAAAGGCGGTAATCTCACCGCCCGAAATCCGCGCCCATTTCGAATGGGTGCCGGGCAAACAGACCCAGCCGGCAAAATCCGGATGGGCGGCCATGAAGCCCACCAACTGGGTTTCCTCGCCGCGCATGACATCAGAGTCGCCCCGCTGACACAGGCCAGGCAGGATAAAGACCGAAATGCGAGGGTCCCTCACATCCGGTTTCACAGCCCCTTGTGCCAGATCAAAAGGTTTAGCCGGAACATCACAATACGGCGCTTCCAGCCAGCCCTGCTTGGCCCCGGCCATACCGCAAATCACGACGGGCACCCCGAGTGCATCCTTAGCCAGCCACCCGTCAATCAGCCCGATTAGAACCGCTTCAAATGAAAGCTTCGGGTCGCCAGAAATCGCATTCATGCCAAGCGGGCTTTCAACAGAACCAAGGATGTTAGCGTTATCATCCATCGCCCAGACCCGCAGATTGGAGGTCCCCCAATCAACCGCAATCCATGACAGAGATGGTCCGTAATCCTGATTTAGCGAGCTCACCCTGCCCTCGAATTTTAGTGTTGGTTTTATTCCTCATACTATTGCGCGAAGCCGCGGTCAATGCGCGCGGGTGACCTTCGCAACAATGCGGCGTTAAGCTGGATGTTCTGCGCCTTGTGCGTCCTCGGCCGCGCGGGCCTGCCCCAGCAGATCCTGATGCCCGGTCCAGCTTTGCGCTTCAATAAACACCTTGGAAACTTCGGGGATCGCGGCGCGAATTTCGCTTTCCAATCGGCTCACGGCCGCCTCCACCTGTGGGGAGGTCACCTTGTCCGCGAAATCCACACTGACACACACCATCAGGCTCTGCGGCCCGTGATGCAGGGTAATGATCTCGTTGACCTTAAGGATACCCGGAATGGCCGCGACCATATCGGCAATCATTTGCCGGCTTTGGCGACTGGCGCTTTCACCAATCAGAAGCCCCTTGCACTCGACCGCCAGCATGAAGGCCGTCACCGCCAGAATAAGCCCGATCATCACCGATGCCAGCCCATCAAGGACGGGCATCTCAAGCAAATAGGCCGCCGCAATCCCGACACACGCCACGACAAGGCCAAGCAACGCGGCTGAATCCTCAAACAAAATGACAAACACCGTCGGATCCTTGCTGCTGCGCACCGCCCTCACCAGCGGCATATCGGGGTGCTGTGCGCGAAACGTCAGGTAAGCCGTGCGAAACGCTATGCCTTCCAGCACAATGGCAACCGCCAGGATCGAAAACACAACGTGATAGGTCCTAACATCAAACCCGCCAAGCACTGCCACCACATGCACATCAAGCGCATGCGGATGGATGATCTTGTCCACCCCTTCCCAGATCGAAACACCGGCCCCGAGCCCGAAAATCATCACCGCCACCAGAAACGACCAGAAATAGGTTTCCTTGCCATAACCCAGAGGATGCCGTTCATCCGGCTCGCGGGTCGAAAGCCGCAACCCCAAAAGCAAAAGCCCCTGATTGCCGGTATCGACCAGCGAATGAATGCCCTCCGACATCATCGCGGCAGAGCCGGTAATCGCCGCCCCGCCAAACTTCGCCACAGCAATCAACAGATTGGCCGCTGCTGCCATGTAAATGGCACCTTTTGAAGAATGAGACATGTCGGGATTTCCGCTTTCTGTGGGGCTGCATCAAGGCAGTGTGGTGGGCAGGCAACATCCGGGATCAGGAAAACCCGGAACGTTTAGGCACTTAAGCCTGTGAACTCGAACACAGTCTAACCGACTGAGGGCAAATGTCACGGCCCCAACCAACAGCGCCCACGAACCCAGGCTTTCCGCCCCCTTACACATTCATCGATAAAAACTATCAAAAACACATGAAATAACTATTTCCCCTATCACACAGACTATTGTTAGCCTTCTCCTAGCGATGAGGGAAACCCGTCGCATCGGATTGAATGATCTGCATCGCATTGCGATCTTTGAGTTGAGCATTACCTACAACATGAAACCTTAACGCATAAATTCTGGTTTCATCTCGCTGGTTTTGGTTAAATCACCTCAGGGAGAGAGAACGATACGGGCGCACCCCAACCAAAGCGCCCCATCTACCGCGCGATCAACGCGATACGGGTCCAGGAGCTGTTTAAAACATCTCAGCCACGACGGAGAGAGAAAAAATGGACGGAAAACATACCGCAGGGAAATGTCCGGTAATGCATGGTGGCATGACCGAGACCGGCAAAACCGCCACCGACTGGTGGCCGAAAACCCTTAATCTCGACATTCTTCATCAGCACGACACCAAGGTGAACCCCTATGGTGAAGACTTCAACTATGCTGAAGAATTCAAAAAGCTCAACCTTGAAGCCGTCAAGACCGACATCAAAAACCTCATGACCGACAGCCAGGAATGGTGGCCGGCCGACTGGGGCCATTATGGTGGCCTGATGATCCGTATGGCATGGCACTCTGCCGGGTCCTACCGTCTGGCCGATGGCCGTGGTGGTGGCGGTAAGGGCAACCTGCGTTTTGCCCCGCTGAACTCCTGGCCTGATAACGTCAACCTTGATAAGGCGCGCCGTCTTCTCTGGCCGATCAAAAAGAAATACGGCAACAAGCTTTCCTGGGCCGACCTGATCATTCTCGCCGGCACCATGGCCTATGAGTCGATGGGTCTTAAGGTCTTTGGCTTTGCCGGTGGCCGCGAAGATATCTGGCACCCGGAAAAGGACACCTATTGGGGTGCCGAACGCGAATGGCTCGCCCCCTCTGACAATCGTTATGACGATGTGTCAAATCCCGAAACCATGGAAAACCCGCTGGCAGCAGTTCAGATGGGCCTGATCTATGTGAACCCGGAAGGTGTGAATGGTCAGCCCGACCCGCTCAAAACCGCCGGTCAGGTGCGTGAAACCTTCGCCCGCATGGCGATGAATGACGAAGAAACCGCCGCCCTCACCGTCGGTGGCCACACCGTTGGTAAAACCCACGGTAACGGCAATGCCGACCTGCTTGAGGCCGAACCGGAAGCAGCCGACGTCCATGAACAGGGCTTTGGCTGGATGAACCACACCAAGCGTGGCATTGGCCGCGATACCGTAACGTCAGGCATCGAAGGTGCCTGGACCACCCACCCGACCAAGTGGGATAACGGCTATTGCGAACTTCTGCTGGGGTATGAGTGGGAGCTTAAGAAAAGCCCGGCCGGTGCCAACCAGTGGGAGCCGATCGGCATCAAGGAAGAACACATGCCGGTTGACGTCGAAGACCCGTCGATCCGTCGCATGCCGATCATGACCGATGCCGACATGGCGATGAAGATGGACCCGACCTATCGCGCCATCATCGAGAAATTCAATAACGACTTTGACTATTTCTCCGATTGCTTTGCCCGCGCATGGTTCAAGCTGACCCACCGTGATATGGGCCCGAAGGCCTGCTATCTCGGCCCGGATGTCCCGGAAGAAGACCTGATCTGGCAGGACCCGATCCCGGCTGTTGATTACACCCTCTCGGACTCCGAGATCGCCGATCTCAAATCCAAGCTGCTCGGTCTTGGAATCTCCTCGACCGATCTGATCAACACCGCCTGGGATAGTGCTCGTACCTTCCGGGGTTCGGACCGCCGGGGTGGTGCCAATGGTGCCCGCATCCGTCTGGCACCGCAGAAGGATTGGGAAGGCAACGAACCGGACCGTCTTGCCAAGGTTCTCAAAACCCTTGAGGACTTCCAGGCAGGCCTTGCCAAGAAAGTCTCGATGGCTGACCTCATCGTGCTGGCCGGGTCGGCGGCGGTTGAAAAGGCGGCCCATGATGCCGGTGTTAACATCACCGTCCCATTCGCACCGGGCCGCGGGGATGCGACGGACGAGATGACCGATGCCGACAGCTTCGACGTGCTTGAACCGCTCGCAGACGGCTTCCGCAACTGGTCGAAAAAGGACTATGTCGTCTCACCGGAAGAAATGCTGCTCGACCGTGCACAGCTGATGGGCCTGACCGCTCATGAAATGACTGTCCTGATCGGCGGCATGCGTGCTCTTGGTACCAACCATGGCGGCACCAAACACGGTGTCTTCACGGATCGTGTCGGTGTGCTGTCGAACGACTTCTTCGTCAACCTGACCGACATGGCCTATAGCTGGAAACCGGCGGGCGACAACCTTTACAACATCGTTGATCGCACCTCCGGCGAAACCAAATACACCGCCACCCGCGTGGATCTGGTCTTCGGTTCCAACTCCATCCTGCGCGCCTATGCAGAGGTCTACGCCCAGGACGACAACCAGGAGAAGTTCGTCAAGGACTTCGTCGCCGCCTGGACCAAAGTCATGAACGCCGATCGCTTTGATCTGGCGTGAGGGCGATGGATTGATGTGACTTGGAGCTTTAGGGTTCCGGAAAGAGAACACCCCCGGTCGTTAGGCTGGGGGTGTTTTTTTTGGGCAGGTAACCTTTCGAAACCTACTTTGAATTGAACCTGGTTCATTACTCTAAGAAGACGAATAGGCCATTACCGGCTTAAGAGATGGCGCACCAGTTTTACAGAAGTACAGATTATTGGGAGTGCGTGTGTCCAACGCCAACCTTTGCTAAAGGGCTAGATCACCTCAGATGGAATAAAAAACGTACCCTCGGTATTTCACAGTAGGTGCTGACAACCAATCCGTTAGAAGCTATTTGCGTGGAAAGAAAAAGCGCCAGTCCTTTGCATTTTTTTGACGAAACTCCTCAACCGCCTCACTTCCGAGGCTTTCTAACTCATCTAGACACCCACTGCTAGTTTCGTCTAGGTTAATTCTTTTTTCTGGTGTTTTGTCGATTCGGTGAAAGCGGTCACCAAGCAACGTGCTGAGTTGAGATATTGATAGCGCAGCTTGCGCCTCAATAGTAACATCGAACAACTTATGCCGAAGGAGCCATCCAGCGCGTCCAGGAGAAGTAATTCCAGTTCTTCCACGAAGGGCCCCGGACGCAGTGCCAACACTCATGACATAGAGATCACTTACATCCCCCTCAGACTTTTCTAAGCATCTTTGAGCCGCCACTAAATCCGGTGAGTTTGCAACAAGCCCCCCATCGACATAAACTCGATCACCAATTCGATGTGGTGGGAAATACGTTGGAGCAGCAGAGGTAGCCAACGCAACGTCTATCAATCGGACAGAGAGATCTTCCCCCTGCGCAGCCAAAGGAGCCGATACGAAAATTTTCTCAACTGCCCTGTTGTATTCAACTGCTGCAACCACCAGAGGAGTCTTCAAATCTTGGAGGGTCATATCTGCCTTCTCTCCGAGAATAGATTCAATTGCAGCTCGAAGCGGTTCTTGCCGATAAGCGGCTTTAAAAATATTCAATGGGTTGAAGATGTGATCTCTGACCGGCTTCTGGAAGATGACGGGGGCATATTTTCTGATAGCCTGCCTTATAATCTTGGGCCTTACTCCTGCTGCCAGTCCTATTGCAATAATGCCGCCAATGGATGTGCCAGCTAGAACTGAAAATAGTTGCTCAACGTTTTTCTCAGTTTGCAATTCGATATTCTCGAGAACTGAAGCCGTAAATATTCCACGTATACCGCCACCAGTTAAAGCAAGAATACGTCTCTCGCGTTCTTGAGGAGGGAGTGGTTTGGCTTGGTCAAGATCAATGCTCAATCGGTCATATTCCCGTTACTGAAAGGCCGCTATTATTAACAACTAGCTCGTAGATTTTAGGCGACGACGTAACTAAGGAAAGTTGATCGGCTATGGCCGTTGCAATCACCAGCGTTTCACTATCACCGAGCGGGGCTCCATTAGTGTCTTGAAGCTCCAAATTTCTAATCTCAGCCCACTCGTCAACAACTTGGCTCGTCACTTCCCGTATCAAACCACCGGCTTCGAACACTCGATGAGCAGCGGCTAAACGTTTCCGCCAGTTACTTCGATGCGCGGCCGGCAAATTCTCAATTTCAGCCCTCAATAATCCGATCGACATTCGGCTCACGAGAACATCTCGTCCAGACTTTTCTGCCTGAACAACGAATTCCCAAGCCGCTTTTGATTGGTCACCACTCACAAAGTCAGAAAATGCTTGAGAGTCGAGCAGATACATTGAACGCCCTTACTAATCCGCTTGTGCACATGAAATATTTGGCCCCGCGCTACGGGGCGTTGTGTGAAGCTTGATCGGTTCCGCCTTAGGCAATTCATCGCTGGGGGACATCGCAGCTACAATCGAAACTTTTTGGTGAGCACGATCAAGCATTTTTATGAGCTCACCAAGGGGTATCATCACATGAACCTGATCATTATTATCGCCCTTCGAAGACGCAACAAATTTAAGAGCGTTGTCAGCCATAACGGCTCTAAAATCTTTTCGAGCTTCTCTTATGTTAAGGCAGCGGATAGCCGCTCCATTCTCCTCAACATCCACATGATTAGCATGCTTTAATAGTAAAGATGCAATCGGCCAACCATATACGCTCTCTAAATTTGCCAACTGGGACAAGTCCACCGCACGCATACGCTTGGCACCAGAAGGACGAACTACAATAGCTTTTCGGATCCATTCAGCAACAGTTTGATCCAACAAATCAACCTTAAAGTTTGAATCGGACAATTTAATCAACTTTTCTTCGGTCATTTTCATTGTTCCTATCTGGAATATACCAATGATATAGAGGTTTTTGTGTACACGTCAACACCACTTGTGTCACATATTGCTCCATCGGCTTGGATATCTGACTTCTGGATCTGTCGTACATTTGATAAAATCTCGTGTTGCAACCGCCCATTAAGCTGACAATTAGTTGCTCGCGGGAGCTTTCAGAAGTTGCCCGGCCTGATCAATCAAGGCCCGCCAAGTCGTCCCCTATTCTGAATACTGCCAGTATCAGCTATTGGTTATGATCGACGTTATTAATTGTCTTGTTATTCCTTCCCGCAAATCTCGCTCAAGGAAACAAAATGCCGGCAGCATCTTTATACGCCTGCGATACGTGTTTGCTTCCAGCTTATAAAAAGGTGACTTAGCCATTTCCGACTAAGGCATTGGTTTAGTTTACATCAGAAACAGTAATAGCTTTCGCTTCGCTCGCTAATCTCCGGTATCCGGCCCTAGACAGCCCCCCCAAAAAAAACAGGTGTCCTATATGCTAATGGCTGGGCGACAACGAAGCCTGCATGCCCTATCACCCGCACTCACTCTTCAGACTAAAAACGTGCCCTAAGCACGTTTTCTATATGTACTCCAACTTCAAGTTATCAACCTGCCGAACTGCTGAGCTGTCCCAACCCGCTTTAGTGAAGTTTTCTGTTTTAGCGATTGACTTAAACAGATAGCGGCTCGTTCATTTTTGAAGCGGCGTTTGATTTTTTGATGTGCTTATAGGAAATATGATGCTGCATTTGGAGGAGCCGTCACCGCCCTACTCGTCCGTTCCTTATGAAAACGCACCTTCAATGCAGGATGTTTGCATTTCAGCGTTCGAGATGTGCACACGCGATGCAACTAAACCGCCATTAACTGCATAACCACCTATTGACCTATTAGGCACTACAGGAATTTTTTATCATTAATTACGGCTTTACACTTTTAAGGAAAAGACCAAATTGCGATACATCCGGGATCACTGGCAAGGAAAGCACACTCTGTTGTTCGCGCTGTGCGTCAACCTGATCCTGATCCGGGCTCTGATCCTGTTTGCCGATCGCTATACGCTGCCGCCCTATATCCCTGACCGCATCCCTGCCCTGATCGCGACGGTTGCGTTTATCCTTGTCTTTCATGGCGTTGTTTTTGTCTGGCAGGTGGTCGGCGTGCTGCGCGCCACCCAACATCAATCGAGCATTCTTGCCAATATCTGGACCGTCGTGGCCTATGGGGTGATCGGGCTTTCTCTGGTCTTTACCGCCCTCAGCATCGCGGCCTCTTTCCGTGCCCTTGCCCCGGAACGTTTCATTCCGGTCAACCTGACCGAGCTTGAAGATGCCCGCGCCAGCCAGTATGCGCTAACACTTAGTCCCGATAACACCCGCATTCACATCACCGGCATCTTTGCCCTTGGCATGGCGCAGCGATTGGCAGCCTTGCTGGATGAAAATCCGGGTGTGACCGGCATCGTCCTTAACAGTGATGGCGGGCATGTCTATGAGGGGCGCGGTGTCGGCTTCCTGATCCGTGATCGGGGCTTGGACACCTATGTGTTTGCCGATTGCAGTTCCGCCTGCACAACCGCCTTTATCGGTGGCGCCAAACGCTACCTCGGCCCTGATGGCCGGCTGGGCTTCCATCAATACAAGATCGATCTCGCCTACCCCGTGCCGCTTTATGACATCAAGGGCCAGCAGGAAAAGGAAATCACCTTCTATCGCAGCCAGGGCATTGCCGAGAGCTTCCTTGAACAAGTCTTCCTCGCCCCGCATACCGGGATCTGGTTCCCGGAGGCAGCGGAGTTGATAGAGGCTGGTGTTGTGGATGGGGTGGTTGGGGAGTGAGCTTGTGGCTCCTGTTGAACCAGCGCAGTCTGCGCGCGGCCTATCGGCCGTGCTTGACCTTCGAGCTAAAAAGGTGCCACTGGCACCTTTTTTAAACGCCTTTCTCAGGACTTACGCGCACCCACTGGGTGCACGGTTCCTTCGAAACCATCAATTATGAGCGCAGGCTCATAACCACAGGAGGTCAAAGGTTCAAAGACTGTTCCTGCGGGCAATAAAAAACCCTGCCACCGGAGGTGACAGGGTCTTTTTATTGGTTGCGGGGGCAGGATTTGAACCTGCGACCTTCAGGTTATGAGCCTGACGAGCTACCGGGCTGCTCCACCCCGCGTCAGTGGGTGTTTAATCTGTACAGTCTGCGCGCGGCTCCGCCGTGCTCAACCTTCGGCTTAAAATCGCTTCACTGGAGCGATTTCTTTACAGCCTCAGTAAACAGATAACGCCGCATCTGGGATGAAGCGGCGTTTGATGTTTGGGTGTGTTTATAGGGAATATGTGTTGCTGTATTTGGAAGGCCCGGCGGTGACCTACTCTCCCGTGCCTTAAGACAAAGTACCATCGGCGCAGGCTGGTTTCACTTCTGAGTTCGG
>NZ_JBSWYV010000019.1:0-55424 GCF_056161285.1 Thalassospira sp. ABL2_045 | reverse complement strand
CGTCTCGATACGGCTATCAGATGCTTGACCATAGGATAAAATATGACCGCCGGCCGCATAAACGACAAACTGCTCGGGGCCACTTCCCGCAACCCCGCTTGCGATAATCTTTGCGTGACCATCAATCTCTGTACGGTATTCGCTGGCCGCGGCACCATAATCACCAGACACCGCAACAAGACGCTGACCATCAAGGCAAAAGCGGTCATCGCCATCAAACTTGACCGCACGGATCGTCCCGTCCGGCGTCAGGCTCTGACTGCAGCGGGTAATCGCCGAAAGACCGCCGATCCCCCAGCCAACACCCAAAAGCCCATTACCGCTGCCCGAGCTGTAATAAAGCTCAACCTCCGGCACCAGATCACCGATACCGGGCGGCACAGAAACCGGGATGGCATAACTCGCCTCTCCGCTGGCCGTAACATCAAACTGACCGGAAAAATCACCCGAAACAGGACTTTGCGAATATGCTGGAGCAGCAAACAGACCAAAAGACCAAAAACACACTATCCCCGCCATAAGGCGTGACATAAGGCTGCCTGCCTGCATCGATATTCCCCCGAGCTATCGTCTCAGCCAAAAAAGGCTGTCTCTTCAACACTCGAAGATTATCGGCCAATATCAATCACTTCAACTCTAAATGCGCAACCTATGCGGAGTGGGGTGATGATATGATTCACGCAAAAGTTATTCAGCTCAAAGATCCAGTTTTTTAACTTCACTCATCCGTTGACGTAACTCGTTGGTCACCGCCCGTGATTCATCCGAGTTTCGAATAACTTTCGGAGTGATCAGGACAAGCAATTCAGTCCGAACCTTACTCTCTGACGTCGTTTTGAAAAGATTACCTAACAAAGGAATATCAGAAAGCACCGGTATACCGCTTACACCATCTGTATCTTTGGACTTAATCAGCCCCCCCAATGCAACGGTTTCACCGCCTCGGACAGCAATACTGCTAGATATCTGTCGTTGTTGAATGGTTGGAGAATCGATATCTGAAGTTGTTGTTTCAACAACATCAGAGACCTCTTGACTAACGTTTAAAACAACAGTTCCGGCAGCAGTAACACGTGGTGTAACGTCAAGGATCACGCCGGTATCCTTGAATTCGATCGAATTAACAATCGGAGAACTATCACTATCTGTTGAAACCGCAGACTGAGTGGCTATCGGCACTTGGTCTCCGACCTGTAACCTTGCCGTCTGGTTATCCAAGACCATTAACTGCGGTGACGAAATCACGTTTACGTTCGTAACTTGACTTAAAGCGTTTAGAACTACATTAGCGCTCGCACCAGCCAACGAGTATGAAAAACCAGGGAAAGCAGAGCTAACATTTCCGCTGCTAAGTGAGGAAAATGTAAAAGAACTGTCACCACTTGAGAACAGCCATTGAAGACCATATTTCAAGTCATCATTAAGAGTGACTTCAGCAATAGTTGCCTCAATCATCACTTGAAGAGGCATAACATCCAACCTCTCAAGTGCCTTCTCTAACAAGCCGTACTCATGCGGGTAAGCAAGTAGCAATAGAGAATTACTGCTTTCGTTAGCGATAATTTTAAACTCACCCGCTGCATTGTTCCCGCTGGTCATCAGGGGCTCAGTACGTGCCGCAGCATCCGAGCTACCAAGCTCAAACTTCTCAAGCCCCGGCGCAACATCGCTGATCGCGCTTACGTTTGAAGAATCCGCTGAAGAGCCCGTAAAAACTTGGTTCAGTAAAACAGCAAGATCTAACGCGCGCGCATTTTTTACAGAGTAGACATAAAGTTGACGCCCATTCCCACCACCAGAACGATCCAGCTCATTAATCCATGAGCGAACTTGAGAGAGGTAACGTGGTTGAGAAGAGATAATCAACAATGATTGCAACCTTTCGATCGCCATAAGTCGGACGACGCCTTTGAGAGGACCATCTTGCAAACTCAAAATATTATCGACTTCGGCCTTGACGGATTCCGGGTCCGAATTCACCAGCGGCTCCATGGCAAAAGACATGCCTCGCATCCAATCGACATCAAAGGTCTCCACCAGATCCACCAAGTTTCTCGCATCTGTACTACTCCCTGAAAAAAGGAGGACGTTGCGAACTGGATCTGCTGAGACGCTCCGGCCTGAATCCTGTTTCAGCGACGGGAGCACATCAAGCAACCCCGAAGCAGACACATATTGAAGTGGAATCACATAAAGCCCGTGCCCTTCAGAAAACTGCAAATTTCGGACTTGTGGCAACTGCTGCTGGATATCCGATGAAACGGCAATACGATAAAACTCGTCCTCTTTCAGCAGAGAAAGGCCGTTTGTTGCCAAGATGGTTTCAAAAGTCTTTAAAAGATTATCCTTGGAAATCGGTTTGGCAGTGCGCGCCGTAACAGTACCAGAGACATCTTGATCCATGATATAGCTGAGGCCAAGAGTATCCTTCAGAATGACGTCAGCAGCTTCTTTTACGGATACATTCAAGAGGTTTAACCCCACCTCACCCGAGGGAAGACGGTTAACAGATTTCGAAACCGAACGCACAAACTGCCCGGTCCCTTGCTTCGTAAAGCCTTCCCGCTCTTTCTCTTGCCCAACGGAGGTGTGGTCAACCATTGGCATCGCATCTAGAGGCTGAGGGCTCTCCACATTCAGCCCTGAGTGTTTAGCTTTCACCTGCTCAGCCTGTTCAACACCAACGGAAGTTGTATCGCTGAGAACGCAGCCACCGACTGTCGTAAAAAGCAAAATTAAACTCGGCAGCTCCCAAACCCTCAATGCCCGTCTCTTCAGCATTTACCCCCCAACTCCGATAATGCTTAAGCCATCAACAATGCACCTGCCAACAAGCATAAGTTGATGCAACAATCAATCGTCTATCTAAAGCTTTACTCGGAGAATGCAGCAAACGGTCACCAAAATTGAGTCATACCCCCGAATTATGACAAATTGGGTGATTGCTAGTTCAAACTGTTTCTATATCTATCTAACAATAGCGAAGCAGGTGTTCCTCTCGCCAACAACCAAAACATTTGATTGCGCATAATCAGATAAGCTTGCGCTAAAGTAGCATAACGCCCATGATACTTTTTAACAACAACACTGGGCGAATGGCCCCAAGGCACTCGACCAAACAGCAGAATACTAACTAAAGCTCCACGTACTAAACCTCCCGAGAGGATTCTTCGCGAGCCGCGCTTAATTACATCGGCGGACTTCGTGTCACCCCAAAACGCTAATTTACAGCTGTATTGGAGAAGGTAATGGAAAAATTGTGTTTCGTTATCATGGGGTTTGGCAAAAAGACCGAATACCCTTCCGGAAGAACTCTGGATTTGAACGCAACATATGAAGAAATAATACAGCCTGCAGTTACAGAGGCTGGCTTAGAGTGTGTTCGTGCCGACAAAATTGTAGAGTCTGGAACGATTGATCACTCAATGTATGAAATGCTCTATCGGGCAAATTTGGTCATCGCCGACCTATCCACAGATAATGTCAACGCAACATATGAACTTGGTGTCCGACACGCACTGAAACCCTATTCGACTATCGTCATGAAGGAGAGCGAAGGACAACTGCATTTTGACCTCAATCACATTCGAATTTTTCAATATCAACACTTGGGGACTGATATAGGAGCGAAAGAGGCAAGAAGAGCGATTGCCTCTCTGCGTGAACTAATTGATCGCTGCATATCCCAGAAAACCCCAGACAGCCCTGTATATACTTACTTGCCAAACCTTCAACACCCAAGAATGTCGAATGAAGAGTTTGAAGAACTTGTCGAGGAAACCAAAAATGCTGGCGAAGACCTTACTGAATTAATGAACAAAGGCAAGGCTGCTATGGCCAGCAGTAATTTTGATACTGCCGTGACCTGCTTCTCTGCAGCGCACGTGTTTCGTCCAGATGAACCATACATTACACAACAACTAGCACTAGCGTCTTACAAAAGTAAAAACCCCACACAACTCGACGCTCTTAACAAAGCCCTAGCAATAATCAGAAGCCTTAATCCTGACGATTCCACCGATCCTGAGACGCTAGGAATAGCCGGCGCGATCTGTAAAAATTTGTACAACTTATCTAAAGATCAGTCCCACCTAGACAAGGCTACTAAGTATTACAATAGGGGATTTGTAATTCGCAGAGATTACTACAATGGGGAAAATCTTGCATTATGTTACGACCTAAGGGCCAGAGAGAAGCGTAACTCTGAGGACGCAATTTTCTGCAGCGTCGCCGCACGCGAAACTAGAAACTCTGTAATCAATATTCTTCAAACAATCACTGCGGCCAGCAACTTTGAGGAACGATCCGATCACAAATGGGTATATGCAACATACGCAAACTGTATGCTTGCCTTGGGCTCTGAAGCTGATGCAGCGTTTTGGGAAGAAAAATTCCTATCAGAGAAGCCAGCGGAATGGGAGCTGGAAACTTATGAAAAAGGAAAGTCAAATCTGCTGGACCAGAGGTAACAAATGCACGTTGTTGGTGGATTTTATAAGGAACTATGTGAACTACCTAGATGGCAGGAAGAATTTGGATCCGGTGGACGTGCCGCTGCTCTCCTAAGTGGACTATCGGACGACACCACCCTACATACTTACAGCCGAGATCCAGCCTCTCCGGGCCTACTTAGCCTTAAAAAATTAGGTGTAAATCTCAAGATAGCCCCAAGAGCAACAGATTTCATATTTGCGTACTTTCATCCACTTTCCCGTCCACATATTGAACCTCAAACATACAGAACAGCAAAAGAACGCCCCATCCGCGTAGAAGCCGAAAACATCTTAGTCTTTGGTTTTCTAGAGGGTGAGTCCATAGTTTCTGGTGACAGAGTTGTCTTTGACCCGCAAAGCCCAATTCCAGGCCGAAGATTTAGAAGCAATGGCTCGAAAGCTCGACAACTTGCACTGGTACTTAATGAGCACGAAGCGCTAGTGTCATCGAAGAAGAACAACATAAATGAAGCAGCCTCACACTTGTTGACAGAGCATGAGTCTGACGTAGTCGTTGTTAAAGCAGGTGTTCGTGGCGCATGGGTATTTGAACGAAATCAGCCAGAACTACATGTTCCAATTTATCACTCTGACCAAGTTTTTAAAATTGGCACAGGGGACATATTTAGCGCAGCATTTTCCCATTTCTGGGCTGAAAAAAATGAAACTCCTGGAGTTGCTGCAGATAAGGCTTCTCGCATCGTATCAAAATACTGCCAAACCCCCATTCTACCGCTTGCGGACTCAAGTATTGAGAGTTGCCTGCCGATTAACGGGAGAAAATGCGGATGCGTTTTGGTCGTTGGTAAGGGAAATACTCTCGGCAGGAAATATGCTCTCGAGGAGGCCACTCATTGCATCTCAGCATTAGGCGCCCAACCAATCCCTGTCACCTTAGATTTACTTCACCTTTATGGCGATGACAAAGCTCCAGCTTTATTGATCTCCGATGGAATTCAAAGTGAAGAAATAGATAAATCATTGAATTTACTGCACAAATGCAAGCACATAATTGTTTACTGCGAAGAAGACAAAGCAACCAACAAACCAGATGAAAACAAAAACCGATCCTACGTTAATGACTTTGTTACTTCTGTATACAAAATATCATGGTTATCCATGAGCTAGAGCACCAGGAAACAAGAACGCTTCATCATCCAAGTCCGAGAGGGGAAAAAGGAAAAATGAAGAGACCTAGTCATGGCTGATATTTTCATTTCCTACTCCAGTCGAAATAAGGAATTGGCAAAGATCTTATTTTCTATTTTGTCCTCACAATGGGAAGCTTGGTGGGATGATGAATTAGTCGGTGACTATGTTGAAGAAATTGAGGCTCAACTACAATCGGCACAGTGCCTTGTTCCAATATGGTCAACAGACTCCCGCAAAAGCAGAAAAGTCAGAGATGAAGTGCGTATTGCTGAAAAACGCAACATCCCTATTATCCCGCTGAAGATCGACGATTGCGATATTCCTTATGGTTTTGGCGGATTCAGCAGCGTCGAATTAAAGGACTGGGACGGAAAAAGCAACCATCCGTGCCTAGCACAACTCAAGAGGAAGATTGCTCGGATTATCCCCCCTCGACAAAAGCCCGCCAGAACGGGCTCCCTTTCGACGCCCGTATTAAGCCTACCTGCGCTATTCATGTCTGTCTCTTCTCATGAGACACGACTACCGCCGCTAGACGCTATCCGAGCACTACGCCTATATAAAGCCAAATCCATTCTTGTTTCTGCTTACGATCTCCACCCTAAGCGAAGATCTCCTGAAATGATTGAGGAACTCACCCAGTATCGAACGGATGGAGGCATCCTATTGATCGATTCAGGGAACTACGAAGCCGATCGGACAGGCGACAAACAATGGCAACCGCAAAGTTTTTGGAAATCGATCAAAGACGTGCCATTTGATATGGGTTTTAGCTTCGACCAAATGTCTTTACCAATCTCAGTAGACAGGTCAATTGCAAAGATCGTATCAGGAGCTGCCCGAGACCGGCGTCAGCTTAAAAGAGAAATTTTACCAATAGTCCACGCCCCAGTAAGTGGTAAAAAGAAACAGATTAGGTATGACCTTCTCCCTGACATTATTGTTGGCGTGTCGAAAGAATTGCACCCAAGTTTAATAGCTGTACCAGAGCGGGAATTAGGCCCAGGCTTGGTAGAGAGAGCAAGAACAGTTTTCAAAATACGCCAAGCGCTGGACACCTTACCCTACTATCAACCAATTCACCTGTTAGGCACAGGAAATCCATGGAGCTTAGCTATATTTACAGCCGCAGGAGCGGATAGCTTCGACGGCCTTGAGTGGTGCCGGATCGTAGTAGATCGTCAAACAGGCAGACTCCACCACTACCAACATCTGGACTTCTTTATGTATCAAATGGAGGCCTCCTCCTCAGAGCTAGTTCGCGCAGTTCGCGAAGATGATGAAATCGGCTACGCAGGGAAAGTGGCCTTTCACAATCTCGACTATTTCTACGAATTTGCAGAAGATTTAAGAAAAAAACGGGTAGATCAATTAATTCCGTTACTAATGGGAAAAGATAACTTCGACCAACTCAACGAACAGTTTCCGGAGTTGTTTTCATGAGCCTTTACGACGCGAAAGCACTCCAGAGGGCAATACAAGAAATTTACCCAAATATTGAGGACAAGGCCCCGAAAAATCGGTCCTCAATGGCCCCGGACGAGCGTGCTTTGTGGTGGGAATTGTCATGCTGCTGCTTGAGCAGCCAAGTACCTTACTACGTCGCAGTTGCAGCGGCTGATGCAATTGATGCCGACGGGTTCCTAAGCTGTCAATCCCGACTTTCTACAAAAGCGTTGAACATTGAATTATCGCGGGCTTTGTCTAAGCCACTGGCTGTCAATGGTAGCTACCGACTTTATCGTTTTCGGTTCTCAAAGGCAGACCAACTGGCAAGAATGAAACGTGCGGTAGCTGAACAATTTGGCTCTTTGACAGAACTCGTCTGTCATTTTTCAGAAGCTTCCGATTTAAGAAATTGGTTAGTAAAAAATGCTCCTGGGATAGGACCAAAGCAAGCGAGTATGTTTGCGCGCAACACAGGCTTGAGTTACGATTTGGCAATCATAGATCGCCATGTCCTTGATTATATGTACAGATCGGGACTGTTCTCTGAACAAACCTCATCGATTAGTAGTTTTGGTAAATATTGTCACCTTGAAAATACGTTACGAGATCATGCTGAGAGCTTGGGTGTAGTCGTTGGACTTCTTGACTGGGCAATCTGGATCGTTATGCGTGCAGCAAAGTCTCTTGAAAGTGAGATTAAAGTAGTATGAGTATCGTTGTCTTAGTCTCCGGGGGCCTAGACTCCACTCTAGTCGCTCACCTTGCCAAAGAAGAAGGCGTCAATGTCCACCCACTCTTTGTCAACTACGGACAAAGAGCTATGGAGCGAGAGTTCAAAGCCTGCTTGATGTCAATGAAAGCAATGAACTTACCTGCGCCAGAGGTCGCTGATCTGGCCGGGTTTGGAAAATTGATACGCTCCGGCTTAACAGATAAAACCCTCAGGGTACTTGAGGATGCATTTACACCAGGCCGCAACGCTCTCTTCTTGCTCATGGCAAGTTCATATGCATACCAAGTAAATGCTGATGCTGTTTCAATTGGCTTATTGGGCGAGGAAACAAGCTTATTTCCCGACCAAACAAAACGATTTCTCAGTGAAGCTGAGAGCTTTATCGAAGTTGCTCTCGGGCGTAAAATATCCGTTCTTGCACCGTTAGCGGACTTTAATAAACAAGATGTTGTGCAGCTAGCGGCACAGAAGGGTATAAAAGGCACCTATTCTTGTCATGTTGGGCACGAACAGCCTTGCGGAAAGTGTATTGCCTGCCTGGAATTTCTGTCGGAGGACACTTAAATGGGTGGTGGAGGCGGAGGAAGCTGGAGCTCCTTGGGTGATATCAGGTCCCTAGAGGAAAAAGCGAAAGCTGCTCTTCAAAAAGGTCGGAAAAATGTCTTCATTAGCTTTGCGACTGAAGACCTAGATGAAGTTAATCTACTGCGTGGACAAGCCAAAAATCAAAACAGTGACTTGGAGTTCAACGACCATTCGGTTCGGGTTCCGTATGACAGCGAACGCGCTACATACATCAAAGCCAAAATCACAGATAGAATTAACAGAAGCTCAGTCTGCGTTATATTTGTTTCCGACGATACAGCTCAGAGCAAATGGGTAAAGTGGGAAGTTGATCAAAGCTTGAAGCTAGGGAAAAAGGTCATTGCGGTTTATTCACAGAACAACAAACCGACGAAAATGCCAAGCTGGTTTTCCGAAAACAACATTAAATCTGTAAAATGGGCGGACCTACACCAGGAACTATCAACATAAAGATATTTTTACGGTAACATACAGTAATCACTCATAAAAATAGATAAAATTTATGCAATCACGATGCACGAAAATTAAAACCTGAACTCAAAAAATTTTGCAGTGAACAACACTTTATAACTTAATAGACGCATCCATGGACCACATTAATATCCATTATTTTTGAATTATTCCGCATTAGAAATAAATTGGGAAAGCGGCATCACGAATACATGCCCAGATGACATGAACTAAATTTATGTTGAGGTTATAAATCTACATGAAGTAAAGAGAATGGTGGGCCCGGCGAGACTCGAACTCGCAACCAGACCGTTATGAGCGGTCGGCTCTAACCAATTGAGCTACAGGCCCTGATTGAGCAAGAGTTAGCGGATACTCATTACTCAATACGCCGCCGTAAACTAGATAAATTTGGGTTCAGGTCAAGCACAAACACTTGTCGACGAGCCCCCTTTCGACAATCGATGTATCCAGATTGTTTGCATCGCAGCTAACGGCAAAATCTCCGGATTTCCCTCAGACAATTCCCCTACAAGCTAAAGAGCGCTCTCAGCTTCGAGATATTCTTTGACGTGGAAAATACCCTCAACGCCTCTTTGCACCATCACCTCCAAGGCACTCAGACCACCGAAGGTTTGGTTAGGCTTCTTCACCCACTGATAGCCTCGACGTTTATCGACAAAAAGCACCCTCAGCTGTTTATGAATGCCTAGCAACAAATGCGCCCGAACCAAAATATCCTCGTTTGGGCACTGCTGCTCGTTCCTAAACGCTATCTCGTCGCCACCAAGAAGAACCCGCACTTCGGCATCCGAGAGCTCCCAGTTCTTCAGCAATCTGAATGCCGCTCGGCACAATGCTTGGGCTTCCTTCTGAGTAAGTACGTTCTCCACCTGCTTTTTAGACATTCTCACCTCCAGTCGGGAGCACACTCCAGAACTAGAATTCACCAATATCACTGAATAGCCCCTGGAATTGAAGAGACCCGGTTTGATCAGATTTGTGGTCTCTCGAATTCGAGGGGCAGCACTATTCCGTTGGCACTATGTTTTCTATTCGGGATGTAGACTATTTCTATGTAATCGAAGACAACCTGATGTGCCTCATCCCGTGATTTATAGGCCCTGCGGCGAATGCGCTGACGCATCACTTTGAAACACCCCTCTCATTCAGCAAACGCATCAACCGGTTTCTGAAACGCGACAATTCATAGATCCACTGCTTCCGCACCACCTCGACGACTTTCAGTCTTTGATCTGGACAGTTAACAAAGTAACTCTCAGCTGCGGCAATCAACTTTTCCGCAGTGACCGGAAGCTTTGACCGCAAAATCGATCCAGCAACTTCAAAGACATTTGCTTCAATCTGACTAGTTGCACTCTCGCGTTCGCCACGGGCAACGGCAACGCATTTTTCCAACAAATCATCTTCAAAATCTCTTGCCGGCATTGGCACACCATTATCCAAAGAAGCTTCGCACCAGACAGAGAAAGGGCTGAATGCCAAATCAACCGATCAGAACTGCCCGTGAGAGCAAAGCTAATCATCGACGGCTCGCTAACCAGCGCTCCAAAGTCATTACATTCACAACTTTTCAAGTAGAGCTTTCAGCTTTGCCGCGCCTCTTGAGTAAAGTAGCTCCAGGCTCTCAAGCCCCCCTGTTCCTTCGAATGCCGGCGGCAAGAATCTTTCCATCTGCTCACGATGTAAACTCTGAGCTTTGATCTGATCAATCACGCGTTCGAGGTCACCAAGACACGCGGTGAAGAGCACGACTTGCTCCAAGGCATCTTTCATTAACTCCCCAGAAAATGCATCCTCAGAAAGATCAACAAGCTCCGAAGCAAGTTCGTCATTCAGTGCAACGCTTGGAAGAGTTTTACCAAGGTTCTCTTTGTACGAACCGACTTCAAGCGCTTTCTCCCCCTGATCATACAGCACGGAGACCTTGATGCCTGGTGCCTTCGCGGAAGGTCTAACGCTAAACCACCCACCTGACTGATCAAAATAACATTGCCCAAAAACGAATGGTTCGCTCTTGGAGCTCTCAAACAACACCTCAGGCCCAGCCCTGGAAATCTCGTCTCGGAATGATTTGATGTTTTCAAGCGGATTGACAAGGGTAAGGCGAACTTCATTCGGAGCACCAAAACCAACTACTGAGGCAAACAATGAAGTGCGACCAGACAATCCAAGACTGCGATATTGCATAAAGTCCTCTGAAAGCGCGCTTATAACAGTTTTTATATCTGCTGGTTTGTGGCCGTGAATAATAGCGTTCTTAGGCTCATGTTTAGACCGCTTTGCAATCAGCTTCTTGCATTCAACCTCAAGCCATGAGCCATGAGATGATGCCAGTGCCTCGATGGACTTGAGCTCATCTACCGTCGGCTCAGCAAGGATATCATGGAACCTCCATCCCCGCTCATAGGCGTTAAGCATTTCTTGTTCACTCAAGCGCCTTTGCTTGTCTCCCTGCCAGAGCAGTGCACGCAAGAAGGTCAACCTGCTTCGGTCAACCATTTACCAAGCCCGTTCGACGTTGGCGGACAGTTGTTAAGTTAGCCCTCCCAAGACCTCCTTCATCATTGAAAAGCTTATGGAGAACTTCCGGATCAACCCCAAACTTAAGAAATCCTCTTTCCGTTTGGGAGTACATCAACAACTCGACTTCACCCTCTCTGATCATTTCCAACAGCCTTACATAAGATAGTCCTTGTTTATTGTATTTTTTTACCGCTGCGATCAGCTGTACAGGCCTAATTTTTGAGATTTCGGCGTGCACCTCTAACTCATAGAGAAAGCCTTCAAGCACTTTTTGATCAAACCGCCAGCAATGATTTCCATCCAAATCTGGTGAATGAACCGGTGTTACAAACCCCGCCCTGACGAGTTCCTTCAAAGTGTAGAGGGAAATCGAAAGCATGTATGCGGCAGCACCAATGCCAATCAGCCGTTTCTTCAAGTCATTATATGCTTCGAGGCTTTCGTGAGTGACCAAACGGTCGACACGACGTCCCCTTCGAATGGTAATTGTCTGGAGAAGACCTTTTCTTATTAGTCTGTCAATTCCTGCGCGACTCACCTTCAACCAGTTGCGCGCATCCGAAGAACTAACAAGCCATTGGTGACGACCTGGACTGGGAACCACGGTATTATTAACGTATGGAGCACGACCTTCCGAAACCAAACGCAAATAGGCCTCAAATCCTTCATAGACGGTTGGAAATCTCTCCTTTTGTGTTGAGCAGGTTCGATATAGTCGCTCTAGTCCGAAGGCAAAGAATTCATTTTCCAAATACCAATCGGTTGGAGCTATCATTTTCCCAATGAAGCGAATGAAACCTTCCGGCCAGTTTGCAAGAGCACCCGCTGCATCAGAGACGTGGATAATGGTGTTTGCTTCACTTACACGGAGGTAGCCGCGACCATCTGGATCTCCTTCACGATGAAGAGAAGTTCCAAGCAACGCGATCGTCTCCAACACCTCTCGGCACGACGCTCTCTGAATGAGCTCCGGAAATCCGTACCGTGCCAAATCGAACTTAGTCCCTGAGTATTTGTTTGAAAGCAGTCTCAGCAAACCAATATGGGCTTCCGATATTGACGAATCACCAACTGCTTTGGCGGTCAAACACTCACAAAAGTCGATACTTGTGCGGTAAAACCTCACAACCTTTCCGCACTCAGAGCAGGCGTCACGTAGCTTACAACCATGCCTTGGGCAATGAGTTACGAAACGCAAATCCCAAAGACTAGAGAGATATCCGTTCTCCCGTGCGCACAGGGAACAGATTGCTTTAGTCGGCCACTTTAAAAAGTATCGCGATACCGCCTCTCCATTGAGCAATGTCACCTTCGAATGGTTACCTTCGAATGTATTCAATGGCGCTAGATTACTGATTGCCTCCAAAGGCTGACCTAAAATCGAAGCAAGCTCCGGTAATTTGCTCCTCCAAGTTGAAGCTTTTGTCTTCGCATAGCTAAGCCCTACATGCCTCAACGGCCATGCCGAGCTTTCATAAGCATTAAGACCCGCAATTCGGATAAGATACCCGATAAGGCTCTCGTCTTTGATTGGCGATGCAATAATTGGAACGGCTTCAGAACGGTTCATCTTGAAGCCCTTTTTTCTGACGGCTAATTACTCTTCCTACTGTTTGTTTCCGTTTCGATTGCAATGGTCGCGCAGCTCTAGTGTCGAGTTCATCAGACGCTTCCTTTAGCTCTGATAGGGCAACCGTCAGATGCTGCTCTGTAAGCGTTGTACTATTGCTCAACAGAGCAATTTCTACAGATCGATAGATAACCTTGGTGATGTATCCAATTAACCCTTTGCATGATCGGGCCAACTTCAGCATTACTTCGTTACTTTTCAGCACTGAGCTTGAAGGATCAGGTAAGGGAAGTTCTTGGTTCAAGAAATGGAACAACATTAAGAGCTCTTTTGCGCCATCCTTAGTAGAGGGATCAAAGGGATGCAGCTCAATTCGTCCGCGCCGACGTGTTTCAAGTTGCGGGTTCACCATGAAGATATCGTTGACCTCTGGAAGTCCGACGAACAGCACAGGTCTATGTAATATTTCAAGCTGTGTCTTCAGCCAGTCGGCAGTATCGTAGCGACGAGCTTGGCTACCTTTGTTGGTCAAATGCTGAAACTCATCAAAGATGAGCATGCTAACACTGGCATGATCCGCGAGCATTGCAATGCGGCGTTCCATAGACTCTCGCGTACCCATACTTGCGCAGGGGTCCCCCAACGCATATAGAATGCGTGATGCGAGATTCTTTATCGTACAGCTCTGCGGGATGATAATTGATAGAACACAGCTATGACTGTCTCCACTGTTGGCCATTGAGCAAAAATTCTCGACAACAGAGGACTTTCCCGCACCTGTCTCTCCAACGAATGTCATTATGCCCGGCGCATAAGCCCGCGTACCTGACCTGTGGAAGTTGGTAATTCGGGCAATTGCGTTCTGGAATTGGCCATGATGGACTCTCTGGTTTTGAAAGTTCGCCAACCCATCTGCTTGAGCATCTGTTAGGAACATTTCTTCATGCATTCTTGTCTCCTGTGCCTCTGGACGGAGACGTCGATTTCCAGTGAGATTTCTCGATTTCCGCTGCAATCTCATCAGATGAAAAATCAAATTCCTGAACTGGAATATCTTCTCTTTGCTTATCCTCTGATGCATTCTCGAAATTAGTCACCACTTCAGCTATGACTTCTTCTCGAACATATCTGTGAGCCTTGTTGCGCCGGGTCTTTCTCTTACTCGTCTTCAGCTGCTGAGCGAGTTCGAAGGTTGTCACCCGCGCATTGAGGAGCTTTTCTTCAGAGTGCTTACGCGCGCCGTTCGTCTCATTGGAAACAACCCTGCTGATCAACTTGTGACGCCAAACTGACAAACCGTCAGCATATGAGGCATATACGCAACTTGCAGGTAAGAAAATTCTGTTCTGAGCATCCTCTACATAAACCACGAGCAGGTTTTCCGGATCATATTTGACGCGAACTTTCGGGTTGCGCCCCAAGTTCATTCTTCCGGTCATCAGCCGACGATAAAGCAGTTGAATCGCTTCTGATTGGAATTGCAGATTGAACAACCGCACGCCAATACGCGATAGCGTACAAGTTTCGACGCACGAGGTCAGAACACTCAGGTCTTCGAGGTTACTTAGGAGGCGGACAGGATGCTTTTCCGTACCTTTTGTCCACCTGTGTATTGGGCAATCTTTGATTCCTTCGTGATAGGTGTTTGAGTACTCGTCCACCACAAACTTCGTCACAAGCAACATCAGATCTTGAATGGTAAGCTTTGCGTTCTTTTCGGACTCATAATCCCCACGCTGTTGAGTGTTGGAAAATGTCGTCCCATCAAGTGTATGGATCAGTTTGGAATTCAGGGTTTGGAAAAACCGCTCGACCTTACCCTTGTAGCGGGGCATTCGCTTCGGGTTGTATTCGATAGAAATTGCAAGCTGGCTCAAAGCGTCAAGCAAGTTCTGTGAATGGAACTCCAGGCCATTGTCGACAACCAAAACAACGATCAAGCCAAAACAAGGCCATTCATTTTCGATGTCAGCTTCAATGTCATTTCCGCTTTGGTCTTTGAATTCATCAACAACGCTCTGAATGAACTTGTCCTTGGGGGCTATCGCATTTCTCAAGCACCTCATGATTGAGCGATAGGAAGGTGGTTCAGGACTAATATCAAAGCCGACAACCATGCGACTGTAGCTGTCTATGGCTAACGTCAACCAAACGCGGCCCATCACATCACCGTTTGGGTAGACAACTAACAAGTCAATCAGGTGGTGATCTATCTCGACCCGCTCCAGGGGATAGTCAGTACCAATCCCCGAACCAACAGGACGAAACTTTTGATCTGCTACTTGTTGTCCATGATGGGCCAGCAGCACCTCGTAGGGGTCCAGCTTGCTGAGGTACCTATAAATTGTTCGACGGCTGGGAGCTTGTAACTTCATGCCAACTGACGCTGTCTGATTTTCCTTTTTTATTCGGCGACAGATAGCCCGATATATCTCCGTTCCAGTACTGTATTCCGGCTTCAAATACCGTTCATGCACAATTTCCCAAACGATACTTTCAAGCCGGTTGTCAAAACGCATCTGGCGCGGGCCCTTGAAGCAATTTCTGGGCAACAAGGCACGAATATCCTTCCCACCGGAAATCCAGGATTTGTACCAGCGCATTAGAGTGCGCTTGGACGGAAGTTCACCGTAACCGTCTTGATCGTAACGCCGAATTACACAGCTAACCGCTTGATTAAGATTGCTCGCACCTGAAGCTTTATCCACGTGCCTGACAAACTCGAGTCTGGCTCGGGCTTCAGCTCGCTCCTGATCGCTAAAAGAGTCGAATGAGACCAACTGGTGATGAGCATAATTGGGAAAGGCGCTCAAAATCTCGACTTCACCGTCAAATACTGCCTGCGCAATCTCTTTAGACGGTATCAGCAGCGGCTCGCCCGTATCCAGACTACTGAGATGAACGTCTTGGTTTTCGGTTAAAGTCACGACCTTATATTGCGCACCTTGAAACGCGAGGCGAGAGCCTTCAGGAAGATGAATTCTCGTCATTTCCTTCCTCCCTCGTCCGCGAGTTCGACAGAGGACATCATCCCGATCTTTTCATCCAGATTGAGCTTCAGTTGTCCCGTTGCGACCAGTGTCAAAGCGTCATCAAGGGTCGCTTCTTCACCCATGATTTCCACCACATCCTGAATCAGGAAACTTCCTGCGCTCTCGGAATAGGACCTGAGCATACTCACATCGAACTCTGGGGAAGCACTCAAGCGGTGAGGACTAAGCGACCTGACGTTCGAACTTCTTGGTTCACGCCGAATGTCATCTTCCGTCCAAATCTCGAACTGATAGCCTTTTTCGCCTAGCACCGTTTCGATTACCGGAAACCGCTTCAAATTCTCCCGTTTCCCGAGATCACGCTTGGGCTTGACCTCAATCACTGTCCGACCGAAGTCACCACTGATCAAGATGTCCGGAAAATATACTCTCTCCCGACCATCAAATTGGTAGTTCAATTTGAATGGCTGCACCGCAATATCATCAACTTCAGGAATAAGATCGAGAATGATGAGGGCATCTCTTTCAAGCTGAGATTCCCACGGAAGCAGACGTTTGACCTTACGACTGTAGTAAAGCCCGTGCACTCGCCCTTTGCTGCGGCTTACAACTTGGCGTACCGGTTTCATAACAGTTATCTCCTTCGCATGAAGCAGGCAAAGCTCATCCGTGGCGTGCTGACACGCAGTGCTTGCCTTGAATTTGGCAACGTGCTAAAGGAGGAGGTGCAAACTATCTCGCTTTAGCGACGTAATTGACCGGTTCAGTTCTCTGGATCGGTTTTTTGCGTTTTTGGGGCTCCCTTTACGGATTTATTTCGAGCTTCATAATCCTGCCACAGGCATTTTTGTCAACTTGCCCTCAAAGCAGAAAACATACCAGTGGTTGCATAGTATTTTTTGTAAATACTGCCGATTCTGCATTACACATCCACGTCCATTCTGTATTTTCCAAATCAGTTTTACAGAATTCGCCTTAGTACAGAATTTTTTTTGTATTAAAATTAGGATTATATCAGTTCTCTGTAAGTCGTCCAACAATGGGACGCCCTTCAATAAATAACTGACAATTTTATGTTTTTCCGAAAACAAATCCGAATTCTGTATCCATTTTCAAAATACATAATTCAACTTATAATTTAATTTCGTTTTGAAATGAAGTGGTCTAAGAAGCCTGTTGTAGGCTAAGCCAGCCCGGAAAAGACCTGATGCCGATTGAATAACTTACAAGACTCGGGGCTGTTTTCTTAATTTATGCTCGGGCTGGGCAACGCATGGCCGACCAGGTCAACCACCAGGCGCGAATTTCTGGTCAGTGTGAACAACAAACCAGCTGATTGCTGTTTAGATGATGCTCTAGATATTGGTGAGAAGAAGCTAGCCACCGTAGAGCAAAATCGTTGTCAACTTCTTGGCACGAATGACAACTTTTGTGGCACGTGACAGTATTGCTGCACGGTAGGCCCGGAGGGACTTGAACCCCCAACCAGACCGTTATGAGCGGTCGGCTCTAACCAATTGAGCTACGGGCCCCCAAGACAAAAGTCCGGGTAAAGAAAAGACCGCACCGGTGGTCCGGTGCGGTCCCGAAAACTAGCGATTTTCCGGGCAAGGTCAAGCCCGAACCGCATGTGATTTCTTAATAATCGAGGAACGAACGCAGTTTGCGCGAGCGCGACGGATGCTTGAGCTTGCGCAGCGCTTTTGCTTCGATCTGACGGATACGTTCGCGGGTCACAGAGAACTGCTGACCGACCTCTTCAAGCGTGTGGTCGGTGTTCATGCCAATCCCGAAACGCATACGCAGAACACGTTCTTCACGCGGGGTGAGCGATGCCAGAACGCGCGTGGTGGTTTCACGCAGGTTGGCCTGGATCGCCGCATCAAGCGGCTGAACGGCGTTCTTGTCTTCGATGAAATCGCCGAGATGGCTGTCTTCCTCGTCCCCGATCGGGGTTTCGAGAGAGATCGGCTCCTTGGCGATTTTGAGAACCTTGCGGACCTTCTCAAGCGGCATCTGAAGCTTTTCAGCCAGCTCTTCCGGGGTCGGTTCGCGGCCGATTTCATGCAGCATCTGACGCGAAGTACGCACCAGCTTGTTGATGGTCTCTATCATGTGGACCGGAATACGGATCGTGCGCGCCTGGTCGGCGATCGAACGCGTAATGGCCTGACGGATCCACCAGGTCGCATAGGTCGAGAATTTATACCCACGGCGGTATTCGAATTTGTCCACCGCCTTCATCAGGCCAATGTTGCCTTCCTGAATCAGGTCAAGGAACTGAAGACCACGGTTGGTGTATTTCTTCGCGATCGAAATCACGAGACGCAGGTTGGCCTCGATCATTTCCTTTTTCGCACGGCCGGCTTCGCGTTCGCCCTTGTTGACCACGCCATATACGCGGCGGAATTCCCCGATCGGCAAGCCGACTTCGGAGGAAACCCCACCAACGCCTTCGCGCAGGTTAGCGATTTCTTCGGAATAGCGTTCAACAAAGGTTTTCCACCCTTTGCCCGGCAAGCCGCCAACGCGTTCCATCCAGTTCGGGTCAAGTTCATGGCCCTGATACTGTTTGATGAAGTCCGGACGTTTGATCTTGCAACGGTCGGCAAAGCGCAGAAGTTTACCTTCCAGGCCAAGCAGTCGGTTGTTCAAACCGGTCAGATGATCAAGAAGCTCTTCAATGCGGAAGTTGTTCAGGTGAACATCTTCCATCAGATCGACCATCTCGTTCTTGAGCTTGTTATAGCGCTTCTCGGTTGCGGCCGGAACGGCTTCACCTTTGTTCAGCGCCACAAGACGCTGTTCCTGCGCCTTGTGCAACTTCTCATAGGTCTTGGCGATCAGCTCGAACTTCTCGAGAACCTGCTCGGTCAGTTCCTCTTCCATTTTGGAAAGCGAAACGTTGACCTGCTCGTTCTCGTCATCGTCGTCGTCTTCGCCGTCACCCTCACCTTCTTCGCCTTCGGACTTTTCAGACTCGTCGTCGTCTTCGTCCTCTTCTTCATCAGACTCGTCGGTGATACCAGCGGGGGTTTCGGTCTCGGCTTCTTCGTCATCGTCATTGGCCGATTCGAAGCTTTCGACGTCTGCTTCTGCATCGACGTCGGTATCTTCTTCCTCTTCACCTTCGGCTGCGGCAATTTCCGCTTCCGGGCCACCGCCATAGGTGGTCTCAAGGTCAATGACGTCACGCAGCAAAAGCTCGCCAGCCTGAAGCTGGTCATGCCAGTTCACAATCGCACGAATGGTCAGCGGGGATTCGCAAATCCCGCCAATCATCATGTCGCGACCGGCTTCAATACGTTTGGCAATGGCGATTTCGCCTTCGCGCGACAGCAGCTCGACACTGCCCATTTCGCGCAGATACATACGCACCGGGTCATCGGTCCGGCCAACATCTTCTTCCGAGATGTTGCCACGCGGATCGGCTTCGGCCTCGTCGCTGTCGTCATTGTCGTCGGCTTCATCCGCATCGATGACATTGATGCCCATCTCGTTGAGATTGCTCATCACGTCTTCGATCTGCTCCGAGGAGAAGTGCTCGGACGGCAGGGCCGCGTTCAACTCATCGACCGAGATGTGGCCTTTCTCCTTGCCCTTGGCAATGAGCTTTTTAATGGCCGCTTTATATGTATCGAGAAGAGGTCCGTCTGCGTTTTCAGAAGAGTTCTTTTTCTCTTCAGCGTTCGAAGTCTTAGACGACATCTATTCCCCGTTTCCCGCTGGGTACGTTCGTACCGTTGTTGTCCCAAGCGCCGTATCTCTTAGCGCAAATCACAAATAGCCCGAGCGCTGATCCAGACCACACATTGATCCAAGATCAGTCGTCGAGCTTAAACACTTTCTCCCGGCGTCGGGCGAGATCTTCTCGGCGATGAGAAAACCTTTCCCACTCTTCCTCGCTGGTATCTGCTGCCAACTGTCGGACGGCGTATTTTGCCTCTTCGTCCTCCAGGGAGCTTACAGCCATGGAAAAAACCTGCTTCCAACCCGTCAGGGCCCGTTCAAGCGGCGTTTCGGGCTTGGCGAAAGCAGCGTGCGCTATTACCTCCGCACTGACCACCCGCAAAACTGTCTCTGACAGCCCGTCGCGCTCCAAATGAGCCTTGATCGTCTCGCAATCAAGTCCAGGATCATCGTCAAGCAGCTTTAAGACGGCCCGACGAAGATTGTCAAGCGCGGAGTCTGCACAACTATAGATTCCGAGCTGTTCGCCGATCTCGTCATGCAAGGCAGGATGGTTGATCAGCGTCAGCAAAAGAATGGAGTCCTGCAGGTCGCGCTTCTTTTGCATGGGCGGTCGCGACATGCCCGGCACCGCTTTACCGGCCGGACCCCAGAAATGGTCATTTTTTCCGCGTTTGCCACCCCAGCCGGCCTTTTTATTTTGAAAACCGCCGGAATAACCCGCGCGATTTGCCGGCTTGCCCCCGCGATCGCCCTTGAACAGTTTCCAGATCCGGTCACGGAACATCGCATTATATTGTGAGCGCACCGCTTCATCGGCGATCACGGAAATCCGCTGATTGATCGTCGCTTCAAGCGCAGCCCGCCGTTCGGGCGTGTCAATCTTGTGCGTCCCCACATCCATGCGCCAGACAAGCTCGGCCAGCGGTACTGCATGATCAATAATCTTGCGGAAACTGTTAAAGCCATCCGGGGCGGCCATCAAACTGTCGGGGTCTTCACCCTCCGGCAGGATGGAAAACAGCAATGACTTTCCCGGACGCAGGATCGGCAAGGCCCGCTCAGCCGCCCGCACAGCGGCACGTTTCCCGGCGGCATCCCCATCCAGACACAGGATCGGCTCGTTGGTCATTTTCCAAAGCTCGCCAATCTGTTCTTCGGTCACGGCCGTGCCAAGGGGGGCCACCGCCCCGCGAAAGCCCGCACGATGCAGGGCAATCACATCCATATAGCCTTCGGTGACAATGATCGGCGCATCGTTACGTGATGCTTCGCGCGCCTGCGGCAGGCCATAAAGCAACCGCCCCTTATGAAACAGCGGCGTATCCGGGCTGTTAAGGTATTTCGGCTTGGCATCGCCCATGACGCGCCCGCCAAAGGCCACCACCCGGCCGCGACGATCCAGGATCGGGAACATCACCCGGCCACGGAACCGGTCATAGCTTTGCCGTCCGCTATCTTCGGGCTCGATCAGAAGCCCGGCTTCGATCATCAGCTTTTCGTCGATGTCTTCACGCTTGAGTGCGGCCTTGAGCGCGCCGCGATTATCGGGCGCATAGCCCAGCCGGAAGTCACCAATCGTCTGATCATCAAGCCCGCGCTGATGGAAGTAATCAAGCCCTTCCTTGCCTTCGGGCATGCGCAACATGCGTTCAAAAAACGCACAGGCGGCTTCCATGACCTCATACAGGGTTTTGGCCTTCTGTTCGCGTTCCTGGGCTTCGCGGGACTGTTTGGGGACCTCCATACCGACCTGATTGGCCAGCACTTCGACCGCCTCGACAAAGGTCAGGCCACGGGTATTCATCACAAAGCTGATGACATCGCCATGCGCACCACAGCCAAAGCAGTGATAGAACCCCTTTTGCTCATTGACCGTGAAGGACGGGGATTTTTCCGAATGGAATGGGCACAGCCCGGAATATTCCCGGCCGCGCTTAATCAGCTTCACCGATGTACCGACGACATCCGCCAGTCCCACCCGTGCCCGCAGGTCGTCAAGAAACGACTGGGGAAAGCTCATGTGTGCCCCGTTCCCGTAAGGTCGCAACTTGGCGCTGCGACGAAGTTGATTGGTCCCTGCCCCGGTCGACCTGATTTGATGTGATTATTGTCCGGTCCCGGGACGACGAAAGCCGGACGATTTTACACGCCCGGCTTCCAAATAACAGTGTGCTGTTGCGATTAACCCAACAGTTTTTTGGCAACACCACCGGCTTTGCCGAAATCCATCGTGCCGCTGTATTTTTCGCGAAGGGCGACCATCGTGCGGCCCATATCCTTAAGGCAGGTCGCACCGATATCGGAAACCGTGCCGCGCACGGCTTCTTCGATTTCGTCATCAGACAGCTGGGCTGGCAGGAACTTTTCGATCACTTCGATCTCTTTGGCTTCCTGTTCGGCCAGTTCCGGGCGGTTGCCCTTGGTGTACATTTCAATGCTTTCACGGCGCTGCTTTACCATCGCCTGAAGCAAACTGATGATCTCGTCATCGGAAATGCCGTCCGTGTTGCCGTCGCTCCGTGCGGCAATATCGCGTTCCTTCAGTGCCGCCAGAATGAGGCGCACGGTGGTTACGGAGCAGGCATCCTTAGCAAGGACAGCCTTTTTCAAAGCGTCATTAAGCTGCGATCGCAGCATGGCTCATCTCTGATTCTGTGGAAGAAAGGAGCGAACATACCGCAAAACAGCATTCGACGCAAAGAAAACGTTAACGTCTAAGTTATTGTTTTTATTGATAAAATAAAAGTTTAGATGCGTTCTTGACATGCCATGCCGACTCCCGTAGACATCCGCCAATTTGCCTGCCGGGATCACGCTTTGCCCCGCTTTCAGCATACAACGCTGACGTTCATGACATGGTCAGTTCATCTTGCTGGAAACCACTTGGCGCGTCTGCATGTCCGGTATGCAGGTTAAAGGCAGCCGTTTTTGTCGGCTTGCGCAGAAATATTATATATAAAAAGACTCCGTGTTTCACCGTGGAAAGATCGAAAGGACATTTGCCAATGTCAGCGCCCACGCACACCCCGCCACCTGGTGCTTCTGCCGTTCTGGTTCTTGCAGATGGTTCAGTTTTTTGGGGACGCGGCGTCGGGGCCCGAGGAGAGGTCGTTGGTGAAGTCTGCTTCAACACGTCGATCACGGGCTATCAGGAAATCATGACCGACCCGTCCTACGCCGGTCAGATGATTACCTTCACCTTCCCCCATATCGGCAATGTAGGTACCAACGACGAAGATATCGAAAACGCCAAACCGGTCGCCCTCGGCTGCATCCTGCGCCAGGACATTACCGACCCGTCAAGCTACCGTGCCGAGAAACACTTCAACGACTGGCTGAGCGAACATGGCCGGATCGGGATTGCCGGCGTTGATACCCGCCGCCTGACCAAACGCATCCGGACCGAAGGCGCGCCAAACGGTGTGATCTGCCACAACCCAGACGGCACCTTTGATATCCCCGCCCTCATCGCCAAGGCCAATGACTGGCCGGGTCTTGAAGGCATGGACCTTGCTAAGGATAACAGCTGCACCACAGGATATGACTGGGACGAAGCACTTTGGTCGCGCGAAGGCGGATACGGCAAGGTTGGCAACGCCAAGCACCATGTCGTTGCCATCGACTACGGTGTTAAGCGCAACATTCTGCGCAACCTCGCAAGCCTCGATTGCAAGGTCTCGGTGGTTCCGGCAACCACCCCGGCTGATGAAATTCTTGCGATGAACCCCGATGGCATCTTCCTGTCAAACGGTCCGGGCGACCCGGCGGCGACCGGCGAATACGCCGTGCCGACCATCAAAACCCTGATCGAAAGCGGCAAGCCGGTGTTCGGGATTTGCCTGGGTCATCAGATGATGGCGCTCGCCCTTGGGGCGAAAACCATGAAAATGGATGTCGGCCATCGCGGTGCGAACCACCCGGTCAAGGACACCACCACGGGTGTTGTTGAAATCACATCCCAGAACCACGGCTTTGTCGTCGACAAGGACAGCCTGCCCGACGGCGTCGAAGCGACGCACTTCTCGCTGTTTGACGGATCGCTTGCCGGTCTGCGCCTGAAAGACAAGCCGGTCTTCGCGGTCCAGTATCACCCGGAAGCATCGCCGGGGCCGCATGACAGCCACTACCTGTTCAAACGTTTCGTTGGTCTGATCGAGGACGCCAAAGCCTGACCTGATCCTCAGGACACGCCCAAGATTACGCGATTAACGGACTTAAACGAGGCGGTGCAGCCATCGCGCCCGCCCTGCTAAAAGCGGAAAACGACATGCCGAAACGTACAGATATCAAATCAATCCTCATCGTCGGTGCTGGCCCGATTGTTATTGGTCAGGCTTGCGAGTTTGACTATTCCGGTGCCCAGGCCTGTAAGGCGCTCAAGGAAGAAGGCTACCGCGTCATTCTGGTCAACTCGAACCCGGCGACCATCATGACCGACCCGAACCTGGCCGATGCCACCTATATCGAGCCGATCAAACCGGCCATGGTTGCCAAGATCATCGAAAAGGAACGCCCGGACGCGATCCTGCCGACCATGGGCGGTCAGACAGCCCTTAACACCGCGCTTGCCCTGCATGATGACGGCACGCTCGAAAAATACGGTGTCGAGATGATCGGTGCGAAAAAGCACGTCATCGAAAAGGCCGAAGACCGCCAGCTGTTCCGTGAAGCCATGGACAAGATCGGCCTTGAAAGTGCGCGCTCCGCGATGGTCAGCACCTTCGAAGACGCGGTCAAGGCGCTTGAGGTTACCGGCCTTCCGGCGATCATCCGGCCGAGCTTCACGCTTGGTGGTGAAGGTGGCGGCATTGCCTATAACCGCGAAGAATTCGAGCAGATCGTGCGCAATGGTCTGGCAATCTCGCCGACCCATACGGTTCTGATCGAAGAATCCATTTTGGGCTGGAAAGAATATGAGATGGAAGTGGTCCGCGACCATGCGGATAACTGCATCATCATTTGCTCGATCGAAAACGTCGACCCGATGGGCATCCATACCGGTGACTCGATCACGGTTGCCCCGGCGCTGACCCTGACCGACAAAGAATACCAGATCATGCGCGACGCATCGCTTGCCGTCCTGCGCGAGATCGGTGTCGATACCGGTGGCTCGAACGTTCAGTTCGCGGTCAACCCGGATGACGGTCGTCTGATCGTGATTGAAATGAACCCGCGTGTGTCGCGTTCTTCTGCGCTGGCCTCCAAGGCAACCGGCTTCCCGATTGCCAAAATCGCCGCCAAGCTTGCGGTTGGCTACACGCTTGATGAGCTTGATAACGACATTACCGGCGTCACCCCGGCATCGTTCGAGCCGACCATCGACTATGTCGTCACCAAAATCCCGCGCTTCACCTTTGAAAAGTTCCCGGGCGCCAAGCCGCTTCTGGGCACCGCGATGAAGTCGGTTGGCGAAGCGATGTCGATCGGTGGCTGCTTTGCCGAAAGCCTTCAGAAAGGTCTGCGCTCGATGGAGACCGGGCTTACCGGTCTGAACGAAGTCAAAATCGAAGGCGCACCGGACAAGGCCGCGATCCGCGCCCAGCTGACCCAGCCGATACCGTTCCGGGTACTTTATGCGGCCCAGGCCTTCCGCCACGGCATGACGCTTGAAGAAATCCAGACCGCAACCAAGTTCGATCCCTGGTACCTCAAACAGATCGAAATGCTGGTCGCCGAAGAAGAAAAAGTTAGTGCAAACGGCATTCCGACCGACAAGCAGGAATTGCTGCGTCTCAAGAAGCTTGGCTTCTCGGACGCGCGCCTTGCCGAACTGGCGGGCCGCGAAGAAGACGCCGTGCGCGCCGATCGTCAGGCGCTTGGCCTGCGCCCGGTTTACAAGCGTATCGACACCTGTGCCGCCGAATTCCCGTCACGCACCTCTTACATGTACTCCATGTATGAAGGCGATGGTTTCTTTGAGCCGGAAAACGAGGCCGAAGTCACCGATCGCAAGAAGGTCATCATTCTTGGTGGTGGCCCGAACCGTATCGGTCAGGGCATCGAGTTTGATTACTGCTGTGTGCACGCGGCCTATGCGCTGCGCGAAGCTGGTGTCGAGGCCATCATGGTCAACTGTAACCCGGAAACGGTTTCAACCGACTATGACACCTCGGATCGTCTGTATTTCGAACCGCTGACCGCCGAAGACGTGATCGAGCTCTGCCAGCTTGAACAGTCCAAGGGCGAGCTGATGGGTGTGATTGTTCAGTATGGCGGCCAAACCCCGCTGAAACTTTCTGCAGCACTTGAAAATGCCGGCATTCCGATCCTGGGCACCAGCCCGGACAGCATCGACCTTGCCGAAGACCGTGACCGGTTCCAGGAACTGATCAACAAGCTCGGCATGAAGCAGCCGGCCAACGGCATTGCCCGCTCGGTCGATGAAGCCGTCCAGATCGCCGAAGGCATTGGCTATCCGATCGTCATCCGCCCAAGCTATGTTCTGGGTGGCCGCGCAATGGAAATCGTTCACACCACCGAAGATCTTCTGCGCTACATGCACGAAGCCGTGCAGGTCTCGGGCAAAAGCCCGGTTCTGATCGACAGCTTCCTGCTTGATGCGATTGAAATTGACGCCGATGCGGTCTCGGACGGCGAGCATGTCTTTGTTGCCGGCATCATGCAGCATATCGAAGAAGCCGGTATTCACTCTGGTGACTCGGCCTGCTCGCTGCCGCCCTATTCGCTTGATGACGCGATGATCGAACGCCTTAAGGCTCAGACGGTTGAACTTGCCAAGGCACTTGATGTGGTTGGCCTGATGAACGTGCAGTTCGCGATCAAGGACGAAGAAATCTATCTGATCGAGGTGAACCCGCGTGCCTCGCGTACGGTTCCGTTCGTCGCCAAGGCCACCGGCAACCCGATTGCCAAGATCGGCGCGCGGATCATGGCGGGTGAAAAGCTTGGCGACTTTGACATTGATCACGGTCCGTTCAAGCATATCGCGGTCAAGGAAGCCGTCCTTCCGTTCAACCGCTTCCCGGGTGTCGATACCCTGCTTGGCCCGGAAATGCGCTCGACCGGTGAAGTCATGGGCCTTGATACCGATTTCGGGCGCGCTTTTGCCAAGGCACAGATGGCAGCCGGTCATACCCTGCCACTTGAAGGCAAGGTGTTCATTTCGGTCAAAAACTATGACAAGCCTGCCGCTATTCAACTGGCACGCGACGCCATTGCGCTTGGTTTTGGCGTGGTTGCGACCCACGGAACCGCACAAGCTCTTGAAAAAGAAGGGCTGGACGTCACCCCGGTCAATAAGGTACAGGAAGGACGTCCCCACATTGTGGACATGATGAAGAACGGCGATATCAAACTGGTGTTCAACACCACCGAGAGCAAACAGGCCGTGGTCGACAGTTTCTCGATCCGCCGCACCGCTCTTACCGATGACATCCCGTACTACACCACTGTCGCCGGTGCCCGCGCCACGTTGCGCGCCATCGACAACCTGAAACGCGGCGCACTTGCAGTCCGTCCCGTTCAGGAATATCTTGGGGACAAGTACTAAGGTTCTCTTTTGAACCAAAGGCAAGAATTCAGACCGCCCGGCGGGATGCCGGGCGGTTGATTTTGTAGTATCGACCGCTAATAAGAATAGGCTGTGAGCGCGATGGAAAAAGTACCAATGACCCCCCAGGGGCATCAGCGTCTCGAAGAAGAACTGAAGCATCGCAAGTCCGTCGAACGTCTTGAAATCATCAAGGCCATCGCGGATGCCCGCGAGCATGGCGATCTTTCGGAAAATGCCGAATACCATGCCGCACGCGAACGCCAAAGTTTCTGCGAAGGTCGTATTGCCGAGCTCGAAGACGTGCTCAGCCGCTCCGAAGTCATCGACGTGCCATCACTGGCCGGCGATGTCGTGAAATTCGGCGCAAAGGTAGAGCTCGTTGACGAAGACACCGACGAGGAAACCACCTATCAGGTGGTTGGTCCGATCGAAGCCGACATCAATGCCGGCCGTATCTCGACCACATCCCCGATCGGGCGTGCTCTGATTGGCAAGTCGGTCGGTGACTCTGTCGAAGTCACCGTCCCGGGCGGCATCAAAAGCTATGAAATTCTGAAGGTCGATTTTTCCTGACCCGGAAACAACTGATCAGCATCAGGGCCCGGGAAATTCCCGGGCCTTTTTCGTTTCAGACTTTCATTCGAGACACAGACACAAAAAATCCGGGCAAGATGCCCGGATTTTTTGCTGGTTGGGATGCTTGTTAGCCTTATTCGGATTTTGCCAACTGATCGAGAACCGCTTCGACATTGCGGTTAAGATCGGTTGCTTCTGATCCAAGCTGATCTGCACTGCCCAGAAGTTCGGTCGCGGTTTGACCCGTCTGATCGGAAATTTCCGATAGCTGATGGATCAGGTCTGACAGATCACGGGTCGCATCGACCGTGACATTCAGGCTTTGGGCAATCTCGCGCGATGCGGCCTGCTGCTGGTCCATGGTCGAGGAAATCGTGGTGGTGACTTCCACCAGATCACCGATGGTCTCCGAAACCCCATTCACCGCCGAAACGGAATCGCCCGTTGCGGCCTGGATTTCCGAGATCTGCTGGGCAATCTCGTCGGTTGCACGCGCAGTCTGGTTGGCAAGGTTTTTCACCTCGTTTGCCACCACGGCAAAGCCCTTGCCGGCTTCCCCGGCACGGGCCGCCTCGATCGTCGCATTCAGGGCCAGAAGGTTGGTTTGGGACGCAATATCGGTAATCAGATTGACGACCTCGCCGATCTTCTCGGCTGCTTTTGACAGCCATTCGATCCGCTCACTCGCCGTCGAGGACCGCGAAACCGCATTGTCGGTGATCTCGCGGGCGCGGACGACTTGACGGGAAATCTCTTCGGCTGATGCATTGATCTCATCAACGGCGGATGCCGCCGACTGCACGTTCTGCGAGGTTTCCTCGGACGCGTGGACCGCGCCGACAGACGCCTCACGACCGGTACGTGCCCGATCATCAAGAAGCTGGGCGCGTTCTTGCAGTTGAAGCGATTCCGCATCCACCGCACTGGCAGACTTACCAATCATCGAAGTGATCTGATCGGCCAGTTCACGTTTGAAGTTTTCACGTTCGATCTTGCGCTGATCACGCAGTCGCTCGTTTTGTGCCAGAAGGTCCTGTGCGGATTTTGCCGCTTCTTCGGCTTCGGCCCGTGCGGTATCGGCATTGGTCAGTGTCGAGTAAAGGCTTTTGCACGACCAGATCAGAACCCCGGCTTCGACAATCACGACCACCGCATGCAGAACCACCCGGAAGAAGTCGGCGCCATTCGGGAACACCCAATAGGGCACGGCAAAGTTCAGAATCAGGTGGTGCAGGGCAATAACGCCAGCGGCAACCACAATCGTTTTCCAGCAGACCAGCGCGCCAAGCACAGCCAAGGCTGCAAAGAAATACATGTGAATGTCGAGCTGCCATTCATGCCCGCGGAAGGCATAGACCAGAACCGCGACCTGCAGGATCATGGCAGAGGACACAATAAAGCGCGAAATCTGCGCCTGCGGTCCCGCCCCCCGGCAGACAACAAATGCAATAGCGGCAAAAACCGCGCTGGCAATAAGCGGTGATAGCGCGTCACCGCTTGCAAAATAACCGGCAACCGCACTGAGAACGATATGCACGACCAAAATGACAAACAGCGCCTTTATCGCAATGGCACGAATTTCGAGTAACTTTTCCATAGGCTTCCACCCAAATATCAGAAGGCTTTTATATCTTCGTCCGCGTCAAAACAGGCTGATGCGACAAGCGGCGACAAGGCAAACAAAGCGCCGAAATCATCAGCTTCGGGCACCGCGCCATCGTCACGTATAACGACCGCCATATGCCCAAAGCCGCCAAATCTCGAGACGCGACCACCGGAAGCCCCGACCCGCTCAAGGATTTCCTCTTCACTCATGGCAAAAGGAAACACCATTCCCACACCCGCCAGCGCGTCGGAAGGGCGATAAGACAGAACGACCAGCAACATTACACCGGCAATCGCAAACAGCATTGTCGGCACGATTCCACGCCAATCGTCTTCCTCAACAGCTGGAATTACATCGGGTTCAAGTTCTTTTTGAAACGCTTCCAATTACGATCCCAAGACAATCACTATCCTAAGAGATAAACAATACACCATTGGCATAGGTACTTACTACTTAATGCCCTTGCCACGTCACTGACAAGGACTTTCACCCATACGCTTAGTGTTCACCATCCGGTAAACGTGCGCCATCACACCGTTTAACTTATTGTTTCTGTGTACCTTTCCACGGTGTGAACCCGGCCTGGATCACATCTTGAGGATGATGCATGGCTCCCTTGTTCAACGGGCATAACGCGACCGCAACACGGATAGGTTTTGGACATGATCCCTTGCCCCGGCCCTTGCAAGGGTCGCAAAACAAATAAACCGGCGTGAAAAAGCGCCGGTTTTTCCGCCTTGATCAGGAATGTCAGCTCAGATGTTGAATATCTGTGGGCGCATCGCGCTCAATCGTCGACGTCGATATCGATCGGAACGCCCGGCATATTCTTCGCCGTTCGAATCGAAAGTGCTGATTTGACGTGGTTGACGTTCTCGGCAACGGTCAGTTCGGTGGTCAGGAACTTCTGATATTCGTCCCAGCTGTGCGACACGATCTTAAGCAGGAAGTCCATTTCGCCGGCCACCATGTGGCATTCGCGAACTTCCGGCCATTCTGCGGCACGGGCTTCAAAGGCGCGCAGATCATGTTCAGCCTGACTTGCCAGCCCGACCATCGCAAACACGGTGACGTTATAGCCAAGTGCCTGCGCATCGACTTCGGCGTGATAGCCCTGAATGAATCCGGTTTCTTCGAGTGCGCGCACACGACGCAAGCAAGGGGGCGCTGAAATACCTGCACGGCGTGCAAGTTCCACATTGGTCATGCGGCCATCTTCCTGCAGATCGCGCAAAATCCTGCGGTCGATCTTGTCGAGTTTGACCCGTTGCATTTATTCCTCGATTCTGTGCGCGAAAGTTACCCCGATTGAAACAATATTACAGCGAGGCAAGTTGCTGGCAATAATATAATCGACGCAAGAATGCAATCTTGCGCTTTGATGCCGTAACTGAAAATGCTGCAAAATCCGGTTTTTGACCGTTGCACGACCTGCTTGCGGCGGGGCACTCCAAGCCGGCTGGCCTTTTACAAATTCTACCCGCCCCAAGCGTGGAATGCCCTCTTTGCCAAAACACGCATTGGCGTGTGCAAACTTTTCCTCTGGCGGTTGCGTCTTGGGCGCTCTCCCCATATGTTCGACGTCAGTTTTTTACTCATCTCGGACAATTACAAAGACCATGGCCCAGGAACATCAGACCAAAGTCCTCATCATCGGATCCGGCCCTGCCGGGTACACTGCTGCGATCTATGCTGCGCGCGCCAACCTTGAACCCATGATGGTCATGGGCCTTCAGCCTGGCGGTCAGCTGACGATTACCACCGATGTCGAAAACTATCCGGGCTTTGCCGATGTCATTCAGGGCCCGTGGCTTATGGATCAGATGAAAGCCCAGGCCGAACATGTCGGCACCAAAATGGTGCATGACCTGATCACCGAAGTCGATTTCTCCAAACGCCCATTCGTCTGCAAGGGCGACTCCGGTGATACCTATATTGCCGAAACCGTGATCATCTCGACCGGTGCACAGGCCCGCTGGCTGGGTCTTCCGGGCGAAGAGAAATTCAATGGCCGCGGCGTTTCGGCCTGCGCGACCTGCGACGGCTTCTTCTATCGCAACAAGCCGGTCACGGTTGTCGGCGGCGGCAACACCGCCGTTGAAGAAGCCCTTTATCTGGCTGGTATTTGCTCCAAGGTGACCCTGATCCACCGTCGCGACGAACTGCGTGCGGAAAAGATGCTTCAGGAACGCCTGCTCAAGCATGAGAAAATCGACGTTGTCTGGGACAGTGTCGTTGAAGACATTCTCGGCGGCGACGGTCCGATGGATGGCGTTGAAGCCGTGCGTGTGCGCAACGTCAAAACCGACGAAACTCTCGACATCCCGGCAGATGGCTTCTTTGTTGCCATCGGTCATGATCCGGCAACCGCCGTCTTCAAGGATCAGGTCGATATGGATGACGAGAACTATATCCTCGTCAAGCCGGGCACCACAGTAACCAATGTCGAAGGCGTTTATGCCGCAGGCGATGTCACCGACAAGGTTTACCGTCAGGCCGTCACGGCGGCGGGCATGGGCTGCATGGCTGCCCTCGAAGCTGAAAAGTTCATCGCCGAGAACGAAGCCTGATCTTTCGCTACAGATGATCCAAACGACAAAGGGGACGCTTCTGGCGGCCCCTTTTTTAATGGTTCCATCTTGGCGCGATCCCGCCACCAGCCTGACATTGGACCCCAAATCGCGACGCGCCCCGCCCCCTGCTTTAAAATGTCTTCTTGCAGAAAACGCCACAGGCCTCATATTGATTGAATAATCATGTACTTGGTCAAAGCCTGTGACGCACTTAATAGTGTGGAAACCAAATTGGCCATAAAAGAAGAGAACCATTATCAGGGGTCTGGCGCATCGACCGTGCGCTGGTGACATCTAGGAGCAGGTCTATGGACTGGGACAAGCTGCGTGTGTTTCACGCTGTTGCCGAAGCCGGGAGCTTCACCCACGCAGGGGAAAACCTTAATCTGAGCCAGTCGGCCGTCAGCCGACAGATCAGCGCACTCGAAGAAAGCGTGAAAGTCCCGCTTTTCCATCGTCATGCGCGTGGCCTGATCCTGACCGAACAGGGTGAGCTGCTCTATCGCACGGCCCACGATGTTTTCGCCAAGCTGTCCATGGCCGAGGCGCGCATTCGCGAATCAAAGGAACGCCCCAGTGGCCCGCTCAAGGTCACGACAACGGTTGCCTTTGGCTCGACCTGGCTGACCCCGCGTATCAACGAGTTTTTGGAACGCTATCCGGAAATCGAACTGTCGCTGGTGCTCAATGACGAGGAACTCGATCTTGCCATGCGCGAGGCCGATGTTGCCATCCGCATGCAACCACCTCGTCAGGCGGACCTTGTCCAGCGCCAGTTGATGACGCTGCGCTATCATGTGTTTGCATCGCCCGAATACATCAAACAGTTCGGCATGCCCAAAACCCCGGAAGAGCTTAAAGATCACCGCCTGATCATTTATGGTGCGGATGCCCGCCCGCCGGTTTCCAACGTCAACTGGATGATGGCAACCGCCCAGCAGTTCAAACCGGACATGCGTCCGATTCTGAAGCTGAACAATATCTATGGCATCTTCCGTGCGACCGAGTCTGGCTTGGGTATTTCCGCCCTGCCGGATTATCTGTTGCCGTCCAACAGCAATCTGGTGCGCATCCTGCCGGAACTCGAAGGGCCAAGCTTTGATGCCTATTTCGTCTATCCGGAAGAACTGCGCCATTCCAAACGCATCGCCGTCTTCCGTGACTTCCTGATCGAGGAAATCACCAAGGTCAAGGCAAAGGCCGCCGCAGCTGCGAGCGCAACGACCGACAAATAGCCGCCAGAAACCACGGCTATCAAAGACTTTCACACAGCCCGGCCATGCCGGGCTGTTGTCGTTTGGGTGCCCTTGCCTCCAAGCATTCGCCGTCGCCAATAGCCCCCTGTGATAAGAAACGGAAATTTCAACCATCAGAGGGCGATTTTCACATCACGCAATGAACATCAAAGCGCGTGAAACGGTGACCGTGCCATAATGTCTTAAAATTGCTGACATTTTATTGTCATGCGTTTGGCGCATGGTTGATTTGTAGTTATTCAATTTTCAATCCACTCAGAGCTCACCTATATTCACATCATAAGTTGTGAGCAGCCGCACAAAGCGTGATCGCTCCGACTTCCTGATTTTGGACGTTTCGTCCGCCGGAACGATATCCGGCACGGGAATCTTCCCTAGATTCCCTACGTCTCCCAGACGTGAAGCCTCCCTGATAAACTTGCCGGGCACATTGATGCCCGGCATTTTTTTTGTGCTCCCGCACAATGAATTCACCCTCCAAACAGTGATCCAGTCCGAAAACGGCTTAGCACCCGAATATATTTCTTTTTGATATCAATTAGTTACACTGACACTTCGCACCTCTGAAGATTTATGCAGAAAATGCATGGCTGAAAAAGCAATTTGGCAGTGGTCATTATCGTCAAAAACGCTATCTTCCCTCTCGAACCGCAGCGGCAAACGCCGCACCGCGGTACAGAGTTTTCTCCCTGACCGACTATGTCGGTCATTAGCCGGACGCCCTGTCCGGCTTACCCAGGGCCCTGCGAAGGGTCCTACGTCTCCCAGACGTGAAGCCTCCCTGATAAACTTGCCGGGCACATTGATGCCCGGCTTTTTTTTTTTGCTTTATCCCCTGCCGATAGCCGATCCCCGCACGCAGCTGTGATCACCCGTCATCGCATCGCGACTTGGCAAGCAACGCTTGTGGTTCCACTATGGGTGCCATCACTGTGTCCATAAAAGACACCCATCTGAATGATCGGGACACCGGCACCATGAAAAGCACGCTAAGTGCCTTCCTGTTTGGCAAGAACGCCAACAGCCATCTGCCAGAACGCGTGCAAAGCGCGATTGAAAAGCAGCAATATGAAAGCGAAAAGCTCATCGGCTGGGTACAACTGCTGTTGGTGACAATCTTTGCAAGCCTCTATGTCATCTCGCCCAAAACGGCGATGTCCGATGGCATCCATCCGGTGCCCTGGGCACTTGGCCTGTATTACCTGTTTACCCTCAAACGTTTGGCACTGACTTATCGCAACAAACTGACCGACTGGTTCCTGACCCTGTCGGTGATTGCCGATATCGGACTTCTGATGGTCCTGATCTGGAGCTTTCATATCCAGTACATGCAACCGGCCAGCTTCTATCTCAAAGCGCCGACCGTGCTTTATGTCTTTATCTTCATTGCGCTGCGAAGCTTGCGCTTCGATCCGCGCTATATCCTGATTGCCGGCGGCACGGCGGCGGCGGGCTGGATCATCCTGACCGGCTATGTCATCTGGTCGGAAGGCGGCAAAAGCATGATCACGCGCGATTATGTCACCTACCTGACCTCGAACTCGATTCTGATCGGGGCCGAAGTCGACAAGATCATCGCCATCGTTCTGGTCACAGCCGTTCTGACGATTGCCGTCATGCGCGCCAAACGATCCTTTATCCGGGCGGTGACCGATGAAATTGCCGCGCGTGATCTGTCGCGCTTTGTCTCACCCGAAATTGCCGATCGCATTACCCACGCGGAACAACAGATCCGTCCGGGCGATGGCGATGCGGTCAATGCCACGGTGATGTTTACCGACATCGAGGGCTTTTCGTCGGTCTCTGAGAAACTCGCGCCAAAAGAACTGGCCACCATGCTCAATGAGTATTTTACCGAAACCAGTGCGATGATTTCGCATTTTGGTGGTGTGATCACCCAGTTTGAAGGTGATGCGATGCTGATCACCTTTAACGCTGTCACCCCTGATAGCGACCATGCACTCAATGCAGTGCGCACCGCCCTTGCCATTCAGGACCTCGCAAATCGGCGTATCTATTGCCATGGCGGGCAGCTTAGAACCCGCTGCGGCATCAATTCCGGCGAGATTGTCGTCGGTGCGGTCGGCTCCGAAAGCCGCCTGACCTTCACCGTCCATGGCGACAACGTCAACATCGCCTCCCGGCTTGAGTCGCTGAATAAGGAGTTCGGCACTTACATCCTCGCGACCGAGGACACCGTGCATGCCTGCGGCAACCATGATGACATTCCGGCATGGGAAGAACGGGGCGACGTCACCGTGCGCGGGCGCAAGAAGCCGACAAAGATATTCTCGCTCTCACCGATGAAAAATTCTGTGCCTGTTTCGGATCAGGCGACAGACAGCACAGTCGCATCTCGCGACGGATAAAGCCGCCCTCAACATCTCGACCATTGGCGCCGGACAAATTAAAAGCCCGGGGAGCTTGAAGCTCGCCCGGGCTTTGGGGACAGATGGTCTTGGGGAGACCTGTCAGATGCGCTGCCTTGCCCGTGGGGTGCAATGACGCCTTGGGGGGGAGGTAAAACGTCTTTTTCGGGCCTCGATGCCGTGAGGGAGAGCACCGCATCGATGTTTTCGCATCCGACAGTTAGGAATATGCCTTTGAAATGCGGCTCAAAAATCGGTGATTGGTGACATTTTGGGGGCAAATTGCGGCAATTGCGGCATAGAACACCCGCCCGGCAAGCATCCCCGAAATCCGGACAAAAAAAGTGGGGCGGGATAAAACCCGCCCCAATCTATTCGGGGTCATCATGGTCTTGGGGAGACCAGGTCAGTCGGGGTGTTTCAGGTGGGGGAACAGCCTGAAACCAATCGGGCCAGCATCGTGAGGGGGGACAGAGACTGCTGACCGCGTCCTCGACTGACAGTTGTGAATGTGCCCTGAAATCAAGGCGGGAAAACAGGTCACATTGGGCCATTTCGGGGCGAATTGTGTTCCAATCAAGGCACTAGAAACCCAACCCATTGATTTTATTGAGTCCGCCAAATGCAAACCCGGCCCAAAACCTATGAAATTCTTTTTTTGCCCGTATGCCCACCACACTCCAATGATCGGATTCGGCCATATCGATGGCCCACGGGAATATCCCTACTTTCAGTAATAGAATTGCCCTATCGCAAACAATTAAACAATCAATTGGTGTAATTAGAAAATATCTTGCATACTCTTTTCAATGTAAAAGAGAACACACATACCCGCTTGCTTCTAAAGCGGCGAAAGGAGATAACCATGCAGATTGATATTGGCATCAATGAATCCAACCGCACCGAGATCGCCGACGGCCTTGGCCGGGTTCTGGCAGACAGCTACGCCCTGTATCTCAAAACGCACAATTTCCATTGGAACGTCACCGGCCCGATGTTTAATGCCCTGCACAACATGTTCGAGGAACAGTATACCGAACTGGCAACAGCCGTTGACGAAATCGCCGAGCGCATCCGGTCGCTGGGAGCGTTTGCCCCGGCCAGCTTCTCGGCCTATGGCGAACTGACCGCGATCAAGGAAGAAAAAGGTGTGCCCGCCGCCAAAGAAATGATTGCACAGCTGGTTTCGGGCCACGAGACCGTGATCAAGACCGCACGTTCGCTTTATGCCCTGTGCGATAGCGCTGACGATGACGCCACTGCAGACCTTCTGACCGCCCGCATTCAGGTCCATGAAAAAACCGCCTGGATGCTGCGTTCCCTGCTCGAAGGCTAAACCCCGATTTATCCCGTCCCAACGCAAAACGGCCCGGATTTCTCCGGGCCGTTTTTCTATGCACACACTACCAAATCAGGCAAACAGTGCGTCAATCAGGCGGCCCACATTCAGGACGACCTTGTCCTGCCCGTGCGGTGCCGCAATCATCAGGGCGGCTGGCGCCTTTTCACCGGGAATATCAACCGGCATTGAAAGCGCGCAGGCATCAACCAGATTAAGCATCCCCGTATTACGCAGCATCAGCGGGTTCAGGGTTTCGATATCGGCTTCAACCTCGGCAATCTTTGGCGCCATGCGAGCAAGGGTCGGTGCGATCATGACATCCACATCGGCAAGTGCGGCCCCGAAACGGGCAATAACATCGGTGCGTTTGGCATAGGCCGCGATGACGTCATCCTTGGTCAGGCCATCGGCAAACTTCAAGCGCGACAGAACATATGGATCGCCGCAGGTTTCAAGGGCGGCGAAATCCTTGGCATAGATCGCGTTTGCCTCACTCGACACCAGATCACGGGTCACAAGGGCATTCTCGGCAATAAATCCAAGATCAATCTCGATCAGCTCATGCCCCGCCTTGCGCAGGGTGTCACAGATCATCTCGAAATCGGCCTTTACCCGATCCGAAACATCATTGGTAAAGGCATTGATCGGCACCCCGATCCGAAGCTTTTTATGCTCCGGCTGCGGGACGCTTTGCCCACTGATGACCTCAAACACCGAAATCGCGGTCTCAAGATCGCGCGCCAAGGGCCCGGGCGTGTCAAAGCTTTCAGCCAGCGGCAAAATACCTGTTCTGGGCACAGAAAGGCGACTTGGCTTAAAGCCGTAAAGACCATTAATTGCCGACGGAATGCGGATCGAGCCCCCGGTATCCGTCCCCATCGCAATATCTACCAGACCGAGACCTGCACTCACCCCGGCACCGGATGACGAGCCACCAGGGATCCCTTCCGGGTCAAACACATTGCCCGGTGTGCCGTAATGCGGATTAAGCCCGACCCCGGAATAGGCAAACTCGCTCATGCTCGTGCGGCCAAACGGAATGGCGCCCGCCGCCTTGATCCGGCGCACGCATTCGCAATCCTCTATGGCCGGTGCACGATCCATCAGGAGCTTGGATGCGGCTGTTGTCCGAACCCCGGCCTCATCATAGAGATCCTTGATCGACACCAGCATACCGCCAAGCGGCGCCCCGGGGTTTTGCGCGCAATATTTTTCGGCCTCTGCGGCGGCTTCTAAAATCCGCTCGGAATCAAACTCGGTAAAGATCTTGCCTTTCAGATCGCCAAGTTCATTGACCTTGTCGATTGCCGCTTTTGCCTTATCGATCATTGCACCCATCTGACACCCCGATTTGCTGTTTGTCGCGATAAAACAAATCCGTACGATCCGTCCCGCGCATTCTGTTTCACTGTCATAGGATGGCGCATGCGTGCGATCAAGGATCAGATCGGCAATTTCTCCCGTACAACCCTGATAACAACCGCAAAGGGTCATCGTTTCACCAAACGATCACCGAGCCGTGACTTGCCCAAATCGGCTTTTGCACGGACAGTAGCCCAAGGATCAACGGAGGACGCCATGCTGATACGCCGCAAGAAGGGATGGGAAATCCCTGAAAAAGACGCCACACCGGAATCAATCTATAAAAACCGCCGCCAGTTCCTTAAGGGCATCGCGGCCGGATCAATCGGCGCAACGGCATCGAGCCTCCCGCTTGGCAGCGCACTGGCGCAAGGGTCTGGCACCACAGCCGATCTTTATCCGGTTGATCGCAACCCGGCCTATACGGTCGAACGCGAAATGACCGAAAAGGCCAAGGCGCTGACCTATAACAACTTCTACGAATTCGGATCGCACAAATCGATCTCGCAAGCCGCCCAAGCCATGCGCATCCGCCCCTGGACCGTGGTGATTGACGGGCTGGTCGAAAAGCCGATCGAAATTGATTTCGAAGACCTGGTTCGCAAGATGCCGCTCGAAGAACGCGTCTATCGCTTCCGCTGCGTTGAAGCCTGGGCAATGACCGTGCCGTGGTCCGGTTTCCCGATGAAGGCGCTGGTTGATTTCGCAAAGCCCCTGTCAGGTGCGAAATACGTTGAAATGGAAACCGCCAGCCAAAAGGACACCATGCCGGGCCTGCGCCAATTCTGGTATCCGTGGCCCTATATCGAAGGGCTTTCGATGGCCGAGGCCACCAACGAACTGACCATGATTGCCACCGGCATCTACGGCGAAGAACTGCCCAAGCAGAATGGCGCGCCGCTGCGTCTGGTGACGCCTTGGAAGTACGGCTTCAAGAACATCAAATCCATCGTGCGCTTTACCTTCACCGACAAGCGCCCCAAAAGCTTCTGGGAAGACATCAACGCCGACGAATATGGCTTCTGGGCCAACGTAAACCCCGAAGTCCCCCACCCGCGCTGGTCACAGGCGCATGAACGCCTGCTCAATAACGGCGAAAGCGTGCCCACCCGGATCTACAACGGCTACGGCGAATATGTCGCAGATATCTATAAGGGCATGGAGAACGAACGTCTGTTTATGTAATCAGCATCCCTTCGCGCCAAAACACAAAAGCCGGTGTCATCAAACACCGGCTTTTTGCATGACATCCCCACAGGATTACGAGTCCGTTTGGGCGTAGTGGCCATAAATCTCTTCAAACGTGCCGTCATGACGCATCTCGATCAGATGCTTCTCAAGAACGGTAAAACTGCCATCAATGAAAAAGTCGGACTGGCGTGATAGCGCAATGAAAGATGGCTGTCCCTGTATCAACAGATCGGCTTTCTTGATCCGAAATGGTCCGAATTCCCGGATATGGGCCGCGGCCAGAAGTTCTGGTGCGATCAGGGCATCAATCCTGTGAAGATCGAGCATCTTGAACAGCGTTTCATAATCAACGGCCTCGACAAAGCGGATGTCGCGCGCGTCATTCAGCTTCCAGCCATAATTGGCCCCGCGTAAAACGCCGACCGACTTGCGCCGAAGGTCCTTGACCTCAATCACATTCGCATCCACCTCGCCGGTATAGATCACCTTTGGCTCATTCGGAAGCGCCGCCCCAAAATAATACATGTATTCCGCACGTTCATCGGTGCGGTTGGGGCCAAGCATCAAGTCTGCTTCGCCAATTTCCATCAGGAAAAGCGCGCGTTTAAACGGCACGACGTCGAACACAAGGTCAATCTCCGCACGCCTGGCGGCTTCCCGTATGACATCAACATAAATGCCGCTATAGACCGGCTCATCAAGTGTTTCGGTAACAATGCGATACGGCGGGGCGTCGTTGATCGCAACAACCAATGTCCGCGCAGCAACGTCATTGCCAAACCATCCTGCTCCAAACAGGAATACCGTGATGCCCAGGCACCAGGCGATCAGACGCCGCATCAAGCTTACTCCATCTCGATCACACCGCACTTTGCGGCGCTTCTTTTATATGTGATCGCGATGAATATTCTCAACAGCGAATACAACCGGTGTTTGCAAAATATCCAGGTCCTTATGCCCCCTTGCGGCGACGTCCCTTGTATTTCGGTTTGTTGGCCGATTTTGATCCCGGTCCGACAGTACCGATTTCGCGCGCCATCGGCCCGGCTTCGGCAAGACCAAGCTCCTGGTCCTCAAGCCGCTTGATCTCGTCACGCAGACGTGCTGCTTCCTCGAACTCAAGGTTCCCGGCCGCATCGCGCATGCGTTTTTCAAGGTCCTCGATATGGGCACGCAGGTTATGACCCACCATGATGTCGCCCGAAACGCCGGTATCGACGGTGACGTAATCCTGCTCGGCCACACTTTCGAGAACATCATTAATCCGCGAGCGCACGGTTTCGGGCGTAATGCCATGTTCCTCGTTATAGGCCATCTGCTTTTCACGTCGGCGGTTGGTTTCGCCAATCGCGTATTCAAGGCTGTCGGTCATCTTGTCGGCATAAAGCAACACACGCCCGTCAACGTTACGCGCCGCACGGCCAATCGTCTGAACCAGTGACGTCTTGGAACGCAAGAAACCTTCCTTGTCCGCATCCAAAATCGCCACCAGCGCACATTCCGGAATATCAAGGCCTTCTCGCAGAAGGTTAATCCCCACCAGCACGTCAAACACGCCAAGGCGCAAATCACGGATGATCTCGATCCGCTCAAGCGTATCAATATCGGAATGCAGATAGCGCACACGAATGCCATGCTCATGCAGGTATTCGGTCAAATCCTCGGCCATGCGCTTGGTCAGGGTCGTGACCAGAACACGCTGCCCCTTGGCGGCACATTCCTTGGCCTCGCCCAGCAGATCATCGACCTGGGTTTCAACCGGGCGCACGATGCAAACCGGGTCAATCAGGCCGGTCGGGCGAATGACCTGCTCGGCAAACACACCGCCGGTGCGTTCCATTTCCCAATTGCCAGGCGTTGCTGAAACAAACACGCTTTGCGGGCGCATTGCTTCCCATTCCTCGAACTTGAGCGGCCGGTTATCAACACAACTGGGCAGGCGGAACCCATGCTCGGCCAGGGTCGCTTTGCGATTATAGTCACCTCGGAACATGCCGCCGATCTGCGGCACGGCCACATGGCTTTCATCGACAAATAAAAGCGCGTTTTCCGGGAGATATTCAAACAGAGTCGGCGGCGGCTCCCCCGGGGCCCGGCCCGAAAGCCAGCGGGAATAGTTTTCAATCCCCTTGCAGTGCCCGACGGTTTCCATCATTTCGAGATCAAAGGTCGTGCGCTGTTCGATCCGCTCAGCTGCCAGCAACTTGCCCTCGGCCTGGAATTGCGCCAGACGGTCTTTGAGCTCCTGCTTGATACCGGCCATTGCCTGCACCAATGTCGGGCGCGGGGTAACGTGGTGCGAATTGGCATAGACCGTGACCGAATCCATGGTGGCAAACTTGTGCCCGGTCAGCGGGTCGAACTCTGCCAGTTCTTCGATCTCGTCGCCAAACATCGAAACCCGCCAGGCCCGGTCTTCGGCGTGGGCCGGGAAAATCTCAAGCACGTCACCGCGCACCCGGAATGTCCCGCGCGAAAAGGCCGCGTCATTACGGGTGTATTGCAACTCCACCAGACGCTTCATGATGTCGTTGCGGTCAACCTCATCCCCCACCGAAATGCGCTGGGTCATCTCAAGATAGGTTTCCACCGCCCCGATACCGTAGATGCACGACACCGACGCCACGATAATACAGTCATTGCGCTCCAAGATCGCACGCGTGGCGGCATGGCGCATCCGGTCAATCTGCTCGTTGATCGAGCTGTCTTTTTCGATATAGGTGTCCGAGCGCGGGATATAGGCTTCCGGCTGATAATAGTCGTAATAGGACACGAAATACTCGACCGCATTGTCCGGGAAGAACTGCTTCATCTCGGCATAAAGCTGGGCAGCCAAGGTCTTGTTCGGCGCCAGAACCAATGCCGGGCGCTGGGTATTGGCGATGATATTGGCCATGGTAAAGGTCTTGCCCGACCCGGTCACACCCAACAGAACCTGATCCCGTTCATCATCGTTGATGCCCGCCATCAGCTCGGCAATCGCAGCGGGCTGGTCGCCTGCCGGCTCATATTCGGTCACGAGTTTGAATTCCCGTGATCCTTCAACAGGCGGGCGACGTTTGGTCAGAAATTCCGGCAGCGCATTCATCGGGCAGATCCCTGTTTTATCCTGCCTCTAGTTATAGGTCAGATACACCCAATCGCAAGCCCCACCCCTGACCGTTCCTGTCAGGAAGTGTCAGGAGACGTCAGGAAGGCAAACGGGAACAACACGGCAATTGTTGCGTTAAAGTATCCAGTTCTTTCCGCTCGGACTTCTGAATGGCCGTAAAATTGGATAAAATCATCCCAAAGAACCCGCAAAAGGCCCTAAACAGCCTTGAATTGGAATAAAGGCAGGCGTAGGGTCCGAACCGAAAGAACGAGATTCTTTTCACTCTCATAAATTCCAGGGAAACAGACCAATGGCGTTCATTGCCGACCGTTTGAGCCGTATCAAACCCTCCCCCACCATTGCTGTCACCACCAAGGCTGCCGAACTTAAGGCTGCTGGCGTTGATGTGATCGGTCTTGGCGCAGGTGAGCCGGATTTCGATACCCCCGACAACATCAAAGAAGCCGCAAAAGCTGCGCTCGATGCTGGCAAGACCAAATACACTCCGGTCGCTGGCACACCTGAGCTGCGCAAGGCGATTGTCGAAAAGTTCAAGCGTGAAAACGATCTGGAATACACCATCGACGAAATCACCGTCGGTTGCGGTGGCAAACAGACCCTGTTCAACGCGTTCTTCGCAACGCTGAACCCGGGCGACGAAGTCGTCATCCCGGCACCGTACTGGGTATCCTATCCGGACATGGCCCTTATGGCCGAAGGCACCCCGGTCATTGTCGAATGCCAGGAAGAAAACGACTTCAAAATCACCGCAAATGAACTTGAAGCCGCGATCACGCCGAAAACCAAATGGGTTGTTCTGAACTCTCCGTCCAACCCGACCGGTGCCGCGTATTCGCGCGAAGAACTGCGTGCGATTGCCGACGTGCTTCTGAAACATGAAAACGTCTACGTCATGTCTGACGACATGTATGAGCACCTTGTCTATGACGGTTTCGAATTTACCACCATCGCCCAGGTCGAGCCGAAGCTTAAAGAGCGCACGCTGACCTGTAACGGTGTGTCGAAATCCTATGCCATGACCGGTTGGCGCCTTGGTTATGCCGCAGGTCCGAAAGACCTGATCAAGGCGATCAACAAGGTTCAGTCGCAGTCGAGCACCCATACCTCCTCGATCAGCCAGGCAGCTTCGATCGAAGCGCTTAGCGGCCCGCAGGACTTCCTGGCAGAGCGCGCTGAAGTCTTCAAAAAGCGTCGTGACCTGGTCGTTGCAGCGCTCAACGAATGCGAAGGCCTGTCGTGCAAGACGCCTGAAGGTGCTTTCTATGTCTATCCGTCCTGTGCGGGCGCGATTGGCAAAACCACCCCGGATGGCAAGAAAATCGAAACCGATACAGACTTCGTCACCTACCTGCTCGAAGCAGAAGGCGTTGCTGCGGTTCAGGGTTCGGCATTCGGTCTGGCACCGTATTTCCGCATTTCCTATGCGACGTCTGACGATGCCCTGACCGAGGCTTGCGCACGTATCAAACGTGCTTGCGCGGCCCTGAAATAAGGTCTGTATTCCCGAACTTCGGGATTAAAACGTATCAAACAGGGTCCGGCACTTGCCGGGCCCTGTTTTTTTGTCCATGATCGCAACCAAATAATTACGCACCAAATTACCGATATATCGCCCCAACCAAGATTGCCCCAAAAGAGCTATAAGTCAGATGAAGATCGAAAATTTCTATGCCACGGTGAATGGCATCAGCCTGTCGTGCCAGCGGATCGTTCCCGATGATGTCCGCGCCGATGCACCGACCATCCTGTTTCTGCACGAGGCCCTTGGCACCATTCGCATGTGGCGGGATTTCCCGGCCAAACTGGCAACCGCCACACGCCATCCGGTGATTGTCTATGAACGGCGCGGCCATGGTAAATCCGATCCGCACGCCACGGGCGATGTTCCGCGTGCCATTGATTTCCACAACACCGAAAGCGATGTCTATCTGCATGGCCTGATCATGGAACTTGGCCTGACCAAACCGATCCTGTTTGGTCACAGTGACGGGGCGACCATCGCCCTGAAATATGCCGCGCGCTTCCCCGACAACGTGACCGCCGTGATTTCAGAAGCCGCCCACGTCTTTGTCGAAGACGTCACCGTCGCCGGCATTACCGAGGCGGCGAAAATTTACGCCGAGACCGACTGGAAAACCAAACTGCAACGCCATCACTTCGCCCAGACCGACGATGTCTTCCGTGCCTGGGTCGATACCTGGCGCCAGCCAGATTTTCTGGAATGGAACATGGTGGATGAACTGGCCAACATCACCTGCCCGCTTCTGGTCATTCAGGGCGACGATGATCAGTTTGGCAGCGATGAGCAGGTCCACACCATCTGCGCCAAGACCGGCGGCCCGGTGACCAAGATGCTGATCAAGGAATGCGGCCATATCCCGCATTTCGATCAACCCGATCAGGTGATTGCGGCAACCCTCAAGTATCTTGGCATTACAGAACCTGCCGCGGCGTAATGGCCACTCTGCCAATCCGCGCAAAACAAAAGCCCCGGCACCATCAGGTGACCGGGGCTTTCTTTTGGGCAATTGCCCGAATTCGGTGACGTGACTTAGTCCGCCAGCGCGTCTTCGGCGTCAATCACGACGGCAACCGCGTGAATGACCGATGCGATACGGATGGCGTTCTGGATGGTTTCCTTTTTAACGCCAGCGTTTTTCAGCACCTTGTCATGGCTATCGATGCACATGCCGCAGCCATTGATCGCCGAAACAGCGATCGAAAACAGTTCGAAATCGGCTTTGTCGATGCCCGGCTTGCCGATGATGTTCATGCGCAGGCGTGCCGGCATGGAGCTGTATTCTTCATCCGACACCAGATGGTTGAACCGGTAATAGATGTTGTTCATGCCCATGATGGCCGCTGCACCTTTGGCAGCCTCGATGGCCTCATCGGTCAGTTTTTCTGCGGCTTCGGCAGCAACGGCCTTGGTCAGTTTGGCGTTGCGCGATGCAAAGGCACAAGCGAGCGCGGTACCGTAAACCTGCTGGTCGGTCATGCCCGGATTGTTGGCCATGCTCGAAAGGTTCAGCTTAAGGTCCTTGGCATAGGCCGGCATGGAGTCCTTGATTTCAACGATCGACGTCATGGGAAAAATCCTCTGAAACTGTCTGAAGCGATAAGCGCGTAATGCAAAAACGAATTTGGGATCAGCCGTGTCTGTGTCGCGCCCGGTGGACGCGGACGATGCAAAAGGCAGCATTCATCACAGGCTGAAAAGCGGGACCGGGCCAAAGCCCGATCCCATCATCATGTCCGGACCGGACTTAGAGGGTTTCGTCACCCTGGGTCCAGTTGCACGGGCAGAGTTCGTCGGTCTGCAGAGCGTCAAGAATACGAAGCGCTTCCTGCGGGTTACGACCAACGTTAAGGTCGTTGACCTGTACGTGACGGATGATGTTGTCCGGGTCGACGATGAAGGTCGCACGCAGAGCAACACCGGCGTCTTTGGCCAGAACACCAAGGGCGGTCGAGAGTTCTTTTTTCTCGTCAGCCAGCCATACGAACGGGCTGTCACCCAGATCTTCGTGGTGGGTACGCCATGCAGCGTGCACGAAGTCGGTGTCGGTCGAGCAACCCAGAAGAACGGCATCGCGGTCTTCGAAGTCACCGTTCAGTTCGCCGTAACCAACGATCTCGGTCGGGCAAACAAAGGTGAAGTCTTTCGGCCAGAAGAACAGGATCTTCCATTTGCCTTCATAGGACTTGTCGGTAACCGGAGCGAAGCTGTCCGGGCCTTTGCCCGAAACGCCGGTCAGATTGAATTCAGGAAGCGTATCACCAACGGTAAGCATTATGGTTTCTCCTAACCCAGTTTTAAAAACACAGAACGGCCCCCGACAGGCCGCAGAAATTTGTGTGAGCAGGTGCAAAAAATGCACTGCTTGCTAGCGATTTGTAGAGAAATGCATTACCTAAGACAAATAGATAAAACTTCGAGTTTTGATAGGAAAAATTAATGGCTGCCCAACCGAGCATCAAGCAGCTCAAATACCTTGTCGCGCTGTCCGAGACCGGACATTTTGGCCGCGCTGCAGAGGCTTGCTTCATTACGCAGCCAAGTTTGTCGGCTGCGATTAGCGAGCTTGAGAACCTTCTCGGTGCGCAGCTGGTCGAACGCAACAAGCGTCAGGTCCTGATGACCCCACTGGGCGAAGAGGTCGTTTCGCGGGCGCGAAATATCCTTCAGGAAGTCGATGAATTGACGACCATGGCACAGGCCGCTGCCGACCCGTTGTCGGGCCCGATCCATATCGGTGTCATTCCGACCATCGGCCCCTATCTTTTGCCCGATGTCATGGCCTCGCTGAAATCCGGTTTCCCGAAATTGCAGCCGCTCCTGCGCGAAGACCAGACCGCCAATCTGATCGAACTTCTGATGGCCGGCAAACTCGACCTTGCCCTGATTGCCCTGCCGATTGATGAAAACTGGCTTGAAGAGTTCGAGCTGTTTGAAGATCGCTTTGTCTTTGCCTGCGCGCCGAACAATCCGCTGACGCATAAAAAGCATCTCGAAATCGGCGACATCAAGGATGAAAAGCTTTTGCTGCTCGAAGACGGGCACTGCCTGCGCGATCAGGCACTCGAAGTCTGCCAGAAAGCAGGCTGGAGCAAATCTGCCGATTTCCAGGCCAACAGTCTCTCGACCCTGGTGCAGATGGTCGGTGCGGGTATCGGTGCCACACTGTTGCCCGAAATGTCGCTTGAAGTCGAAGCACGTCGGCCGGATTTGCTCAAGATCATCCCGTTTGAAAATCCGGTTCCGATCCGGCGCATCGGCATGGTCTGGCGGCGCAGCTCGGCACGTAAACGCGAATATCGTCAGTTGGCCGCTTATTTGCGCGATCGCCTGGCCCCGCGTGATGAGGCCGTGGTTGCCTGATCGGGGGCTTGTTGCCCGCCGTACCGTTTAAGGACACGTTTCAGGACACAGACAACAGGCATAGCCAATGCTGCCGATCAAGGACAACAACCCGACAACGATCACGCCATGGGTCACCTACGCGATCATTGCGATCAATGTCGTGGTGTTTCTGGGCACGGTTACCCTTGATCCACGCGCAGCGGTTCTGATGAACCTGCAATATGGCGCGATCCCGGCCGTGCTGTTTGGTCATGCCGAACTGCCACCGGGCTTTTCCCCCTTCCCGGCCGGTTTCGGGTTCCTGTCGATATTTTCGGCCATGTTCATGCATGGCGGCTGGATGCATCTGGGCGGTAACATGCTCTATCTCTGGATCTTCGGGAATAATGTCGAAGACTCGATGGGCCATTTCCGCTTTCTGATCTTCTATCTTGCCTGCGGGGTGGCGGCCGCCCTTGGCCATGGCCTGCTGGATACCCAATCGGAAATCCCGATGATTGGCGCATCCGGTGCGCTGGCCGGTGTGCTGGGTGCCTATTTCCTGCTTTATCCCAAGGCGCGCGTGCTGGTCTGGTTCTTCTGGGTGTTTATCTTTTATGTGCCGGCCGTGGTCGTGCTCGGCTTCTGGTTTGTCAGTCAGGTGATCAATTTCGGCAGTGGTGCCGGGGGTGGCATTGCGTGGGTGGCCCATATTGCGGGCTTCCTGGCTGGTCTTGCCCTGATCCCGCTGTTCAAGCACCGCAATGTGCCACTTTGGCATGACGGATCTCCCGCCCCGGCCTTTGGCATCTATCGCCCCGGCCGCAAGACACGCGGCAGCACGTCCAATATCCCGCCTTGGGCAGCTGCCTATGAGGCAGAGCGCGCCGCCAAACGCGCTAATATGCGCCGCGAGCAGCGTGGTCCATGGGGGAAAGAGGGCGAGGACCACGATACCTCCCCATGGGGGCGCTATCAGCCAAATGCGGCGCCAGAGCCGAAACCCAAACCAAAATCCAAACCATCGGTTGGCGTTCCGAAAGTTGTTCGCTTGCATCCGGACCGCGACAAGGACGATACTTAGCCAACAATAAGAAACAACGTCCAACAATACCAAAAACGGACGGTCGTTATATTTGTGAAATACTAGGAAAACCCCGCAATGCGGGGCGGCACCCCGGATAAGGGGTTTGACGCAGGAGTTCGCAAATATAACGACCGTCGGCTTGGAGGAGCTACCATCATGCGCGCAGCCTACTTCACCGAATATCAGGGCCCGATCGAGGTCCAGAACCTTCCCGACCCGACCCCGGAAAACGGGGGTGTGGTGATCAAGGTCGGCGCGACGGGTCTGTGTCGCAGTGACTGGCATGGATGGATGGGTCATGATTCCGATGTCCAGCTGCCGCACGTGCCCGGCCACGAATTTGCCGGCACTGTCGTCGCCGTCGGCAAGGACATCAAACGCTGGCAGGAAGGTGACCGCGTCACGGTCCCGTTTGTATCAGGCTGCGGTCATTGCCCGGAATGCCATAGCGGCAACCATCAGGTCTGCGATCAGCAATTCCAGCCGGGCTTTACCCATTGGGGCAGCTTTGCCGAATATGTCGCGATTGATTACGCCGACACCAATCTGGTGCGTCTGCCCGATGAAATGGATTTCGCCACTGCCGCCAGCCTCGGCTGTCGCTTTGCCACCAGTTTCCGCGGCGTGATTGATCAGGGCAAGGTATCCGCCGGTCAAATCGTCGCCGTCCATGGTGCGGGTGGTGTCGGGCTATCGGCTATCATGATTGCGGCTGCCGCCGGCGCCTATGTCGTGGCGGTCGATATTGATGACGCCAAGCTCGACTTCGCCAAGGAGCTGGGGGCCAACGCAGTTCTCAATGCACGGGCAATTGATGACATCCCGGCGGCGATTAAGGACATCACGCGCGGCGGCGCACATGTATCGGTCGATGCGTTGGGAAGTGCGGTGACCTGCTTTAACTCGGTTGCGTGTTTGCGCAAACGTGGCAAGCACATCCAGATTGGCCTCATGACCGATGATCATGCCCATGCCAGAGTCCCGATGGATCGTGTGGTCGCCCATGAACTTGCAATCCTTGGCAGCCATGGCATGCAGGCCTTTCGCTATGACGCGATGCTCGACATGATACAGGCGGGCAAGCTCGCACCGCAAAAGCTGATCGGCGATCACGTTACCCTGGCCGAGGGCGCGACCGCACTGATGAGCATGGACAGCTTCGTCGGTACCGGCGTCACCGTGATTGATCGGTTCTGATCCATGCTGGCCGGTATTGCCTTTCACCCCAAAGACCCGATTGATGATCTGCTGGCTGCCATTGCCGACGGGATGCTCGCCAATGGAAAATCGGTTGCCGGATACGTGCAAAAACGCCGCAAGGATGCCGACTGCGGCACGCTTGTGCATGTCCGAAACCTGCGCAGCGGTGATGAAATGCCGATCACCAAGAATCGCGGCAAAATGGCCAAGGGCTGCAAGCTGGATGGCGATGCGCTGTCCACCCTGGCCGCCCAACTGTCACGCGATGTTGAGGCCGGCAGTGACATCCTGATCATCGCACGCTTTGGCCGAAGCGAGGCCGATGGCCGGGGCTTGCGTGATGTCATCTCGCGCGCAATGGATCTGGAAACTCCGGTGCTGGTCGGGGTGCGCGATGAATATCGCGATGCATGGGACGATTTCCATGGCGGCTATGCCACCGCCCTTGCCTTTGACGAAACGGCAATCGAAGACTGGCTGTCAGCAAATCCGGCAGATACGGTTTCTGCCTGACGACACAGTAGTGTTTAGCTGCTTTGTCCGACGTCGTTTGGCACATGGCCCTTGACCAGGACCTTTTCGGCAAAGCGTTCAAACCATGCGCCGAACGCGGCGTCATATTTCGCCCGTCCCGCCCGCTGGGTATCGGGGCACTGGCCGTTCGGGCGATCGGTTTTATCCCCGGCATTGGCAAGCCAGCGCTCATGGCTTTCATCATCGACTTCGGGATGGAACTGAATGCCCCAAATCCGCTCATCAACATGATAGGCCTGATGGGGGAAGGTCGGCCCGGTTGCCACCAGCTCCGCCCCGTCAGGCAGCCCGAACCCTTCGCTGTGCCAGTGATAGACCATCATTTCTTCCGGGAAAAGATGTTCGCCGGCAGGTGTGGGCTGCACCGGGTAATAGCCGATTTCGGTCATGCCTTCGGGATGGGGTTCGACCGCGGCACCAAGGTTGCGCGCCATCATCTGCGCGCCCAGGCAAATGCCCAGATACATCGCATCACTGGAAACCACAGTCGGCAACCAGTTCATGATGGCACTGACATTATCAAGATGATCATCATTGGCACTCATCGGCCCGCCAAACACGACGACCAGATGATATTTGCAAAGATCGGTCGGCAACTCGTCGCCTTCACCGGGGCGGCGAATATCAAACTCGAACCCGTAACGGCGCATGACTGTTCCCACCCGTCCCGGCTGTCCGGTGGCGGAGTTGAAAACCAGTAAAATGCGTTTTTTCGGGCTCAGGTCGTTCATGCCATCCTCTTTGCTGCAATAGCGAAGGTAGACTGCGTTTCCCCGTTTTGACAAGCCCTGCATGGGCAAAACGATGCCGCCAAAAACCAAAGGCCGCCCTGCTGTGCGGGGCGGCCTTTGAAATCATTATAAAAAACGCTGATTTAAACGTTGAATTTGAAGTGGAAGATATCGCCGTCCTTGACGATATAGGTCTTGCCTTCCTGACGCAGCTTGCCCGCATCGCGCGCGCCGGATTCACCGTTGAATTCGATGAAATCGTCATAGGCGATGGTTTCGGCCTTAATGAAGCCGCGCTCGAAATCGGTGTGAATAACGCCAGCCGCGTTCGGAGCGGTCGCACCAGTAAACACCGTCCATGCACGCGCCTCTTTCGGACCAACCGTGAAGAAGGTCAAAAGATTAAGCAGCTTGTAGCCTTCGCGGATGATGCGGGCGAGACCCGTTTCGGCAAGACCAAGACCTTCGAGAAACTCTTTCTTGTCTTCGGCACTTTCAAGCAGGGCCACTTCGGCCTCGATTGCTGCTGAAATCACAACCGAACGTGCACCTTGTGCGGCTGCCATTTCGGCAACCTTGTCGGAAAGTGCGTTGCCTTCGGCTGCGTTGTCTTCATCCACGTTGCAAACATAAAGGATCGGCTTGCTGGTCAGAAGCTGCAGCATACGGAACGCCTTGGCTTCTTCCTCGCCATCAATTTCGACGACACGGGCCGGTTTGCCTTCGCGCAGCACTTCAAGCGTGCGCTCGATCAGATCCATGGTCAGCTTGGCGTCCTTGTCATTCGAACGCGCTTTTTTCTGAAGGGCCGGAACGCGCTTTTCAAGGCTTTCCATATCCGCCAGCATCAGCTCGGTTTCGATGGTTTCCGCATCACGCACCGGATCGACCGAGTTATCGACATGGGTGATATCGTCATCTTCAAAGCAGCGCAGAACATGCACGATGGCATCGGTTTCGCGGATGTTGGCCAGGAACTGGTTACCCAGACCTTCGCCCTTGGATGCGCCACGCACCAGACCGGCAATATCAACAAATTCCAGCTGGGTCGGAATGATATTGGCCGATTTTGCAATGGCCGCAATCTTATCAAGGCGCTCGTCAGGAACGCTGACACGACCGGTATTGGGTTCAATCGTACAGAACGGGAAGTTTGCAGCCTCGGCTGCTGCCGTCTGGGTCAGGGCGTTAAAAAGGGTCGATTTACCGACATTTGGCAGACCGACAATACCGCATTTGAATCCCATCTTTCCGGGCTCCGTAACTTGAATTTCTGTTCATCATGATCGGTCTGCATACGCGCAAACCAGACTATTTCTTTTTGCCAAATGCCTTGGCAAGCGCATCAGCCATCGCCGATGCTGCATTACTGACCGGGGTATCGGCGCGCTCAAGCCTAACCTTTGCTGCCCCCGAAAGATCTTCGATCCCCTCACCGGCCTGTGGCTGGTTGTCGGCATCTTTGTTCTTCGCGCCTTTGGCTTTGTCCGCCGCCGGCTTGTCCTTTTTTGGCGCCTTTGGCTTGGGCGGGGATACGATGGCGGAAACCTTGCTCATAAAGCCGCCATCATCGCCCTTGGCCAGGCGTCCGAATTCTGCCGCCACCGCATCAAGCAGCGTCATCAGCCAGCCATCCTGTTCGGCCTTGGAAAAATCTCCAAGCACATGACCATGCACACGGGATTTGTCCCCGGGATGGCCAATACCCAAACGAATGCGGCGATATTCCTTGCCACAATGGGCATCAATCGACTTCAGACCGTTATGGCCGCCATGGCCGCCGCCGCGTTTGACGCGCAGCTTGCCCGGTGGCAGGTCCAGCTCATCATGCAGGACAATAACGTCTTCGACCGGAATCTTGTAAAAGCGCAGCACTTCGCCAACGCTTTGCCCCGACAGGTTCATGAAGGTTTCCGGCTTCAACACCAGAACCTTTTGCCCGTTCAAGTCACCTTCGGAAATCTGTCCCTGAAACTTCTTGCGCCAGGGACCAAAAGAATAGCGGCGGACGAGTTCGTCCGCCGCCATGAAGCCAATGTTGTGACGATTGGCGGCGTAGCCCGATCCCGGGTTTCCCAATCCAACCACCAGTAACATCGTAAGACCTCGATCTTATTCTTCGGTCGATTCTGCTTCTGCACCTTCGCCTTCTTCGTCAGAAGATTCGCTTTCTTCCGATTTCAGAGCGGACGGAGCAGCAACGGTCGCAACCGTGAAGTCGCGGTCGGTAATGGTAAGCTCAACACCTTTCGGCAGTTTAATTGCCGAAATGTGGATCGAGTCACCAACTTCGACACCCGTAAGGTCGAAGACCAGCTCTTCCGGAATTGCGTTCGGTGCGCAGAGAACTTCAACGTCGTGACGAACAACGTTAAGCACGCCACCTTTTTTGAGGCCCGGAGATGCTTCTTCGTTTTCGAAGCGAACCGGAACTTCAACGTTGATGGTCTGGCCTTTAGAGAAGCGCAGAAGATCGACATGCATGATTTCGTCAGAAACCTTGTCGAACTGAACGTCGCGCGGCAGAACTTCGTATTTCTCTTTGCCAACCTGAACGGTCAGAACGTGGGAATAGAAGCCCGGCGCATGCAGAAGTTTCCAAAGCGGACGCGGGTCAACCTGGAACAGAACAGGATCCTGTTTTGCACCATAGATAACACCAGGGACCATACCGGCACGACGCACGGCACGGGCGGCCCCCTTTCCGGCCCGTTCACGGATTTCCGCATTGATAACAGTATTTGCCATCGGAAAATCTCCTTGAACTAAAAGTAAGTTGCCCCCGCAGGTTGGTGAGATTCACCGCTGAAAGCCTGCGAAAACAAGTGCGGTGGCCTCCAGGGGTGCCACCGCAGCGAGGGCCTTATACCCTCAATCGAAAAGAACGGAAACAGATTTTTCTTCCGAAATGCGACGGATGGCTTCTGCCATCAGCGGCGCGATCGGAAGCTGTCTGATTTTTCCACAATCACGCACCGCATCGGATGCCTTGATCGAGTCACTGGTAACCACCTCGGACATCGGCGAATTGGCGATACGCTCAACCGCCGGACCGGACAGAACACCATGCGAAACATAAGCCGCAACCGACGATGCACCACGATCTTTCAGCGCACCGGCCGCATTGCACAGCGTGCCAGCAGAATCGACGATGTCATCCACCAGGATGCAAGCCGCATCCTTGACGTCACCAATCACGTTCATGACTTCGGAAACACCGGCCTGCGGACGCCGTTTGTCGATAATCGCCAGTTCAGCGTCCAGACGTTTTGCAACGGAACGCGCGCGCGCCACGCCACCAACGTCGGGGCTGACGATTACCAGTTTCTGGCCTTCAAACTTGTTGCGGATGTCGCTGGTCAGGACCGGCGATGCAAACAGGTTATCCAGCGGAATATCGAAGAAGCCCTGAATCTGACCGGCATGGAGATCCATGGTCAGAACGCGGTCTGCACCGGCAACCGTAATCAGGTTGGCAACCAGTTTCGCCGAGATCGGCGTACGGGGACCCGATTTACGGTCCTGACGGGCATAGCCGAAATACGGCATGACAGCCGTGATACGACGGGCCGAACCGCGGCGCAGCGCATCAAGCATCACCAACAGTTCCATCAGGTTGTCGTTTGCGGGATAAGAGGTGCTCTGAATGACAAAAACGTCCTCACCGCGGACGTTTTCCTGAATTTCGCACCAGATTTCCTCATCAGAGAAACGCTTCACATCTGCACGGGTAAGCGGCAGGTTAAGATGGTCAGCAATTGCCTCTGCCAACGGGCGGTTACTGTTACCAGCGAGGATCTTCATAGCGGGGCCTCGGTTAATGGGTGCCGGGAAAGCGAATAACTAAATCCTGTGCGACTCCGCTCAACACACTCAGCCGTCATCAGCCCTGTTTGCCCTTGCCGCCCAACAGCCCGGAAACTGGGAACTTCCCGCCGGTTCAACGACACATTCACGACACTCAAAGACCAAATCTCGGCGATTCTGCATATCGGCAGATCGCGGCGGCTTTATAACCAGCCGTTAACAGTCTGTAAATGGGGCCAGTGCCGAATAACGACAAGGCAGTCATGCATGCCTTGCCCATCGGCCATTTGCGCGCGCATCACGTGCCAGTCCAAGAACGACCTAACGCGCCGACGCGGTTTTATTATTGTCGCGCAGCTGAAGCTTCTTGCTGTTGGCGATCTGGCCCAAAACCCCCTCAAGGGTTTCGACCGCCGCCTGGGCTGCAAGCGACGCCACAGAGCCCCACCGCTCATCCAATTGACCGCGGGGCACGACATTGTTCTGGTTCATCTGCCCCAGTTCCGTGCCATCGACTTCCATGATGATCCATTCGATCGATACCCGATCAAGCGGGGTGGTGGTTTCTTCGGTAACCGGGCTAACATCAATCGTGGCGGACAGGATGACACTGTTGTCATCGATCTCGCGGTTATCGACCGTGATGCCGCGTGC
>NZ_JBSWYV010000018.1:0-87286 GCF_056161285.1 Thalassospira sp. ABL2_045 | reverse complement strand
ACGGAAAACCCGGAAAGGTTGCTGTCATTGCCGTCGTCAGAAAAATGGTCACGATCCTCAATGCGAGAATGCGTGACCACTATGCTTTAATCCTTGACGGTTAATACCGCTGCTTTTTGTTCGGTTGTCTGTGTGATCGTCTTCAGATCAGAATTCGACCTGTGTAACGTCGCGCACTGCACCCTGATCGGCACTGGTTGCCATGGCAGCATAGGCACGCAGGGCGGTTGAGACCTTGCGCTTACGCGGCTTGGCCGGACGCCATGCTTCGGGGCCCTTGGCTTCCATCGCCTGACGGCGGGCGGCGAGAACCGCATCATCCACCGCGATCTTGATCGAACGGTTCGGGATGTCGATTTCGATCATGTCGCCCGGCTCAACCAGGGCGATGTCGCCGCCAGCGGCTGCTTCGGGGGAAACGTGACCAATCGACAGCCCCGACGTCCCGCCCGAGAAGCGGCCATCGGTGACCAGTGCGCAGGCCTTGCCCAGCCCCATCGATTTCAGATAGCTGGTCGGGTAAAGCATTTCCTGCATGCCCGGACCGCCTTTGGGGCCTTCGTAGCGGATGACAACCACGTCGCCTTCCTTGACCTCGCCACCAAGAACCTTGGCGACAGCTTCGTCCTGGCTTTCGCAGATCACGGCCGGGCCGGTGAATTTCAGGATGCTTTCATCGACACCGCCGGTTTTGACCACGCAACCATTGGCCGCCAGGTTGCCAAACAGAACGGCAAGACCGCCATCCTGGCTATAGGCATGTTCGACGTCACGAATGCAGCCTTCTTTTTCATCAAGGTCAAGGTCGTCCCAATAACGTTCCTGACTGAACGCGGTTTGCGACGGCACCCCGCCCGGCATGGCGCGGAAGAACTTGTGCACCGCTTCGTTGGTGGTGCGCTTGATGTCCCATTTTTCAAGGGCATCGGCCATGGTTTTCGAATGCACGGTCGACACATCGGTGTGCAGCAGCCCCTTGCGATCCAGTTCGCCCAGAATACGCATGATGCCACCGGCACGATGGACGTCTTCCATGTGGAACATCGGATGGTTCGGTGCGACTTTTGACAGATACGGGATCTTGCGCGACAGGCGGTCCATATCGGCCATGGTGAAGTCGACTTCGGCTTCCTTGGCGATGGCAAGCAAGTGCAGAACCGTGTTGGTCGAACCGCCCATGGCGATATCGAGTGCCATGGCGTTTTCAAACGCCTCAAACGTTGCGATACCGCGCGGGGTCGCGCCGATGTCTTCTTCTTCGTAATAACGACGGGCCAGCTTGACCGAGGTGCGGGCCGCTTCAAGGAAGAGCTCCTTACGTGCGGCGTGGGTTGCCAGCACCGAACCGTTGCCCGGCAGGGCAAGACCAAGTGCCTCGGCCAGGCAGTTCATCGAGTTGGCGGTAAACATGCCAGAGCACGACCCGCAGGTCGGGCAGGCAGAACGTTCAACTTCGGTCACCTGTTCGTCGGAAATGTTGGGATCGGCGGCCTGCACCATGGCATCGACCAGATCAAGGTGATGTTCCTTGCCTTCGATGGTGACCTTGCCGGCCTCCATCGGGCCACCGGAGACGAACACGCACGGGACATTCAGGCGCATCGCAGCCATCAACATGCCCGGGGTGATTTTATCGCAGTTGGAAATGCAGACCATCGCATCGGCGCAATGGGCATTGACCATATATTCCACGGAATCCGCGATGATTTCTCGCGACGGCAGGCTATAGAGCATGCCGTCATGGCCCATCGCAATGCCGTCATCAACCGCGATGGTGTTGAATTCCTTGGCGACACCGCCGGATGCCTCGATCTCGCGCGCGACCATCTGACCGAGGTCCTTGAGGTGCACGTGACCGGGCACGAACTGGGTGAAGCTGTTGACAACCGCAATGATCGGCTTGTCGAAATCTTCGTCTTTCATGCCAGTGGCGCGCCAAAGGCCGCGCGCACCAGCCATGTTGCGGCCGTGTGTTGTTGTACGGGACCGATATTCCGGCATGGAAGGAACCTCTCTTTACATCACTGGTGGCGTTTCTTGCGGGCGCCAGAAGCTAAGCCCGGCGCCCTCTATATATGACTGCGTTCTAGCACAGTCTTCGCGCGCTTTGACAGTTTTTTGCCTGAAAATTTCGCCAAATTCCATCTTACGGCACGAATGCTACGCGCCCAGAATTTCGCATCTGGTTTTCACCAGGCATTTCATATGTGTCATCGCTGCCCTTTGAGTTTGCATGCACAGCCCTTCTCACCAGTGCCAGAGCACGATTTTGTGAACCATGTCACATGGCTGTGTCATATTTGCACCAGAATCCTATCCCTAATACCTCAAAAACTATCCTATTGGACAGGCGACCTCTAGCCAAACAATACATATCGTAAGGGGGATTATCGCCGCCAGGCGATTCTCCCACTCCCATTCTCACCCCGGACCTTCATACAGGTTCGGGGTTCTTTTTTGCCCGAAATCCGTAACATTAATCGCCATCAGTGAACTGCGTGCTTTAACGGATCGCCTGAACCCTTTAATGTCGGACAAAGAATTGTTTGGGGCCTGCCCCATATCGAGACCATCAGGTGGAGATCCGCACATCCATGTCCGACCAACTCAAGACACTGTTGCGTCGCGGACTGACTGCGCATGAAGGCAATCGCCCCGAAGAAGCCGAAAAAATCTATCGCGCGGCACTCGACCTTTCGCCGGGAAATGCCGAGGTCGAGCACCTTCTGGCCACCCTTCTGACAGGTCTTGGCCGCCATGGCGAGGCGCTTGAGCTTTTTGAGGGCTGCCTTGGCAGCTTTGCCGCCAATCCGGCGGTGCGATGCAATTATGCGATTGCACTGGAAAGTTCCGGGCAAATCGACAAGGCAATTGACCAGTTCAAGCAGGCGCTCAGTTACCATGGGGATTTCCCCACCGCCCTTTATCATCTGGCACGGCTTGAAATCCCGCGCGGCCATCTGGGTCAGGCGATGGATCTTCTGGGCAGGTTGCTGGGTCTGAAACCCAATCATTACGAAGGATTGCTGCTATTCGGGCAGACCTTGCATGATCTGGGACAGGAAGAAGCCGCCCTTAAATCGCTAGACCATGCCGCCGAGGCCGCCGGCATTTCGCCGGAGCTGATTTGCCGGGTGGGCGAAGCCTATTTACGGCTTGGTTATCCTGAGCTTGCACAGAACCTGTATCAACGCGCACTCAGCATTGATGCGAAATATGTCCCGGGCCTGCGTGGACTTGGACAATCGCTTGCCCATCAGGGGCAATATTCCAAGGCGGTTGCGATTTTAAAAACTGCGCGCCGCCTGACCAAGGAAACGGATGCGATTGATCTGGTTCTGGCTGATATCACGCTGCGCTGTGGCGACCTTGATAGCACAATCAAGACACTCACCAGCCTGATTGAGACATCACCAGATAATGCGACAGCAGATGCACTTTTGATCCGCGCGCGCGCCAAGCTTGGCAGCACGGATGGCGCGGCACATGCCAAGGCGGCCAAGGAATGGGCCAAGCATCATATGCCAATCGCCGCCAAACCGGCCTTTGGCAACAGCCGACAGTCGGACAAACGGTTGCGGATCGGCTGGATGTCGCCGTTTTTCTGCGCGCATCCTTCGTTCGGGCTGCTAAGTGCGCTGGCGCGCCACCTGAACCGCCATGAGATCGAGCTGTTCTTGTATTCCGCAACCCCGCGCCCTGATGATGTCACCCGGCAATGGCAGGTGATGGCGGATGGCTGGCGCGAGGTGTGCGGACAGGACCCGATGCAGATTGCCGATCGCATCCGCAAGGACAAGGTCGATATCCTGATTGATGTCTGTGGCATCCATCCGACCCAGCCGATCGAGGTGTTTGCGCTTAAGGCCGCCCCGGTGCAGGCAACGCTTTCGGCGATGACGACCGGCATGGCCGAAATGGATTATCTGATCGGGCATAAGGATGTGTTTGGCGGCGGCCTGTCTGATAACAAGAAATTTTCCGAGCGTCCCTATCCGCTCGCCCTTGGGCCCTATCTTCCGGCCGAGCTTGATGATGCCCTGCCCATCGCGCCGCTACCTGCGGCCGTTGGCGAGGAAATCATCCGGTTTGGCTGCATCGACCGGTTGGCCAATATCAGCAATGACACGCTCAATTGCTTTGCACGTATCCTCAATAAGGTCAGCAACAGCCGCATTGTCATTCAGGATGACGTGCTTGAAGATTCCTATGCCGCCAAGACGTTTCTGGATCGTGCCCGCCAGGCCGGGATCAAACGTGACCGGCTTGATCTGGCCGGCAAGGTACGGCCACAAGATCGTGCGGCCCTTTATGCCCAGATCGATATGGGACTGGCACCGTTTCCCGCCCTCAGTCTTGAGAACTATTACGAAATGCTGTGGTTTGGCATTCCGTTTGTGTCGCTTGCCGATGATCGGCCGGGGTCACGGCTTGGTTTGGCAGTCCTCGGCGATATCGGGCTTGGCGCGCTGTGTGCCGAGACCGAAAAGGGTTATGTCGATAAATGCATTATGCTGGCCTCCGACCTTAAGGCGCTGGCCAGTATCCGCGAAAACATGCGCGATCGCATCCGCGGCAGCCGCGCCTTCCACGGCCCGGCCGTGGCGGCCGAGTTCGAAGAAGCCTGTCGCGAGATGTGGCAGAACTGGTGCCTGGGCACTCAATAGCCCCGAAAAGCGGGCCGGTTATTTAGCCGATATTGCTGAGAATGTGTTCTACAGCCGCAGCCAAGTCATCGGCGATGAAATCGGCCTCTTGCGCTTCGGGCAGGATGGCTTCCTTGGCCCCGTGGCCGGTTCTGACCATGATGGCGCGCGCACCGGCGGCATGCCCGGCACGGATATCATTGATGCGATCCCCAATCAGGATGCTTTCGCCCAAGCTGATGGCGAAATCCTCAGATGCCGCCATAAGCATGCCCGGCTCGGGTTTGCGACAGGTGCTTTCGCGGCGATAGTCGCCTTTCCCATCCAAGTGATACGGAGAATAATAAATACCCTGCACGGATGCCTTGTGGTCAGCAAGTTGCCCCACCAAGGCCATGTGAATGTCTAGCAGCTGATCTTCAGTAATATAACCACGTGCGACTGCCGACTGATTGGTCACTACAATCACCGGGATGCCCGCATCATTCAGGCGCTTAATAGCATAGCCCGCACCGCTGATCAGCTTAAGGTCGGCCACGTCAGAAAGATAATGGACTTCCTCGTTGATCACCCCGTCGCGATCGAGAAACACGGCCGGAACCGGATTGCGCTGATCGCGAAAACGCGGGGCCGGGTCGATCAGGTGACGTTTGACATTTTCGTGGGTTGAACCGGTCATTGGTGGCCTTTTGCGTGCTCGAGTTTCGCCAACAATGGCGCAAAGGCCGTTGCAAAAGCAAGGCTTCGCACCCCGCGACGCATTTTTCTGCAGCGCAAAAAAGAAATTGGTATTACCATTATCCACTTGAGAGCAACCGAAAGACGTGACAATTTCCCTTCAAGTCACGCCCCACGATAATAAGAACTTCAAGGAATAACGTTCTATGTTTGCCGATATTTTTGCGATTCTGGCCCCGGTTTTTATCACCACAGGACTGGGATATTTCTGGGCCCGCGCCGGCAAACATTTTGATACCAACCTTGTCACCTCCATCGTTACCTATTTCGCGACACCCTGTCTGACCTTTGCTGCACTTGCGACGGTGGAGCTTGGCGGGGATACGCTGGTTCTGATGGGGACAGCCGCCGTTGCTGCAAATGTGATTTTCGCGCTGATCGGCTGGCCGGTCCTGAAGGTGTTCAATCTGTCGCCACGCACCTATTTGCAGTCCCTGACCTGGCCGAATGTCGGCAATGTTGGCTTGCCGCTTTGCATGCTGGCTTATGGGCAGGAAGGACTTGCGCTTTCGGTCGCGTTCTTTGCCGCCTATGTCGTCATTCAGCTGACCATCGGGGTTGCTTTCGTATCGGGCAGTTTTTCGATCAAGTCGCTGGCAAAGATGCCGATCATTCCCGCCACCCTGATCGCCACGGGCTTTTTGGCCACCGAAACGCCGGTGCCGGAATGGCTTTACAACACCACCAACCTGATCGGGCAGCTGACCATTCCCTTGATGCTGTTTACCCTTGGTGTGTCGCTGGCGAAACTTCGCCCGGTCAGCCTTGCGCGCAGCACGGCATTAAGTGTGCTGCGTCTTGGCATGGGCTTTGGGGTTGGTTTGGGCCTGTCGGAAGTGATGGGACTGACAGGCATGGAACGCGGGGTTGTGATCCTGCAATGTTCGATGCCGGTTGCCGTGTTCTGCTACCTGTTTGCACAGCTTTACAACCGCGAGCCGGAAGAAGTCGCAGGCGTTGTCATCAGTTCAAGCTTCCTTGCGGCCATCGCCCTGCCCGCCCTTCTATGGTACGTGCTGTAACCGCACATATCACCAACCAATCGGTTACTTGATAATCAGGCGGTATTCGCCGCCTGACCCATCGTCCTTGTCAGCATAGAACCCGACGGCGCATTCAAACCGACCCTTTTCAAGGTCCGGGTCGCCATATTCGGCGGCCTGTTCCATCACATGATCGCGGCAGGCGTCAAGGTCGTCAAAGGCGGCCTCGGATATCTTGACCCGGGTTGGCTGGCTGATATCCGGGACGTAAACCGCAGTGACATGTTCCCAGGGGGCTGCGTCACCCGGCCACAGAACATCGGCAATGTGACGGTGCGGATTGCCGAAACTGACCACCGCCAGGGCTGCAATCCCGGTAGCCAGAATTGCGCGCCGGAGCATTCTTGTATTCATTCGTATCCTTCAGGCACCTTTGCGGCCAAGGGCCGCGAAATCGATCCTTGGCATCGGTGCATCATATTCTAGATGGTAGTCATCAAGCGGTGGCGCCTGTCCGGTCACCGCCAGAAGCGCGTGAACCTGCCCGCGTTGGTGGGTTTGATAGACAAACAGATGTGACAGAATATCCGCCACGGTTTCAAGTGTCTTGCTGCTGTCTTCGCGGGTCAGTTCGACGCTTCGAATGGCGTCCTTGTCATTAAGCTGCTCGCAAAATGTCATCAGCCGCATGTCCGTATCGCGTTGGGCAGCGGCCAGTTTATCAATGGCCGCATACGGCATTTCATCAGCAAGGCAATCCCGGCCCCGCCCGCCATCGATCAGTGCATCAAGATAATACCAGTCAATGGTCAGGATGTGGTTCAGGGTCTGGAGAATAGAGGATGAAAACGGTGTTCGTTTGGTGTCGAGTTCGCGGTCCGTCAATTTCTGACAGACACCATACAAACGGTGATTTGACCAGGCGTTGTTACGCGCCTGATGGAAAAACGATGTGCCCGGCATACCTCAAGTGTCCCAACTTTCAGCGTCCTGTCACATTCTTGTTGAGAGACTCAACCGGTCACAGGATGCGCATGGTTTAGCGGACCGTTTCCTTTGCCAAAGTTTGGTGCGGTTCGGATGGCTTCACGGACAAAATCCCTTGCGCGGGCAACAGAATCACTCAATCCCATGCCCTGAGCCAGCCCGGTTGCAATGGCACTTGCAAGCGAGCAGCCCGTACCATGATTATTTTCAGATGGAATGCGCGTGGCTTCAAAGCCTTCGACATCACCATCCCGGCGCCACAAGATATCGACGATTTTGTCCCCCTCTGCGTGACCACCTTTTATCAGGACGGCCTCTGCACCGAGATCACCAATTTTGTGCGCTGCAGCAATCATATCACCTTCGCTGGTGATTTTCATACCCGATAGTACTTCCGCCTCGGGAATATTTGGTGTCAGAACGGTTGCAAGTGGCACCATATGGGTGATCAGGGCCTCTACCGCGTCTTCGTTGAGCAGGCGTGAACCGCTTTGAGATACCATCACAGGATCAACCACGACCGGAATACCGGCCGCCTTTGATTTGATAAATTCCGCCACTGTAGTGATTACCGGCACGGAATGGAGCATGCCCGTTTTAAGCGCATCAGCACCAATATCATCAATCGTCACGGTGGCCTGATGGACAATCATGTCCGGATCGATGCCCATAACGTCAAAGACTCCGGTGGTGTTTTGTACCGTAAGTGCGGTGATCGCAGTTGCAGCATAACCACCCAAAGCGGTTACCGATTTGATATCGGCCTGAATACCAGCCCCGCCGGAACAATCCGACCCGGCAATGATCAAGACACGACCCTTCATACGATCCTTCCTTATCCTGCAGATATCAGGTGTTGGTCACAATGCCCGGTTAACCGGCGACAGCGGTGATTTCCGCAACGATGCCATCAACGATCTGTTCGACCTTGATCGCATCGTCGCCCTCGGCCATGACGCGGATCAGCGGTTCGGTCCCCGATTTACGGATCAGAATACGGCCATCGCCGTTAAAGGCCTTTTCTGCTGAGGAAATGGCTTCGATCACGCTGCTTTCGGCCAGTGGATCACTGCCTGCGCTGTAGCGCACGTTCTTAAGGATCTGCGGCAGCGGATCAAACACACGGCTGAGCTCCGAGACCGGGCCTTCGCGGCTGGCGAGAACGGCCAGCACTTGAAGCCCCGCCAGCAGACCATCGCCGGTCGATGCGAAGTCCGAGAGCACGATATGACCGGACTGCTCACCACCGACATTGCAATCAAGGGCGCGCATCTGTTCAACGACATACCGATCCCCGACTTTGGTACGGATCAAACGCACATCGTTGCTTTCAAGATAGCGTTCAAGACCCAGGTTCGACATCACGGTCGCAACCAATGCATTGCCACGCAGCTGACCGGTGCGTTTCCAATGGGTTGCGACAAGGCCCATCAATTGATCACCGTCGATCAGGTGGCCTTTTTCATCACACATCTGAACCCGGTCGGCATCGCCATCAAGGGCAATCCCGACATCGGCCTTTTCGGCCAGCACACGATCGCACATGGTTTTGGTATGGGTCGAACCGCACTGGTCATTGATATTGAGACCATTCGGGCTGGTACCGATTTCAATCACGTCGGCCCCGAGTTCACGAAGAACCTTGGGCGCGACGGAATAGCCAGCGCCATGCGCGCAATCAAGGACGATGCAAAGCCCTTCAAGCGTGACCGAGCCCGGCAGGGATGATTTGACGGCCTCGATATAGCGGCCCGGGGCATCATCAATGCGTTTGGCGCGGCCAAGGGAATTGGCCGGAACCAGTTTGCCCGACAGATCGCTTTCCATCAGGGCTTCGAGTTCAAGCTCGACCTCGTCAGACAGCTTGAAGCCATCGGGGCCAAACAGCTTGATACCGTTATCCTGAAACGGGTTGTGCGAGGCAGAGATCATTACCCCGATATCAGCGCGCATCGATTTGGTCAGCATGGCAACCGCCGGGGTCGGCATTGGCCCGACCAGCATCACATCCATCCCCATAGAGGTAAAACCGGCAACAAGGGCGGGTTCAAGCATGTAGCCAGACAGTCGGGTATCCTTGCCAATCACGACCTTGTGGCGGTGATCGCCACGGGTGAAATAATGGCCAGCTGCCATCCCGACTTTCAGGGCGACCTCGGCGGTCATCGGGGCGGTGTTGGCTGTCCCGCGGATACCATCGGTGCCAAAATATTTGCGGCTCATCGTCTGTGTCTCTGCTTGCGTTGCGGGCATTGCTGCCCCGTCGATCAAATCTGACTGCCGGTTATATCAAAGTGACGTCGCAATGCCACTGGCAATCGGCATATTTCGCAAGTGATTGTAGCGGCAAACTGGCGACCAATCCGTTAACAGGCGAACTAGGCTCAGGACCAAGGTCCTGTTCCGATAAAAGCCATGACCTTCGATGAAAAACCGGCTATCAAGTGACCCGTGGTTTAAGGGACTGAAACCGAGGGAATTTTGCGCAGCATCCGCTTGAATACGGCCTTTTTTGCGGTGTTGATCGTGATCGCATCCGCCGTCATGGCGATTTACGGGCACAAGACTTCAGCCCACGAAGTGCCACAAGCGCTTGTCATTCCGCCCGAAGGCCCGATCCAGCACGTCAATCTGAACACCTATCTGAAGCGGTTGATGACAGATCGCGACATTCAGAACCCGCGAGATATTCCCGAAATTGACGCAGCCAGCTTTGCACCCGTCAGTGAGGCCCTTGGCCCAGGATATACCGAACAGACCATTTGGTATCGTACACCGATCAAGGTGATTAACCAGCCCGGACGCAGCGGGAGCAGCGCGTTTATCGAAATCGGTCAGGTGTACCTGAATGACATTCGGCTCAGCATTTTATCCCACGATGGTCAACGCGTTATCTGGCAGGATCGTATTGGCGACAGGATCGATACCGGCGTAAGCGATATCCACAGCCTGTCTCATGTGTCTGAATGGCCCAGGCTCGCGCTTGGGGACTATTGGCTGGTCATTGGTGTGCAGACCAACAGCGCACATGTGCTAAACGCCCAAATCCTGCCCGACACCGAACTTATTACCAAATCGGGCAGTGACAGCTTTATCAAGGGCGCATGCCTTGGCGTTCTGATTGTTGCTTTCGGGCTTTATTTCACGTTTGGCATATTGTCGGGTGATCGTTCGGTAATCTGGTATTCGGCCTATGTTCTGTCACTGTTTCTGATCTATTTCGGGATAACCGGATATGCCCAGCTGATTTTAAAACCTGTCTGGCCGCTTGCATCGGACTTTATCACCGGGTCGGGCACGGCGCTTGCGCTTGGGTCGAGTATCATGATGTGGAGCTATATCACCCGTCTTGATCAGAGCCGTCCGTGGTTATTCAGGGTGATGTCCCTTTATGCCATGCTGGCGATGGCCGGTTTTATAACTGTGACCTCGGAATGGTATATCCTTTATGCCAAAGTATTTTTCGGGTCGGAAATCTTCCTGCTGACGGTGCTTTTGATCCATCTGGTTTATCGCGAATTCCGCCAGACACCCGACAGGCAAATGGTCTTTATGATGGCTGCCCTTGGCACTCCGACTCTTGCGGCAATGGCGCATCTGATGTTGCTGCTCGGCATTTTGCCCGCCAACGGGTTTACTACAAGCATCTTTACGCTGGGATCGATCATTCAGCTTGTGTTGGTCGCGTTGGCGATGGCCTATCGGACATACCATTTGATCAACCGGCGGGTTGATGCAATGGCCTCAAGCCTGCGGACCAACCAGCTTGCCAGTGAACAGCGCACCTTCATCACGATGCTGTCGCATGAATTTCGCACCCCGCTTGCCATCATTCATCGATCTGCCGAAATTCTGGGGCTTCATCTGCAAAAAGAACCCGAAGCTGTTCAAAACCGTCTGTCGACGATCCGTTCCAACGCCGGTCAGCTTTCGGGTCTGGTCGATGCGTTTTTGACCAAGGAAACACTTGATAGCGCGACCTTCAGCACGACACGCGAAGCGGTCAGCATCAATGGCTTTCTGGGTGACTTGATTGCACGGCGCCATCGCGAGGTACCCGGTCAGAATATCAGTTTGCTTCATTGCGACGTTGCGGTTGTTGAAATTGACCGTATCCTGATGGAACGCGCGATGCTGAACCTGATTGAAAATGCTCGCAAATACGCGCCGGGTGCAGCGGTATGGATTTCAGCAGAACGTTCGGCCAATGGATATGTCTATATCCGGGTGGTCGATGAAGGCCCCGGCATTGCCGCCGACGATCTGCAAAACGTTCTGAATGCCTTTTACCGCGGTCGCGATGCGGCCAAGACACAGGGGGTTGGTCTTGGCCTGCATCTGACCAACCGGATCATCGGAGCCCATGACGGGTCGCTTTCGATCAGTGTCGGGGAAGACGGCGGCACGACCATCCTGATAAAACTGCCGTTTGAACGCGACATGACGGTTCTCAAGAAAAATGAAGTCCGCAACAGTTTCCCCTTCGGTGATGACACCGCCCCAAATAACGGGGGCATGGCGTGATGATCAGATCGGGACTGTGTACGGCCAAAACATTGATCATGTCGCTGTCGCGCCGTATCGGTATGGCGGGATTGCTGATCATGTTCGGCGTGCTTTTGCTGCCATGGCAGGCGGCCGTTGCGCAAACGACGCGTACAGCGGAGACAAATTCGGATCATTTCACCCTGTCGGGTGACGTTACCGAACCGATTGAGATCACCCGGTTTGTGGCATCCTATGTCGATGCGTCACGCGCCCTGGAATTTGAAGACATTCTGACATTGCCCGACAGCGCTTTTACGCAAACCCATGCGATCCCGTCCTTTGGCTATACCCGCGATGTGATCTGGCATCAGCTTGATTTCAGCGTCACAGCCCCCCTGACAAAGCGCGCCCTGCTTGAAATATCGCCGAGCTATCTGAACTTCATTGATATGTTTTTGATGAAAGATGGCGCGTCTGAGCCGATCTGGGGCAGTCATCTTGGCGATCATGTTCCGGCCGACGAACGCCTTTATGGTGGACGATCGCATATCGCTGCCCTTCCCCTTCTGGAAGAAGGCGATTATCGCATATACGTCCGGGTGCAAAGCAACAGCGCCAATCTGATCTGGATGACGCTTTGGCCGACCAAGGATTTGATTTCGTCGCTATCCTTCCGCCATCTGGCGACCAATATGTTTTTCGGTTTCATCATGACCCTGGGCCTAGCCTATCTGGCGCTTGGTCTGATTGCCAAGGATCGGGCTGTGGTGCTTTATAGCGTTTGGGTGTTTGCGATTGGCACGACAGCGACCGTTGTAAATGGACTGATCCTAAGCGAAGTGCGCCCGACCACGCCATGGCTGAATGATTTATTGTTGGGGTCGATGAATATCGTGACCTATGGGGTGACGGTGTTCTTGTGGCTTTACATCATCGAGGCCAGAAAAAACCATCCGCGGGCCTACCGGATGTGTTGCGCTTACGGGCTGCTTATTCTGGCCTTTGCCGCCGGCGCGACCACAGACCTTTACACCATCTTTGGCACCTATATCGTGCCCAGCCATTCGATCTTCATGGCGATCATGTGTCTTTTCCTGATCAAACGGGCCTTTGACGATTTCCGCAATCCGCGCCATTGGGCGTTTCTTGTGGTACTGGCCATTCCGACTGCGGCAGCCATCATGATCCAGCTTGCGCTATCGGGTGTGATCGAGGCAACGCGATTGCGGCTTGAACTCCATCAATTCACCTTGATGTTCCACCTGATCGGAATGGGCGTCATCATGACGGTGCGGCTATCCAAAATGGACAAGGAGCGCGCATCGGTCAGCCAAAAGGCCGAGGAAACCACAACACTGGTCGAGGAACAGCGCAAGCTGATCTCGATGCTGTCGCATGAGTTCCGCACCCCGCTTGCCGTAATCCAGCGATCCGCCGAAATGCTGATGTTACGGTTTGATCGTGACAAGGACGATGTGCTTGAGCGTCTGCAACGTATCCAGCTTCAGGCCCAGAAGCTTGCCCGTCTGGTGGATATCTTCCTGACCAAGGACGGGATTGACACCCAGGATCTGTCGCTTGCGCGCAAGACCGTGCCGATCAACCGTTTCCTCGAGGAATTTGCCGCCCAGACCACGCGCGAAGGCGCCGAGGTCAAGGCAAGTTGCCATGGCACATCCGAAATCGAGGTCTTTATTGACGAGACCCTGATGGGGCTTGCGATCACCAACCTGATCGAAACATCACGACGCTTTGCCCATGGTGCGCCGATCCACATCAATGTTTATCGCCATTCAGACAGGCTGGTCGAGATCGGCATTCCATGCCAGGGCGAAGAGCTTGATGAAGATGAAATCGGTCTGATCGCCGATGCACTTTTCCGGCGCAATATGGAAACTCAGTCCGTGCGCCGTGCCTTGGGACTGCATATCTCGCAGCGCATTGTCGATGCCCATGGCGGATCGATCTCGCTGCGGCAAAGCAGTGGCCAAGGTATAGAGCTTTGTCTGCTGTTGCCGACAGAGTAGATCTTACCAAACTGGAATGAACAGATTGATCAGGAAGCTTCGGCCTCGCCCGAAACGGCCGCCGGTGAGGTGAAGGCATAGCCACGGCCATAGGCGGTGCTCACCGGCAGTTCTTCACCGATTTCCTTCATGATTTTCTGACGCACGCGCCGGATGGCGGTATCCAGGTTACGGCAATTCTCGGCCGTGTCGGCCTTGCCGAGTGCTTCGACAATTTCCGGGCGGGTCAGCCAGGCGCCATTGGCCTCGATCAGGAGCTTGACGATGGTACGTTCGGTCGCGGTCAGCTTGGCTTCGCTGCCTTCCGGATTGCGCAGCTTCCAGTTCAGCAGATCAAGAACCCAGCTGTCCTCGGAAATCGGCGTTTCGGCCACATCGCTTTCGGGACGCGATGCACGACGCAGCAGTGGTTTCAAGGCAGCCTCAATCACGGAAAGAGGGCTGTCCTTGGTCAAATACACATCGGCACCGGATTTGTACCCGGTCAGGTGGTTATCCATGCCAGAAAGCGAGGTCAGCATCATGATGCCGCAATCAATCGTCTTGCGGACATGCTGAGCCAGTTCATAGCCATCGGCATCAGGCAGCATGATATCGAGAATGACAGCATCAGGCGCACGCGCATTAAGTGCCCGGTAAAATGCAGCACCGGTTTCACACCCGACCACATAAAAACCGCACATCTCAAGATACTCACACAGATCCTTGTTTAGGTCCGTGTTATCTTCCACAACGTAAACACAGTGTGTCATTGCATTCCAGTCAGACGAGACATCACCGCCAAACGGCTCCGTCACACCGCCAATCTCGTTCATCAAAAGACCTTCGCGCTTGCTTTTATGCCCAACCGTCAATTGTGACTCTACGCCACCGTTGTTTGATACATATTGGTATGTGGTCATTACACCAATTCTGCAAGCACCAACCTGAAATGGTCAGAAAATGCCAGAATCGGACACAAATCAAACGCAGGGAGCGGAAGCGGTTCAAAGCCAAGTCTGAAACCGTTTCCGCGCACCGTTAATAAACCATGGCGCTAAAATGACAAGCTATACGTGCAGACGATACGTCCGACACACGACTATACAATCGCCGTCGAACTGGCGACCGAGATGGCCTGAACTGTCTCGGGTACATCATGGACGCGGATCATCTGAACCCCATGGCGCCAACCATTGACGGCCGAGGCGATGGAACCACCCAGACGTTGCTTGGGATCGGCCTTGGGATCGATCTTGCCAATGAAGGACTTGCGCGATGTGCCCAGCAGGATCGGGCAGCCCAGACCATGGAAAATCGCCAGACGCGACAGCAGTTCAAGATTGTGCGACAGCGTCTTGCCAAAACCGATGCCCGGATCAATGCAAATGCGATCACGCGAGATCCCGGCCCGCTCGCAGCTTTCGATACGGTCGAGCAGATAGTCATAGATATCAAGAACCGCGCAATCATATTGCGGATCGGCCTGCATGGTGCCCGGTTCGCCCTGCATATGCATCAGCATGACCGGCTTGCCCGATGCAGCGGCAACTTCCATCGACCGTTCATCGCCTTCAAGACCGGTGACATCATTGATAATCGCAGCCCCGGCTTCGATGGCGGCTTCCATGACGCTGGCATGGCGGGTGTCGATTGAAACCACATGCCCCTTGGCGGCCAGTTCGCGAATGACCGGCACGACGCGGTTGATTTCCTCGTCCTCGGACACGTCATCGGCACCCGGACGGGTAGATTCCCCGCCAACATCAATGATCGATGCGCCTTGGTCCACCATGGCCTCAGCACGTGCGACAGACTGTTCAGTGGTGTTGTAATCACCACCATCAGAAAAGCTGTCCGGCGTGACATTGACGATGCCCATCACATGGCATGACGCCATATCAAGCCCGGCAAAGTCCGGGCGTTTGGCCATCAGGCGATCGAGCACGGCATTGATCTCATCCACCCGGCCACTGTTTTGCACCCAGCCTTCCAGGGCAAGCAGCGGCAGGATCATGCTTTCCGCCCCGCCACCTTCGCGGCGGCGGATGATCTCAAGTGCCGAGAATCCCCGGCGCGATCCGGCGAGCGGCAAGGTGTTGGGATCATCGGCATGGTCGATGAAACCGGTCGGTGCATAGTAAAGCGGTCCTTCAAAATCGGCAAAGCCCCGCACATCGGCGGGGCTTCGCAGGACCGATCTTTTGATCTCGTCCATCAGTCTCTTTCTGTTAGCTTCCCGGTTGCGGTTCCGGGGAAAGGTCCCCGCCACCATCACCAGGGTTATCCTTGCGGGCACCACCGGTGCTTGGCACCGTGGAACGACGTCCGCCACCGGCATCCTTGCCGCCACCGGAAGAATGGCCCGGACGGTTGATTTCTTCGCCACGCAGCAGCGCGTTGATTTCATCACCCGACAGGGTTTCATATTCCAGAAGACCTTTGGCAAGCTTGTGCAGGTCATCAAGATGTTCGGTCAGAACGCGCTTGGCGAATTCGTAAGCCTCGTCGGAATAACGACGGACTTCCTCGTCAATCAGCTGGGCGGTTTTTTCCGAAACGTTTTTGTGCTGGGCAACGCTGTGACCAAGGAAGACTTCTTCCTGGTTGTCGACATATTTGACGTTGCCAAGCTTGTCGGAGAAGCCCCACTCGGTCACCATCTTGCGCGCATATTGCGTCACCATGTTGATGTCCGATGACGCCCCCGTGGTGACCTTGTCCTTGCCAAAGATGATTTCCTCAGCCACACGGCCGCCCATAGCAACCGCGAGGTCGGAAATCAGCTGTTCATAGGACTTGGACACCTGATCACGTTCCGGCAGACGCATCACCATACCCAGCGCACGACCGCGCGGAATGATGGTGGCCTTGTGGATCGGATCGGATGCCGGGGTATGGAGCGCAACGAGTGCGTGGCCACCTTCGTGATAGGCGGTCAGCTTTTTCTCGTCATCGGTCATGATCATGGAACGACGTTCCGCGCCCATCATGACCTTGTCCTTGGCGTTTTCGAAATCGGCCATGGTGACAACACGCTTGCCAAGACGGGCGGCAAGCAGGGCTGCCTCGTTGACAAGGTTTGCCAGATCCGCACCGGAGAAGCCCGGGGTACCGCGTGCCACAGTGCGCAGATCAACATCCGGCCCCAGCGGAACCTTGCGCGCATGGACACCAAGAATGTGTTCACGGCCTTCAAGATCCGGGTTCGGCACAACGACCTGACGGTCAAAACGACCCGGACGCAGCAATGCAGGATCCAGAACGTCCGGACGGTTGGTTGCAGCCACCAGGATCACGCCTTCGTTGGCTTCGAAACCATCCATCTCGACCAGAAGCTGGTTGAGCGTCTGTTCACGTTCATCGTTACCGCCGCCAAGACCGGCACCACGATGGCGACCGACGGCGTCGATTTCATCGATGAAGATGATGCAAGGTGCGTTCTTTTTGCCCTGTTCGAACATGTCACGCACACGCGATGCACCGACACCAACGAACATTTCAACGAAGTCGGAACCCGAAATGGTGAAGAACGGAACGTTTGCTTCGCCGGCAATAGCACGGGCCAGAAGCGTTTTACCCGTACCCGGAGGGCCGACAAGCAGCATGCCTTTGGGGATTTTACCGCCAAGGCGCTGGAATTTCTGCGGATCACGCAGGAAGTCGACGACTTCTTCAAGCTCGCCTTTGGCTTCTTCGATACCGGCAACGTCTTCAAAGGTCACACGTCCGGATTTCTCGGTCAGCATCTTGGCCTTGGACTTGCCAAAGCCCATGGCCTTGCCGCCGCCGCCCTGCATCTGGCGCATGAAGAAAATCCACACACCGATGATCAGAAGCATCGGGAACCAGCTGATCAAAGCGCTCATCAACGGAGACAGGCTTTCTTCCGGCTGTGCGATGATGCGCACGCCCTTGTCATTCAGCTTTTCAACGAGGTTCGGATAATCCGGGGTGTAAACATTAACAGAGCGACCGTCGCGCGTTTCTGCAGTCAGGTTGTTGCCCTGGATGGTGACTTCGGAAATCTGGCCGGAATCCACTTCGGCCAGGAAGTCCGAGAATGCCAGCGACGACTGACCGGACCGTCCGGAGGGCGACTGAAACAGGTTAAACAGCGCCACCAAAAGGATGGCGATAATAACCCACAGTGCGAGATTTTTTCCCATATTCATTCCAAGCTACTGGTCGCAATTTATGTGTGCCGTGACGCAAAACTTCCTGCGCAGGGTCTGACAAACAAATAGTCATAAGCCCCGCTTACGCAAGTAGGTTGTCGGGTTTCGGTGACGATTTGAAACCACTTTCCCATAAAGGTACTTGCGGCGCAAACTGCCAACTGCCACCTGGTGCGATCTTGCCCCTGCCCAGAGGCCGTTCGCAACCGGCGGCGGATAGTACGTCGGAAAGCTCCGAAACCTCAAGCCCGCCAACGGATAACAAGCCTTCTTTATCGTAGAGTGCAGGCATGGATGCAAGGGCTGCGCGCGGTAAATTACCAATAAATGGTGCAATTTCACGCAATGCCGCGCGAAAAGGCTTCGTGTGAAACACATCACAAAGCCCAAGCGGCCCGATCCAAAGCCCGCTTTGCTCCGACACCCCCGCCCCATCCGCCCGCCAATCGAAGCGATTATCGAAGCGGACAAGCATGGATTTGCAGAGCGATTCTGTCTCAAGCACCATCGGATCTTTCGCCATGCGGCCAAATTCCCGGTAAACGCAGATCGCGCCTTTGCGGCCATGCAGGACACAGCCGCCAAGACTGATCCGTGCTGTTTCGTCCGCCCCCAGTCGATCCAGCGCGCCATCAAGTTTTTCGTGGGCAGGCATATAGGCAGCCCCACCAACAGTGCGCACCACCTGCCCCAGCGCATGGAGCGCCGCTCCGCGATCACCATCGGCAGACTGCAGAACATCCGGATTAAGGATGGCAACACCATTGGCGTGCAGCGTCACGCCGCCCGCCAGCAGACGCCCGATGCGGTGTTCGAGGCAGTGTCGGGCAGCAGCGTCAGGTTGCGGATCGGCCTCGACGTTGTCCAAGGCGTCATTGGCAAGCGCATTGCGGACACGCACACGTTCAAATTTTTCATCGCGGTTTGACGGGTCTTCGAGCCAGGACTGCTGACGTGCCATCAGGGTTGCGGCAAGATCTGCCTTGGCAACGCCCAGAAGCGGTCGCAGTAATCGGCCATGACGCAAGAACCGGCGTGCTGACATACCGGCCTGCCCCAGCGGTGTCGTGCCCCGGTCGCGGCGCATGGCGATGGTTTCGCGTTGATCCCCGCCGTGATGAGCGACCAGGAGATGGAAAATGCCCGTTTCCTGCATCAGGTCATCAAAAATCTGGTAGCGGGCCTGACGCGCCTTTTCCTGCACCGCACCGGTGGGCTTTGCGCCCTGCCAGAGTTTGGTGATGTGTTCGATCCCATGACGGCCAAGCTCGGCTTTTACCCAGCGGGCTTCGTCGGCTGCTGCCTTGCGCAGGCCGTGATCGACCGTCACCGCGATCAGACGCCCGCCACGGGCCTGACACCAGTCATGGGCCATCAGAGCAAGGGCCATGCTGTCCGCCCCGCCCGAGACACCGACAAGGAGCTTGGGGGCGGCTTCAAACGGCGCAAACGCCGTCATCAGCCGATCAAAGACAACGGCGTCCAGTGGAGTACCACTGGACGCCGTATCGTGATCATATGATGACGTAACGTTGTCGATCATGGAACTGGATTACTGCGGGCAACCGCGATTCTGGCGTTCCTGACGGGCCCGATCGAGAACGACGTTCGAGGCGTTCGGGAAATTGTCGATCAGGTGGCCAAACGCCGTGCAGGCATCTTCATTCTTGCCAAGATTTCCCAGCGACATGCCAAGTTTCAGAAGATTGTCCGGTGCCTTGGTGCTGTCGGGATAGGTCTGGAAACCTTCGGTAAAGGCGATGGCGGCATTTTCATACTGGCCGCGCACGTAATAGGTTTCGCCCAGCCAGTATTGCGCATTGCCCGCAAGCGGATCGTTGGGATGGTTGCTGACGAAATTGCCAAGCGCCTGTTCGGCAGCCTGAAAATCCTGACGGCGCAAAAGACCAAAGGCCTCGCGATATTGTTCTTCGGGCGTGCCGGTAGTGGCCGCCGCCGTCTGGGTTTGCGGTGCTGGCGTATTGGCGGCAGACGTACCACTTGGAATTTGCGGCGGCTGGCCCTCGTTTTCGATCACACCAAACAGCTTGGTGCCACGATCATTAAGCTGTTCGCCTGTACCTGCCCCACCCTGGGCAGACGTTGCGCCCGCATTCGACGCAGTACCGGTGCCCTGCGCAGCATTCCCTGCGGCAAGCGGTGCTGCCGCACCGTCTCCAGCGCCACCAGTGGCGGACACGGCACCGCCTTCAAGCTGGCTTAAGCGGAAATCGATATCGGCGACCAGGCGTTCAAGACGGTCTTCCATCTTGCGAATGCGGAAGTCGAATTCTTCGAGCTGGCCGGTCAGTTGGGTTGTGGCGCGTTCGAGCGCGCTGATCTGGACCTGCTGGCGAGCGGCGGCCGGCGTGGATCCACCCGATGCGCCCGAGGCTGCAGCAGATCCGGCATCCGGGGTGCCTTCGCGATAGACATAGCGCTGCAAGAGATCGAGATCCTTGCGCAGCTGTTCGACCTGACGCGACATGTTGGCGTCTTGTGCGTGGACCGTTTGAGACCCGAGTGATGTCATGCCAAACACGGTGCCGATGGCAAGCGCCATCAGGACATTGCGGCTTCTGGACCGGTTTCTTGGCGAAATGGCGGATCGAACGCGGATCATTTTCGGGTCCTTTGTCGTCAATTCAGTCTTCGAAAGTTCACTATGGAAATACCTGTCGTGACTTTCAAACATTTTCAGGCGGCAAAAATAAGGCGCCTGCCCCGAGCGGGACAGGCGCCTTGATCTTCAAGTCAGGCTTTCACCTGCACGCGCTTAGCGGATAACCGATACAGCGCGGCGGTTTTTCGCCCAGCTTTCTTCGTCATGGCCAAGAGCAACCGGGCGCTCTTTGCCGTAAGAAATCGTTTCAACGCGCGACGGGTCGATGCCCAGAGCGATCAGGTAATCTTTGACCGAGTTTGCGCGACGTTCGCCGAGTGCAAGGTTGTATTCACGGGTGCCGCGTTCGTCGGCATGACCTTCAACAACAACTTTGTACTGCGGATATTTTTTCAGCCAAGCGGCCTGCAGTTCGAGGGTGCGACGTGCTTCACCGGCAAGATCGTATTTATCGAAACCAAAGAAGACGCGGTCACCAACGTTGACAGCGAACCACTCAGGGCTGTTTTCAGCCAGAGAGGTCGAAGACGACGCGCTGGAAGAAGTGCTTGCACCGTCGCCACCAGTGGTCGCCGTGCTATCAGGTGCAGTTTCACATGCAGCCAGAAGAGCGGCAGCAGCAAAAACGCTGAGAATACGAAGTTTCATTTAAGTTTTCCCCTTAACACCGGACGCATTCGCCCGAGGTTGGTGTTTTCCATGTCTCGCGACACCGAAAATGCCCGCGATTAAAGCGAATCGCATTCAGTGCTTCGCGATGACTATACTCTTGAGATTTCAGGGAATCAAGGGCGACCATGCCGGATCCGACCCATCCGCCGGTGTAACGATCTCTCGCTCGTTATAACCGGTAAGATCAATCGAATACAAACGATAGCGATCCTTGGTCCCGTCCCTGGACGGGTGCTGGCGGTAGTACATCAAAACGCGACCGTTCGGCGCCCATGTGGGTCCCTCTACGAGATACCCTTCAGCCAGCAGCCTTTCTCCACTGCCGTCTGGCCGCATGACGCCGATATAATAACGTCCTCCTTCGGATTTGGTGAATGCAATCAGGTCACCGCGCGGCGACCAGACCGGTGTGGCATAACGTCCACCGCCGAAACTGATGCGTTGTGCACCGCCACCATCAGCATTCATCACATAAAGTTGTTGTGCCCCGCTGCGGTCGGAGTTGAACGCAATGCGCGACCCGTCAGGCGAATAGGAAGGCGAAGTATCCACGGCCGGATGACGCGTCAGCTGACGTTTTTCGCGCGTACGCAGGTCGAGACCGTAAATTTCACTGTTCCCGTCAAGCGCTTGCGACATCACAACCGAGTTCCCGTCTGGCGCGAATCGGGGCGCAAAGGTCATTCCCGGAAAATCACCCAGCAATTCCAACTCGCCACTATCAATATCCAGAACATAGACGCGCGGCTTGTCGTTAAAGTACGACATGTAAACCACTTCCTGTGCCGTCGGCGAGAAGCGCGGGTTCAGCACAAGGAACCGGCCATCGGACAGGAAGCGGTGATTGGCACCGTCCTGGTCCATGATGGCCAGACGTTTGGTCCGGTTATCGGCCGGACCACTTTCAGAAACATAAACAACACGCGTATCGAAATAGCCGGTCTCACCGGTGATACGCTTATAGATCTCGTCGGCGATCTTGTGTGCGATCCGGCGCCAGTTGTTGGGCTGCGTGCGATAAGCCACGCCCGACATCTGGGTTTCGGCCAGCACATCCCACAGGCGGAATTCAACACGCAACAGACCATTGGGTTCGGTCACAACACGGCCATTGACCAGTGCCTGTGCATTGATCGCGCGCCATTCGGCAAAGTTCGGGTTCACCGCCAATGACGCCGCACTCTGAATGAATGCCTTTTCATCGATCGGTGAAAACAGCCCGGACCGTTCAAGGTCAGCCGCAATCACCTGGGTGATGTTCTGACCGATTTCGGTTTCAGGAACGCCTTCGCCCGGGAAGCGGGTGACGGCAATTGGCATCGGTGTCAATTCACCCCGGGTGATATCAATCCGGAGCTCCGCCTTTGCCGGCGACATGAACCCGACATTCAGGCCAGCGACAACGGCAAGGGCGCACAGTGCCACGACACTGCTTTTTACCCAAAATCGTTTTTTTGCGTTGGTCTTGATCGTCATCCTGCCTCACTCTTTTCCATGCGTATCAGGAGTTTACCCTTAAAGGCCCAGCATTTCACGCATGTCAAAATTGAACGTGAATGTGCGCCACATTTCGTATTTATCCAGCGGCAGTTTTAGAGGACTGCATTGCGGATTTAGCACTGCTCGAAGGGCGCTTTCTGCGATCGTTCTGCGGGAAGCATCGCCCTGAATTTCGTTGCGGTTGCTGATCCGCGCCTGACGGACGGTGCCGTCCGGGTTGGCGCTGACATGAATTTCAACCGCGAAGTTGCCAGCTTCCTTGGCCCCTGCCGGCGGGCTCCAGCATCTTTCGATCTGACGTTTGACGGCATCAAGCTCGCTCATGGTCAGATTGGCATCAAGACGGGTTGCCACAACCTCGCTGGCATTTTCCTGCGGGGTTTCTTCCTGCTGCGGTTCCGGCGTTGCCTGCGACGTTTCCTTAAGCTTGCTGACATCCTTAAGAACGCTCATCAGATCGCGTTTCTTTGGTTCTTCCTTTTGCGGTTCCGGCTTTGCGACCGGTTCCGGTTTCGGCGGTGTCGGCTTGCTTGCTGGTTTTACAGCGGCAAGTTCGGTCGGCTGCGGTTCCGGCTCGGGCTCTTTTGTGACCTCGGGCGTTGGAACCGGTTCAGGCTTGGGCGCAGGTTCTGGTGTCGGCTCAGGCACGGGTTCCGGTTTTGGTTCGGGTTTCGGCTCTGGCTTGGGTTCCGGTTTGGGCTCTGGCTTTGGCTCGGGTTTTGGTTCCGGCTTCGGCTCGGGCTTGGGTTCCGGTTTCGGGGCCGGTTTGGGTTCTTCTTTCGGTTCGGGCTTTGGCAGAGCCTTGGTCGGGGCAGCAGAAAATTCATCCACCGTCACGACTTCAACCGAAATGGACTGCAAATCCAGCGGTGTTTCATCGAACAGATCGGGCAAGCCAGGCCACGCCACCAGAAACAGCGCAACATGCAAACCAAGCGATATGAGAGCGTAACGCAGCATAATTCGATTACGAATCCCGGGCTGGCAATTCGGCGATCAGGGCCACCTTGGTAAAGCCGGCATCCTTGATCAGGCCCATGACTTCCATCACACGCCCATAATCAATCGCCTTGTCACCGCGCACGAAGATGCGGGTGTCCGCCTTGTTTTCGGTAATGGCCGCGAGCTTTTCGGTCAGGGTGTCCTGGGCGATTTCACTATCCATGATGTAAATAGTGCCCTCGGCCGAAACCGACACCACCAGCGGTTCATCCTGCCCGGTCATCGGGGCCGCACTGGTTTCGGGCAGATCGACCTCGACCCCGACCGTCATCAGCGGGGCTGCGACCATGAAGATCACAAGCAGTACGAGCATGACGTCCACCATCGGGGTGACGTTGATGTCACTCATGGCGGCCCGCCGGTTACCCCGGCGCCCGCGACGGCGTCCTCCGCCTGATTTGGCAAGTTGAGCGCCCATGATCAGTCTCTCGTGTCGTCAAGTTGGCGCGAAAGGATCGAGGAGAACTCGTCCACGAAAGCTTCAAGACGGTTGCTGTAGCGGTTCAGATCGCTGGAAATCTTGTTATAGGCAACCACGGCCGGAATGGCGGCAACAAGGCCCATGGCGGTTGCAAACAGCGCCTCGGCAATACCCGGTGCGACCACTGCCAGCGAGGTGTTTTTGGAAGCTGCAATCGACTGGAACGACACCATGATGCCCCAGACAGTACCGAACAGACCGACAAACGGTGCGGTCGAGCCAACCGATGCCAGGAAGGTCATGTAGCGTTCGACCCGGTCCATTTCGCGACCAAGCGTAATTTCCATGGATTTTTCAAGGCGCTGCTGAAGGCGGGCGCGCATGGTGTCGCCATGGACACCCTTGGCGTTCGAACGGCGCCATTCACGCATGGCCGAGACAAAGATGGCTGACATCGGATCGCGCGGTTGATCGGCGATACGGTCATAGAGGTCTTCAAGTGATCCGCCCGACCAGAAGGCTTCTTCGAAAGTGTGGGCCTGAGCGCGCAGTTTGCGCAGCCGCAGGATTTTTTCGATCACAATCGCCCATACCCAGACAGAAGCCAGCAAAAGCCCGATCATCACCGTTTTGACGACAAGCCCAGCCTGCATGAACAGCCCCCAAAGAGACATGTCATGCGCCATGACCGACTGCCCCAGCGTTACCGCGTCGACCACTTGATTTTCCATATTCCCGTCAGTCCTTTGTCACATCGAGACATCGATTAAATACTGTTCTTAATTCTTCGGGCAGACGTTGTGCCCGAAGTTCTTCCAACGACATGCAGGCGAGATAAATCTCGATCACCACAAGTTCTTCGCCGTCACGCATGATCTTTTGTTCAAAACCAAGCGATGCGCCCCCAAGCTTGATCACCCGGCTTTCGACCGTCAGACGGTCTTCCAACTGTGCGGCACGTCGAAAGTCGAGCGTACAGTGTCGAACGGCTATGGCAACTTTGTGGCGTTCTGCAATATTACGATTGGTAAAGCCCAAGAGGTTAAGCATCGCTGAACGCGCCCGTTCGGCGAAGGCAAGATAATTGGCGTGATAAACGATCCCGCCTGCATCGGTATCTTCGTAATAAACAATAAGCGGATAGATATGCCGATTGCCTTCAAAGCGCCCCAGAAGGGCCTCGTGATCTTTTTGTGACATCAGGAATTTTCCCCCGCCTGCCCGTCAAACAGATCGGAAAGCGGCATGCCGCCCGCTTCGCGCGGCGGTGTGAGTCCGAGATGCTTGAAGCCCTTAACGCCCAGCGTACGCCCGCGCGGGGTACGCTGGATCAGGCCCTGCTGCAGCAGATAGGGCTCAATGACGTCTTCGATGGTATCGCGTTCTTCCGAAAGCGCTGCGGCCAGCGTATCGACCCCGACCGGACCACCGCCATAGTTACTGGCGATACAATTCAGGTAACGCCGGTCCTGACTATCCAGACCAAGATTATCGACCTCAAGCCGGGTTAAGGCTGCATCGGCAATAAATTTATCGACCGGTGATTTTTCGGCAACCGCAGCAAAGTCACGCACGCGGCGCAACAGACGACCGGCAATTCGCGGTGTTCCGCGCGACCGGCGGGCGATTTCCATGGCACCTTCTTCGGTCATCTCGAAATTCAGAAGCTTCGCGCCGCGCGAAACGATGCTGACCAGTTCTTCGGGCTCATAAAACCGCAAGCGCAGCGGAATGCCAAAACGATCGCGCAGCGGGGTCGTCAAAAGGCCCGAACGGGTTGTTGCGCCCACAAGTGTAAAGGGCGGCAAGTCAATACGGACAGAGCGGGCTGCCGGCCCCTCGCCGATGATCAAGTCGAGCTGGAAGTCTTCCATCGCGGGATAAAGGATTTCTTCCACCGCCGGGTTGAGGCGATGGATTTCATCAATGAAAAGCACATCGCGCGGCTGAAGGTTGGTCAGAAGGGCCGCAAGATCACCCGCCTTGGCGATCACAGGGCCGGATGTGGCGCGAAAGCCGACACCAAGTTCACTGGCAACGATTTGCGAAAGGGTTGTTTTGCCAAGCCCCGGGGGCCCGAAGAACAGGACATGGTCCATGGCTTCTTCGCGGGCACTGGCGGCCTTGATGAAGACATCAAGGTTTTCACGCACTTCTTTCTGGCCGGTAAAATCGTCAAGCCGACGGGGACGCAGCGATCCATCCTGCTGGTCTTCTTCGCGACGCTCACCACTGAGCAGACGGTCTTCTTCTTCGCTCACGCGCTAAGCTCCTTTAGTCCCAGACGGATCAGGGTATCAATCGACTTGTCCTCACCCGCCTGCTGGGCGGCCTTGCCCACCGCGCCAAAGGCCTCGGAGCGGCCATAGCCCAGATTGACCAGTGCGGATACCGCGTCCGCCAGAACGACGCTATCATCCACTACCGGTTCTGCCGACGCTGTGTTGGCGCTCACATCCTGTGACGGTTTGCTTGATTTCTTGGTCTTGGCCGCCGGTTTTTCTGGTTCCTCGGCCGGGCTTGTCGGGGCTGCGACCGGACCCAGGTTCAGCTTGGCGGCCTTGTCTTTAAGCTCGCCGACGATGCGGGTTGCGACCTTGGGGCCGATTCCCGGTGCGCGACACAGGGCCGTGGTATCCTGGGCAGCCAGCGCGCGCAAAAGATCGGTCGGGGTCAGCACAGACAGCAGTGCGAGTGCGACTTTGGCGCCAACGCCCTGCACGGTGGTCAAAAGCGCAAACCATTGCTTTTCCGCGTTATCGGCAAAACCATACAGGTGAATGTGATCTTCGCGGACATGGGTTTCGATCATCAACCCGGCATCCCCGCCCTTGGGCGGCAGCATGGAAAGGGTCCGGCGGGAGGCAAAAACCAGATAACCGACACCGTTGACATCAATGATGACGCTGTCTTCGCCGATGAAATCCACAATTCCGCGCAGTTTGGCGATCACCTGTATTTTCTCCCGTTTCGTGTTGGCGGCGCTGCCATCGAATTGGCAAGCGACCGGTTTCCGGCATGTTGCGCGTGACAGATGGCAACCGCAAGAGCATCAGCAGCATCCGGCCCGGTAATGTCACATCCCGGAAGCAGGGTTGAAACCATCATTTCGACCTGCTGTTTGGCGGCATGACCGGCACCGACCACAGTCTTTTTGACGGCATTGGGTGTATATTCCGTTACCGGGATGCCATTGCGCGCTGGCGCAAGCAAGGCAACACCACGCGCCTGCCCCAGTTTCAGGGTGGAAACCGGGTTCTTGTTCACAAAGGTTTCCTCGACCGCGGCCTCGTCCGGTGTCCAGACCTTGATGACTTCGATCAGGCCTGTATGAAGCTGATCAAGGCGTTCGGCCAGTGTGAGCGACTGGGTAGATGTCACCACCCCGTTGGCGACATGGCGCATACGGTTGTTTTCAAAGTCGATGACACCCCAACCGGTGCGCTGCAGACCGGGATCAATCCCGAGCACTCTGACCACTACATCCCCCAAAGAAAACCGGGTTCCAGATACAAAACACCCGCCATTCAAAAGCGAAAGGCGGGTGTTGGCAAATATTAATTAGCTGTCGAGGCCAGCAACGATTTCGTCGGTCCAGTTGACGTTGGTCCAGACATTCTGGACGTCATCGTTGTCTTCGAGAACATCAACAAGCTTCATGATGCTTTGTGCCTGATCGACCGTGATGTCGGCCTCAGTCGTGGCACGGAACACCATCTTGGCACTTTCCGGGTCGCCGAATTTCTCGGTCAGGGCTTCGCGCACGGTATTGAGGTCTTCGATCTCGGTATCGATGATGTGGTTTTCATCATCAGATTCCGCGTTGGCGGCACCGGCTTCAAGTGCTGCTTCGAAGATTTCGTCGGCATCAGCCTTGTCGGCAGGATATACGATCTCACCCAGACGGTTGAACATGAAGCCAACCGAGCCGGTTTCGCCAAGGTTGCCGCCATGTTTCGTGAAAGCAGCACGGACTTCCGATGCGGTACGGTTACGGTTGTCGGTCAGCGCTTCGACGATGACAGCGACACCGGCCGTGCCATAGCCCTCGTAACGGACTTCTTCGTAGTTGTCGCCCTCGCCGGCACCGGTCGCCTTTTTAATCGCGCGATCGATGTTGTCCTTGGGCATGTTCTGTGCGCGGGCAGCAGAGATCGCCGCGCGCAGACGCGGGTTGCTGTCGATATCTTCGCTGATTTTCGCGGCAACGGTGATTTCGCGCGCGAGTTTGGTGAAGATCTTGGCGCGCTTTTTATCCTGCGCACCTTTGCGGTGCATGATGTTCTTAAATTGGGAATGGCCGGCCATAACCTAAAACCTGTCGTCATTGAACTCATTTTGGAACGGTATCGGGCGATACCTCGCCGGTCATACGGGCGTTCCCTGACAGACCAGCCCGTTCGGGCATGCACAGGGTGAGCATTCACATCTGCGACATACGCGAACGAAAATTTCGACCGCTCCTATATCCTGTTTGCCCTGCGAGGTCCAGCCATGCTTGGCAGGAAGCTCAAAAATCGGCGGGAATAGTGCGATTGAAGGGGAACAACTCCTAGCGCGTTTTCAAATCCTATCCGGGGATAGCCACATCCTATACGCGGATAGATGTTGCAGAAACGATGATATTCTTTCATTAATACTCTCTAGAGTAGATACTAAACTAAAGAAGAATACTCTCAGGGGTCCAAGCTGACGCCATCCACACAGGAACCGCGTTTCCTGTGGCGCCAGATACAACCTGAATGGACAAAGAAGCCATCAGGAACAGCAAGGAAACAAAGGTTAGATAGAATGGGAACTAAATTCGGGGTCCAAAGCAAACTATTGATATCGTTTGCTGTGGTAGGATTGATGGCGGTTATTTCTGCCATCGTCGGTGCTGTATCTTTTAACCAGTTCGGTAACGCGCTTCGCACGATTACTGAAGAAAAGCTTCCTCCGATTGCTGCTGCACAGGCACTTGCCACCGGCAGCGCTGAAATTGTCGCAATCGCTCCGCGCATTGTGGCTGCAGCCAATCCGGAAGAAGAGATGGCGATCAATGACGAGCTTGCAGTTCGTCTTGATGAACTCTCTGGGCACATCGCAGAGATCGAGGCAACCGGCTTCATGCCCGCTGTCATCGCAAGCATCAATGACAACCGCGCGCTTCTTGAGGATAACCTCAAACAGCTGCATGCTGTCACGCAGGAACGTTTCCAGATCAGAGATGAAAAGGCTGAGAAGCTGGGCGAATTCCAGAACCTGGCCAAACGGTACGGCGATACCCTGAAACCGGTGTTGTCCTATACCCAGAATGACATCGCCCAGGGCAACGAATATGCCGCGTCCTTTGCCGAAGATCCATCAAAGAAATATGGCGCGGACAAGGATGAGATCCTTGAGTCCTTCCAGAAATTCGCAAGCGCGATTGAAACCCGCAGCCCGGTCCTAGATATCGAACGTGCAGGTGCGAACGCATCAAACATGATCATCGCCAGCACGACGGAAACCCAGGCCGTACGCCTGTCGATCATTCCGGTGCGTATTCGCGGGACGTATACCGATGCGCTGAGCAAACTTGACGAACTTGATAACGATCGCCTCAAGGCTTTCTATGTCGATCTGATCGACAAGATGCAGAAGCTGTCGGTTGGCGATGGCAGCCTGCCTGATCTTCGCAAGCGTGAACTTGAAGCAACCGAGAAAAGCCAGGCGCTTGTTGTGCAGAGTGGCGAATATGCAAATGCGATGCGTAACAGCGTTGCCGAACTGGTTGCCGGTCTGAGTGCCGAAGTTGATCAGGCGGCCACACAGGCATCGGTTGTTGAAGAACAGAGCCTGACCGTGCTGACTGCTGTAGCAGCGATTGGTGTTGTGATTTCGCTTCTGATTTATGTTCTGTATGTTCGTGGCAACGTCCTGCGTCGCCTTGGTCTTTTGCAGAAAACCATGGTCCAGCTTGCCGATGGTAATCTTGAGGTCGCGGTCCCGGCCAAAGGCAATGATGAAATCAGTGCCATGGGTCGTGCGGTCGAGGTGTTCAAAAAGAACGCCCTTAAAGTGCAGGAAATGCAGGCCGAGGAAGAGCGCCTTAATCACGAACGCAACGAAGCGCTTCGTGACGAGCTTCTCGCACTTGCTGATACGCTTCAGAACGAAGTTGAAAGTGCTGTGAATGAAATCGCAGCCCTTGGAGACCAGCTTCAGGGTGTTTCGGGTCAGATGACCTCGAGTGCGGAACTGGTTTCCGGCCAGACCGAAGACGTTGCCAGTTCTGCCCAGGAAGCAACCGGCAATGTTGAAACGGTTGCGGCCGCGACCGAACAGCTGTCGGCGTCGAATGCGGAAATCAACCGTCAGATGGCGGAATCGACCCGTATCTCGAACGAGGCAGCCAACCGTGCCGAGGAAACCAACGAACTGGTCAACAGCCTGTCGCAATCTGCAGACCGCATTGGTGAAGTGATCGCCTTGATCACCGACATTGCAGAGCAGACCAACCTGCTTGCGCTTAACGCCACCATCGAGGCGGCCCGTGCCGGCGATGCAGGCAAGGGCTTTGCGGTTGTCGCGGCCGAGGTCAAAAACCTTGCCAACCAGACAGAAAAAGCCACCGAGGAAATTTCGGGCCAGATTTCTGGCATTCAGAAAGCCACCGGTGCGTCTGTTACCGCCATCGGCGATATTGGCCGCATCATTGAAAACATCAATGAAATCGCGACCACCATCTCCGCTGCGGTTGAAGAACAGGGTGCTGCCACCGACGAAATCACGCGCAACGTCCGTGGTGCGGCAGACCGTACCCGTTCTGTTTCGTCCTCGATCACGGAAGTTGCCAATGAAACCAGTAAGACCGGCGAACTTTCCGGTCAGGTTCTGGCAACGGCACAGGATGCCTCCGAGAAGGTCGAAAGCCTTCGTTCACGGATCAACGGCATTCTCGATGATCTGCGTAAACAGGCGCATGACCGCGCGGCTTCCTGAGCCCATTCACCACATAACCTCAAAAGGCCCGCCAATTGGTGGGCCTTTTTGTTGGCGAGCGGCATTGAAAATGCCCCTTTTTCGGCCTGAAGCATTGTCCAAGCAGCAAAACAATGACCACGATTCAATACCCAAATCTATACAGGCGCACAGGTTCCCTCGAAAACCAATGATCGCGGCGTGGTTACTATGTTATAGCTGACGCTAATAATAATAAATCAGGCCCCAGTTTTCCCGTAATCCTGTGCGGGGCAGGAAGCGGTATCCCCAAAATGTGGCTTGGAAGGGAACAAACGTTCAAACGACGTACATACATGCGTCGGCACGAGGCTGTGTTGGCGCTTGTCTCTTTGGTCTATGGGGTAAGTTGAATATGGCTTTAAGTATCAAGCGCGGCGCCAAGCCGTCTTCGCCAAAAAAGAAGAAAACAAAAAAGACGAACAAAGCTGGACTGGGCGTGCGTGAAAAGTTGGCAGGCGCCTTCTTTCTTGTCGGTCTGATTGCAATCCTGGCTGCGGCCGTATCGGTCTTCTCTTTTACGAAATTCGGCAACCAGCTTGACAAGATCGCCTATGAGCAACTTCCGCCGATGTTTGCGGCTCAGCAGCTCGCCACCACCAGCGCAAAAATTGTCGCTTCTGCACCGCGGATCGTCGCCGCATCGACCGTTGAAGAAGAACAAGCGGTCAAGGCCGATCTGGACGTGATGCTGACGAATTTGGAAAGCAATCTTGCGGTGCTTGCCGATTCCGGCCTTCCGGAACAAACACTTGCCGTGATTGAAGACAATGGTCATAGCCTTGCCGAAGCCCTGCAGGAACTTCATGACACCACGATCGAACGTTTTGAAGTCGCGGGCGAGCTGTCGGACTCGATTTCAAAGTTCCAGCAGTTGACCGGTAAATTCAATTCGATGATCCAGCCAATCCTGTCGGCATCCCAGACCAATATCACCGCTGTGACCAGCCAAGTGCATGACCTGCGTCAGTCAGGTGCGTTTATGACCCAGGAACAGGAAAACTCGATCAAGGGTTTGCTATTCAAACTTGATGAACTGATGGCGGCCCAGGCGCCGATCACGCGACTGGCCAACAATGGCGCGGAAATCAGTAACACGGTTCTTTCGGCGGCCTCGTCGAATGACCGCATGCAGCTTCGCGTCATGGGGGTTCAGGTGCGTGGTGCGGTTGGTGTTGTTGCCAACACGATTGCCGAGCTTGAGAACGAGAAACTCAAGAAGTTCTACGAAGGCCTTCTTGGCGATATCAAGAAACTGTCGATGGGACGCAAAAGCATCTCGTCATTGCGCAGCAAGGAACTGAAACTTGCTGACGAACAGATCGACATTGTTGAAGACAGCGCCGAATTTGCCGCTGCCATGGAAGACGGCGTGAACGCGCTCGTTGGCGACCTTCAGTCGGGCGTGGACAAATCGGCTGACGCTGCAAGCACTCTGACCCAGCAGAGCTCAGTCGTGATGTACGGGGTTGGTGCGGCGGCGATTGTGATCCCGCTTTTGATCTATCTGATCTATGTGCGGGGCAACCTGTTGCGTCGTCTGGCTGGTCTGCAGAAATCGATGATCTCGCTGGCAGACGGTGACCTTGACGCATCGGTTCCGTCCGCTGGCAGTGACGAGATTTCTGCCATGGGCCGGGCGGTTGATGTGTTCAAGGCAAACGCCATCAAGGTCCGCGACATGCAGGCCGAGGAAGAGCGTCTGAACCGCGAACGCAACGAAGCGCTGCGTGATGAGTTGCTGTCACTTGCCGATACCCTTCAGGGTGAGGTCGAAAGTGCGGTGAACGAGATCGCGACCCTTGCTGAACAGCTGCAAGGCGTTTCCGGTCAGATGACCGACAGTGCCGAACTGGTTTCCGGGCAGAGTGACGAAGTGTCGAAATCTGCTGACGAAGCCACCGGCAATGTTGAAACGGTTGCAGCTGCGACCGAACAACTGTCGGCGTCAAATTCTGAAATCAATCGTCAGATGGCGGAATCAACCCGCATTTCCAACGAGGCATCCAGCCGGGCACAGGAAACCAACGAACTGGTTCATAGCCTGTCGCAGTCTGCCGACCGCATCGGTGAAGTCATCGCACTGATCACCGACATTGCCGAGCAGACCAACCTTCTGGCCCTTAACGCAACCATCGAGGCCGCCCGTGCGGGCGATGCCGGCAAAGGCTTTGCGGTTGTGGCAGCCGAGGTCAAAAACCTTGCCAACCAGACCGAAAAGGCAACCGAGGAAATTTCCGGCCAGATTTCCGGCATTCAGAAAGCCACCGGTGAATCGGTCAATGCCATCGGTGATATCGGTCGCATCATTGAAAACATCAATGAAATTGCCACCACCATCTCGGCTGCGGTCGAGGAACAGGGGGCTGCCACTGACGAGATCACGCGCAACGTGCGCGGGGCCGCGGACCGGACCCGTTCGGTTTCGGCTTCGATCAACGAAGTGGCAAATGAAACCAGCAAAACCGGCGAATTGTCCGGCCAGGTTCTGGCCACCGCACAGGATGCCTCCGAAAAGGTTGAAAACCTGCGTTCGCGGATCAACGGTATTCTGGATGATCTGCGCAAACAGGCACATGACCGCGCGGCGATTTGAAGACCGAACTGAAAAGTTCCTGATGAGAAGGGCCTGCCATTTGGCGGGCCCTTTTCGTATGACGGACCGGATTGACGCGTTTTTACCCTTGCCATGATATGAGGCGTGAATTGGCCGATCATAGTCGCTTCAAAATACCCGGCAAAGCCCTGCAATACCACAATCTATACATCTGTTTAGGGCGAAAACGCCTGCCCTGTTTGCATCAGCCATGCTATATCCGTCGCAACAATTATATAACAGCCGCTTTATCTGCGGTCCTGCCGCCCCACGATCTGGCAGACCGTCCTCCCTTAAAGAGGCCCATCCGGGGAAGCAATATCCGAGAAAACCGCGATACGAGCGTCGGCACAGATCTGTGTCGGCACTGGACTAATTTGTCTATGGGACACCAGAAATTATGGGATTTAACTTTAAACGCAGCCCCCGACCGTCGCCATCACGCAAAATCGGAAAAGCAGGACTTGGAGTGCGCGGAAAGCTTGCCGGTGCATTCTTCCTCGTCGGCCTGATTGCCATTCTTGCTGCCTCTGTATCGGTCTTCTCATTCAATAAGTTTGGTGTTCAGCTTGATGAAATCACCAACACCCAGTTGCCCCCAATGTTCATTGCCCAGCAACTGGCAACAGACAGTGTAAAAGTTGTCGCATCTGCCCCGCGCATCGTTGCGGCATCTTCGCCCAACGAGGAACAAGTCGTCAAAATTGAACTCGATATGCTACTAGACAACCTGCGCGAAAAACTTGATCAACTGGCAAATTCCGGACTGCCCCGAGCATCCTTGTCGATTATCGAGGAAGACGGACAGAATCTTGCCGACAACCTCGACACATTGCACGACGCAACCCTGCGCCGTTTTGATATGGCTGGCAAGTTGGCAGAGAGCATCAACGCGTTTCAGGCGCTGAATAACAAATACAATTCCATGCTCAAACCGTTGCTGGGAATGTCGCAAAGTCAGATCAACGGCATTGGTGCTCAGCTTGATGATATCCGCAAAAATGCCGATTTTCTAACAGATGACCAGAAAACACTTGGTACCGATCTTGCGATTAAGCTTGATGATGCGATCGCCTCGCGTGAGCCTGTGATTGAGCTGTCGAAACTTGGTAGTGATCTGGCAAACATCGTTCTGGGGGCTGCATCAAACAGCGACCAGACACGTCTGAAAATACTTGGCGTGCAAATCCGCGGAACAATCGACACGATCGAAACTCTGATCGGCAGCCTTGAGAATGCGCGGATTCAAAGTTTCTATGCGGACTTGCTGAAAGATATCAAACCGCTGGCGGTTGGCTCTGACAGCATTCCTTCCTTGCGCATTGCGGAATTGCAACTTGCCAAGGAACAGTCCGATATCGTTTTACAAAGTGCTGAATATGCGACCGCCATGGAAAGCGGTGTGAATGCCCTGGTCGGATCGCTGCAAAACGGTGTTGACCGTTCAGCGGCGACGGCAAAAGTACTGAACGCCCAAAGTACATATGCGATGTACGCCGTTGGAGTTGCAGCCATTTTTCTGCCGCTTCTGATCTTTGTTCTTTATGTGCGTGGCAGCCTGCTGCGTCGTTTGGCTGGTTTGCAAAAAACTATGGTATCATTGGCCGATGGTGATCTTGATGTTGCTGTTCCTTCCCAGGGCAATGACGAAATCACCGCAATGGGTCGTGCGGTTGAGGTCTTTAAGGAAAATGCTATCAAGGTCCGTGATATGCAGGCCGAGGAAGAGCGCCTTAACCGTGAACGTAACGAAGCTTTGCGCGATGAACTTCTGAACCTTGCAGACACGCTGCAGGACGAAGTGGAAACCGCCGTCAATGAAATTGCCGCCCTTGGCGAGCAGCTTCAAGGCGTTTCAGGTCAGATGAGCCAAAGTGCGGAACTGGTCTCCAATCAGAGCGAAGATGTTTCAAACTCGGCCGAAGAAGCAACCGGCAATGTTGAAACCGTTGCATCAGCAACCGAACAGCTTTCAAGCTCAAACGCGGAAATTAACCGTCAAATGGCGGAAACCACCCGCATTTCGAACGAAGCTGCCCAACGGGCTCAACACACCAACGAACTGGTCCATAGCCTGTCGCAGTCGGCTGGCCGTATTGGCGAAGTGATCGCACTCATCACCGACATTGCCGAGCAGACCAACCTGCTGGCCCTTAACGCGACCATCGAGGCCGCGCGTGCTGGTGATGCCGGCAAGGGCTTTGCGGTTGTGGCCGCCGAGGTCAAAAACCTTGCCAACCAGACCGAAAAAGCGACCGAGGAAATCTCGGGACAGATCACCGGCATTCAGAAAGCCACCGGTGAATCCGTCAGTGCGATTGGCGAGATCGGCTCGATCATTGATAGCCTCAATGAGATTGCCACGACCATCTCGGCTGCGGTTGAGGAACAAGGTGCTGCCACCGACGAGATCACGCGCAACGTGCGTGGTGCGGCGGACCGAACACGCGCCGTATCCGCATCGATTGCCGAGGTTGCCAATGAAACCGGCCGTACCGGCCAGTTGTCTGGTGAAGTTCTGACCACCTCGCGGTCGGCATCGGAGAAAGTCAGCGAAATGCGCACCCGCATTTCCAGCATTCTTGATGATCTGCGCCAGCAGGCCCGCGATCGCGCCGCCTGATCAGAACGCTACATCTGAAATGACAAAGGCCCGCCATCTGGCGGGCCTTTGTCTATGGGCTGGGTGGTAAACCGAGACAACCTATTGAGGTTCCACATCTAGGCGCTGGGCCAGCTGCCTTTAAGGCGTCCACCGATACGCACCGGCTCGATCCGTTTGGCAAGGCCGGTCTTGTCATCGGTTTCGACAAAAACACCGCACACCGTTGCCGGGCCATCTGCGGGTTCAAACCGGCCGGATGGCATCTTGGTGATAAATTTGCGGACCGAATTTTCCTTTTTCATGCCGATGACAGAATCAAAGTCACCGCACATGCCAACATCGGTCTGATAGGCCGTGCCACGTGGCAGGATCTGGGCATCAGCGGTCGGCACATGGGTGTGGGTTCCCAGCACAAGCGACGCCCGCCCATCACAATGATGGCCAAACGCCATTTTTTCGGACGTGGTTTCTGCATGGAAATCAAGGATCACGGCATCGACATTCTTGCCAAGCTTGTGCTTGGAAAACAGCTTGTCCGCGCCCTGGAACGGGCAGGACAGCGGATCCATGAACAGGCGGCCCATCATGTTAATGACGCAGACCTTCTTGCCCGACTTGGTTTTAAAAACGTAATCGCCATTGCCCGGCGTGCCATCGGGGAAGTTCCAGGGACGCAGCAGTTTTTCATCTTCGTCGATATAGGCGATGATTTCGCGCTGATCCCAGACATGGTTGCCAGTGGTCAGGACATCCGCACCAGCGGCATAGAATTCCTTGCAGATCTTTGCCGTCACGCCAAAGCCATGGGCTGCGTTTTCGACATTCACCACCGCGATATCAACCAACAAACGGTCGCGTAACATGGGGAGCGCTTCGAGCGCTGCCTTACGTCCGGTTTGCCCCAGAACGTCGCCAAGATGAAGTAAACGCATTGTGTTTCCTGTATTGCGTCAGCCAGCAGGCAGACATGTTTCGTTTTATGCACCCTGCCCCGGGACGCATGACCGGCATCGCGAAATGGAAAAGGGAATATAATCGGGAGCCACCGCTGCCGTTGGCCATTTGGTAATTCCTCGTGACCTGCAGGTGCAGGTGGGCGCCGTATAACCAGACCACGGCCTGGCAAGGGACAGCTCCCTAGAGAAATGAGCATCGGCCCCGGGAATTAGCGAACCTGACGAACAGGGCAGCCCCCTTGATGCTGTGTTCTTGATCGCCGCGAACGGCGCATCGCAAACTGTCAGCGACCGGAACTTAGTCTTCGACCATCTGAATTTCAAGTAGATTGCGTGAATTCACTACAAGGTGAAAGCAGCCATGCAACAGGTGAATGACCGTCTTGTCAGTCCTTGTTCAGGCGATCAGCAAGCGCTTCGACCCGCTCGGCCATGTTTTCGATATTATCGGCCAGCGCGTCACCTTCTGCGGCTGTGAGGCTGCCAGGTTCAGGCTCGGAAGCCAGGCTGGCAGGTTTATCGAGTTTTTCGTGGGCCATGCCCAGTTCATCGGCAATCAGAAGACTGGTCATGACCAGAAGGCGCTGTTCACCGATTTGACCAACCGCGTCCGAGATTTCCTTGACCCGTTCGTCAACATATCCGGCAAGCGCGTGAATGCGATCTTCCTGACCGTCGTCACATGCGATGTCGTAGCTGCGACCGTTAATGCGAATGGAAACCTGTGCCATGGTTATGCCTGTTTCTTTGCGGGTTCTTCATCAAGGACGAGTTTGAGTTGATCAACAGCCCCGTCAAGGCGGTTTGAAACCGTCTCGGTGGTGCGGCTCAGCCGGTCGTAATCTTCGCGAAGCTCTGAGAGCTGTCCGCGCAGGGCTTCGACCTCTGCGGTGTCTGCATTGGCATCCTGGCTTTTGGCCTCGATTGCCGACTCCGCAACCATTTCAAGACGTTCCAATGCTGCTTTCAGCCGATCACTTGCCTGTTGCAACCGCGACATGATCCTACCCGAATGTTTGCTGTTTACCCAAATATCACAGACATGAAGTGTCTGCTGCGACTCATCTGATGGCGATCAGACCCGTCGAAGATGTCATGATCATGGCTGATTTAACATCACAGATTCCGATCAACAACCGTTTTGCCCGATCACAATTAAAAGTGAGCGGGTGATAAAACGAAGAACCCCGTCAAAACCTGGAGAGGATATCGCCAACGGATCGGCAAAACCCACAACTGGACACGGCAATTGCCGATATGGTTAATCTGAATCCGGATAACTTGGCAGTTTTTCGATAGAAGCGGTTGACGTATGCCCCCTGTAAGGGCATCTTCCGCGCGAATTCCGTTAATAAATGGAAAAGTGTTTTCATCGCCCGACCGCGAAACCCCCAGGAACCGCATCACATGACGACGCAAGCAGAACACAACCGCATGGCCAATGCCATCCGCTTCCTCTCGGCAGACGCTGTTGAGAAAGCCAAATCCGGTCACCCGGGCATGCCGATGGGCATGGCAGACGTTGCGACTGTTCTTTATACCAAATTCTTGAAATTCGATCCGAAGCACCCGAACTGGCCGGACCGCGACCGTTTCATCCTGTCCGCAGGTCACGGTTCGATGCTTCTTTATTCGCTTCTGCACCTGACCGGGTACGAAGACTTCGATCTTGATCAGATCAAGAATTTCCGTCAGATGGGCTACCGCACCGCGGGTCACCCGGAATACGGCCACGGCGAAGGCATCGAAACCACCACTGGCCCGCTGGGTCAGGGTATTGCAACCTCTGTCGGCTTCGCCCTTGGCGAGCGCATCATGAATGCCCGTTTCGGCGACAGCGTTGTTGATCACTTCACCTATGTGATTGCCGGTGACGGTTGCCTGATGGAAGGTATTTCGCAGGAAGCCATTTCGATGGCTGGTCACATGAAACTGTCGAAACTCATCGTTCTGTTCGATGACAACGGCATTTCGATTGATGGCCCGACCTCGCTTTCGACCTCGGAAGATCACAAGAAGCGCTTTGAAGCCGCTGGCTGGGATGTTCAGCAGATTGACGGCCACGATCCGGCCGCGATCAAAGCCGCCATTGCCAAAGCCAAAACCACCAACACCCCGTCGATGATTGCGTGTAAAACCCAGATCGGGTTCGGCGCACCGACCAAAGCGGGTACCTCGGCAACCCACGGTGCCGCCCTTGGCGCCGAAGAACTTGCCGGCATGCGCGAGAAACTGGATTGGGGTTACGAGCCGTTCGATATCCCGGCCGACATCCGTGACGCATGGCTTGCAGCTGGCGCACGTGGTACTGAGGACTTTAACGCTTGGGGTGCACGTTTCGATGGTCTCGAAGCAGCCCTTAAGGACGAGTTCGAACGTCGTATTGAAGGCAAGCTTCCGGAAAACTGGATCGAAGCGTTCAACGACTACAAAAAGCAGATCACCGAAGACAAGCCGAAGGTCGCCACCCGTAAGGCATCCGAGAATGTTCTCGAAGTGCTGACCAAGGCGATCCCGGAAATGATCGGCGGCTCTGCCGACCTGACCGGTTCGAACAACACCAAGACCAGTGTTCAGGCACCGATCACCGCTGATGGCGGCTATGAAGGTGCGTATATCTATTACGGTATCCGTGAACACGGTATGGCAGCAGCCATGAACGGTCTGGCGCTGCATGGTGGCGTTCTGCCCTATGGCGGGACCTTCCTGGTCTTCACTGACTATTGCCGCCCGGCAATCCGTCTTTCGGCGCTGATGAACCAGCGCGTTGTTTACGTCATGACCCACGATTCCATCGGTCTTGGCGAAGACGGCCCGACCCACCAGCCGGTCGAACATGTCGCGTCGCTGCGTGCCATGCCGAACGTGACCGTGATCCGCCCGGCCGATGCGGTTGAAACCGCCGAAGCATGGGCAATGTCGATCACCAACGAAAGCGGCCCGACTGTTCTGGCGCTTACCCGTCAGGGTCTGCCGGTTCTGCGTACCGAGTATCGTGAAGACAACCTTGTCGCACGTGGCGGTTACGTGATTTCCGATTGCGATGGCGACCGCCAGGTCACCCTGATCGCGACCGGTTCGGAAGTCGAGATCGCGGTTGATGCACAGGCCAAGCTGAAAGCAGACGGCATCAATGCTGCTGTTGTTTCGCTGCCGAGCTGGGAGCTGTTTGACGCCCAGTCGCCGGAATACCGCAAGGACGTTCTGGGCAGCGCACCGCGCGTTGCCATCGAAGCGCTTTCGGTCTTTGGCTGGGAAAAATATGTTGGCGACAACGGCAAGGTTGTCGGCATGCACGGATTTGGTGCCTCGGCACCGGCCCCGGTCCTTTACGAGCATTTCGGCATCACCGCCGACGCGCTGGTCAAAGCGGCCAAGGAACTGGTTTAATTTACAGGGCCGGATCGGTAACATGCCGATCCGGCCTTTTTTCTATGGGTTCTTGACCCTAAGCCGTGATTGATACTCCCCAGGTACCAATCATTATAATTTTGGAGGGATGAATGGCTATTCGCGTAGCGATTAATGGTTTTGGCCGTATCGGCCGTCTGGTTCTGCGTTCTATCGTTGAAAGCGGTCGCGCCGACGTTGAAGTTGTTGCCATCAACGACCTGGGTGACGTCAACACCAACGCACATCTTCTGAAATATGATTCCGTTCATGGCGTTCTGGCCAATGACGTCAAAGCCGAAGGCGACGATCTCGTCATTGACGGCAAGGCGATCAAGGTTTGCTCCGAACGTGACCCGGCGAACCTGCCGTGGGCCGACCTTAAAGTCGACATCGCATTCGAGTGCACCGGTATCTTCCTTGACGAAGCAGGTGCAGGCAAACACCTGACCGCAGGTGCCAAGCGCGTTCTGATTTCTGCCCCGGCAAAGGGCGACATCAAGACCGTTGTTTACGGTGTTAACTCCGACAGCCTGACTGCGGATGACGTCATCGTTTCGAACGCATCCTGCACCACCAATTGCCTGGCACCGGTTGCAGATGTTCTCAACAAAACCGTTGGCATAACCAAGGGCTTCATGACCACCGTTCACGCCTTCACCGGCGACCAGAACACCGTGGACAGCCTGCATAAAGATCTGCGTCGTGCCCGTTCGGCATCGCTTTCGATGATCCCGACCTCGACCGGTGCAGCCAAGGCTGTTGGCCTTGTTCTTCCGGAACTCAAAGGCAAGCTTGACGGTACCGCGATCCGCGTCCCGACCCCGAACGTTTCAATGGTCGACCTAACCTTCGTTGCCGGTCGTGACACCACCGTTGATGAAATCAACGCGGCGATCAAGGAAGCTGCAAACGGCCCGCTGAAAGGCGTTCTTGGCGTTTGCGAAGCACCGCTGGTTTCGGTTGACTTCAACCACAACCCGAACAGCTCGACCTTTGATGCGACCCAGACCCAGGTCATGGATGGCAACTTCGTTCGTATCCTGTCCTGGTATGACAACGAGTGGGGCTTCTCCAACCGTATGAGCGACACCGCTGTCGCCATGGCGAAGTTCCTCTAAGCATCGCTTAGACCAGACTATGCAAAGTGCCCGAAGTTCTGCTTCGGGCACTTTTCTTTTGCGCCTCTTTCCGTCACTGTTGCGGTGACACGCCGATCAAGACAAACAGGAGCCCGGCCCGTGAGCCTTCTTTTCAAGGAACTTGATTATCGCCCGACACCGATGGGGGTTTTAAGCCTGCGCCGCCGACGTGAGCTCAGCCTTGATATCGATGTCTATGAGATCAAGCTTGATGAAGAATATCTGATGTCGAGCCTGTTTACCGATGCCGAGATCGCGCTGGCCGACCTTGGCCTGGCCGAACTGGATCGCGACAACCTTGATGTGGTCGTCGGCGGGCTTGGGCTTGGTTATACCGCCAAAGCCGCGCTTGATAATCCCAAGACTGGCAAGCTGACCGTGCTTGATACCCTGCCCGAGGTCATCGAATGGCATCAGCAGGAATTGCTGCCATTGGGCGCGCAGCTTTCAAATGACCCGCGCTGTGCGCTGGTGCATGGGGATTTCTTTGCCGCGTCACTTTCCGATACGCCCGGCATGACCCCGGATGCACCCGAGAAACTGCATGATGCGATCCTGCTCGATGTTGATCATTCGCCGGGCAATGTCCTGCATGAAGACCACAAGCGCCTTTACACCAAGGATGGCTTGGCGAAGCTTGCCAGCCATCTAGTGCCCGGCGGGATTTTTGCCCTGTGGTCGACGGAGCTGCCCGAACCATGGTTTGAAGAAAACCTGAAATCCGCGTTTGAGACCATCAGATCGGAGGTCATTACCTTCAAGCATCCGCTGATTGACCGTGAAGACATCAACACGGTCTATGTCGCGCGCACCAAGGCCTAAGCAACCATCATGACCGCCCTGCCCGACCTGATTATCCGCATTCATGGCATGAATGGCGCCCGGTCTGTTTGCCGGGTGATGGGTCATCAAGGCTTTGGGTTACTCTCTCCCGATCACGCAGCGCAATCGCACGGGGCGCAGTGGTTTGCCGATCTGATCACGCTGGTTCGTGAAGAATTTCCAACAGCGGACTTCAAGGCAATCCTTGATTGTCGTGGACGGGTGTCTGGCGCACTGGCCGCGATTGAGCTTGGGCTTGATGGCGTGATTGTCGATCCCCTGCCCGATGACCAGCTTAAGAACCTTCGGGACATGGCGCGTCAGACCAAGTGTTTGGTCATGACCGCCTTGCCGCCGACTGAGGCAGTCTATCAGATGGGTGATGACGTGCTGCCAGACCCGGAACTCGACAAACGGTTGCGCAGATACCTTGAAACGTCCACACGCTAGGCAATTGCCAAACCTTACGTCAAAGGTTACATAACACGCAGGAAAACATCAGGAATTATCATCGTGAATTCAGACGAACTTGCCGGTCTTTATCTTCTGACCCCGCCGAAAATCGACCTTGCACCCTTTGGCGAGAAGCTGAAATCCGTGCTTGATACCGGTGCGGTTGATTGCCTGCAATTGCGCCTGAAGGATGTCAGCGACGATGAAATCCGCGCAGCGATTGATACCATCCTGCCAATGTGTGTCGAGCGCGACATTCCGCTGATCCTTAATGACCGTCCTGACATTGCCAAGAAATCGGGCTGCGATGGTGTGCATGTTGGCGAAGACGATGCCAGCTATGACGAAGCGCGCGCCATCATGGGCGAGGAACATATTGTTGGTGTGTCCTGCTATGACAGCCGCCACAAGGCGATGATCCTTGGGGAAAAAGGTGCGGATTACGTCGCATTTGGCGCGTTCTATCCGACCCAAACCAAGGAAGCCAAAACCAGCGTCACGTCGGAAATCCTAGAAATCTGGACGACCTTTACCACGGTACCCTGTGTTGCGATTGGCGGTATCACGGCCGAAAACGTCGCCCCGCTTGTTCTGGCAGGCGCCGATTTCATTGCGGTCACCGGGGGTGTCTGGAACCATCCGGACGGGCCGGAAGCCGGGGCAAAGGCGATCAAGGCGGCGATTGCGGCCACTGATATCTGATCTGGTTGCCGGGCGACCGGAAATTGCTTGGGACGCAACTGCTTGCCCAAGCCATGCGCGAATGACGGGGTGTTATGCGCGTAAACCCGGATCAATCTGCTTGCAGCAAAACAGCCGAACTGGTAGGTAGAGCCCCTGAAATGGGGCGCTTGCCCCTTATTGCATTGTGAATCTGTGATCTGAAAGAACGGTTTGTGCCATGAAAATCAACGGCAACGAAATCCGTCCGGGTAACCTTATCGAACATAAAGGTGCCCTGTGGCGTGCAGTAAAATGCCAGGCTGTGAAGCCGGGTAAAGGCGGTGCTTTTAACCAGGTTGAACTCAAAGACATTCGTACCGGCACCAAGCTGAACGAACGTTTCCGTGCGTCGGAAACCGTCGAAAAGGTTCGTCTTGAGCAGAAAGAATACACCTACCTGTTTGCTGATGGTGACATGATCACCTTCATGGACAGCGAAACCTACGACCAGATCACAGTAAATTCCGACCTTATTGGCGAAGCTGCTGTCTATCTTCAGGACGGGATGGTTGTGACCATCGAATCCTTCGAAGGTGAGCCGCTTGGCGTTCAGCTGCCCGAGCATGTCGTCTTCGAAATCGTCGAAGCCGATGCGGTCGTCAAAGGTCAGACCCAGTCTTCTTCCTTCAAGCCGGCTGTTCTTGAGAACGGTGTTCGTGTGATGGTGCCCCCGCATATTGAATCGGGTACGCGCATTGTCGTGAACACCGTCGAAGGCACCTATGTCGAGCGTGCCAAGGACTAAGGGCCTCCCTACCCGCCGGTTCGGAAAGCGGACCTTCTTTTAATTCAAATTTCCGGGAGATATGCCGTGCGAGGCGCCGCCCGTCGTTCTGCAAATATCAACGTGATGTACAAGGCTGTCGAAAAGGCAGCCTATGGACTGAAACGCGACTTCGGTGAAGTCGAAAACCTTCAGGTGTCGATGAAAGGCCCGGCAGATTTCGTATCTGCAGCTGATCACCGTGCCGAAAAACGCCTGCGTGAAGAGCTGGAGCGTGCGCGCCCCGGTTACGGCTTCCTGATGGAAGAAGGTGGTGAGATCAAGGGTTCCGACCCTGAGCATCGCTGGATCATTGATCCGCTTGATGGCACCACCAACTTCCTGCATGGCATCCCGCATTTTGCCATTTCGGTTGCCCTGCAAAAGGGTAACGAAATCATTGCCGGCATGATCTATGACGTTGCCAAGGATGAGTGCTTCTGGGCGGAAAAGGGCGTTGGTGCGTTCCTTGATAACCGTCGCCTGCGCGTTTCTGGCCGTCGTCGCCTGAACGAATGCGTTCTGGCCTGCGGTGTGCCGCATCTGGGTCACGGCGATCATGCAGCATTTGAAAAGCAGCTGCATTCGGTCATGGATCGTTGCGCGGGTGTGCGTCGTATGGGGGCTGCTGCCCTTGATATGGCTTATGTCGCGGCCGGTCGTTATGACGGCTATTGGGAATCTCACCTGAATGCGTGGGATATCGCAGCGGGTATTATCCTGATCTCGGAAGCTGGCGGTTATATCCGCGACGAAAAAGGCGGCACCAACATGCTTGGTACCGGCAGCGTGGTTGCAGCCAACGACTATATCCAGCCGGTGCTGGCCAAAACGCTGAAAAAGGCGATTGCGGGCTAACACACCGCTTTTGTTACTGTTTTTTGAAAGGGGCGCTTCGCAATTTGCCGAAACGCCCCTTTTGCATTATCGGTCAAAGCGGTTGTCCATCACCTGTCTCTAAGCTATGGTGCATGGGACTGTGTGGCCCGATTGCGGGCCTGCGGACAACAGGGGGGCATTCCAAAAGATTTGCGGGTGCCTAATGATCGACACAAAACTGTGTGAAATAGAACAACGTTACCAAACGATTTCAAACACAGGGTATTAAGGGGCCTGCGATTTGATGATGGGGTATTCCAAGATTTCGGTGCTTGCGATGACGGCTGCACTGGGCACAACCGTGTTCTTTGGCGCTAACGCATCCGCACAACAATACTCCCCGGTTTCGAATGACAGCAGCGTTCAGGTAAACTGGGACGTTGCAGATGGCTATGGCGGTCAGCCGACCGTGCCACAATATCTTTCCCCGACTGTTTCACGCGATCACATCGTCATGCCCGGCGGAGATCTGATTTTCCCGGAAACCAAACCGAAATCGACCTTCCTGGCCGCAGAACAGTTTGCCAGCGCCAGCGGTTCGGATGGCTATGACGGCGGCTTCGAAACAGTTGTAATCGATGGATCAAGTGGCGGCGGCAATGCCTTCCCAACCCAATCAGAATTTTACGGCGTGCCTGGCGTTGCCACAACGTCCCCTTCCCCGGCTTCAACACCGACCATGATGGATGACGGCGCAAACCAGACCATCGCGCTGAACCAGCCGGAACCGACCGCTGCATCGCGCAGCAAACCGGCCGCACCGGCGGTTAGCGAAAGCAGCAGCTCAAACGTGCCGACCCCGCTGACCAAACCGGCACCGGCACCGACCCCGAGTGTTGCAGAAGCCGCACCAGCACCGCCTGCCCCGACCGCACCGGAGGTTGCACCGATTGCAGATACACCGGAAGCCCCGGCGGCACCGGCACCTGATACTACCCAGTCTGCGACCGAAATGGCGGCCACGGCCGAGCCGATAACAGAACAGACTGCCCCGGAAGCCCCGGCAGCAGAGGAAGCCGCCCTTCCACGGGAAACCGAACCGGAACCGATGCCTGCCAAGGGTACGGATGAATACAGCCTTGGCTTTGCCGCAGAAAGCTTTGAGCTGAGCGACACCGCCAAAAGCCAGCTTGATAGCGTGATTGCAAGCATGGGTCAGGACGAAAACCTGCGCATTCAGTTGCAGGCCTATGCCCAGGGGGATGGATCAAACGCGTCAAAGGCGCGTCGTCTGTCGCTGTCGCGCGCGCTTCAGGTTCGTTCCTATCTTATTGACCGGGGTGTGCGCTCCACGCGCATTGATGTTCGTGCCCTTGGTGCGAATGTTCCGTCCGGCCCCGCCGATCGCGTCGATATCAAAACCGTTCAACGCTAGGATTAATCCGTTATGAGCAGCAATACGGCAAATGGCACGGGATCGCTCCCGCCCATTACCAAACCCGGAAGTTATCTGACACGTATGGCAATCTTTGTTGCCATCATTGCCGGGGTTGGTGCCCTGCTGTTCCCGGCCCTGTCTGATGCCTTTATGGCCAATGCTGTTCTTAATGGCCTGATCCTTGGTGTGTTTGTTGTTGGTGTGATTTACACCTTCCGCATGGCCGCAAGCCTTTCACCCGAAGTTACCTGGATCGAAGATTTCCGTCGGTCGCGCCCGGGACTGACATCGCAGGTCCCGCCGAAACTTCTGGCCCCGATGGCCAGCATGATGGCCGAACAGCGCCGCGACCGTCCGCAGCTGTCGACGACTTCGACTCGGACCATACTTGATTCGATCCGTTCGCGTCTGGATGAAAGCCGCGAGCTGTCGCGCTATATCGTGGGTCTTCTGGTGTTCCTTGGTCTGCTGGGCACCTTCTGGGGCCTGCTTCAGACGGTGAACTCGGTTGCTGGCGTGATCAGCAACGTCAATGTCGGCAGCGGGTCGAACATGGATCTTTGGTTCTCTGAACTGAAAGACGGTCTGTCCGAACCGCTAAGCGGCATGGGTACCGCGTTTTCGTCCTCGCTGTTTGGTCTTGCCGGGTCGCTGGCGCTGGGCCTTCTGGACATGCAGGCCGGTCAGGCACAAAACCGCTTCTTCAACGATCTTGAAGAATGGCTTTCAAGCTTTACCCGCCTCGGCTCGGGTGGCGGTATTTCCGATGGCGAACAGTCTGTTCCGGCTTATCTTTCGGCCCTGATCGAGCAGATGGCGGATAATATGGAAGGGTTGCAGAACTCTATCCAGCGCTCGGAAAGTTCGCAGATCAAATCGCATAACACGCTGATCGATCTGGCCGACAAGCTTTCGACCCTGACTGATCAGATGAAGGCCGAGCAGCAATTGATGGTCAAGCTGGCGGAAAACCAGATGCACCTCAAACCGGTTCTCGATCAACTGGCTGATTCGATGAAGATGGGCAGCTTTGGGATCGATGATAATACCCGTGCGCACATCCGTTCGCTTGATAACCAGCTGAACCGCATTGGTGAGGAACTCACCATGGGTCGCCAGCAATCCACACAGGAAATCAGAAGCGAAATCAAACTTCTGGCCCGCACCATCGCCGCCATCGCCGAGGAGGGCTGATCGCATGATCGGGCTTTCGCGCCGTCGTAACCGCGATGTAAATACCTGGCCTGGCTTTGTTGATGCGCTGGCGACGCTTTTGATGGTGATCATCTTTCTTCTGATGATCTTTGTCATTGCGCAGGTCTATCTGGGTGCGGCTCTTTCGGGCCGTGATGAAGCGCTGAGCGATCTGACAGCCCAGGTCAATGAATTGACCAACCTGCTGTCGCTTGAACGTGGCAACAATCAGCGCATGGAGCTTGAGCTCACCCAGCTGACGACCGAGCTTTCCAATACAGCCGATCAACGCGATGATCTGCGGGCGCGCGCAGCTACCCTTGCCGATCAGTTGGCCGCAGCCGAACTTTCCGCTGACGAGATCGAGCAAAAGCTTCTTGCTGCCCTGGCATCGCTTGAAGACAAGGAATCCGAGCTGACCGAGCTTCGCGAAACCACGGGCGAGACGATCTCGGATCAGGAAACCCGCATTGACGAGCTTTCTGCCCTTCTGGCGTCGCGTGCAGCCGAACTCGAAGAGCAAAAGAACCTCAGCGAAGAAGCACAGGCACAGGTAGCAGCGCTGAATCAGCAGATGCTCGCCCTCCGTCAGCAACTTGCCCGGATTGAATCCGCGCTTGAAGCGTCCGAGCGCGAGAACGAGGAAAAAGACGCCCAGATCGTTAATCTTGGCAATCGCCTGAACGCAGCCCTTGCCACCAAGGTGGCCGAATTGCAGCGCTATCGTTCGGAATTCTTTGGCCGCCTGCGTGAAGTTCTGGGCGATCGTCAGGATATCCGCGTTGTCGGCGATCGCTTCGTCTTCCAGTCGGAAGTCCTGTTTGGATCCGGCTCGGCTGATCTTGGTGAAGAAGGTCAGGAACAGCTTGCCAAACTGGGCGAAACCCTGACCGCGATTGCCGCCGATATCCCCGATGATATTGACTGGGTGATGCGTGTGGATGGTCACACCGACAAGGTGCCGATCAGAAACCTTCAGTTCGCGTCGAACTGGGAGCTTTCAGCGGCACGTGCAATTTCGGTGGTCAAGTTCCTGATTGATCAAGGCGTTCCACCCAACCGTCTGGTTGCTGCCGGCTTTGGCGAATATCAGCCGCTTGATAACCGCGATGACGAAATCGCCTATCGCCGCAACCGCCGCATCGAGTTCAAAATTACCGAACGCTAAGGCGCATCAAAGCCAAAATCACGACAAACAAAACCCCGCCAGATTGCTCTGGCGGGGTTTTGCCTTTGTACGGTCCCTTGCCCCCGGGACCGCACATCGGGGTTTTGATCAGAGGGACTTGGTGCAGAAATAGAAGTCCACGTAATCATAGGCGGGATTGTTGACGCGCTCGGCTGCGGCCTTGGCGGTATGGGCCGGCGGGACGATAACCTTGTCACCCGGTTGCCAGCCTTCTGGCGTGGCAACACCGTTCTTGTCGCTGGTCTGCATGGCATCGAGCATGCGCAGGAATTCCGGAATCGAACGCCCGTTGCTCATCGGGTAGTAGACCATGGCGCGCAGCATGCCTTCGGGATCAATGATAAAGGTCGCGCGCACAGCCGACGTGTCGTCAGCACTTGGATGGATCATGCCATAGGCCTGGGCAACTTCCATTTTAAGATCGGCGATGATCGGGAACGGGATTTCCACGCCAAAGTTCTGCTGAATGTTGCGCATCCAGGCGATGTGCGAATGGGTGCTGTCAATCGACAGGCCCAGCAACTCGCAATTGCGTTTGGAGAATTCATCGGCATGTTTGGCAAAGGCGATAAACTCGGTCGTGCAGACCGGGGTAAAATCGGCCGGGTGGGAAAACAGTACAAGCCATTTGCCACGATAGTCAGACAGGGATTTGACGCCATCGGTGGTGGGCGCAGTGAAGTCCGGGGCCGGTTCATTGATACGCGGCAAACCGACACGAATCTGGGGAGATACAGTCATTCTGGGGCTCCTAAGTCAGGAAATATCGTCCGCTCCGTTTAAGTACATTATAATTATTTAATTTTCAGAAATTATACGATGATATATGTCAATGAAAGGTCGATTTTTTACGGAAAAAGATGTGTGAAATCAGCGCTGTGATTCCACGCGGGTAAATCCGTCCCTGCCCCTGTCCTGCCCACTCCATTTTCAGAAATTAATGCCGTCAGGGTCATCTCGTGAGTGGTGATTTTTGCTGGCCTGACTTCCGGGTTGTGGTTAGGGTCGAGGCGCTTGCGACCAACTTTTCAATTATTTGCATTTCAGCGGAGCCACCATGCTGCGTGATATTTCGCCCCAAAGTATTTTCATGGGCCTTTTGGCCGGATTTGTCGGATCGGCAAGTTCATTTGCCGTCGTCCTGCAGGGACTGACCGGCGTTGGCGCCAGCCCCGAACAGGCGGCATCGGGCCTGATGGCGCTGTCGATTTCGATGGGCCTTTGCGCGATTGTCTTATCGCTTAAAACCCGTCTTCCAATCAGCATTGCCTGGTCCACACCCGGTGCTGCACTTTTGGCGACATCCGGTGCGATTGAGGGCGGCTTTGCGGTTGCCGTTGGTGCCTTTATCGTTTGCGCCGTGCTGATCATTATCAGTGGTGTTTGGAAACCGTTGGGCCGTGCAGTTGCGGGCATTCCGGCGCCGATCGCCAATGCGATGCTGGCCGGTGTGTTGCTTGGCCTGTGCCTGGCCCCGGTCAAGGCGGTTGCCTTTGATCCATTGCTGGGTCTGCCGATTGTCATTGCCTGGATTGTCATGGGCCGTTTCAACCGCTTGCTTGCCATCCCCGCCGCCTTGTTGGCCTTCGTCGCGGTGATGGTATTCGGGGTCGAGTTCCCGGAAAATGCGATTGCCGATCTGGGCAGTGCGATTGCGCCACCGGTCGAATTCGTCATGCCGGAATTTACCCTGACCGGGTTGGTTGGCATTGCCTTGCCGCTTTTCATTGTGACCATGGCATCACAAAACATTCCGGGCACCGCAGTGCTACGCGCCAACGATTATGACACTCCGCCGGGTCCTCTTTTTACCGTGACCGGGATCTTTTCATTGCTGTCCGCCCCGTTTGGCGGACATGCAGTTAACCTGGCGGCGATCACGGCTGCGCTTTGTGCGGGCAAGGACGCCCATCCCGATCCGTCGAAACGGTATTGGGCCGCTTTTTCAGGCGGTGTGTTCTATATCGTATTCGGGCTTTTGGCCGGATTGGTGACCGCCTTCATCAGTCTGGCGCCGGGCATCCTGATTGAAGCGGTTGCCGGTCTTGCCCTGATTGGCGCCTTTGCCGGATCGGCAGTTGCGGCGTTCAAGGAAGAAGACGGTCGCGAAGCAGCCGCCGTGACATTCATCGTCACAGCCGCGGGCCTGACCTTTTATGGGATTTCCGGTGCCTTTTGGGGGCTGCTTGCCGGGGGGCTGATTTACTTCCTGACCCATTTGCGCAATGGCAGAAAAAAATCGGACTGAAGTTTCAGCCCGATTTTTGTTCTTCGATCCTAAACCAGTTTGACCTTTGGTTCAGGGCTGGGCGGTGTTTCCACCTTTGCGTCTGTCAGGGTCGAGATGGCGTCAAACTGTGACAGGAAGACGTCACCGGTCAGCTCGTCAAGGAAGTGGGTTTTCTTCAGACGGTCCATAACCGGGCCTTTGACCTCGGACAGGTGAAGGGCAATGCCCATTTCCTCAAGCCGGTGATTTATCGCCTCAAGCGATTCAAGGGCGCTGAGGTCAATCTCGTTCACAGCCGAGCACATCAGAACCACATGTTTGAGGTTCTCGCACGCCACCACCCGATCATAGAGGTAATCCTCAAGATATCGCGCATTGGCGAAATAAAGGCTTTCGTCAATCCGGATGGTCAGAACCGACGGATGGGTGATCACCTTATGACGCAGCACGTTGCGGAAATGCTGGGTATCGGGGACAAGCCCGACCTCGGCAATATGCGGGCGTGAGGTTTTATAGAGGAACAACCCGATCGACAGAACCACACCGGCCGTCACACCGACCTCAACCCCAAGACCAAGGGTCAGAAGGATGGTGGCCAGAACCGCGATGAAATCGGCCTTGGAATATTGCCAGCTGGTTTTCAGGATCGAGAAATCCACCAGCGACAACACCGCAACGATAATGGTCGCCGCAAGGGTCGCTTTGGGCAGGAAATAAACAAGCGGGGTTAACGCCACCGCCGCAATAGCCAGACCAACGGCGGTAAAGGCGCCAGCAGCCGGCGTTTGTGCCCCGGCATCAAAGTTCACGACCGAACGGGCAAAACCACCCGTCACCGGATAACCGCCCGTAAAGGCCGCACCGATATTGGCAGCCCCCAGACCAATCAGTTCCTGATCCGGGTTGATGCGCTGACGGCGTTTGGCCGCAAGGGTTTGCGCGACCGAGATTGATTCAACAAAGCCGATCACGGAAATCAGGATGGCCGGTACCAGAAGATCAGTCACCAACCCCGGACTGAAGTCCGGCATGGTCAGTGGCGGCAGGCTTTGCGGGACATCGCCAACAATTTTCACACCGCGATCTGCCAGACCGAGATACCAGGTTGCCGCCGTGGTGGCGAAAACAGCAAAGACCGGCCCGGCCTTGGTCAGGACGTCGGCCGCGCGTGCACCAAGACCCAGTTTGCGCAAGGCAGGCTTAAGCCCCTTACGCACCCAGAACAGAAAGCCCGTGGCACAAATGCCAATGATCAGGGTCGTCTGATTGGTTTCGGGAATATGCGCAATCAGCGAGGAAACGATTTCCCAAAGGTTATGCCCGCTGGCATCAACACCAAGGATGTGTTTGAGCTGACTGGCGGCAATGATCATGCCTGATGCGGTAATGAAACCGGCAATCACTGGATGTGACAGGAAGTTGGCGAGAAAGCCCAGCTTGAACACACCCATCGCAAGCAGGATCGCCCCGGAGAGGGCCGCAAGCGTCAGGGCAGCCAGCGCATAGCCCATGTTGCTGGTTTCGGCAATATTGCCAACGGCGGCCGCCGTCATCAGGGACACAACCGCCACCGGCCCGACCGCAAGTGCGCGGCTGGTGCCAAAGATGGCATAAAGAATGATCGGCGCGATGGAGGCATATAGCCCAGCCTCGGGCGGCAGACCCGCCAGCAGCGCATAGGCAAGCGATTGCGGGATCAGCATGATCGTCACGATCACGGCTGCAATCATGTCATTGCCAAAGGCCGTCCTGTCATAGGTCTGTCCCCAGTCAAAGATCGGGACATATTTCCGGAGCATATTGAGGCGCATTCGTCGATCTCTTAGATCAAGGTTGGTCCAAGGCAACGCGCACGCTGCCTTGGACGAAGGGTATTTTAGTTGGTCGTGACTTTTTCAGGCTTGGCCAGCCATTCCTTGCCACGCAGCATCGCCTTCCAATAGATCGGCGGCAGCAGCTTTTCCTTAAGCAACCAGGCAAGGTGGGACGGCTTGGTGCCATCGATCATCCATTTCGGGAAGGACGGCAAAAGCGTGCCGCCATAACCGAATTCGGCCAGAACAATGCGACCGCGCTCCACCGTAAGCGGGCAGGATCCATAGCCGTCATACTGTGCGACCGGGGATTTGCCATCGATATCGGCCACAACGTTTTCGGCAACCACCGGCGCCTGTTTACGGGCCGCAGCAGCCGTTTTGGCGTTGGGCGCGTTCATCACATCACCCAGAGACCAGATGTTGCTAAACGATTTGTGACGCAGCGTTGCCTGATCGACATCGACCCAGCCAGCAGCATCTGCGAGCGGGGAGACACGAATAAAGTCCGGTGCCACCTGCGGCGGACAGACATGGATCATGTCAAAGGACTTCTCGATGCGTTCGACCTTGGTGTCGGGTTTGGCAACATCGAACCAGGCCTTTTTCGCATGACCATCAATCGCCACCAGATTATGGAAGAAATTGAGATGTGCGTCGTATTTCTTCACATAGCTTTCAAGCGCCGGGACATAGTCCTTTACGCCGAACAGCACGCCACCGGCATTGCAGAAATCAATATCGATGTTCTTGAGAACACCCTTGCGGTTCCAGTGATCGGCCGAAAGATACATCGCCTTTTGCGGGGCACCGGCGCATTTGATCGGCATTGGTGGCTGGGTAAAGACCGCCTTGCCTTCGCGCATCGAGGAAACCAGTTCCCAGGTATAGGGTGCAAGGTCATAACGATAGTTTGACGTGACACCATTGCGGCCCAGCGTTTCGACAAGACCATCAACCCGGTTCCAGTCAAGCTTGAGCCCCGGACAGACGATCAGACGGTCATATTTGACCACCCGGCAACCATCAAGGATGACAGCATCGTCTTGCGGTTCGAACGCAGCCACGGCGGCCTTGATCCAATGCACGCCCTTGGGAATCAGTGACCCCATGGTCTGTGCCGTGGTGCTGGCTTCAAACACGCCACCACCAACCATGGTCCAGCCCGGCTGGTAATAGTGGATATCGGCCGGATCAATCACCGCGATCTCAAGACCCGAACGTCGGGCCTGCAGGCTGGACGCCACCGAAATACCGGCGGCACCGCCGCCGATGATCACGACGTCATATTTCGCATCGCCCTGATCGGTGGGCGTTTTGCCGCCATTGACAATGCGGCGGACAACACCGCCCATGTCATACCCGGCGGCCTTGGTGGCGCGAAGGATTTCGCTGGTATCGAGTTTTCCGGCCTGGCTCAGCGACCATAGCGTTGTCGAACGGGTCCCCGTCCGGCAATAGGCAAAGATCGGCTTGGGCAATTCATCAAACAGACGACCGAAGTCACTGGCATCGTCATCACTGACCTTGCCCGAAACAATCGGCTGATAGCGGACTTCAAGCCCGGCTTCCTTGGCCGCGTTTGAAATTTCCTCGTAGGTCGGTTGGTCGGAACCCTCGCCGTCCGGCCGGTTACAGACGATGGACCGGAAGCCGAGCTTGGCGATTTCCTTGACATCGTCTGCAACGATTTGCGGACTGACGGAGAACCCGTCACTTATTTTTTTGGTTTCCATGGCTTTTCCTCACCTGAGTGTTGATCAAAGCCCGTTCACCGGGACTTTCAGCATTTTCTTGCCGCTGCCATCGGTCGGCACCTGACCGGCGCGCATATTGACCTGAAGCGACGGGATAATCAGACGCGGCATATCAAGCTGGGCATCACGTTCGGTGCGGAACTTGATGAAGTCTTCGCGGGTTTTGCCCTGGCCGACATGGATGTTGTGCTGCTTCTCTTCGCCAACCGTGGTTTCCCACTTGATGTCACGGCCATTGGGGCCGTAGTCGTGGCACATGAACAGACGCATATCGTCAGGCAGGGCGAGCAGCTTCTGGATGCTGTCATAAAGGGTCCCGGCATCACCGCCCGGGAAGTCGGCACGGGCCGAACCGCCATCGGGCATGAACAGGGTATCGCCGACAAAGGCGGCATTGCCCATGACATGCACCATGCAGGCCGGGGTGTGGCCCGGGGTATAGATGGCAAAGCAGGTCATGGAGCCGACCTGATAGGTATCGCCATCTTCAAAAAGGCGATCAAACTGGCTGCCATCGCGCTGGAATTCGGTGCCCTCGTTAAACACCTTGCCAAAGGTGTCCTGAACGACGGTGATCTTGCTTCCGATGCCAAGCTTGCCACCCAGTTCCTGCTGGATATAGGGGGCCGCAGACAGGTGGTCGGCATGGACATGGGTCTCGATGATCCATTCCAGCTTAAGGCCCTTTTCCTTCACGAATGCGATGATGTTATCGGCATGATCGAACGTAATCCGACCCGCCGCATAATCGATATCCATCACGGAATCGACAATCGCGCAGGCGCTGCTTTCGGGGTCCTTGACCACATAGCTGATCGTGTTGGTATCTTCGTCAAAAAAGGCCGTAACTTCGGGTTTTACGGACATGTTTACCGGGTATGCAGACATGGATTCCTCCTAAACAACTGCCTCCGTGCAGCCTTGTGAGCGGCCTGCATCGGATAGGTTTGCGATGGCCTTTGTCCACAGGTTTGCGGACAAAACATCTGGCTATGATCTTTATTTTAGGAATTCGCGATTTGCGCTTCAGTGACGAAGTCACCAAACATCGCAATATCAACACTTAATAATTCTAAAGTCGTAGAACCGCCCAAGCAGCAGCGGTTTTCTAGCTTTGCGCCAGCTTTTCCAGCGGGGTGCGTTCGATCAGGCGGATGGTGCCGCGCGATTGTTCGATCCAGCCGCGGCGCTGGAATTCCTGCAGCTGGCGCGAAATGACTTCACGGGCAGTGCCCAGCTCAACAGCCAGTTTCTGATGGGTGGCCGACACCATATCCTCCTCGCCCGCCAGTTCGATCAGCTTGTGGGCCAAGCGGATATCAAGCTTCTGGAAGGCGATTTCCTCGATCACCATGAACAGGTCGGTGATGCGTTTGGAATAGGCGGTAAAGACAAACTGGCGGAACTCGATCGAGTCCGAGACAAGCTTGTCAAACACAGCACGCGGGATTGCCACCGCACGGGTTTCAGTTTCGGCAATGCCTTCGGCAGAGTAATCCTCATAGGCCAGAAGGCAGGCCGTGGTCAGAACGCAGCTTTCCCCGGCATGCACGCGATAAAGCACAATCTCACGGCCTGTGTCGGACGTCTGTTGCACACGCACCGTGCCATCCAGCAACAGCAACAGGTTTTCCGGCGACTTGCCCGGCCCGAAAATGATGGTATTGGCGGGAACGGTAACGATCTTGCTTTCATCGACAAGGAAGGATCGGATGCCCTCAGGCAAACGTGACAGACCCGGAAACTGGTCGATCCAACTCAAAACCTTATCCCCCTTGAAAGCATTGCTTAAATCTACATCACATTCGATGTAAAAGGAAATTATCCCGGATGCAACTGTACTTTGGAATATTTCCGAAAACGCACGCCGCCCGTGCCCTCCAACCACGTTACACGATCAGTCGACCACCATACAAAAACGGACAGCGATGTGCTGCCCGTGCGTGTTGATGTGCCAAGTGCCCCTACTCGGTTTTCGACGGCGGGATGTGCAGATTGCCGGTCTCGTCAATTTCCCAGAACGGGTTGAACGCCACTTCCCAGGCATGGCCATCTGGGTCGCGGAAATAGCCGGAATAGCCACCCCAGAACACCTTTTCGGCCGGTTTCTGGATTTTGGCGCCCGCCTTTTGCGCCTCCGCCATGACCTGATCGACTTCTTCTTCACTGCGCGCGTTATAGGCCAGCGTCAATCCGGCAAAGCTTGCGCCCGTATCATCATCGAACTTGCCGTCTTCCTTAAGCGCGTTGCGCCCGAAAAGTCCAAGGGCAAGACCATTGGACAGCTGGTAAAACACCACCTGCCCTTCGACCATCTCGGTCATTTGCCAGCCCAGCCCGCCTTCATAAAAGCGACGCGCCCGATCCAGATCGGCAACGCCCAGCGTAATCAGCGAAACACGTTGATCCATTATATGCTCCTTGCTGTGCGCACCCGAAACCCGCGCGAGGTTACCACAGGGTGTTATCCCCGCCGAGCCTGGACTCGGCCCATCTTGCAATTTCGCATCGCAGCAGAGGCGCAATTTTATTGCGCGTAAATCGGTACCGGAATAAGTAAATAATAAGTTGACCTTACGTCAACAGATGCAATCGGGCGTTTTGCTCGTTGCGATGCGAGTTCGTTTTGAAAAAAGGTCAGTATTTATTACCATTTCAGGATCAGGCTACGGTCCCGCAAACCGACCCTGAAACATAATTTACAGGTCATACCGAAACACTGCACCAACACCCATATCAAGAAAAGCAGTGCATAGGGCCCGAAATGACCCCGCATATCAGAGAGATCCGAGGGAGACCGGTCATGGCACAACAATTGGCGGCAGTTCAACTCGACGATAAATATACGCTTGAGGAAGGCCGGGTTTACCTAACAGGTATTCAGGCGCTGGTTCGCCTGCCCCTGATGCAGCGCCAGCTTGATGCGCGCGCAGGCCTTAATACCGCCGGCTGCATTTCAGGCTACCGCGGATCGCCGCTGGGTGGGCTTGATCAGCAGCTTTGGCGGGCCAAGAAATTCCTGACCAAACAACAGATCGAATTTCAGGCCGGGGTCAACGAAGATCTTGCCGCCACCGTCGTCTGGGGCAGCCAGCAGGTCAATATGTACAAGGATGCCAAATATGATGGCGTCTTTGGCATGTGGTATGGCAAGGGCCCGGGTGTTGACCGGTCCGGGGACGTTTTCAAACACGCCAACTATGCCGGTACATCCAAACACGGTGGGGTTCTGGTTCTGGCCGGGGATGACCATTCCTGCAAATCATCCACCCTGCCCCATCAGACCGAATATGCCTTTATCGATGCGCAGATCCCGGTCCTGAACCCGTCGGGCGTGCAGGACATTCTTGATTACGGTCTGCATGGCTGGGCGATGAGCCGTTACTCCGGCTGCTGGGTGGCGATGAAAACCATTGCCGAGACGGTGGAAAGTTCGGCGGCCGCCGATGTCGCGCCCGATCGGATCATGCCCGTCATCCCGACTGATTTTGACATGCCCGAGGGCGGCCTGCATATCCGTTGGCCCGATACGCCCAAGGAGCAGGAACATCGCCTGATGAAATACAAGCTATATGCCGCACTGGCATATGCGCGGGCGAACAAGCTCAATAAAACCGTGATCGACAGCCCGAATGCGCGGCTTGGCATCATCACGACGGGCAAGGCGTATCTCGATGTCATGCAGGCATTCGATGACCTTGGCATTTCCGAAGAAGACGCTGCCAAGATCGGCATTCGCGTGCTCAAGGTCGGGATGAGCTGGCCGCTCAATCGTGATGACGTGCGCGAATTCGCCATGGGGCTGGAAGAAATCATCGTCGTCGAGGAAAAGCGCGCGGTGATGGAAAACCAGGTCAAGGAGCAGCTTTATAACTGGCGCGAAGATGTCCGACCGACCGTGATCGGCAAGTTCGATGAAACCGGCGAATGGATCCTGCCATCGATGGATGAACTGACACCGGCGCGCGTCGCCGTGGTGCTGGCCGAACGCATCAAGCGGTTCTATGACAGCCCGGCCATTCATGAACGCATCGACTGGCTGGCGGAAAAGGAACGCGAAATCGCCGAACCGCGCCCGGATGTGGCACGTATTCCGTGGTTCTGCCCCGGTTGCCCGCATAACAGTTCGACCAAGGTGCCTGACGGCAGCCGCGCGATGGCCGGTATTGGCTGCCATTACATGGTCAACTGGATGGATCGATCGACCGAGACCTTCACCCATATGGGCGGCGAAGGCGCGACCTGGATTGGTCAGGCGCCGTTCACCAATGAAAAGCACGTCTTCCAGAACTTGGGCGATGGCACCTATTACCATTCAGGGTCGCTTGCCGTGCGGGCGGCGGTCGCATCGGGTGTCAACATTACCTATAAAATCCTGTTTAACGATGCCGTTGCCATGACTGGCGGACAGCCGGTTGATGGCCCCCTGACCGTGCCGCAAATCACGCGCCAGATGTTTGACGAAGGCGCCAAACGCATCATTGTTTTGTCGGACGAGCCGGATAAGTATCCGATGGGTGCCGAGTTTGCGCCGGGTGTTGATGTCCGTCATCGCGACACACTTGAAGACACCCAAAAGGAACTGCGTGAGATCGAAGGCGTTTCGATCCTGATCTTTGATCAGACCTGTGCAGCCGAAAAACGCCGCCGTCGCAAGCGCAAGCTGATGGTCGATCCGCCCAAGCGCGTCTTTATCAACGATCTGGTTTGTGACGGCTGTGGCGATTGTGGTGAGCAGTCCAACTGCTTGGCGGTCGTGCCGGTCAAAACCGAATTTGGCCGCAAGCGCGCCATTGACCAATCGGCATGCAACAAGGATTTCTCCTGCCTTAAGGGTTTCTGCCCGAGCTTTGTCACCATCGAAGGAGGCGAGCTTCGCAAACCCGATGCAGCAGCCAAGGGCGATACCGGCACGGACGCCGTCTTTGCCAGCTTGCCGCGCCCGACCCTGCCCGATATTGATGATCCGTGGTCGGTTCTGATCACGGGTGTGGGTGGCACGGGCGTTGTCACCATCGGGGCGTTGCTTGGTATGGCCGCCCATATTGAGGGCAAAGGCATTGTCGGTCTTGACATGGCAGGTCTTGCGCAGAAAGGCGGGGCGGTTGTCAGCCATATCCGTTTTGCCAATGATCAGCAAAAGCTCCACGCCGCCCGCATTCCGGCCGGTGAAGCCAACGTGGTGCTGGGCTGTGATCTTCTGGTCGCGGCAAGCTTTGAAGGGCTTGCCAAGATGCGCCGCAACTTTACCCAGGCGGTGATCAACACCCATGAAACCGTCACCGGCGCCTTTACCCACAATCCGGACTTCGAGCTTAAAACCAACGAGCACATGAAGGTCATCAATGACACCTGCGGGGCAGATGCCGTTCATTTCGTGGAAGGCAGTGACATTGCCACCCGCCTGATGGGCAATTCGATTGCGACCAACCTGTTCATGCTGGGTGTTGCCTGGCAGCGCGGTCTTATCCCGATCAGTGAAGAAGCGCTGATGCAGGCGATTGAGCTTAATGGCGTGTCGATTGACATGAACAAGCAGTCCTTCCATTGGGGCCGCCTTTATGCCCATGACCGCAAGCGCGTGATTGATGTCGTCGGCCCGAACGAATCCGAAGCCCACCCGATTGCGACCGAGCTTTCCGACATCATCGCCAAACGCCGCGCGTTCCTGACCGATTATCAGAACGCGGCCTATGCGGATCGTTTCACCGCCCTTGTCGATAAGGTTGCCGCCGCCGAAAAACGCCTTGGCGATGAAGACGATCTCGCCCGGACAGTTGCCAAATATTACTTCAAGTTGCTGGCCTATAAAGACGAGTATGAAGTGGCCCGTCTTTATACCGATCCGGCGTTCCTAAAAAAGGTCACCCAGACCTTTACGGGCGATTACAAGATCAACTTCCATCTGGCGCCGCCATCACTGGCCAATGCCGATCCGGAAACCGGAAAGCCGCAGAAATCGGTCTATGGTCCGTGGATGATGACGGCCTTCCGCATGCTGGCAAAAATGAAGTTCCTGCGCGGCACCAAGCTTGATCCGTTTGGTCGCAACCCGGAACGCCAGATCGAACGCCAGTTGATCACGGATTACGAAAAACTGGTGACCGAGGTCATCGACGGACTCACCCACGACAATGCCCGCATCGCCAAGGCATTGCTCGCCCTGCCCGAACACATTCGCGGCTACGGCCACGTCAAGGAAGAGCACATCGAAAAGGCCAAAGCCCGCGAAGCCGAACTGCTCGAACAGTTCCGTAACCCGCCCGAACACCTCAAGGCAGCGGAGTAAGCCGAAAATCAAAAGGGCCGCATCAAGCGGCCCTTTTGTGGTTCAGACGAAACGTGCAGTGCGGCGTCGGAAATCCGGCAAAAACCGGGCGGCTCCTTCGCGCAAATCACGGACCGACTTTTCATGGCGCTTACGTTTGCGATAGTCGGCAATCATGTGATCGGTTGATTCAAAGCCGTCCTCGATCCCGCGATCAAGGTTTTCCCAGGTCCAGTCATAATTGATATGCGGGGAAACCGGGATTTCGACGATATCGATTTTACGGCCACTTTCAGCGACTTCACGCTTAAACGCCGTGACCGCGTCCTCGCTGGCGGATGCGGCAAACAGCATCACCAGATTGTTGAGCGCGTCATACAGGTTTTCGGGCTGACGCACCTGTTTGAGATCAAGAATACGACTGACCCATACTTCGTCGACATCCGGGTGCAGGCGCAGAAAATCAAAGAAATTGACGGTGTCGACCGTTGCCCCTTCGCAATAGGTATCGCCATTTATTTCAACCGGCTCCTCGATAAAGGGCAAGGCCGAACAGGCACATAGCGTCTGGGCATTCATCTGCGGCAAGTCATAGTGGTCGGGTTTGTTGGTAAAGAGTTCAAGCCGCTGTTTGGAAAGATTATAGGCGTTATGGAACATCGCCGGCTTGTCAGGCTGATAGAGACGATCAAATTTCAGCCGGTCGAGAAACATGCTGTCTGGTGAATAGATCTTTGCCAGCCCCTTGGTCTGGGTCTGGTACATCGACCCGACCAGAAAACGCGACAACGGATTTGCCGCCAGAAAACCGTTTAGCAAGACATCGTTGAAATTGTGGGGCGTCCAGTATTTTGGATTGCCCATGAAGTGCTGCACATGTTCGACCGCCTGACCGATGGCGTCGGGCACAAGCAGCCCCTGATAGCTGTTGGGGTTAAAGAAGTAATTCAGTTTGTTGGCGAAATCAGAAAAGAAGTCCGGGGCAAATGCCGATGCGATCGGGAACCGTTCATAAACACTTGCCGGTCGGAAAATTTTACGAAAGAAGGCGATGGTCTGGTCAAGTTCCTGGCCCTCGTCTGCCTGGTTCCAGGCAACCGAAAGCCAAGCGCCGATACAGGCTGAAGACCAAATATCAAATTTGATATCTGGTTCCTGCTGCAAGCGTTTGAGCACGCCGATGCTCAATCCTACAGCAGGCCCGCCGCCTGAAAGAAAGATGGCTCGTTTGATTTTGTCCACGTCCCAGTCTCCTTGTTGAAAGCCGAACGGGTCGACTTGAACAACTTGGTGCAAACGCCACGGATGCCGCTGCGTGCACCATCGTTCACCCCCAGGAGATACCAGTCCGTCTTTGCAGACTTGTAGATACAGTGATTATTATAATGATTTTAAGCCAAATCATTTGAGACAAATGTTCAATAGTGATGTGAAGGAACACAAAAATTTATATACATCTATATATGTAAAAACCGAGTATCTATACTAAATTTCACTTTTGAACGGTTTACTTTTATATTTTTAATTAAACTGCAAAATGATTCTGATAAATTTTGAAACAAAACTATCAAATTATATTTACTTAATCCCATGAATCACAAAAGCCGCACAATGGCGGCTTTTGGATTCGGATTTTATTATTTATTATTGGTAATAACCAACCATGAAAATCTTGCCATCGTGGGCTTTCACCCAAGTTTTCTTTTCAGCAAGCTTTTTGGTTTGCGGATGAGTCCATGTGTAGTTTGACCAGCCACCATCCGGGCTTGTCTTGCCGGTTTCGACCATGTCACGAATGATGAACTTGCTGTTCACATCCTGCAGATCCCAAAGACCCGGGTTGTTCACAAGCTTCGGGTTGATCGCATGGGTCAGAAACGTTCCTTTTTCCCCGTCGGCAACGATGACGTAAAACTCGTCAAATACGTAGTCGCCGGACTTGTCATCAAACACCGCAAATGACTTTTCCTGACCGACTTCGTCATAAAGGGCGATTGCCTTGTCGACCAGATCCTTGGCCGTTGCTTCCTTGTCCTGTGCCATGGCTGATGACACGTTCAACACCATCAAAAACGACACACACGCCGCAACGAAAGAACGCAAAACGATTTTCATCCTGAATACCCCTTAGTGATGAAAGTTGAGTTGGTGAAGGAATTAAACTGCACGCAGGCGCGCGACGAGTTCATCGACAGAGCTGCTCAGACCTGCCATTTCGCGGCTAAGTTCGCTGGTTGCTTCGCCAACGCTGCCTGCGGAGTCACGGGTGGCACGAGCGATCTCACGCACGCCCCCAATGCCGCCCGAAACGGTTTCGGCATAACCGGCTGCCTCGGAAATGCTACTGCTGATCTGACCAGTAGCATTGCCTTGTTCCATGACGGACTCTGCCGTCATTTTCAGAATTTCGTTGATGCTCTGAACACTCTCGACAATCGTCCGGATTGCATCAACAGCCTGACCGGTTTCAGCCCGGACATTGGCAATTTCCGATGCGATCTCTTCGGTCGATTTTGCCGTCTGGCTGGCAAGGTTCTTGACCTCATTGGCAACCACGGCAAATCCTTTGCCCGCCTCGCCAGCACGGGCTGATTCAATCGTTGCATTCAGCGCCAGAAGGTTGGTTTGTTCGGCAATATTGCCAATCAACGCAGCAACATCTTCGATCCGAATGCTGGCATCTTCGAGGCGGCGGATTTTTTCGTCCGCATCAAGTGCCTGTTCGCTGGCCTCTTGTGCCTGACGGCTACTTTTCTGGATTTCCTCGCTGATATGGGAAATCGCAGATGCAAGTCCGGACGCTGCCTGGGAAATCTCGCCCATGTTGTGGCTGGATTTACCCGAGGCATCAAAGGCGCTTTCGCTTTGCTGATCCGTACGTTCGGCATTGCCCAGAAGTGCCGATGCAGAAGCCCCGATCTCTTCAATCGCGGCACTGACCGCAGTCGCCGTGCCCTGTACCGAAGTCTCGATATCATGGGCCAGTTCCTGCATGATCCTGCGTTTTTCCTCAACCGCGCGGGCTTCGTCCTCCTGACGTTGCTCTTCGGCGGCTTCGAGGCTTTCGGCATTCTGACGGAACACTTCGACCGCATCTGCCATTTTGCCCATTTCGTCTTTGCGACCGGTAAAGGGCACCAGAATATCGGTTTTGCCTTCGGCAATCTCACGCATGACGTGCGTCAGCTTTTTGACCGGTGCGCCGATAAGGGATGCGATAACAAAACTGATCACCGCCATGGCAACCGATGCCAGAACCGCCGCAATGATTGTCTGATCCTGTGCAGAGCTGCCGACCGCCATGGCCGCACCGCTTGCACTGTCCATTCTGAGTTCTGCGGTTCCGCGCAGCTTGGAAAGAATGTCCATCAGTGCTTCATAGTCGGACTGTGCCGACCAGGAGAAGCTGAGCGCACCCGTGTAATCAATATCGAGCATGCCAAGAACCTGATTGACCTTGCCAAGATAACCGTCAAAGCGCTCTTGGGCGTCAACCGACATCTGGCGACCGGTTTCCGTAAGGCTGTCGCTGTCAAGCAGGGTTACAAAGGACTGACGCGCATCGCTGATCTGGGTTTCAAGATCTTGCAAAACGGCGTTCATCCGGTCTTCGTCAACACCGGCTGCGGACCAGGAAAGCAAACGATAGAGGGTCTGATGCACCCTGGTCACATTACGATCAATCTCGCTAATATCCTTGACCTCCGGATACGCCTTGCTGACGGCGAATTCCAGACCGTCAGAAAGTGACAGGATGGCGCGCCCGCCTATCAGACTGACAGCGATGATCGCAACAACGGCGATAACCGGCAAAATGGAAAGCTTGGTCCCGATATTCAGATTCGCAAAAGTCTTCATTCTTTGGATATCCAAAATTGACATTCACAGGTGGCATCAGGCGGCGTCGTTACTGGCCGCCTGAAGTTTGGCAACGGTTACGTCACCGGTCGTATTTCGATATGCAGAAAGAACACCGTTGGTCGCGCGATAACCGTCCTCGATGCTGCGATCGAGGTTTTCCCACGTCCAGTCGTAGCTGATATTGGCTTCGACCGGGATTTCGATGACCCGGATATCACGGCCACTTTCGGCGACTTTGTATTTGAACAGCTTGACGTCGTCTTCGCTGGTGGTTGCCGCAAACAGCATCACCAGATTATTGAGCGCGTCATAAAGGTTTTCCGGCTGTCGTATCTGCTTGACGTCCAGGATGCGACTGACCCAAACCTCATCAAGATCAGGGTTCAAACGCAGCAGATCATAGAAATTGACGGTATCGACCGTGGCCCCTTCGCAGTAGGTATCGGCACCAATCACCACCGGCTCCTCGATATAGGGGAGTGCCGAGCAGGCGCACAATGTCTGGGCGTTCATGCCCGGCAAGCCATAGGAAAGCGGCTTGTTGGTGAACAACTCCAGCCGCTGCCGCGTCAGGTTGTAGGCGTTGTGCAGGATGGCCGGTTTGCCATCCTCATAAAGCCGGTCAAAATCCAGCAAATCAAGAAAAGCACTGTCGGGATAGTAAATGCGTGACAGTCCCCGGTTGCGAGACTGGTACATCGCGCCCATCATGAAACGCGACAGCGGATTGGCCGCCATGAAACCGTTGAGGATCAATGAGTTAATATTACCCGGCGTCCAGTATTGCGGCTTGGCAAGAAACTCTTGAACATAGGATGCCGCCTCCATGATAGCTTCGGGTACGATCAATCCCTGATAACTCCGGGGATCGAGCATATAGGCGATGGTATTGCTGGTCTGGGAGAAGAAGTCCGGGGCAAAGGCCGCGGCAATCGGGAAACGGTCATAAACCTTTTCCGGTCGACAGATGCGTTTGAAGAACTCGACAGTCTGTTCATATTCGCGTCCCGGGTCTGACTGATTCCAGGCAACGGCAAGCCAGGCACCGATACAGGCCGTCGACCAGACATCAAATTTGAGATCGGATTCTTCATGTAACCTTTTCAAGGCACCGAGGCTCAAACCAACGGCCGGCCCACCACCAGCCAACGCAATCGCACGCTTCTTTTCCGCCATGTCGTCGTCCCCCGTCTAAGGAACCGGGCATTACGCCCACCACGGGCCAGTCGGAAAGAAGATCAAACTCTCGATCGAAACCGCTCATACTGGCCCAAGCGTTCTCGCAATGTTTATATTGCATCGCACAAATACAACCTATGAGCCAGTGCGTTTCGTCACAGTTACACTTATACGTTTTGCTGCTATGCAACAGAATAGCCAAAGTTGCATTTGGAATCATACATATAGAATCAATTACTTAAGGATCTGATTTGATCTGTAAGAATGAGAATGAACTACTCGTTTGAGCAGCTACCCTAATACTTTTTCCTTTGAAGAAAACGTATTCAACCGCCCTGCTGCGGTCTGCCCAAAGGAGATCAGAAGCTTCTTTCGGCGCGCTGCAGAAAGCTTGATTTCGGGACTTGGACGAATGATGGCGGCGTTCCGCATGCTGGCAAAAATGAAGTTCCTGCGCGGAACGAAACTTGATCCGTTTGGCCGCAACCCGGAACGCCGGATCGAACGCCAGTTGATCACCGATTACGAAAACTGGTGACCGAGGTGATTGACGGGCTCACCCACGACAATGCCCGCATCGCTAAGGCATTGCTCGCCCTGCCCGAACACATTCGCGGCTACGGTCACGTCAAGGAAGAACACATCGAAAAGGCCAAGGCACGCGAAGCCGAACTGCTCGAACAGTTCCGCAATCCGCCCGAACATCTCGAGGCGGCGGAGTAAGTCAGCCACGTCTCCAACAGCAAAGGTCTCGGAATTTCCGGAGCCTTTTTTCTAAACCAAGGTCCTCATTTGAGTTAACACACTGGACGCTTCAAAGGCTTTTATAATTGTGTCCCCAAACAACCTAGTTTTACCTGTTTCACCTTCGCCTGATTGGCTATACCTTTGTCGATTACAAATGGAAAAGACAGAGCAATGAATTTCAAGGCCCAAAGAGCATCACTAAAAGATCTGCTGCGAATATCCAATTTCTTTAAGGAGAATTTCACAGGTGAAGGCCGTTACGGCACTGTGGATCTTTTTAGCTGGAAAACAGCAACCAACCCGCTAGGTGATGGCTTTGTGAATTTCGTTGAAATTGATGGTGAAGTTGCTGCAACCACATCCATTACACGAAAAAGACTAAAGTGCTGCAATGAAGTCATCGACACAGCCGAAATAGGAGATACTTACACAGCTCCAAAATTTTTCCGTCGCGGACTGTTCACAATTGTCGGAAATGCCAGTCGGGACCAAGCCGAAGCGGACGGGATGCGGTATATATATGGCCTCCCGAATGCTACCGCGTTACCCGGATGGCAGAAGAAAGCCAATTTCGAAGTTCAATCGTCATTGAATGTGAGAGCAATGTCCTTGGCTACATCTGCCGACAATAAACTTCTAAGTTTATTCGGATGGACAGGCATGGAGCTGTTTGGTGGACCTTTCAGGCTCGCCCTCGGTCTTTTTTACAAGCTGCGCAACCGACACAAAAACAACATTGAAGACTATGTAGCTGAACGCCTAGAAAGCCTGCCTGATGACTGGAACGAATTCTGGGAAGAAGCCTCTCAACGCCATGATTTTATTATTTGCAGGACCAAGGATGAAATGACGTGGCGTTACTTCCTTCACCCCGACAAGTATCTGTTTGATCAGGTCCGACATAAAGGAAAACTTGTTGGCTACCTTGTTTACAAAAACGTTCCTACTGATCTTGGTTACTCATTAATCATAGCTGATTATCTATTTCTTTCCGGCCATGACAACGCTTTACGCATGGTATTGTCTGAACTGGTCAATACAGCGTTTAGAACAAAAACCCGCGGCATAAGTGTATGGTGTGATCGACGCTCGCCATTTTACAAAACACTTGTGCAATATGGCTTTGCAGATCGGCACGAAATCCCAGTGATCATCTATAACAACGAGGTCAAGGATGCTTTAAATGCTGTTCAGCGACCGCATTTCACAATGGGGGACTCTGATAATGTTTAAGCGAGCCCTCCGCAGTATACTTGAGCGCCTCACTTATACGACCTATCAGATTGCACCTGGCTTGCTAAGGTACACTGTCGGTGAGCTAACAGTCTTTTTATACCATGAGGTCAGCGATAAGCCGGCACCTTTTGCCAAGAATCTGGAACTCTCGGTTTCCGTTGAGACTTTCAAAAAGCAGGTATTGTGGATACAGAAGAACTTTAATATTGTTCACCCGGAAGACTTGATAAACCGGGATAAAAGTGAACTTCCAGATCGAGCAGCAATGATCACATTCGATGATGGTTTCCTTGGGGCATTTGAGAACGGGATAAGGTTTCTGGTCGAGCAAGAGATTCCATCTTTGATGTTCATGAATATGAGCACAGTATCACAAGACCGGCCAATGCTATCCGCGCTGGCATTTTACCTAGAAGAGAATGAACCTGAATTTGGAGAGTTTCTTAAGAGAGAGAAAATTGACAGCCCAGCATTCCTGCATCTCACACCAGCTGCAATGGCTAAATATGAGAAAAGCTATCAGATCGATTTCGCTGCTGCTCTTCATTACCAAGGACAAATTGCTAATTCTAATACAGTGAAAAAATGGGCAAAAAATCACCTGGTGGTTTTGGGCAATCATCTTTTTGAGCACTGGAACAGTACTGCATTGACCACCTCGGAATTTGTTGAACAATATGAGGTAAACCAAAAGCAATTGGAGCAACACCCAAACTCTCTTCCGTTTTTTGCGTTTACAAATGGTCAACCCGATATTTGCTTCACATCAAGAGAAGTAGAAATCCTGAAAACGCTACAAGCGAAGAAAATCTTCTTTAGCAAAGGCTACACCAACGACAGTGCAAAGGATTTCTTGCTTGACCGTGTTTTCCTGACTTCTGCAGATACGACCGATCAAAGACTTTTCTTTCGCTTGGCATTCGATAGACTATACGCACGTAGCAAAGTATTTCGCTCATTCGTTCAATTAGCTAGTCCCACCAAAAGTTGAGTTGATTGCCCCGCGCAGGCGGGATGCGGCTGCTTGACCAAACGAAATCAGAAGCTTCTTTCGACGCGCTGCAGAAAGCTTGATTTCGGGACTTGGTCGAATGATGGCGGCCTCAAACCGGTCGGCAACGATCAAGCCGATATCTTCAGGAATCAGGTCCTTGGGGAAGTGCATCGGCACGGAAAAAAAGAACCGGTCACAATATTCAAGGTAGCTTTGCCATTTCTGATCAACCCGGAAATCCTCGACCGAGGATTTGACTTCCACCGCCCAAAGCTCGCCCTTTGGGCCAAGGGCGAGCACATCAAGCCGGCGGCCATTGCCCAGACGCAGCTCCGTCAGGCAGGCCATCTGATGGTGATATAAAAGCCGACAGACACCCTCGGTGACTTCAGTTGTGATTTCGGGGCGGGATGCGGTTGTCATCGGCCAAGCTTACAAAAGCAAAAGCCCGCATCAAAGCGGGCTTTTGGTGTTCACGTCCGGTCTGCTGACAGGGTGCTGTCAGCTCATACCCAGCGCACGTTTGTAGACTTCCAGGATTTCTTCCTGTTCGGTGCGTTCGTGATCTTCCATTTTGCGCAGACGAATGATCTGGCGCAGGATTTTCACGTCATAGCCAAGCGCCTTGGCTTCACCGTAAACTTCCTTGATATCAGCCATCAGGTTGGCTTTTTCTTCTTCAAGGCGTTCGATACGCTCGACATAACTCGCAAGCTGATCGGCTGCGATACCACCGACTTCGGTCATCAATTCTTCTCCGATGATGGATTGCACAGCGGATATCCGATGCGCGGAATTTCAAAGGGCCCAAACCCGTTTCGGCGCGACGATACTCAATGCACTGCCCGCTGACAAGCCGTTAGAGTCTGCTCCGATTAGCTTGCATCGCTTTTGTTCGTGTTTGGCGAATCTGTTTGGCAAGGCACGGCACGAAGGGCGATGTGGAGCATCGTTCAAGCGGTGTAACGCAGCGAAACATCGCCAAACCGAACCCTTCGGGCCGGGACATTCATCCGCCCTGCAGCGTCACGGATCTGGACCGTAGCACCGCTACGCCCTGCGATCCATTCCTTGCCGGACAGAAGAATGTCCTCGGCAAAACGATGTAAGATAATCGGAGCAGACTCTAGGTATCCGATCTTGCGTGCGGGTCTGTGCGCTCGATCAGGACATCGGCAACGGCGACCAACGCTTCCTTTGGCGTGGCGCCGAGTTCGATGGCCGCGTCATAGATTTCGCGCTGTCTGCGTGCGCTTGTGCCGCGTTTGACGATGGTGCGCGCATGTTCGACTTCGTCGACACAGCCAAAGAATTCGGCATCAGGCCGGATGAGTTCGAGGATTTCTTCGAGCAGATCGGCATAGGGCACGATTTCACCGCGACCAAAATCAATCAGTCCGGCCTTCTCGCCCGGGTCGCTGCCATAGCGGCAGGCCCGCCAGCGGTTTTCGCGCACCAGCATGTTGGCATAAATCCGCCAGCGTTGATTATTGCGCCGCAAACGATAGAGCATGCGCATAAGGCATCGCGTGATCGATGCGACACAAACCGCATCCTCAAGATCGGTGCAGACATCGGCAATCCGCATTTCAAGGGTCGGCCAGCGATCAGATGGTCGCAAATCCCACCAAAGCTTCGTGCCGTCCTCGATCACGCCAGCATTGATCAGCATATCGACATGACGGCGATATTCCGCCCAGGAGCCAAACACTTCCGGAAGGCCCGTGCGCGGCAGGTTGTCAAACACAGACAGCCGGAACGTCTGAAGCCCGGTTTCCTTGCCCCGCCAGAAGGGTGAACTGGTGGTAAGCGCCAGAAGATGCGGCAAGAAATAGCTCGCCTGCGCCATCAGCTCGATGCGCAGATCGTCATCCTCGATCCCGACATGGACATGCATGCCACAGATCAGCAAGCGATCCACCACCGTGCGCAAATCGCGCGCGATGGTGTTGTAACGCTCGCCATCGGTGTGTTTCTGATCGTCCCACTGGGCAAAGGGATGGGTGGAGGCTGCAAGCAGCGCCATGTCATATTTAGCCGCCACATCGGAGAGCGTGCTGCGCATTTCAATCAGTTGCTCGCGCGCTTCAAGTGCACTGTTGCAAACTTGGCTTCCGGTCTCAACCTGACAGCGCATGAATTCGGAAGACACCTGATCGCCAAGCTTTGCCTTGGCGTCCTTGTGAAATTCGGCAGGCGGGTCCTTGGCAAGGTCGCGGGTTTCGCGATCCACGAGCCAGAATTCTTCTTCAATGCCGATGGAAAATCCCGGTTCGCGTGCGTTGGCCCCTGCCAAATCAGTCTCTCCTGATCTTGTATAGGTTCGGATCCGCAAGGATGTCGACGAAGGCATCGCCAAGGATCTTCGCCCATTTTTCACATCCCGCATCAGTATCAATCAGATCCTGACGAATTTCAATCGACACGCACGGAAGACCCGCCGCCTCGCCGTGATGGTCAATGGTGTAGTCCGCCAGATGCTGGCCTGAATACGGTTCATTGTCACCAATCGTCAGGTCCGGGTTCTGCGCGCGCAGGGTTTCAAGCAGCGGCACCGGAATGCGATCATCCTGATCCCACAAAACGCCGATTTCCCATGGGCGTTCAAAACCCTGAAAAACCGGGGTGAAGCTATGAATGGCGATCAGCGCCGGGGCGATTTTATGCGCGTGGAAGGTGGCAATCTGTTCTTCGATCGCCCAGTGATAGGGCAGGAAAATCTCGCGGATGCGTTTCATATGTTCGCTGGGCGAGACGTTTTTGTTGCCCGGCACCACAGTCTGATCAGAAATTTCGGGCATCCCGGTCGGATCCCAAAGCTGCCGGTTGCAGTCGATCACAAGGCGCGAAAACCCGCCCAGAACAGCCGGGCAATCAAAGCGATCAACCAGAATTTCAGTCACCTTGCGTGCGCCGATGTCCCAGCCGATATGGCGTTTGCGTTCTTCCTCGGGCAGGCCCAGCGTACCAAGGCTTTTGGGGACTTCGCGGGACGCATGATCGCAGACAAAAAGCGAATGGCCCTTGCCGTTTGCGTTCAAGATTTCAAACGGGGCTGGATCATCATGGCCCAAAAGGGTCCCGGCTTGGTTCGGCACGCGTGTTCTCCTGAAATTCGGTGGTCGTTGGATCGTCGGATATTGGCGGGTCAGCCGGGGCAGCAACGCGCTTAAGAACAGGGTGCGCATGCGCCAACCGGTATGTCTTGAACTATCAATTTATCACTGCCGAGACAAGATTGCGCTGCAACAAGCAGGCTTGATGCATATCGACACTTTGCGTAGCGCCCAAACATCCCGTAAAATGGTATGACCATTTAGGGTCAGGACCTATAATATCATTGCACTGGCACAGAAAAACACGATTGGAGACAACCCAACATGCCGTCTGCCAAGCCGGTTCAGGCACAAGACGATCAGGAGGCCAAGCGTCCGAAACGGATTGCCGATCAGGTGGCCGATCAGATCCTTGAAAAGATTTCAGATGGCATTTTCCTGCCCGGAGACCGCCTGCCCGGCGAACGCCAGCTTGCCGAAAGCATGTCGGTTAGCCGTGTTTCGGTCCGAGCTGCCTTACAAAAGCTCAAGACCCGTGGGTATTTGCGCGCGGTTCAGGGCGGCGGCACGGAAATCCTGTCTTCGACCGGGATCGACATGGATACCGCCATGACCGATCTAGTGCGCGATTCGATCAGCAATCTGCGCGATCTGCAGGAAATCCGCTGCACGCTTGAAACATGGGCCGCACGGCGGGCGGCCATCAATGCCAGTGACGAGGATATCAAGCTTTTACGCATGGCCTATCGCCAGGCGCATGATCCAAGGCGGGCGGCAAAATACCGTGCCGATGATGACCACCGCCTGCATATGATGATTGGCCGGGCGACTGGATCGATCATTTATTATCACGTGATGAAAATGCTGCATGACGTGCTGCAGGCGGCCCTTACCGAAATCCGCTTCAACGGCATGGCCGGCCCGACCTTTGATCGGATGGTGCAGGAACATCACCGTGACATCATCGAAGCCATCGCCGCCCACGACCCGGACGCGGCGGAAAAGGCGATGTCGGATCATTTGCAGGCCGTGATCGATTTCTTCAAAACCGCATCGGACAAGCAGGCGACCTAAATTCAATGCCGGGATAAACCCGGCCAAAATCCAATCAGGGAAACCCGACATGACCACTTCGCGCGAAAAACTTCTGGCTTTGATGGATGCGGCCCTAGAGGCCGCCGACCCCGGCGTTCAGATCCCGCGCAATCTGCCCGAACCGCCCAAGGGCAAGACCATCGTCATTGGCGCAGGCAAGGCATCGGCCAATATGGCACGCGCCTTTGAAAAGGCCTGGACAGGTGATGTCGAGGGGCTGGTCGTGACCCGCTATGGCCATGCGGTCGAATGCGATCAGATCGAAATTGTCGAGGCCTCCCACCCGGTGCCTGATGCCGCCGGGGAACAGGCCGCCAAGCGGATCCTTGAGATCGTTTCGGCTGCCGGTCCGGATGATCTGGTGGTGTGCATGATTTCCGGGGGCGGTTCGGCCCTTCTCGCCCTGCCCGGTCCGGGTTTGACACTTGAAGACAAGCAGGCGATCAGCAAGGCGCTATTACGCAGTGGCGCGACCATTTCGGAAATGAACTGTGTGCGCAAGCACCTCTCTGCCATCAAGGGCGGCCGGCTTGCAAAGGCATCTGCGCCCGCGCGCATGGTGACCTATCTTGTGTCTGACGTGCCGGGCGATGATCCGGCGATCATTGCATCCGGCCCGACGGTATCAGACCCAACCACTGGTCAGGACGCGCTTGATATCCTCCGCCATTATCAGATCGACATCCCCAAAGCCGCCGAAGATCTTTTGCGCAGCGAGAAGGATGAGACGATCAAACCTGACGATCCCTGTTTTGACGGCCATGAGACCATCATGCTGGCCCGCCCGCAGGACAGCCTTGAGGCCGCCGCATCTGTCGCGCGTGACATGGGGCTCAATACCGTCATCCTTGGGGATGCGATAGAAGGCGAAGCCCGCGAAGTCGCCATCGTCCATGCCGGGATCGCCCATCAGGTTGCCAATCACGGCCAACCGGCGGCAAAGCCGTGCGTGTTGCTTTCGGGTGGTGAAACCACCGTCACGGTGCGTGGCAAGGGGGGCCGTGGCGGCCGCAACAGCGAATTCTTGCTATCCCTTCTGCTCCAGCTGCGCGACCAACCGGGCTTTAGCGCGCTTGCGATTGATACCGACGGTATTGATGGCAGCGAGGACAATGCCGGCGCCATCATTGATGCCAAAAGCTGGCAAACAGCCCAGGAAAACGGCATCGATCTGTGGGAGTATCTTAATAACAATGACGCCTATAGCGCCTTTGCCAAGATTGATGATCTGCTGGTGACGGGACCGACGCTGACCAATGTCAACGACTTCCGCGCCATTCTGATTGAATAGGTTTTAACGCAAAAACCGATCAGGCGCCTGGCTTTGGCATCCAGGGGCGCACCCAGCCAAGTCCGTCTTCGGTCTTGCCGTGCGGCTTGTATTCGCAGCCAATCCAGCCTTCATAGCCGATGCGATCAAGCATATAGAACAGAAAGGGATAGTTAAGCTCCCCACTGTCCGGTTCATGACGGCCCGGGGCACCTGCGACCTGTACATGGGCGATGCTGTCGATATGTTGATCGAGCCGGGCGGCAATGTTTCCGCCAACGATCTGGGCGTGATAGATATCGAACTGCAATTTCAGACGCGGGTGATCAAGCTGTTCAAGGATCACGGCCGCCTGTTCGATGGAATTAAGCAAATATCCCGGCATATCAAGCGGATTGATCGACTCGATCAGGATATCGACACCGGCCTGATCGGCAAGATCCGCAGCATATAGCAGATTGTCACAATAAAGCCGGGCGAGTTCGCCGGAATCCTCACCCTTGCCCATCACACCGGCCATGCAATGAAGCATCTTGCAATCGGTGGCCGCCGCGTAATCAAGCGCCTTTACGACAGAGTCGCGAAAGACATCCTCGCGCCCCGGACGACAGGCCAGACCACGGTCGCCTGCCTCCCAGTCACCGGCAGGCAGGTTAAACAAAACCTGCTCCAGACCATTTTCATCAAGCAGCGATTTGACGGTGGAAAGCGGCATGTCATAGGCGCCGATATATTCCACCCCGACAAAGCCGGCATCCGCGGCCGCGGCAAACCGTTTTTCAAACGGCAGTTCGGCAAACAGGAACGAAAGGTTGGCGGCAAAGCGGGGCATGATCGATCCATAAGAATGATTGACGATGGCACATGGTTTCCGATGCAGCCCGCAAGGTCAATCTTCAATCGCGCGCTTACGCAGCAAGCAGCCCGGATGATGCCACTTCACGTTTGATCCAATCGCCGAATGCTTCGACCTCCCGCAGGTTATCGCCGCGGCTGGTATGCACATAGTGATATGCGTGCCCTTTGATTTCAGGGCCAAACGGCATCACCAGTAATCCGGCATCGATTTCTGCGCGCACCATCGCCGGACTGGCGAGAACAACCCCCTGCCCGGCGATCGCGGCCTGAATGGCGTGGCTGTCATCGGAAAAGCTGATGCCTGCACTTGGCAGGAATTCCGGACATCCAGCTACCTGCCCCCATCTTTGCCAGGTCGGGGTCGCATCATCGGGCCGCAACCAGTCAAAATGCAGCAACGTCGCCTTGCGCAGGTCTTCTGGTTTTTCCAGCCCCAATGAAGGACTGCAAAGCGGGACGAAATGTTCGCGAAAAAGCTGGCTTGCCGCCAATCCCGGATAGGGGCCGATGCCGTAGCGAATGGCGGCATCCGCAACACCGCCGGCAAGGTCAACCGCCTCTGGCGAGGTATGCAGGCGCAAATGGATGTCGGGATATTCCGTCTGAAACCTTGGCAGGCGGGGCAACAGCCACTTTGCCGTAAAGGACGGAATGACCGAAACCGTTACACTCCGTGATGCGGGGCGGTTCCGAACCCGATCAATCGCCTTGGCAAAGGATGCAAAGCCATCGCGCAAAACCGGATAAAGCTCCTGCCCGACATCGGTCAGGACCACCTGGCGTGGCTTGCGATCAAACAATTGAACAGCCAGCGTTTCTTCAAGCAGGCGTACCTGATGGCTGATCGCGGTTGGCGTGACGCCAAGCTCGGATGCGGCATTCTTGAAACTCTGATGGCGGGCTGCGGCTTCAAAGGCGCGCAGGGTCGCAAGTGGCGGTAACGACATATGAATGAACTGAGCTCATCTATTGGCTGAGGAATTCGATTTTGCCGCACCCCTTAAATTCAGTCAATGCTTGGTCATCACAGACATACACAGATGAACCACCTTCATCACATGGAGAGTATGATGACCAGAATTCTTCATATCGACAGCAGCTCCCGCCCGGGGCGGTCTGATCAGAAACAGCATGGCTCACACACGCGCCGCCTCACCGCACAGTTTGTGCAAAACTGGCTGGCAAAACGTCCAGACGCCGAGATCATCTATCGCGATGTCGGGGCAAACCCGCCGCAACCAACCACCGGTGACTGGGTCCATGCAGCCTTTACCCATCCCAATGATCGTGAAGCCTGAATGCACGCGGCACTGTGCGAAAGCGACCAGCTGGTGGACGAGCTACTGTCTGCCGACATCATTGTCGCCGGGGTGCCGATGTATAATTTTGGCATGCCTGCCCAGATGAAGGCATGGGTTGATAACATTGTGCGAGTTGGCCGGACGTTCGGGTTTGATCGAACGCGCGGCGATGTTCCCTACTGGCCAATGGTGAGCGGCAATAAATCGATTGTCGCCCTGTCAGCGCGGGGTGACTATGGCTATGGGCGGGATGGGCGTATCGCGCATATGAACTTTGTCGAGGGCGGGTTGTTCACCCCGCTGCAATATATCGGCATCACCGATCAGTTTGGTGCGGCGATTGAATATGACGAGTTTGCCGACGAACGAACGCAGGCATCGATCAAAGAGGCCGAAGAAAAAGTTGTTGAGCTTGTCGCTCAACTGATCGCCAAGCATGAAGCCATCAATGTCGTGTGAAATGTGAGGTGGGATGCATCAAACCGTCCCGCCCACTTTGAAGCCCCCGGCATTCATACATTCAGGCCCTCCAGCCGATAAGCCCGCATACCCGCAACGAGCGCGTCAAACACCACGCGGCAGCGCAAATGATCCCGAAGTCCTTCATGCATGGTAACCCAAGTATCCAGCCCCAAGGTAAAATCAGGCAAGAGACGCACACATCCTGACGTCCGACGCGCCAAGCCCAACTGACAGAGCGCAACCCCAAAACCTGCACGCAGCATGGCAAGCTGGGCAACATTGCTATCAACACGCAAAGCAAAACGAGCATTGGAAATTTCGGGCATGCGCTCGACCATGGCCCTGACATCGGCACTGGCCGTATCAAAGCCGATCAGATCGAGTTGCCCCAGCTCATCCCAACCGATTTCTTCTGCTTTTCCCTGCCACCCTGCATGGGCGAGATAATCTGCCATTGCATGAAAACCGAGATCGATATTGCCAATATGCTGGGCAACCAGCGCATCCTGATCCGGTGCAACCATACGCACTGCGATATCGGCATCCCGTCGCAACAGGTTTTCCAACCGATTTGACAGGACAAGTTCGACCTCAAGGTCTGGATGATCTCGACGCAGCCTGGTGACGATTGGCGGCAAGATTTCAACACCAACAATTTCGGCTGCAGTCACACGAACTGTTCCCTGAACAAAGCCGATATCCCCACTGGCAGCGCGTCGTAGTCCTCGCGCGGCTGACTGAACCGCGGTTGCATGCGGCAATAACGATATCGCCGTATCAGTCGGCACCAGACCGGACTGTGATCTGGTAAACAGCACAACACCCAAGTGTTCCTGCAACTCGTCCACATGCCGCCCGACAGTTGGCTGCGTCACACCAAGCACGCGCGCCGCCGCCGACAAGGAGCCGCACTCCATCACCGCGATAAAGGTTCGATACAAGTTCCAATCCGGTTCATTCTTATCCATACATTTTTGTATAGCATGAAAACATATTTATAGAATGTTGTTTTGCTAGATCGACTTTTATCCTCTGCCACACACATGCAGGAGGAATGCACGATGTCGAAACATGAAACCAGAACCGCGTTGGTCATAGGTGCCAATGGTGGGATTGGAAGCGAAGCTGGTGCTGCACTGCTGCGCCGTGGATGGAAAGTACGCGCACTTGTCCGTAACGCACCCTCCCCCGCAGCTCACCTTGGCCATAACCAGATTGAGTGGCACATCGGTGATGCGATGGAGTCCAAGGTCGTTTTGAATGCCGCACGCGGGGCTGACGCCATTATTCACGCCGTAAATCCGCCGGGATATCGAAACTGGCAAAAACTGGTTTTACCAATGCTAGATAACACTATCCGGGCGGCCACCGTGAACAAGGCACGGATTGTTCTTCCCGGCACGGTTTATAATTTTGCCCCGGAAACATTGCAAAACGTCACCGAAGACAGCCCACAGAGTTCAAGAACCCGCAAAGGCGCCATCCGGGCCGAAATGGAAAGACGCCTTGAGATGGCCACAAGAAACGGTGCAAAGGTATTGATTGTCCGTGCCGGGGATTATTTCGGCGCAAACGCGGGCAACAACTGGTTTTCGCAATGCCTTGTCAATCCCGGGAAAAAGGTCTCCACAATCATGTATCCCGGCAAGAAAGGCATTGGTCACCAATGGGCATATTTGCCTGACGTCGCTGAAACAATGGTTAGACTGCTTGACCATGAAGCCGAAATCGAACCATATGCGCGCTTTCACATGGAAGGCCATTGGGATCATGACGGTCTGCAAATGATGCGTGCCATTCAGAACTGTGTCGGGCAAGAAGTTCCAATACGTCGCCTTCCCTGGACACTTATAAACCTGTTGCGCCCGGTATCTTCATTCTGCCGCGAAGCATCAGAGATCAGATATCTTTGGCAGCATGGTTACAAGATGGAGAATAACGCACTGACCTCCGTCCTTGGTGAAGAACCCCATACAGATCTGATGATGGCCGTGCGCACCAGCTTGGCAGCACTCGGTTGCATCGACGAACCCAGCAGTGCTGCAATCGACGCAATATCACACGCCCAAAGCGCATAAGGATATCGAGACATTCAAAGGCGTTGTCGCTATAACGTCCCCGTGACTTTTCAAGGAACGAGGATATCGATGAACAATGCATTCACCCTTCATCCGCAGCTTGCCGCCGATACCACTCTGGTGACCGACGGACCGCTTTCACATGTTCTGCTGATGAATGATGCGCGTTATCCTTGGCTTATTCTGGTCCCGAAGCGCCCTGACCTTGTCGACTATGACGACCTGAGTGCAGAAGACCGCAAAATTCTGGGCGATGAAGTGGCTGCCGTCTCCGGTGTCATCAAGCGTCGTTTTGAGGCATTCAAGACCAATGTCGCGATGCTGGGCAATATGGTGCCGCAGCTTCATTGTCACGTGATTGGCCGCTTCAAGGATGACGCAGCATGGCCGGGCCCGGTCTGGGGTGTGGGCACCGCCGAACCCTATGAAGAGGAAGAAGGCCGCGATCGTCTGGCGGCCCTGCGTGCTGATCTGGTATCGGCCTTCAAGCATCTTTAAGCGCTTGAAACAAACTGCTTGAGGCATATCAAGGCAGAGCAGATTGGAATAATGCAAAAGACGGACAGAACGAATTTTCGGGATGTCCGTCATGCAGCTAGCCCTTTACGAAAAATACGACCTGCGCCTGCCGCGCTACACCAGCTATCCGACCGCGCCGCATTTCCATGCCGGCGTCAATGGCGAGGTATTTGAAGGCTGGCTTGGCGAGCTTGATCCCGCCCAACCGCTGTCGCTTTATCTGCATGTCCCCTATTGCGAGGAGATGTGCTGGTTTTGCGGCTGCAACACCAAGATCACCAAGAACTACAAGCCGGTAAATGGTTATGTCGCAGCCCTTCTGACCGAGATCGAAGGCACGCTTGGCAAACTGCCCGCAGACGAGACCTTCACAGTTTCACACATTCACTTTGGCGGCGGCAGCCCGACAATCCTCAAGGCCGAAGATCTGCGCGCCATCATGGCGGCAATCCGCGGGCGCCTGCAGATCCTTGATGATGCCGTAATCGCGATTGAAATGGATCCGCGCACGGCGACCGATGATTTCATGGAAGCCATGGTCGAATGCGGCTTTAACCGCGCCAGCATCGGCATTCAGGACTTCAATCCGCAGGTCCAGACGGCGGTCAACCGTGTTCAAAGCATGCAGCTGGTCCGCGAGGTGATTGCAAAACTGCGCTCGCACGGGATTGCCGGCATCAATGTCGATCTGATGTATGGCCTGCCCTTCCAGACGGTTGAGTCGCTGCGTGAAACGGTCGATCAGACCGTCGAGCTTTGCCCGGATCGTCTGTCGGTCTTTGGCTATGCCCATGTCCCATGGATGAAGAAGCACCAGCAGCTTATCCCGACCGAGGCCCTGCCAAATACCGAGGAACGCTGGGCGCAGTATGAGGAAATCCAGAACCGCCTTGCCAAGCACGGCTTTGTTGCCATCGGGCTTGATCACTTTGCCCACCAGGCCGACAGCATGGCGCGTGCTCTATCGGATGGCCTACTACACCGGAACTTCCAGGGCTACACTACGGACCGTGCCGAAGCCCTGATCGGCTTTGGCCCGTCTGCCATTTCATCTCTGCCGCAGGGCTATGCCCAGAACGATCCGGCACTGGCCCGCTGGCAGCGCGCCGTTGAAGATGGCAAATGCGCGATTGAAAAGGGCGTTGCCCTGACCGATGACGACAAATTGCGCCGCGACATCATCAATGAACTGATGTGCAATCTTGCCGTTGATCTTGATGAAGTCTGCGCAAGCCATGGCATTTCCGCAGACCGCTTCGCGCCCGAGATCGAACGCATCAAGGCGATGACCCAGGATGGCATTGTCGAAGTTAACGGCACTTACATTGCGCTCAGCGAAATGGGCCGCCCTCTGGTCCGTGCGGTTTGTGCAGCGTTTGACACGTATCTTGACCATGCACACGGGCGTCACTCACAGGCGGTTTGACCCAGTAATCCAAATGCACAAAGGGAGCCATCCGGCTCCCTTTTTTTGTTTGATCAGGCCCCTTTGCGCAGCGTCAGAATGACAATGCCGCTGACCACGACCAACCCGCCCAGCATCTGGATCGGGCTGATCATTTGCCCCAGCACAACCCAGCCAAACAGCAATGTTGCGATCGGCTCCATATTCATCACCGATGCATTCCGCGCCATATCAAGGCGCGGGACGGTGATGAACAGGACCGAAAATGCGACACCATACAGCACCATCAGGGCTGCAAGCCCCATCCACCCGGGCGTCGCAATTGGCGATGATCATGGCAATGAAAACAACCACCATGGTGAACATGGACCGCACCGGCCCGTTGATCTCGGCCAACTTGTGATCGGTGATCCAGAACGCCATCGATAGGGCTGTTGCCGCCATCAAGGCAAAGCCGATCCCAAGCCACCAGCTTGACGTTACTTCGGCCGCGCCCCCAAGAATGGCCGGCAAATCAAGCGCCAGCACAAGCCCGGACAGAATGAACAACATCAAACCGGCCGCACGCAGCGTGGGCCGTGGCCCGCCAAGCCCCCAGGTCAAAAGGGCCAGAATGATCGGGAATGTATTACCCGTCAGCAAGGCCAATGCCACCGGCATGCGGGCGACGGCGGAATAAAGACACAGGCTCTGGATCGCGATCAACAGCCCCAGAACCAGTTGCCACCGCCCAAGGCCGCGCGGCAAACGGATTGAATGGCGCTTTAAAAAGACGATCGCCATCAGGATCGATAGTGCCACGCCTGAGCGGCACAAAACCGCCAGCAGCAACCCCGTGCCATTTTCAAACGCCAGACGTGCCGCCACATGGTTGCCCGCAAAGCAGCAGGCAACAACCGCCAAAATCATCACCGCGACATGGTGCGGAAATAATTGCGGCGCGCCTGATGAACGCGTGCTAGCGGGGTTTGAGACGGGCGAGGACATCGGGGCGATTTTCCTTGGTGGTGGCAGCCCACGAATAGACCTTACAGCCCCCAATAAAACAAGGTGTTATCACCTATCCTGATGGGCAAGCGCACCAAGCAGCTCCAGACAACGCTGCGCAACCATGCGTGCCGGCTGCAAGGACGGGTGCTTGAACGGTACCAGTTCGGTATCGGGCAAAAGCGGGCGGGCATAGCCCCCGTCAAACAAGGTTTGATGCAACCTTTGATGACGCTCATTTGCCAAACCATCCGGGGCGTAAATATATACCCCGCCCGGGGCTGCAGCCGCCTCACAGCACATCGAAACCGAATCACTCGTCACAATCAGAACATCCGCCAGGGCAAGATACCCGAAATAGGGATTTTCGTCCTTGGATTTCCAGTCATGCAAGTGATAGCTCACGCCAGAATCGGCCAACCGCTTTGCGATCAAATCTTCGCATTCCTGTCCCGTACGTCGGCTGGTGGTAACAAGCAATGACCCGTCCACCGACCGGGCTGCATCAATGGCAAGCGTAATCAGTTCTTCTGCCATGGCAGGCGTGAAGGTTGTTTTCTTGGTGCTGCCACCAACGATCACGGCGAAGCGTGGCGATGGAAGCCCTTTGAAATAGGTGCGCCAATTGTCGGCTTCGACCAGAAGCCTCGTCTCGGTCACGCGGTGCGGTGCGCCGGGGATTTGGACAATGTTTTCGCGCACAGCCATTCGGTCATGGGCCGGCACGGCAATCAGATCAAAGCTGCTGTCCCCACCATCGGGGCGCATGATCTGACAAATGCGCGTATGACCACGGCTTTGCTTTTTGATCCAGCGCGCAACCGGGGCCGTCCGTCGCCCGGCAGCAATAACAAGATCCGGCCACGGCGTCGTCAGGCGTGCACGCGATGCTTCATCCACGCCGATCAAACTGGCGTTACGGATAAAATTCGGCAGTTTGACAAGACTGGTGTAGCCGATATCAATCCGCTTGAAAGGCTGCGCCAAGGCCTCGGCCACACCGACGGCCTGATTGACATTCCCGGCACGATCATCGGTCAGAACCCAGATCAGGTGTGTGTCTTGATCGCTCATGCAGGGAACTTTCCTGACAGGTTGGTTCGGGCGTGTTTCGATCACGCAAATCGTGACGCGAAAATCCCGCGAATGCTTTTCTGATAGGTACAGCCTGATCAGCGGATTATCAAGCATCAGAAGTCCGAAGAAAATTGCGCTGGGCTTTGAAATCTTTTTGTAATCTAATCCCGGCGCCCCACCTGTAAGGGATCAAAACCTACCCCAAGGGGTAGGACAGCAAAAGCCTAACGCACAAGGTCAACTTAGACAGAATGCTCAGCACCTCGGTTTCAGTCAAAACAACATCCCGCATTGTCCTGTGCGCCCTGCTGGTGCTGCTGCCAGTCACTGTGTGGCTGGTGACCACATTCTGGCAGGAAGCAAAGCTGATCGACATTACAGAGGACGGGCGCAACAAGCTTGAGCTGTATCGCTCCAACCTGCAGGGCGCGATCAAGGAACATGAATACCTGCCGATCACGCTGGCATCCGACAAGCGCATCATTGATCTTGCCCTTCAGGCCGATCCGAAAAATGCGGCGGCGGTGAATGTCTATCTTGAAAAGCTGGCCGCAGACAGCGGTGCGTCAGACATTTACTTCATGGACCGCAATGGCGAGACGCTGGCGGCGAGCAACTGGAACAGCGATGCAACCTTTATCGGGCGGAACTTTTCCTTCCGCCCCTATTTCCAGCAGGCCAAAAGCGGCCTGACCGGGCATTACTTTGCCTTCGGGATTACGTCCAACGTGCCGGGTTATTATATCTCCCACCCGGTGCGACCGGATGGAACCAACTTTGCCGGGGCCATGGTGGTCAAAACCCATCTCGAGGCCCTTGTGCAGCGTTGGGCACGCGGCAGCGAAAGCGTTCTAGTCACCGATCAGAACGGCATCGTCATCATTTCATCCAATCTCGATTGGCGGTTCCGCGATCTTGCCGGGCTGGACCGCAAGGACCGCCCGCGTCTGATCGCATCGCGCAAATACGGCAACTATCCGCTTGAGCCCATGCCGTTGCTCGACGGCGAATGGCCCGTGGATGACAATCCGGCAACGCTCAGCCTTGGTCCGGCTGCGAAAGACAGCAACGCAAAAGAAGCCCGCGAACAAACAACCGGCACGCTGCAAACCCGCCCGGCACCGCCGGACAAAACCACCTATCTGGTCACGGCAAGCACGCTTCCCAAACAGGGGTGGCGGATGTTTCTTCTGACCGACAAGTCGCTTCTGGACCGGTCTGTCATCAGTGCTGGCGTCATGGGCGGTGCGGCGCATATCATTTTGACCGGTCTGATTTTCATCATTCTGCAGCGCCGGCGTGCGATGCTGGAGCAGCTTGAAATTCGCGACTGGTCACAGCGCGAACTGGAACGTCAGGTCCGCCTACGCACGACCGACCTGATGAACACCAACCAGCGCCTGGCAGAAGAAATCACTGAGCGGTCGCGCACCGAAGATGCGCTGCGCACCGCTCAGGCCGAACTGGTTCAAACCAGCAAGTTGGCCGCCCTTGGCCAGATGTCCGCAGGCATCGCACACGAAATCAATCAACCGCTGACCGCCATTCGAAACTATGCGGAAAACGCCTTGAAATTCATCGCGCGCGGCAACGATGAAACCGCGAACCGCAACCTGCAACGCATTTCGGAACTGACCGATCGCATGGGCCGGATTACCGGCAATCTCAAGGCGTTTTCCCGCCGTCCGGAGCAGGACAACCATCCGGTCGACGTCCCGACCCAGATGCAGATGGCCATCGACCTTGCGCTTGAGACCGGGCGGGCCGGCGCGGAAAACATCACCCTGCAACAGCATGGCGATATCAAACCCGTCATTGCCGAGGCCAATCAACTGACCCAGGTCTTTACCAATCTGGTCAATAACGCCGCTGACGCCTGCCAGAATGTTGAACACCCTGAAATCGAAATCTCGATCACCGGCGGCGATGACCGCGTGATTGTGAAGGTCAATGACAACGGGCATGGCATTCTGCCAGACAACCTGCCCAAACTTTTTGACCCGTTTTTCACCACCAAGCCGTTTGGCGATGGCCTGGGGCTGGGACTTTCGATCTGTTATGGCATTGTCCGAAGCTTTGGCGGCACCATCCGTGCGGAAAACCGCCCGCAAGGTGGGGCCTCCTTCATTATCGAGCTCCGCTATGAAGGACCGGGTGAAATGGCTGCGCAAAACAGCATCTCGACGCCGGACGTCGCGACTGCTAAAACACCGGCAGAAACCCGCACATACCTTACAGATCATCACGATCAGGGCTGACAGCAAAACTGTCCTCTGATCCATCCATCGGGTCAAAGGATAAGCCAGTGCCGACCAGTGCCGAATGCGTTCTGTTTGTTGACGATGACGAAGATGTGCGTGAAGCCGCACAGCAAACGCTTGAGCTTGCCGATATCCCGGTCGAAGTGTTCGCCGATGCGCCGTCTGCGATTGAACGCCTGAAAAAAGGCTGGCCGGGTGTGGTGATTTCAGACATCCGCATGCCAAAGATGGATGGCCTTCAGCTTCTGTCCGAGGTCAAAAAAATCGATACCGAAATGCCGGTCATTCTGGTCACCGGCCATGGTGATGTCGCCACCGCCGTGCAGGCAATGCATGACGGCGCGTTTGATTTCATCGAAAAGCCCTATGCCCCCGATCTGTTCATCGACATCACAAGGCGCGCGATGAGCCACCGCGCACTCGTTCTTGAAAACCGCACGCTCAAGATCGAACTGGCCCGCCATTCGAAGAACGCATCCGACTTCATCGGTCGCAACCCGGCGATGGAAAAGCTCCGCACGCTTATTGGCAATGTCGCCAGCACCAATGCCCATGTCCTGATCAATGGCGAAACAGGTTCTGGCAAGGAAGTCATTGCCCGCAACCTGCATGAAATGTCGGGCCGTCCGGGGCCGTTTGTTGCAGTGAATTGCGGCGGCATGCCCGAACACCTGATTGAATCCGAACTGTTTGGTCACGAAGCCGGCGCCTTTACCGGGGCCGATCACAAACGCATCGGCAAGTTCGAGTTCGCCGACAAGGGCACACTTTTCCTTGATGAAATCGAAAGCATGCCGCTTGCCCTGCAGATCAAGCTGTTGCGCGTCTTGCAGGAACGCGCCCTTGAGCGCCTCGGCTCAAACCGGGTTCTGCCGATTGATCTGCGCGTGGTTGCCGCGACCAAGATTGATCTGCGCGCTGCATCTGCCCGCGGCGAATTCCGCGAAGACCTTTATTATCGCCTCAACGTCGTGCAGCTGCACATCCCACCGCTGCGCGATCGCAAGGATGATATTGCGCTGTTGTTTGAATACTTCACCCGCGATGCCGCCAAGCGATTTGATCGCACCGTTGCGCCGATTACGCCCGCCGAAATGGCACGCTTTAATGCGTATGACTGGCCGGGCAATGTTCGTGAATTGCGCAATGCTGCCGAACGGCGTGTCCTGGGGCTTGATCCACTGGCAAGCACCGAGGACGGCGACGAAAACTATGGCGCCCCCCTGCCTCAACAGGTTGAGGCGTTTGAGCGAAGCCTGATCACCGAAGCCCTTCGTGAACATGGCGGCAATGTCACCGCCACCGTTTCGGCACTCGGCGTCCCGCGCAAAACGTTTTACGACAAGCTGACGAAATACAATATCGTCCCCGCAGAATTCCGGCATCAACGCAACAGCACTGATCCAGAGCCCGTCAATTAGACGGGCTTATACATTGAGAGGCAGAAGGATTTGTTATGATCCTTCTGCCTCTTTTGTTTGAACGGGTGGTGGCCACCACCCGTTCACGGTGC
>NZ_JBSWYV010000017.1:0-100826 GCF_056161285.1 Thalassospira sp. ABL2_045 | reverse complement strand
TTGCCGTCGTCAGAAAAATGGTCACGATCCTCAATGCGAGAATGCGTGACCACTATGCTTTAATACTTGACGGTTAATACCGCTGCTTTTTGTTTTCAGGCGTAGGTCAATTCAGCGGAATATCGAGCCCCACACGCAGAGTGCTTGCCCGGGTGGTGTTTACCGCCTGATTAAACGATGACCTGAACTTTGTATTGTCTGGCAAGAAGCCGAATGTCACAGGCGTGTTGGCAACCAGTTCAAAGCTGTGTGCTTCATAGTTCGCAAGACCAATGCCATCATAGGCGTATTTGGCATAGATACTGCCGCCATCGGCAAATGTGATGTCGCCACCAAGCTCTGCTCTGGCGCGTATGGTTTCCGTGTTTACCTGACTTCCGTTGTCATGATCAATCGGAGGTGCGCGGAAATCCCAGATGCCCCGAAGGGCAACGAACGGCCGGTATGTCGGTCCATCCTCAACCTTCAAAACGCGGACAACTTCCGGGCCAAAGGTCAGGTTTCCAAAGGTTATTGTCTGGGCTTCGATCCGCTCCCCGCCAAAGTTTGTGTAGGCCTTTTGCCTTTCGCGGAAATAGTTCACGCCGATTTGCGGGTAAAACTCCCAATCATCTGTGCGGATGTCGCCGGTCAGATTGGTTTCGACCTGAGAACGTTCACCATCATATTCGTCCCAGCCCCGGCCGACCGGATTGATTTTGTTGTGAGATTTTCCCCAGGCGACGCGCCCGTCCCAGATAAGGTTTTCGTCCAGTCGGGAAACCATATAGGGGCCAATCATCCATCCTTTGCCCTTGCCTTGGCTGTTTTGGCCGGTGCTGGATGTTTTATAGAGGTCATATTGTCCCAGAACACCGATCATGGTGTCCTTGTTCAGGCGATAGTCGACACCGGTCATGAACAGGCCGAAATCGCCATCACCTTCGGTGCCGCCTCGGCTGTCAGTGATGCCTTCCCATCTTCCCTTGACCCAGGCATTTAGCGGGCTCTTAAAGTCGGAAAACTCGCTTGGTGGAAGATTACCTGTACCTTGGTTTCCTGCGGCCAGTTCTCCGGTCCAGTTCATCACGCTATTGAGGTTTGCGGCAAAGCTGCCCTGACCGTCGCTGAGTTCCAAGGCAACCGGCAATGTCAGGCCCGTAGATTCAGTCAGCGCATTTCCAAATTCGGCATTGCCGCCAAACAAATCGCCAAGGCTGCCGCCACCCCGCCCAAAACCGCGTCCGGTAATCAATCCTGAAAGACCGACGCTTTGCGATGTCATGTTTCGAATGTGGGTCGAGATGACGTTCTTAATCGCCGATTGGGACTCTGCAAGATCGCCCGCAGGGGCAAGCGTGTTGTCAAACAGCTTTTGTTGTACCGTTCCCTTAAGCGTGCCGACAGAGTCGCGCAAGGTGAAAGTTATAAAGATATCTCGTCCGGCAATCTGGGGAAGATTGAAGTTTGTGGTTTGTCCGGCAAATGTGTCACCGCTTAGAACCAAGCCGTCAAACAGAGCAAATGATGCCGGGTTCGTGCCTTGTTTTATTGTAAGGCTGATCGTTGATTTTCCTTGTGGAGAGCCCGAAAAGGTTACCCATGTCAGGTCTCCGTTACCTGCGCCACCATGCATGCCTTCAAAGACCATGTTGGCATCCGCAAAAGTCGCCCCGCCACTCAATGAAATTTCTAGCGTGTCACCTGCGGCAAAACCGGCTGGGGCCGGGTTGGCGTCCTGAAAAAACGCTATCTCATCACCGCCAAATGTTCCGATGGCTTCGTTTGTAATCGTCTTTGCTGTCGTTGCAACGCCATTATCGTCCGTGACGCTATAGGCATATACGCTATGGGGGGCGGCAACCAAAAATGCGGTTGCGATACAAAGCCGTACGAGGTGACTGATTATCTGCTTCTTGAGTTTGTCAGAGCTGTTTCGCCCATTTTTTTTGTTCAGCGTGTTGCTAACAAGTCTTGTTGCCCGATGCTCCACACGCGCGTCCTCCGCCATTTTATTATTACACATTAAAATTATGTTTGTTTGCAATCCAGAGGCGTAAGTGTCAATCTAAGAAAACGTATAGGTGGGGTTTATGGGTACGCAGGACGATCGTTTTACCGCTGTGTCATGACTGCGAACCTTACAGGGATGTTAGAAATTCGCTGCTGTGTGGCCGAGGGCGGACGTGCCGTGGGTGCAGGGTGCAAGCGGCAGGCATAAAAGCTGTCTTGGCCGGATGGATAGGGTGCGTGATAGCTGTTGATAATCAGTATCATTTGCGTTAATCGTGGCGGCACGCGCGGACTTTGTGCTTTTGGGCACCTGTCCGCATTCTGCAAAGGACTTTCTGATTGCCCCGAAGCGTACCCTCAAACGCGTCATCGCTTAGCCTGTTCATGCGCCAAAGATCGGCGCTGATGAACTATGCCAGCAGCATCATCGGCAACCGTGTGCAGGCCGAAGATCTGGTGCAGGAAGCATGGCTGCGGTTTGACGATGCGACCCGCGGCCGGTTCCTTGAGGACACGACGGGTTATCTTTACCGGATCGTGCGCAACCTTGCCCTTGACAGCAAACGCCGCGATGCGCGCGAAAGCAGCCTGACTGGTGCGTCCGACTATGATGTTGTCGTGCAGACACAGGCATCCGACAGCCCGGACCCGGAAACCGTTGTGGTCTATAAGGACGAATATGAAATCCTGATGCAGGCATTAGCCGAATTGCCCGAACGCACGCGCATAGCATGTGAGATGCATCGGGTTGGCGGAGCAAAACTGCGCGAGATTGCCGACTATCTCGAAATTTCCGTGCCGCTTGCCCACAAGCTTGTCACTGACGGGATTGATCATTGCCGCGAGCGGCTGGGCGGCTGGCCATGAGGTGCTTTGATCGTTGGGCCGCACATTGCCATCGCGAAGAATTTGGCGGCAAAACCCGCAGAGGTAGTGACGTCTTCACCGAATTGGGCTATACGGCCCGAAAGGCACCAAACGGTGCAACGGGGACGCAATAGGGTGATGGCAGGGATAACCGATCCAGTTCAAAAGCAGGCAGCGCAGGACGCGACCGAATGGTTGATCCGCTTGCAGGAAGAGCCGAATAACCCTGATCTGCAATCACGGTTTGCCGATTGGTGTGCGCAAAATCCGGCCCATCTGGATGCCTGGAATGCCACCAAACGTACAGCCGATTTGATGGCAAAGGCCAAACCGGCCGGCAAGGCCGACTGGCAACAGTTCCTTGATGCCAAACGCAACGGTGCTTCTGACGCGAACTGTGAACCGAATGACGCGGTCGACGCCCTGCTTAATATTGACTACGAAAAGGCGGTTGCCGAAAGCAAGGTCATCTCGGCGCAAACCCGTTTTCAGAAGCGGGGCAACATGTCTTGGCGCGGGATCGGGTTGGGCGGTGTTGCGGTGGCGGCGTCCCTGATGGCGGCTGTCATCGGACCGGATATTGCCACCCGGATGCAGGCCGATCATGTGTCGGCAACCGGCGAGATCAGCACGATCACCCTTGCGGATAACAGCACCGTCACCCTTGCCCCGGAAAGCGCGATTACGGTGCATTTTGATGGCACCATACGCTTTGTCGAGTTGCTGGATGGCGAGGCGTTCTTTGACGTGACGCCCGATCCGCAAAAACCGTTTCGCGTCGGGGCGGATAACCTGACCGTCACTGTGCTAGGCACTGGATTTGATGTGTCCGAGGGCGTAAGTGCCTCAAGCGTCGGCGTCGAGCATGGTCTGGTGCAGGTTGAAAATGCCGCCGATGTTCCCGCCGTGTTTGAAAAGCTTGAAGCGGGTCAGCAGGTGCGTGTTGGCCGGGACGGGTCGGTGCTTCGCAGCGACACACCCACCAGCCAGATCGGCGCATGGCGCAAGAACCAGCTGATTGCGCAGGACCAGCCGCTTTCGGAAGTAGTCGATCAGTTGCGTCGTTACTTTAACGGCACGATCGTGATCACCGACGAGGTCCTGGCAAGCCAGACGGTGACAGGGGTTTATCGCCTTAATGATCCGGTTTCGGCGCTGCGTGGTATGGCACGCGCACAGAAGGCAACCGTGCGTGAAATCACCCCGTGGATTCTGGTGGTGTCGCCATCCTGATGACCTCGGATGTCTGATTTCGGCATCCCGCTTTTCTCAGTTTGTGAAAAAAACACGTATCGGAAACCCGCAGAATTTTGCGGGTTTTTCGCCAATGTGATGAATTTCCATAAAAATTTTTGAAAAAACAAAATCGGCAGCCGTTTTGTCTTTTATGCGTCATTGAGAAGCGTTTGCATTCTCAATCTGGTTCAGGCATAGGACATGAAACGGAGACAGAATAAAATGATGAATGGGGGTACAGCCCGACTGCAAAATCGTGGTCGTGTTGTGGTAATAGCCAGTGCCTTGATGATGACAACCGCCTTGGCACCGGTCGTGTTTGCGGGCACTGCCAGCGCACAGGTCAGTGCCAGCGGGATCGAAGCAGAACACGCGTTTGATATTCCGGCCCAGTCGCTGACGAGCGCCTTGGCACAGTTTGGTGTGCAGGCCGGTTTGCAGGTGACGGTTGACGGGGCGCTTGCGCGAAACCTTGATGCGCCAGCAATCAATGGCAGCATGCGCACAAGCACCGCCCTTGAGGCTTTGCTGCGCGGTTCGGGTCTTGATTACGATGTCACCAGCGACGGCACGGTCGTGATCGAAGCCGTCACCAGCAGTGCTGGCGAGCAATTCCTTGATACGCTTCGCGTTGAAGCCAATGCGGCAGAGGCATCTGGCCCCACCGACGCCATCACCGACAGTTTTGTAGCGTCGCGCTCGCGGACCGCTTCGAAAACCGATACGCCCATTCTGGACGATTCATCGGCGGTTTCGGTGGTGACGCAGAAGGAGATGGAAACGCGTAATGTCCAACGTGTTGCTGAGGCACTTGGATACACATCCGGCGTGACGGTCGATGAGTACGGGTCGGATCAGCGCTCCGACTTCGTGCGCATCCGCGGGTTTTATCAATCAACGCTTGGCTATTATCGCGATGGCCTGCCGATGCGGGTGTATAACTTCACCAATGGCCGGATGGAGCCTTATGGTCTGCAGCAGATTGATATCCTGAAGGGATCGACTTCCAGCCTGTTTGGCTTGAACGGACCGGGCGGTCTGGTCAATGCAACGACCAAGCGCCCGCAGGACGAGGCCCATGGCGAGGTCTTTACGACATTTGGCGAAGACCATCTGACCGGGGGCGGAGATGTCGGTGGCAAGTTCGCAGAAGACAGCAATTGGAGCTACCGCCTGACGGCCTTGTGGCAGGATGCGTCGAGCAGTCAGGATTACTCACAAGATGATCGTCTCTATATTGCGCCGGCCTTTACCTTTAAGCCCAAGGCAGGCACGGAACTGACGATCCTGACCAACTACAATAACCGCAAAAGCACGCCAGGGTATGGCTTTCCGCGCGGTGTAGACGTTGATCCGGACACGTTCCTTGGTGAGCCGGGTTTCCATACCTTCAATACCGAAGAAACCAATGTCGGGTATGAGTTTTCACACGCGCTAAACGATAATCTCGAGCTTCGCCAGAACGCGCGCTACAACCATGTCGATCTGACCTATCAGCATCTTTACTCGAATGGTGATCCGACGAGCTCACGTACTGGCACGGATACCCGTGGGGAGCTCAACCGGTTTTCTGTCGACAACCAGGTCGAATACGATACGTCCTGGGATCTCTTCGACAGCAAGTCGCTGGTCGGGTTCGATTACACCTATGGTTATAATGATGAGCGGGCCTATACCGCATCAGCACCGGGCATAAGTGTGACAAATCCAAGCTATTGTGGTGTGTCTTGCGTCAGTCTGAGCTTCAATACGGATGCCCAGACCGAACAGAATAGCTATGGCCTGTACGCGCAAGAGCAGCTTACCATCGATGATGACTGGATTCTGACTTTTGGCGGTCGATATGATTATGTTCAGACTGACTTGGACTCTCTGGGGACGAGCGGACTGACCACGATCGAGCGTAACGATGAAGCCTTCACCTCGCGTCTTGGTCTGACCTACAAGGTCACCGACGGGTTATCTGTCTATGGCAACTATTCGGAATCGTTTCAGCCGATTTATTCGGATGCCGGTTACTATGACAACGGCCCGGAACCGCAGGAAGGTGAGCAGTATGAGGTTGGTGTCAAATATCAGCCCGAAGCATTCGATGCCCTGTTCGCCGCAGCCCTTTTCGATCTGACCCAAACAAATGTTGTGCAGTGGATTTCATCGACCGAACGCAATCAGGTGGGTGAGGTCAACTCGCGTGGATTGGAGCTCGAAGGCAAGTTTCAGCTGTTTGAAAACATGAATGCGACGCTGGCCTACACCTATATGGATGCCGAGGTCACCAAAGACGCGACTGAGTCCAACATTGGCAAGCGCCCGGCATCGGTACCCGATCAGGTGGCATCTGCCTGGCTTGATTACACCATTCCGGGGCAGGGCTCTGTCGGGGATCTGACCTTTGGGGCGGGTGTTCGGTATGTTGGCGGGACCTATGCTGATAACGGCAATACATTGCCGATGAGCGCCTATGCGGTGACGGACGCCATGATCAATTACATGGTCACCGACAATGTCAGCCTTGCTCTCAATGTTTCCAACCTGTTTGACCGTGAGTATGTCGCTTACTCTTACAGCGAAGATTACTACGGCCCAGGTCGAACCGTTCTCGGTACCCTGAAATACAGCTGGTAATCACTTAGTTGCCAACAGAAACGGCCGTCTGTTGTGGTGACAGGCGGCCGTTTCTATGGCGGCTTGATTGTTTGCAGGATGTTGATCAGGCAAACGCCCGGCTGGAGATGGAAACCGAATTCCTTGCCGGGTCTTTGAGATTTGCGAACGCGTAATTGTCCGCCTGATGGATCGGGCCAACATCCACCCCGGCTTCGATTAAGGTGTTTCGGGCACTCTGTACATCCTCAACATCAAAGACCAGCTTGATCAATGACTGGCCAGCTTTCTGCCCTTTGCCAGCGGGATGAAGCATCAGGATCAGGCCGCCATCCATGGGGCGAAGTTCCATGATGCGGTCGCCTTCGATGGTAAAAGCGTGATAGCCGAAATGGCTACTGTAAAAGGTCGCCATGGCATCAAGGTCATGGCAGTAGATCACTATTCGGCTACATGGGCCGGTGTTTGCAGTCGCCATTACCTAACTGCCATCTGCGGTGCGAAACACCGTCAGGCCATTAATCACCACCCGGCCATCGGGCAGCAATTGGCCATCATATTCGGTGGTGCCTTGCGGTCCGGGGCGTCCGGCGGCAAGGCCGTTGACCGCAAACGGGACAAGCGCCCCCAAAAGGGTCGGGCTGTCGGGCGTGCCCAGCAGATCAACGAGTTTCTCCTGCCCCAGAAGCCGGAAATCAAAATCACCGGTAAAGCCATAGCGTGCGGCGGCTTGGGCCATGAATTCGCCGGAACCAAGGGCTTCAAGGCCACGGGATTCGACATAGAACTCGTCAACCGTGACCGGGGCGCCATTTTGCGCCGCCTTTTTCCACAGTGCATCGCCAATCTGGCGGCGGGCAAAGCGCGGCGCGGTGCCGGTCAGGATATCGTGAAAGCCCTTTTCAATGATCGGCTGGGCTTCGGACCAGGGCAGGCCCGCACTGCTGGTTTTGACCCTTACTGTGCGCGGCTGCAGAAGGCTTGGCAGCCACAAGCCATCATGGGCGTAATCAAGATGGGTGTTGCCGTCTTCCCCGGGATAGAGCGTGAAGTTGGCCGATTTGATTGAGCCCCGCTTTTCGCGGTTCGGGCCGGTCCATTCGGCGGCCTGCCAGGCAATGCGCGCCATTTCCGGCAGCCATTGAATGATCAGGCCGTTCATCATCCAGTGTTTGCGCGTGACCGGTTCCTCGCCAACCAGAAAATCGGCAAAACCGTCAAAGGTCACCGGCACGTTGCGCGCGGTATCCCAGCGCAAATAGCCGCCCGCATTGCGCAGCGTCAGATCGCGCTGATCGCTGGTGGCTTCTGCCAGCATCTTGGCGGTTTCGGGCAGTTTGACATCCAGATCAACCTGATCGGCGCTGTCGGTATCGCGCACGGAGACCAGAACATCATCCATCACCAGTTGGCGCGGGCTGGAATAGCCGCTGAGATCAAGCGAAATGCCATCATAGACCAGCTCGACCGCATCGCCATCGACCGTTCGGGCATCAACCTCGGTCGCGGAAATGCCTGATTGCATCAGGATCGCATCCATGGCGGTGCGGGCATCTTCGACGGAAATGGCATGCGCACGGGTGGTCAGGCTTGCAATGGAAAGTGCAAGCACGCCAAACCCGGTAAGTGCCTTTCGGCCGGGAAGTGCCATTCGTAAGTGCATGGTGTGATCCTTCCGCTTTCCATCGACGCATGATGCATCGTTTTGTCGGGGCCCTGTCGGAAACACGCACCAGAGTTTATCGCAATTTTGGTAATGTTAGGGCAAATAAACGCGGTGTGATGCAGGTCACCCGTCGAAAATACCCGCCGTCCCATGCACACCTGACAGGATGCTGTCAGGAGGGAGGCCTAAGAACGGTCTGACGTTGTTTACAAAAGTAAGGACGAAAAGAGAAGGGGGGGCTATTCGCCGCAGCCAAACGTTTCGCGCGTTTCGGGGGTTGCAATACCGCAGAGGAATGTATCAACCGCCCGCGATACGCGTTCACTGATTTCCTGTTCGGTCATGGGCGGGCGGGGATTGTGTTTCATGATGCGCGATTGCCAGTCACCAATGATCAGGCATTCGAACATTTCCGCCGAATGGTCAGGATCGTCAATTTTGATCCGGCCAAGTTTTTCCTGACGCGACAGGTAATCCGCAAGGTGCTTGCGGGTGCTGTCAGGGCCGACTTCAAAGAATTTCTCAATCAGGGGGAGAAAATGCTGGCCTTCGGAATACAGAATTTGAGTGAAGCGGGCGACTTCCTCGGTTACTATCTTTTGGGCCAGTTTCGTGCCGAAGTCCGTCAGGGCATCACGGGGAGGGAGATCGGTTTCCAGCGAAATATGCAGTTCCGCGGAGAACTCCTTGCATTGTTCGGTCATGACCGCAGCCAGTAAGCCATCCTTTCCGCCAAATGCTTCGTAAAGGGTTGTACGTGACCCACCTGATTGCGAAATAACATCATTAAGGGTCACGCCGGAAAAGCCACGTTCAAGCAATAACGCCCATGCAGCATCCATCATCGCGCGACGGCGTGCCGTACCGCGAGCGTGTTGTTTTTCAAGCTTTTCTGGCGTTTCACTCATCTTTCTTGACTTTGCTCTGATTGGGCCTTGATCGTGCAGCGCACAAAGTGTACTGTACCGTACAGTATTTATAAAAGCAATGGCAAAGCCCACCACACTGCTTTGCGCGGACTTAGAAGGAATAAGCATTTTGTCCATGCGATCTTGTTTGAAATTCGCTGGTATGGCAGCGCTTGTCGTTCTTGTTGCAGCCTGCAGCGAGGAAAATAATGGCGGTGAGCAGCAGGCTAACGCCCAGCAGCAGCCCCAGGCGACGCCGGTCGGCACCGTAACGCTTGAAGCGCAGACCGTTGGTCTGGTCGAAGAAATGCCGGGCCGTACCGTGGCCTTCCGCCAGGCTGACATCCGTCCGCAGGTCGATGGCATTATCAAGGAACGCAACTTTACCGAAGGTGCGTTTGTTGAAGCCGGTCAGCAGCTTTACATGATTGATCAGGAAGTTTACCTCGCCCGCGTTGACGCAGCGCAGGCCGAACTTTCCCGTCAGCGTGCCACCCTTGATCAGACGACCAAGACCCGTTCGCGGTATGATCCGCTGATCAAGTCGCAGGCCGTCAGCCAGCAGACCTATGATGATGCGGTTGCCGCCGAGGCACAGGCAAAGGCGGCTGTTGCCGCAGCCCGTGCGGAGCTGGAGCAGGCCCGTATTGATCTGGCCTATACCACGGTCACGGCACCGATTTCCGGTCAGATCGGGTCTTCGGACTATTCCGAAGGTGCGCTGGTCACGACCAACCAGTCGGCAAAACTGACGACGATTACCCAGCTTGATCCGATCTATGTTGATGTCACCCAGGCCGGTGGCCGCTTGCTTAAAATCAAGCAGGCGGTTCAGAACGGCCGCATCAAGGGTGTTGCCGAAGGTCAGATTGAAGTTAACCTGATCATTGATGCGACCGGTGCGGAGTACCCGCATGTCGGAACGCTGCAATTCTCCGACGTTACGGTGAATGAAACCACCGGCACGGTCCGTCTGCGTGCGGTCTTCCCGAACCCGGAAGGTACCCTTCTGCCCGGCATGTTTGTCCGTGGTCAGGTCCGTCAGGGCCATCTTGAGGACGCCTTCCTTGTCCCGCAGAAAGCCGTCATGCGCCGCCCGGATGGTTCGGCTTATGCCTATGTCGTCGAGGATGGCAAGGTTGCTTCGCGCGATCTGACGATTGAAAAATCGCAGGGTCAGGATTGGCTGGTCACCGATGGTCTTGAAGACGGTGTTCAGGTGATTGTTGATGGCCTCCAGCGCATCGGACCGGGTGCCCCGGTCGCGCCGCAGCCTGTTGAAACCGCCAAAGCCGCCGAATAAGGACTTATTCAATGGCAAAATTCTTTATTGATCGCCCCGTCTTTGCCTGGGTTGTCGCCCTGGTGATCATGCTGGCGGGGGGACTTTCGCTTTGGCAGTTGCCGGTGGAGCAGTATCCATCGATCGCGCCGCCTTCTGTCGAAATTGAAGCATCCTATCCCGGTGCTTCGGCCCAGACTGTTGAAAACACGGTCACCCAGGTGATCGAACAACAGATGAACGGTCTTGATTATCTGCGCTACATGTCCTCGACCTCGTCGGGGAATGGTCAGGCGTCGATTACCCTGACGTTCGAGCCCGAAGCAGACCCGGATATTGCCCAGGTTCAGGTGCAGAACAAACTGCAGGCTGCCATGTCATCCCTTCCTGCCGAGGTGCAGGAACAGGGTGTGACGGTCAGCAAATCCAGCGGTTCGTTCCTGATGGTTGTCGGCTTTGTGTCTGGCGATGGTTCGATGAATGCCGAAGACCTTTCGGACTTTGTTGTCTCGTCTGTCGAAGACCCGATTGCGCGTGTGAACGGCGTTGGTTCCGTACAGGTGTTTGGTGCCCAGCATGCGATGCGCATCTGGCTCGATCCGAACAAGATGCTGTCCTACAACCTGACTGTGATGGATGTGAATTCCGCCATCGAGGCGCAGAACACCGAAGTCACGGCGGGTCAGATTGGCGGTGCACCGGCAATTTCCGGCCAGCAGATCAACGCAACCATCACGGCCCAAAGCAAACTGCAAACGGTCGATGAGTTCGCCAACATTCTGTTGAAAGTTGAAACAGACGGTGCGCAGGTCCGTCTTGGGGACGTTGCGCGCATCGAAATCGGCGGCGAAAGCTATGACATTGTCGGGCGCTATAATGCGCAGTCGGCAACCGGTATCGGTATCAACCTTGCAACCGGTGCCAACGCGCTTGATACCGCCGAGGCGATCAAGTCCCGTCTGGCCGAGTTGCAGCCGTTCTTCCCGCAAGGGATCGAGATTGTCTATCCGTATGACACGACCCCGTTCGTTGAAGTCTCGATCGAGGAAGTGGTCCATACCCTGTTTGAGGCGATTGTTCTCGTCTTCCTGGTGATGTTCCTGTTCCTGCAGAACTGGCGGGCGACACTTATTCCGACGATTGCGGTGCCGGTTGTTCTGCTCGGGACGTTCGGGGTTCTGGCGGCATTCGGCTATTCGATCAACACGCTGACCATGTTTGCCATGGTTCTGGCCATCGGTCTTCTGGTGGATGACGCGATTGTTGTGGTGGAAAACGTCGAACGTGTGATGCACGAAGATGGTCTGCCGCCGCGCGAAGCCACCCGGAAATCGATGAGCCAAATCACTGGTGCGCTGATCGGTATTGCGTTGGTTCTCTCAGCCGTGTTTGTGCCGATGGCCTTCTTTGCCGGGTCGACCGGGGCGATTTATCGTCAGTTCTCGATCACGATCGTTTCGGCGATGGTGCTTTCGGTGGTCGTGGCAATCGTTCTGACACCGGCCCTTTGTGCGACCATGCTGAAACCCGGTCACACCGACCCGTCCAAGAAAAAAGGTCCGTTCGGCTGGTTTAACCGCGGCTTTGACAAGACCAACAACTTCTATCAGGGCAGTGTTGGCCATGTCGTGAACCGTAAATGGCGCTATCTGTTTGTGTACGGCATTCTTGTTGCCGCACTCGTTGCATTGTTTGGCCGTTTGCCGGGCTCCTTCCTTCCGGAAGAAGACCAGGGCATCATGTTCACCATGGTGCAGTTGCCGGCCGGTGCTTCACAGGAACGTACGCTTGAGGTTCTGAAAAAGCTCGAAACCCACTTCATGGAGAACGAGGCCGAAAATATCGATGGTCTGTTCACCGTTGCCGGCTTCTCCTTTGCCGGGAGTGGCCAGAATGCGGGTATTGCGTTCGTGAACCTCAAAGACTGGTCGGAACGTACCCGTCCGGATCAGTCAGTCGATGCGGTGATCGGGCGTGCCTATGGTGCGTTTGCCGGTATCCGCGAAGCCATGGTCTTTGCCTTTGCCCCGCCGGCGATTGTCGAACTGGGTACGGCAAACGGCTTTGACCTGCAGCTTGTTGACCGTGGTGGCGTTGGCCATGAGGCCCTGATTGCCGCCCGTAACCAGCTGCTGGGCATGGCATCACAGGACTCCCGTCTTGTTGGTGTGCGTCCGAACGGTCTGAACGATACGCCCCAGTTCAACATCAACATTGATCAGGAAAAGGCCAGCGCCCTTGGTGTAGACCTTGCTGATATCAACCAGACGCTGGCGGCTGCTTGGGGTTCAAGCTACGTCAATGACTTCATCGAAAACGGCCGCGTCAAACGGGTCTACATGCAGGCGGATGCCAAATACCGCATGATGCCCGAAGACATGGATTACTGGTATGTCCGCAACCAGTCGGGCGAGATGGTGCCGATTTCGGCTGTCTCGACCAGCGAGTGGACATATGGTTCTCCGCGTCTGGAACGCTTCAATGGCCTGTCGTCGCTTAACATCCAGGGTGCCGCTGCACCGGGTGTTGCGTCTGGTGATGCCATGGCGGCGATGGAACAGCTTGTCTCGCAGCTTCCCGGTGATATCGGTCTGGAATGGCAGGGGCTGTCCTATGAGGAACGCGAAGCGGGCGAGCAGGGACCGGCATTGTATGCCCTGTCCATGATCGTCGTCTTCCTGTGCCTTGCAGCGCTGTATGAAAGCTGGACGATCCCGATTTCGGTGATGATGGTTGTGCCGCTGGGTGTTCTTGGTGCGGTGATCGCAGCGATGCTGCGTGGTCTGCCTGATGACGTCTACTTCCAGGTGGCCATCCTGACCACGATTGGTTTGTCGGCCAAGAACGCCATCCTGATTGTCGAGTTCGCCCGCGAACTTTACGACGACGGTATGAGCCTTCTGGATGCAACCGTCGAAGCTGCCCGTCAGCGTCTGCGTCCGATCATCATGACGTCGATGGCCTTTACGCTTGGTGTCGTGCCGCTGGCGATCTCGACCGGTGCTGGTGCCGGGGCCCGTGTGGCCGTTGGTACCGGTGTGATGGGCGGGATGATTTCGGCAACCGTGCTTGCGATCTTCTTCGTGCCGCTGTTCTTTGTTCTGATTGTCGGCACCTTTGCCAAGAACCGGAAGAAAAAGGACGAAGTCCAGGCAGCCCACGAACATCCGGCTGAATAAGATTTAAGGCCAGCCTTGATCAAAAGGCTGGCCTTAAACGGCATCGCGCCGTGACGGTGCAGATATATTTCAATCTGCATGATCCCCCGACCCCGCCGTTGCGCGTGCGAAAGAAAGGGCCGATGCTTTTGCATCGGCCCTTTTGTTTTGACCTTAACCCAAAGTAAGGTCAAGCGCCTTTTGGATAGGGCAGGTTGCGCCAAACCCGCACCAAGCCCCAAAATATCGCAGTTTTGCGCCGCGAAAGATCAGGATTTGCTCATGCGATCAAGGTTCTGGCGATCAGTGTGCATCTGATGGAAAATCGCGTAGCGACGGTCATGATCGGCCTTGGCAGACGGGTCGGGCGCATGATTGCTTTCCTTGCCCGCCATCTTGCGGGCCGCCGTTGCAAGTCCGCCATCGGCATCAAGCGCACCGGCGGCCAGCATGGCAGAGCCCAGAAGAACCGGCTCCTCGCAATCTGACATCACAACCGTGCAGCCGGTGACATCGGCATAGAGTTTCACCAGAACCTGACTTGCGGTATGGCCGCCACTCAGATGGATATGGGTGATGTCATAACCGGTATCGTTCATCGCATCGATGATGTGGCGCGTGCCATAGGCAATCGCAGAGGCCGTTGCCCAGTAAAGCTTCAGGAAGCTTTCCTCGCTTTGATCAAGCGTCAGACCGGAAATCACCCCGAGTGCTTCGGGATCGGCCAGGGGGGATCGGTTGCCATGGAAATCAGGCAAGACATGCAGGCGCGGCGCAAGGTCGGTTTTCTCTGCCATCATCGGCATCAGTTTTTCACCGGCCAGCTTGTGCGCATCGCGCCCCATGGCATGGGAAAACGGATGCATGGCAACGATATGATCGAGCAACGCGCCGGTGGCCGACTGCCCGCCCTCGTTGAGCCAAAGATTGGGGGCGATCGCCCCGAAATAGGGCCCCCAGACACCCTTGATAAAGCGCGGTTCTTTTGACAATGCCATATGACAGGTGGAGGTGCCCGCAATCATGGCGAAATGCTGATCAAGGTTGCCATCAAGATATTCACCCAGCGTGCCCAACGCACCGGCATGGGCATCAATCAGGCCGGCACCAACGATGCAATCAGTCGTCAGGCCAAGATCAGCCGCCCCCTGTTCGGAAAGTTTCCCGATCAGTTCGCCAACCGCAAGGGCAGGGTCATGCATGTTGATCTTGTCGTTTAAGTCTTCCATGTTGATGGATTTCAGGAAATCGCGATCCCACGGTTCATCCTGATGGGCAAGATAGGTCCATTTGCACGTCACCGTACAGCAGGATCGTGCATTGCTGCCGGTTGCGCGGAAGGACAGGAAATCGGCCAGATCATAGGCAGCACCCATTTTCTGCCAGGCGGCATCATGGTGGCGTTTCAGCCACATCAATTTGGGGATTTCCATTTCCGGCGACATGGTGCCGCCGATATATTCCAGAACTTTTGCACCGGTGGCGGTGCATTCCTCGGCCTCGCGCACCGCGCGGTGGTCCATCCAGACAATCACATCCCAGTTATCCGCACCATTCGGTGTCACGCCCAGCGGTTTGTTATCCTGATCGCGGATCACGAGCGAGCAGGTCGCATCAAACCCGATGGCCGCAACATCGCGCGGCGCGATCTTGGATTTGTCGAGTGCATCACGGACAGACTGGCAGACCGACTGCCAGATATTTTCAGAATCTTGTTCGACGAAATCGGGTTTTGGCCGGTTCATGGCAATCGCATGTGCCGCACTGCCAAGCAATTTTCCAGTGGCATCAAACACGCCGGCGCGCGCACTTCCGGTTCCGACATCCACGCCGACAAAGCAGGGATAGCTGGGACTCATGATGGGGTACTCCTCCGCAATTCCCCCGGCTTTCTTGCTGTTTGAGGGTGCCGGGTGGTCTTTTGTCTGGTCTGTTATTTGATCTGTTCTGGGCTCAGTTTGGCCTGAGTTGATCAAAAGTTCATTGATTGGTCAAATGTTCATTTTTGTTGACGCTGAACTTACACCTTAGCTAGGCTGTGGCGATAACATAAATGAAACAAGCCAGGTTCAACATGGCCCGAGGAAACGAAGTCCAAGGCCCGACCGATGCTGTCGGTGCCAAGATCGTAACGTCAGCATCAGACATCACAGGTCTGTTTGACGCCTGTCTTGTTGTCCTGTTTGACTGCGACGGGGTGCTGGTCAATAGCGAACCGATCTCGCTGGCGACCCTTGTGGATGTGCTCGATCATTTTGGCGCCCCGCTAAGCCTTGCGGAAGTATCAGATCGCTTTACCGGAAGATCAAGCTCCGCTCCGATCGAATATATCAAGGAGCAGACCGGGCAGGACGTAACGGCAGCCTTCAAGCCGTTTTACTATGAAATGCTGTTTGCCCGTTACGACCGCGACCTGACCAAGATCGATCAGATCGAAGATGTTCTGGCCGCCCTTAAGGCGCGCGATATCGCCTTTTGCATATCGTCCAGCAGTTCGGTCGAGCGTCTGGAAAAAACCATGCAGGTCACGGGCCTTGGTCCATGGTTTGATGGCCGGGTCTATAGTGCCGATTTCGTTGAGAACGGCAAACCGGCCCCAGATCTTTTCCTGCATGCAGCGGATGGCATGGGCCATGCGCCGGCCAATACCATCGTGATCGAGGATTCCGTTGCCGGTGTAACGGCGGCACGGGCTGCTGGCATGAAATGCATCGGGTTTGTCGGCGGTGGGCATTATGTCGCGGACCGCGAAGCGGCAAGCCAGCGACTTTACGCGGCCGGGGCCGATATCGTGATCGCGGATATGGCCGTTCTGGCCAGGGCGATTGCGGCTTAACGCTGGGTCAGAAGTTTCTGATAGCGGGTCTGGCTTTGGCTCAGATGGGCGCGCATCGCCTTTCGTGCGGTATCCTCGTCGCGGGCGGCAATCGCATCATAAATACTTCGATGTTCACCCATGATCATCTGCATATAGGCTTTCTGATCCTTGGCCTCGGGCGGGCGGCGGCGCAGCTGGGCGCGCGGGATGGTTTTATCACCCAGATGTTCCAGAAACTCGGCAAAGCGACGGTTGTTGGTTGCCGCAGCAATCGCGCTGTGAAACTCGAAATCGGCCTGTTCGGTCGGATCGCCTTTTTCAAGCGCCCGTTCCATTTTGACCATGGCTTCAAAGATTTTGGTCTGCTGCGCGACCGAGCTTCGCGTGCAGGCAAGGCCGGCGGCCTCGATCTCGACCGCCATGCGCAGTTCGAGGATTTCCAGAACATCAGATACTTGCGCGTAATCGACGGCAAAGATCGATGTTTCGCTGCTGCGCACTTGGGGTGATAGAACAAAAACCCCGGCCCCCTGGCGCGGTTCAAGCAGGCCATCTGCCTTAAGGGCGGCAATCGCTTCGCGCACCACGGTCCGGCTGACCCCGAACTGTTCGGTCAGGACCGGTTCGGTCGGCAATTTGGTTCCGGGCTCACGCTGCCCGCTTTCAATCTCCTGACGCAGGCTGGCAATCACTTTTTCGGTCAGTGATACTTTGCGGGGCGGTGTCGCTACACGGGGCTTGTTCATTTTGCGTATCCGATAAATCCGGTGTAAAACAACCAGATATAAAAATGGCGGTTTGGCGTTAAGGTTTGGTTGGCGCCAACAGAGTTACCATCTCCAATTAATCGAGGAATGATACCTCTGTAAAGTCATCATATGATTTCGGTTGGATTTGAGGCGCGCAGGAATGGCCAAAAAAGGCGAACCTGAATACCGTTGGAACAGTGGTCCCTTTCAGATCGGGATCGTCCCCGATGGCGGGGCGATATCGCGGATCGACTGGATCCGCCCGGATGGCAAAGGGATCATCAATCTTTTGCGGCCGGTAACACCCGAGGCGATTGCATCTGGCAATCCGTCAAGTCTGGGCTGTTTCCCGATGGTGCCGTTTGCCAATCGGCTGGCCTTTTCTGAATTTGAATTTGACGGTCGCATCGTCAAGGTCCCGGCCAATCGCCCGCCAAGCCCGCATGCCATTCATGGCTTTGGCCGATCTTCGGAATGGAAGATCGAACGGCCAACAGTTGATACGCTGCGCTTCAATCACAAACATGACGATCCGCAAAGCGGCTTTGTCTATGTCGCCTGGCAGGAATTCAAGGTGACCGAGAGTGATGTGACGATTGAAATCGGTGTGCGTCACCTTGGCCGGACCCCGATGCCCTATGGCATTGGTCTGCATCCATGGTTCCCGGGCGGCGACGATGTTTCGGTGGCCTTTATTGCATCGGACAGTTTCGCAACTGACGAGGACATGCTGCCAACCGCGCGCACGGTGATTGATCTTGGCCGGGATTTCTCCGATGGCCGCATGATCCGTCATAACCTGGCGCTTGATGCCCATTATGCCGGTTGGCACCTTGAAGCTGACATGCTTTGGGGCGATGCGGGCTATGGCGTGAAAATGATCGCCAGTGACACGCTTTCCAACGTTCAGTTCTATATCCCCGAAGACGGCAAAACGTTCTGTGTCGAGCCGGTCTCGCACGTGCCAAACGTCCATAACCGTCCGGAATTCAAGGAACATGGCGACCTTGTCGTGCTTGATAAGAACCAGACGCTTAGCGGCACGATGACGCTGATCCCCCACTTGCTCGATCAGCCCGATAACGATCTGGCCGATGAAGACGAAGTATTTGGAAAGCCCGGCAACCGCGACTATTCACTGGTCGATTGACGCGCAAAAGCCCGCCAAAGTGCCGGGGCTTTACCGACCCGGATTTTGTCGATAAAACTTACAAGTAAGTTTTACAAGATAACAAGTCCGGGGGACGGATGTCCGAGCTGCTGCTAAGAGTCCAGAAACGCGAAAAACTCGCCGATCAGCTTTATGGCCAGATCCTTGAGCAGATTGTCTCTGGCGATCTCGCCGAAGGATCAAAGCTGCCCTCGGAAAATGAGATTTGCGCGTCCTTTGGTGTGTCGCGCCCGGTCGTGCGCGAAGCATTGCGCAAGCTGCAATCTGATGGCCTGGTCTATGCCCGTCAGGGGGTTGGGTCATTTGTCAAAAAGCGCCCGCCCCAAGGCCTGATCGAGTTTGGCGGCGTCAGCGACGTCGCCGGGCTTTTGCGCTGCTTTGAAGCCCGCTCTGCGATTGAAGGCACGACCGCCCGCATGGCGGCCCAGCGCGCCAGTTCCCGACATCATCGTGAAATTGAAAACGCGCTTAAAATGCTTGAAGACGGGGTGGCGGCAGGCGACATCGCCGACAAGGCCGATCTGGCGTTTCATATGGCGATTGCGCGTGCCAGCGGGAACGAGATTTTCGTCACCATCCTTAATTCCCTTCATGAAGTGATGGCAAAATCCATGCGCGTGGCGCTGAACATCACGCGCGGCGGATCGGCCGAGCGCGCCCAAAAGGTCCTTTCCGAGCATCGCCAGATTTATGATGCGATCCTGGGCCATGATGGCGATAGTGCCGAACTTCTGATGCGCTATCACCTCCATCAGGCGCGCCAGCGCGTTACCGATCACGCCCGCGACAAATAACGTCCATCCCCCATCCTGATGGCAAAGCCCTGTTGACAAGCAGGGGCCGGTTACGGCACACCTGAACACAACAATAATTAATCATATGAATTCGGGAGTGTATATGATGACGGGTGGTGTGATGTATCAGCCGGAAGTGCTGTCTGATGAAACCTTCACATTGGCGGAATGCCCCAACTGGGACGCAGACCGCAACCGGCTTTACTGGACCGATATCCTAAATGGCAAGCTGCATGCGCTTGATATCGAAACTGGTGCGCGCAAGACATGGGACTTCGACAGCGAGCTTGGCTGTTTTGGTCTGACCGATCAGGGGCGCATCATTGTGGCGCTGCGCAAGGATATCGTTTTTCTTGATCCCGAAAACGATGAACGCACGCCGCTGTGCCGGATCGAAGACGGGATCAACAGCCGCACCAATGATGGTAAGATCGGCCCGGACGGGGCGTTTTGGGTCGGAACCATGGATGATAATCCGGAAAAGATGCCGATTGCCTCACTCTATCGCATTACGGCAGATGGCAAGGTCGAAGAAAAGGCAACCGGCTTCAAGATTTCCAACGGCATTGCCTGGTCCTCCGACGGATCAAAAATGTATCATTCCGACTCACGCGGGCCGTGGGTCAATCGTTGGGATTTCGATGTTGCGACGGGCAGGATTTCCAACTGCACGCGCTATCTTGATCTGGATGATACATTGGGTCGTCCGGATGGTGGTGCGGTCGATCTTGAAGGCTGCTATTGGTCGGCCGGGGTGTCGGCGGGCAACCTCAATCGCTTTGCCCCGGATGGCACGCTGTTGAAATCCATTCCGATGCCGATGCCCAATCCGACCATGCCGTGCTTTGGCGGGGCGGACATGAAGACGCTTTATGTCACCAGCCATCAGGAAAATTACAGTCCGGAAAAGCGTGCGGAATTCCCCGATGCCGGCAAGCTGGTCAAGCTGCGGGTCGAAGTGCCGGGTGTGCCGGTCGCGAAATTCCGCGAAAACGGCTAAGCCAGCCATACGGTAAAACAAAAGCCATGCGACGGACTGTCGCATGGCTTTTTTGTTGAGGTATTTGGGCATGGACGGGTGAGATCAAACCTTTTTGATTTCGGCTGTCACGGTGCCAAGCCCCTCAAACACCGCCTCGATCTTGCCATGTGGGGTGATGGTCGGCGTCGCACAGGCGCCCGTCGTGATCACGTCCCCTGCCTTCAGGCTTTTGCCCCGCTTGGCAAGGAAGCCGACCAGATATTCCAACCCACCAAAGATTTCCGGCCAGGCATCGGGATCATCATTGCTGGCAAGCACGTCACCGTCGCTTTTGGTGGTGACTTTGCCGCCGATAAAGCCAAGATCGCGCCAACCTTCAATCTCCGGGCCCAGGACAAAGTGACTGGTCGAATTAAGGTCCGCCAGTGTCTGGATCGGGTCCTGTTTTTCATGATAGCGGCGGCTGGCAATCTCGATCGCGAGATGCATGCTTTTGATGTGCTCAAGGATGTCACTTGATGTCGCATCCGGGGCAGGGGTGCTGTCCATGACAACGGCAATTTCCGCCTCGATATTGGGGAAGTTGATGTCATCGGTGGTGATCGCCGCACCATCACCCAGGATGCGCCCCGCCAGCAACGGCCCGACAAGCGGGCCATCTGCGCCGATCTTTTCCTGTGCCGCGCGGGTGGCAACCGCAAGCTTCCAGCCAGCCTGGGCAATGCCGACCTTTTCCAGGGTGGCATCCTGAATGGCATAGGCTTCGTCAAAACTCGTGGGGGCAATGTCTTTGGGCAGGGGATCAATCAGGGTGTGGTTGGTAAAAGCATCGGCAAGGATGCGACTGGCGGCAGTGATATCGGTCATGTTCGGGCTTCTTGCTTGTGGCGATAGAATTGGATCGCCAGAGCCTAGCGGGCTTTGATGGCAAAGTCATCATACCAATCGACCCGATTCGAAAAATACACCCCGAATATCGCGCTTTAGACCAAAGTCGCAGATCAGAAGAATATGGCTCAAACCTTAGTTTTTCCGGGTTTCAAGGGGCTGTTGAAAAGTCTGAGTATTATGTTTGACAAAGTAATATGATGAATTTATAGAATCGTCATAGTTATTTTGACGCATTCAGACATTAGGGACCCTTGATGCACTATCTAGAGATGAAAAAGGCGATTGGCGCCGGGTTGCTTTCTTTTCCGGTGACGCCTTTTGATGCCAACGGGGCGCTTGATCTTGCAACCTATCGCGCACATGTCAGCTGGCTGTCGCAATTCCCGGCAACCGCGCTGTTTGCTGCGGGTGGGACGGGCGAGTTCTTTTCCCTGACCCCGGGCGAGGTCGTCGAGACCGTCCGCGCGGCCAAGGAAGTCGCGGGCGATACCCCGATCATCGCTGGCTGTGGCTATGGTACGGCCATGGCCGTGGATCTGGCCAAGGCCTGCGAAGAAGCTGGTGCGGATGGTCTGTTGCTGTTGCCGCAATATCTGATCGGGGCGGAGCAGGAAGGCCTGTTTGCCCGGGTGAAGGCAGTGTGTGATGCGGTTGATATCGGCGTGATTGTCTATAACCGCGACAATTCCATCATTACGGCCGAAACACTCGCCAAGCTGTGTGAGGTTTGCCCGAACCTGGTCGGGTTCAAGGATGGCCATGGCAATATCGAAATGGTGACCAAGGTTTGCACCGTTATTGGTGATCGCCTGTCCTATATCGGTGGCATGCCGACGGCTGAGGTTTTTGCCAAGGCGTACAAGGCGGTTGGCGTTACGACCTATTCCTCGGCGATTTTCAACTTCCTGCCGCAGCAGGCGCTTGATTTTTATGATGCGCTGACCCGCGATGATGACGCGGCCATGGAACGCGTGCTCAAGGAATTCTTCTATCCGTATCTTGATATTCGTAATCGCGGCAAGGGCTACGCCGTTTCCATCGTCAAGGCTGGCATGCGCGTGATCGGACGTGATACCGGCCCGGTACGCAGCCCGCTGACCGATTTGACGGACGGGGAACATGACATGCTGGCCGATGTGATCCGCAAGGCTTATGGCGAGGGCGCATTGCGCGCCGCATAAACCATGTTGGCGATGCCAGCATATGACCTGCTGATACCCCGGCAGGTGGTTCTGCCGGGGGTAACTTGTGAACCCAGCTGACAATTGGGACACAGGATTTTGAATGGACTATTCGAGTAGTTGTTAATGTTTCTTACAGTTGTGTTTACAAGTAGCGATTTGTAAGATTATATGACAAGAACAAGACCCAAAAGGGCGAACAAGGCTTTAACGCAGTAGACATCAAATTGTCTGGGAGGAACCCAAATGAACAAGTTTATGAAGACCACCACACTGACGATTGCGGCTGCAGCCGTTTCGGTTGCGCTGGCATCCGGTGCGCAGGCCAAAGAATGGCGCGGCTGGAACATCCATCCGCCGGAATACCCGGTTTCGACCGGCATGGAAGAATTCGCCAAGCAGATTAATGAAAAATCCGGTGGCGACCTTGAAGCCAAGGTCTATCACGGCGGTGTTCTGGGCAACCAGCCTGATGCCATTCAGCAGGTTCGCCTTGGTGGTCTGGACTGGGCTGTTTTCAACCTCGGCCCGCTCGGTGAAGTGGCGCCCGAAGCCAACGTTGTTTCGCTGCCCTTCATCTTCAAAAGCGTCGATGCCATGCATGACGTCATGGACGGCCCGGCCGGTCAGCAGATCGCCGATGGCCTGATCAACGCCGGCCTGCAGCCGCTTGGCTGGTATGATTCGGGCGCGCGTTCCTTCTATAACTCCCAGCACCCGATCAACACACCGGCCGACCTTGAAGGTCTGAAATTCCGCGTGATGAGCAACGATCTTTATGTGCAGATGGTTGATTCGCTTGGCGGTAACGCAACGCCGATGGCTTATAGCTCGGTCTATCAGTCGCTGAAAACCGGTGTGATCGATGGTGCGGAAAACAACTATCCGTCCTATGACAGCTCCGGCCATTTTGAGGCGGCCAAATACTACTCGGTCACCCAGCACCTGATCCTGCCGGAATGCCTGTGCATGAACAAAGCGCTTTATGACGGCCTTTCGGACGAAGAGAAAAAGATCGTTCACGAAGCTGCTGATGCGTCAGTAACGCTACAGCGTGCGGCCTGGGCCGCCCGTGCCGAGCAGTCCAAGGAAAAAGTCATTGCAGCGGGTATCGAAATTAACGAAATCGCTGACAAGCAGGCGTTCCAGGATGCCATGCAGCCGGTCTATGACAACTTCCTGAAAGCCAACCCGGATCTGGCAGGTCTGGTAAAGGCGATGCAGGACGCGCAGAAATAAGACCTGAAAATCTTGAAGGGCGACGAGAAACTCGTCGCCCTTCTTTTTGACTGTGTTTATTCTATTTCCGGTTTATCTTTTTCTGGCGGCGCGTAGATGCTTTCTCGTCTTATCACTTTGATCGACCGTCTCGGGGGGGGCATCGCAGGTGTGCTGAACCTGATTGGTGGTTTGGCGCTTGTGAGCCTTATCCCCAGCTTTGCCTGGCTGGTGTTTGGACGATATGTCCTTAATGAAACGCCAACCTGGGTGGAACAGGTGTCACTTATCCTGATTGTCCTGATCACCTTCCCGGTGGCCGCAGCCGGCATGCGCGACAACAGCCATCTTTCCGTTTCGTTTTTCCGTGACGCCTTGCCGCCTAAAATCGCGGCAATCGTGGCTGTGATCAGTTATGGCGCCATGGCGTGGTTTGGCTACTGGATGCTGATGGGCGGAATGGATCTGGTGGCCTTTAACTGGGCCAAAACCATGTCGATCATTCATATTTCCGATGGCTGGCGATCCGTGCCGATGGCGGTCTGCGGTGCCGGGATCATGTTTTACAGTGTGGTGCATATCCTCAAGATCATTGCCGGATGGCAAACGATTGCACGCGCCGGACTTTATCACGATGACTTGCTTAACAAGGATGCTGAATAAATGGGCATGACCATTCTTCTTGGCGTGTTTGCCATCGGTATTCTGATTGGTATGCCCGTTGCTATCGCACTTGGTGTTGCTGCCCTTGGTGCGTTTTTCTTCGAAGGACTGCCCACCCTGATTGCCTTTCAGCGCATCGGATCGGGTGTCAGTGCCTTCTCGCTTTTGGCCATTCCGTTCTTCATCTTTGCCGGCGAATTGATGCTTCATGGCGGGATTGCCTCGCGGCTGGTGCAGTTCGCAACCGCCCTTGTCGGTAGTCGTCGCGGCGGCCTTGGCATTGTGAACGTGTTTTCATCAATGCTGTTTGGGGGCATTTCCGGATCAGCCGTGGCCGATACTTCTGCCCTTGGCTCGATCCTGATCCCGGTGATGAAAAAGGAAGGCTACCGCGCGGATTATGCCGTCAACGTCACGGTGACCTCATCGATTGCCGGCATCATGATCCCGCCCAGCCACAACATGATCCTGTATGCCGTGGCGGCTGGCGGGGGCATTTCAATCTCCAAGCTGTTCATGGCCGGTGTGGTGCCGGGGCTCATCATGTGTGTGTTGTTGGGCCTTGCCACCTGGTTGGTGGCGATCCGGCACGGCTATCCGGCGGAACCGTTCCCCGGTTGGTCGGTGGTCTGGCGCACCGCAGTTCGCGCCATTCCGGGCTTCTTTACGGCCGTGATTATTGTCGGCGGTGTCTTGAGTGGCGTGTTTACCGTCACGGAATCTGGCGCCATAGGGGTTGCCTATGCGCTGATTATTACCGGCTTTGTCTATCGTGAGCTCAGTTGGACGGGCTTTGTTGCCGCGGTCAAACAATCGGCCAAGACAACCGCCCTTGTGATGCTTCTGGTCGGCTGTGCGTCGGCGTATGGCTACATGCTGGCGTTTTATCAGGTGCCAGATGCCCTGGCAGAGGCGATCACGGGTATCACCGACAATCCGATCATGGTTCTTCTCATGATCAATGTGATGCTGCTGATTGCTGGCATGATTATGGATATGGCGGCCCTCATCCTGATCTGTACGCCGATCTTCCTGCCGCTTGCCATGCAGTTTGGCATGGATCCGATCCAGTTCGGCATGGTGCTGATGATGAATTTGGGCCTTGGCCTGTGTACACCGCCGGTGGGCTCGTGCCTGTTTGTCGGCTGCGCGATTGGCGGGGTCAAAATCGAAAAAGCCGTGCAGTCGATCTGGCCATTTTATCTGGCGATCCTGAGTGCGCTTTTGCTGACAACCTATATTCCTGCGATCTCCATGACGCTTCCGAATCTTGTGTTCGGCGGGTAAGTGGTCGCCGGAAGATTTGATATCAAAGAGGATGGTTATGAAACGTTTGCTGATTACCGGTGCCGGTGGAAACCTTGGCAAGATTTGCCGTGAAGGGCTTAAGGGCTATGCCGATGTCATTCGCCTGTCCGATATTTCGCCGATCGACCCGGCCGGTCCGAACGAGGAAGTCGTGCAATGCGATCTGTCCGATCGTGCAGCCGTAATCGAACTGACCAAGGATGTTGATGGCATCATTCATCTGGGCGGGATTTCGATCGAGGCGGCCTTTGATGACCTGCTTCAGGCCAACCTAGCCGGGACCTATAACCTGTATGAAGGTGCGCGTCAGAATGGCGTTAAGCGCATCATGTTTGCCAGCTCCAACCATGCGATTGGTTTCCACAAACGCACCGAAAAGCTTGATGACAAATCCGAACTGCGCCCCGATAGCCTGTATGGCGTGACCAAATGTTATGGCGAAGCGGTGGCGAGCTATTATTATGATAAGTTCGATGTTGAAACCGTGTCCTTGCGCATCGGGTCGTGCTTTGAAAAGCCGCGTGATCGCCGCATGCTTTCGACCTGGATGAGCCCGCGTGATTTCATCTCGCTGATGAAGGCGATCTTTGCCGCCCCCATGACGGGCCATCTCGTGATGTATGGTGTGTCGGACAACAAATCGAAATGGTGGAACAACGCCCATGCGGACTTCCTCGGCTGGAAACCGCAAGACAGTTCCGAGCAATACCGTGCCGAGATCGAGGCGGCCTTCCCGCCCGAAGACCGCAAAGATCCGGCTGTGATCTATCAGGGCGGTGGCTTTGCCGCCAAGGGGCATTTCGAAGACTGATTTAACAGCGACCTTCGATCTCAAAACCGCAAAAAGGGCCCGAACGAATCTCGTTCGGGCCCTTTTTGCAACAGGTAGGCACGTCCATAAAGTTTGCCGGAACTTATGCCGTTATTGCAGCAACCTTAAAAGGTTTTGCGGCATCTGGTTGGCTTGGGCCAGCATGGCGACGCCGGACTGAACCAAAATCTGTTTGGAGGTAAAGGCCGTCATTTCGGCTGCAACATCCAGATCAAGCAGGGTGGAACGCGCTGATTCAGTATTTTCCTGCGTCGATGCAAGGTTCTGTGCGGCAAAGTCCAGACGGTTCTGGGATGTGCCGATTGCAGCACGGGCGCGTTGCAAATCATCAATCGCACGTGTCACAACTTCGACCGCGTTCTGGGCACCAGCAGCAGTGTTAATAGCATTTGTGCCAAGGTCTTCCAGCGTTTCCTGACCGAGCCCGGACGCCCCCAAAACCGAAGAGTCAACCGCGCTCAGGTCAATTGAAAGACGATCATTCGCGGTGTTGCCGCCGCCAACCTGGAAGTCAATTGTGTTGGCAAGCTTCTGCCCCTTATCCTCTTCCATGAAGAAGAACTGGCCCGCGGATGTATCGACGCCAGTTCCCATGAAATCGGTATTGGTTGAATTGAAACCGAAATCGTTGGAGCCGCCGGTACCGGCTCTGACGTAATCAACAGAATCCGAGAAGTTGGTGTTTACCGTAATTGAAAGGCCCAACTCGTCGAAGTTCAAAACCGCATTTTCACCGGCAGCGATCGCGCGCGTTCCGCCGGTTGCTGCCAAATCAGTGATATCAATTGATTGGGTCCGCTCGATAGAGCCGTCAATTGCCGTAAGCACAGTCATGATGACCTGCTCGCCGGAACCTTCGTTAATTCTTATCTCAATCCCGTTATCGTCGACACCATCTTCAGCTGCGTCTTGTGCCCAGTAATTGTTGTCCGTGATCGCGAACCCGTCAAAGCCGAAAGCGGGCGTGAGCGCGGCATTGGCAGTACCAGGTGTGAGGTTAATCGATACGTCACCACCATCGCCAAGCAACTGAATGCCATTAAAGTTGGTCGAGGACGCGATCCGGTCGATTTCGTCACGCAGCTCGGTGAATTCGTCATTGAGGAAGCCGCGTTCGGTATCAGAAAGGTTGCCCGATGATGCCTGCACCGCCAGCGTTTTCATCCGGACAAGGACGTCATCAATAGTGGCCATGCCACCATCGGCGATCTGCAGCATCGAGTTGGCTTGACCAACGTTAACAGATGCAGTTTTAAGCGCCTGGGTCGTCGCATTAAGTCGTGCGCCGATCGCCATGGACGCAGCATCATCGCGCGCAGAAACAACGCGCGTACCGGAGGACAGCTTTGATAGCGACCGCGTCGCCATCGCGTCAGAAGCAGACAGGTTGCGATGTGCAACATTGGCTGCATAGTTTGATATGATGTTTAGTGCCATTTTGTTGTCCTACTTGGAAATTGGCGACGATTTACTACTTGTAAAATGCGCAATTCAGGATTGAATCCTGTATTTATAATTATTATTAAAGTGCGATCTTGTCTAGGAAATTCTAATTTAGGGGAAAGGGGGCTCGTTATCGCCTCCCAAAAGGCCATCTGCTTTTTGAATTGACGCATGGTCGGGATTGCTTATAAGCACTAATGAAAATGATAACAGTTATCATTATCGAATTCTGGATGTGCAGCTATGGCGGTCTGCGACCGTTCCTGGGATAGTCTTTATCAGCAATATCGTGATCGTTTGCTGCGGCAGGTGCAGAAATATCTGCCCGCGCGCGACGAAAGCCATGACGTGTTGCAGGACCTTTATGTCCAACTGCGCCACCGGAATATCGACCCGGACGATATCGCCAACCCGCCAGCTTTTCTGATGCGCATGGCCACCAACCTGGCAATTGATGCCTTGCGCCGGAACAACCGCAACCCGGTTGAATTCACCGATCCGGCAGAAATCAGTGACATGAACGGGGCGACAAGCCAGTCTGCGACCCCGGAACAGATCAGCTCGGATCGCCAGCGCCTTGATATCATTCGACGCGCGATTGACGACCTGCCGCCGCGCTGCCGCGAAGTGTTCTTGCTGTGCAAGCGTGATCACCTCAGTACGGTGGAGGCGGCGGACCATCTTGGCATCAGTCGCAATATGGTCGAAAAGCATTTGCGTCAGGCGCTTGGACATTGCAAACAGGTGTTGGCACGCCATGAAAATTAAACATCCTCTTTTGCGCGGCTTGTTCGTCACATATACAACAACATCATCAGCCAGAAGCCGGGTTACGACACTGCCATGACCGAATTCCGCTATCCTGACGACTGCCAAAGCAATGATGACATTGCCGATTACTGGGCTGTGCGCCTTGATGATGTGCAGCTGACGGCGGCTGAAGAAATCGCCTTTGAACGCTGGCAGGCAGCAGACCCGCAAAATCCCGAACGCCTCGTCCGCGCACGTCAGATATGGCAAAGCATGGAAATCGCCGCCGCTGATCTTTCCGGTCTTGAGGATATTGGCAAAGAATCACAAGCGCCAAAGCAGGAAGACCATCTTGGCTTTGATAGCGAAGCCGTGCGTCGTGATCTCGAACGGCTGGGCGCGCTTGAAGGTGGCAATGGCCGCCTGCCGGGCATGCGGTCAGCCAAACGGCGCGCGCGTCCGATGCTGGCAATCTTCACCATTTTGTTGCTGGTAGGGCTTTGGGGCTACTCGGCGTTTCAACCCGATGCGGATCTGATTGCCGCCAGCAATCCCGGCGTTGTCAGCGAAGTGCATGAACTGTCTGATGGATCGCGTATCTGGATGGAGCCGGGCACGCGCGTTGCCATGGCCTATAGCGATCAGTACCGCGATCTGACCGTCCTTGAAGGCGGCGTATTTATTGAAGTCGCCAAGGACAGCGCACGGCCGCTTCGCATTCATCTTAATAAACTGACAGCCACAGCGGTGGGGACAGCATTCAGCGCCTCGAAATGGGGTGGGCATTTCCGGGTTGAGGTATCCGAAGGCACGGTGGATCTCGAAAACCGCACCGTTCGTTTGGCACGCCTGGTCGCCGGGCGGGCATCCTGGCAGGACGGGGATGGTGATATGCATTATGGCACGGTGGCACTTGATCGTGTCGCGGCATGGCGCAAGGGCCGCTGGGTGGTCAATGACATGCCGATTGATGAATTGTTCGCCCGTCTGTCGCCATTGATGGATGATCAAAGCTTCGTGCGCGATCCGCGCATGGGCGACATCACCGTTTCGGGCAGTTTCGATCTGACCAAACCGGACGGGGCCTATGGGGCTATTCTGGCGGCCTACGGCCTGACAGACCGCACTGTTCCGGGCGGTTTCAGAATAATTTCAAAAAAATAGAAAATTTCACCTCCTCATTTCGCGGGGGTGTTCGTCATGAAGGTAATAGTGATTTGCATTATTATCTTCATGCGAAGGGGTTATAACGTGAATATCGTGAAACTTGGGGAAACCGGGAACTTTGGAATGTCCCGTCTTTTGGGCAGCACGGCACTTGTTGCCACACTGATGATCGCATCGGTCCCGCAGGCTTTGGCACAAAACTCAGCCGACACCGCACAGACGGTTACGGTCGCGGCCGGTGATCTGCGTGCCGCCCTTGATCAGGTGGCCGATCAGTTTGGTTTGCAGCTTGTCGTGCAGGGCGATCTTTCCGGGATGGAAAGTGGCAATCTGTCTGCGGACATGTCGGCGCGCGATGCTTTGCAAAGCCTTCTGTCGGGGTCGGGCTACGGGTTTGAGTTCGTCTCGGATGATAGTGTGATTATCCGCCCGGTATCGGCGACCACCAGCGGCGCACAGGGCAACTTGATCTTGCCCGAAGTCATGGTGACCGCAACCCGTTCGCGCCGTTCGATTGCCACCATGTCGCCGTCGGTCGTGGTGATCGGTTCGGATCAGATCGAAGCCCAGTCAGCCAAAAGCAGCGACATCACCAATGTCATTCGCAACAATGTGCCGGGTTTCATGTTTGATGACCAAAGCCTGATCGCCAGCACGGAAACCTTCCGTGGTCGGGATGTGCAGGTGCTGGTTGACGGGGTGGCGCGGAACACCCCGCTGCGCAATAGCAGCCGTATTCTTTCGATGATCGACATCCAGCAGGTTGAAAGCATCGAAGTCATCCCGGGCTCGAACGCGTTGAACGGCGATGGCGCAACCGGGGCAACGATTAACATCATCACCAAGACCGGCGAGGTCGGCAAAAACGTGTTTGTCGTCGATGGCCATGTCAAAAGCTACACCGATGACATCGGCGAAAGCTTCTCGCCGTCCCTGACCCTGTCGGGCAGTGGTGGCATCGGCGCGGTGGATCTCGCTGCCAGTGTTACCGGTTCAAAAACCGGCAATGCCTATGACGGCTATGGCAATCAAGTGCCGTCAGACGCGATGCTCGGCCAGGGCGGCTTTGACAACGCCGAAGACCTCAATGTCTTTGGCAAGGCGGGTGTGACGCTCGCAGAAGGCCATCGCATGTTCCTGTCTTCCGAAGTCGTGCGCTATCGTCAGGATATCGAATATTATCCGGACCTCGAAACCGATCCGGTGTCGGTCAAATATGACACGCCTTATCTGGCGCAACCGCTTGAGGATGAAAGCCAGTATTTCACTGCCGGGTACGAGTTTGATTTCGGCAAGATCGGTGTTGGCGATCTGAAGCTGTTTTACAATGACAGCTATAAACAGGCTGCACGGGCAGAATACCATGCCGATCATAACCCTGGTCTTGTCTCGCTTGCCAGCAATGGCGCGATTGAAGACCCGCTCGGTCAATCGGTTATTGATACCGTCAAATACGGTGTGAAGCTCTCGACCGATACCAACCTTGACGCCGCCTATGAAGGCCTTACCCTGACTTGGGGTGGGGATCTGACCTTTGATGATGTCAAATACCGCACGGTCAGCGACCGGGATATCGGTGCGCCGATGGAACAGGATGGCAAGGCGGTCTTTGCCCAGCTTTCTGCACCGGTCACCGAATATGTCGATCTGTCCGGTGGTGTGCGTTACGAGGAATATGACCTGACGGTCAAGGATTTCACCCGCCCGAGCTATATGCGCTACAACGGCGGTGTTGCGCAGCAGATCCTGGCCGCTGCGGCCTTCACGGGTGGTGAAACGACCTATGATGCGGTGACCTACAATGCATCTGCCGTGGTGCACTGGACGGATCGTATTGATACGTCATTTAGCTATAGCGAAGGTTTTTCTGTGCCTGACGTCGGGGCTTATACCCGTCGTGCTGGTCTGACGGGGACATCCATTCCGCTTAACTTCAATGACATTGATGTCGAGGCGTCCAAGGTCAAAACCTATGAGCTGGCAGGCCGCTATGACGGGGATGATTTCCGCTCCACGGCTGCGGTTTACATGAGCACCAATGACCGCGGCGATAACTATGACAGCTCTACCAACACGCTCAGCCAGGAAAAGGAACGCATTATCGGGGCGGAGCTGACGGGCGAGTATGACATCTCGGAAGACACCTATATCGGGGCGTTGGCATCCTATGTCGAAGGCCGTTATGACACCAACGAGGACGGTGATCTTGACAGCTGGCTGCCCAATAACCGCATTCCGTCGCCGTTCCGCTTTACCGGTTACGTTGATAGCTATGTCTGGGATGATCTGAACATGCGTTTTGACGGCACCTATACGGCGGGCCGTTACCGGATTGCGGATGAAAAGATCAAGCCGAGCCTGGTCTTCAATCTGTCGGGGAACTACCCGTTGCTGGGCGGAACGGCGCGTTTCGGGATCGAGAACATTCTTGATACCAGCTACGAAAACCCGGCGGCGACCGCACTGCGTGGCTATTCGGTTGCCGGTCATGGCCGCACGATCACGCTTGGCTATCGCCGCGAGTTCTGATCGCGACCTGGCCAAGTACGGCCTGAGACATTCATAAGATCCATGGCCCGGCGGACCTCCGCCGGGCCAATCGCGCAAGGAGAAGGCGAGATGTTCCGATCCTCAACACCCGAAAGCGATATCGTTTTGTTTGAAATGATTGATCAGCAAAGTGATGCAGACGGAAAGGCCTATATCGCGGCCCTTGATGCCCTGGCCGAACGCCGCGAACCAGCCATTCTGATCTTTCGCGTGGCGGGTTTTATCAATCAGGACCACGAAATCCGCAAACAGGCCGCCGCTTGGTTCAAGCGCCACCGTGATCGGCTGGATGTGTTTGCCAAGGGTCTGATCCGCGTCGACGAAGGCCATCATCACGGCGGTGATGATCATGACCATGAAGACACGCACGAGGATGCCGAGGACAGCAACTTTGCCCGCATGTTGCCCTTTGCCGTCAAACACACCGACAACCTTGATCACGCCTTTGAGCTGGCGCGCAACTGGGCATCTGTTTCAAGCGATTAAGGGGATTTCCCCGGGCTAACGTTTGCGGGCCGCCAAAATCAGGAAATAACCGGTGCCGATCAGGGCGGCGATCAGGCCGGTGGGGAGTTGGGCAGGATAGATCATGTTCCGCGCCAGCCATTCGGCAACCATCATGACATTGACCCCGATCAGAACCGCGCCCAGCAAATGCCCGCCGGCAAGGCGATAGCCTGCGACGCGCGCGAGGTGCGGTGCCATCAACCCAACGAAGCTCAGCGGTCCGACCAGAAGTGTTGCACTGGCGGCCAGAATGGCGGCCAGCAGCATCATGGCGAACTGGAAGCCGGAAATGCCAAGACCGAGCGAGATTGATTGATCCGTGCCAAGCGATGCCAGTTCAAGCGGGCGACGCAGCGCGATTGCCACGACCAGAAGAATGCCCGTAACACCGGCGACAATCATCACCTCGTTCATATTGGTGAAGTAGGTCGTGCCAGCCAGCCATGACATCAGCATCGATGTCTGTGTGCCGCTTCGGGTCAGGACAATGCGGACCATCGCGCCCAGAATGGCGGTCATGGCAAGGCCGTTGAGCAACATGTAATGCGGTGCATGGGTGAATTTGCGACAAAGGGCAAGTAACACTAAAAGCGATGCAATCCCGCCAGCAGCCCCGATCACCATCAGTTCCGCGCGCTGCCCAAACCCGAAAACAGACAGGGCAAGGATCATGGCAAGGGCGGTGGCCGAACTCACCCCGGTGATTTCAGGGCTGGCCAGCGGGTTGCGCCCGACGCGCTGAATAAGCGTACCCGACACCGCCAGTGCCGCGCCGCAAATCATCGCGGCAAAGGTGCGCTCAGATCGCCCGATCAGGATATCTAGACTGCTGTCCTGCCAGCCCAGAACGACAAATCCGCTGCCATCAAGCGAGACGAACAGGGAAAACACAACACCGACCACAAGGCTGATGGCAAGCGCAATCGAAAGCGTTGTTTTCGAGACGATCTGTTGATCGCTGTGCTGATCATCATTCTGGTTGCCCGGCATGATGCGCGCCTTGCGCAGCATGAAGATGATAAACGGCGCACCGAACAGGGCCGTTGCCGCCCCGGTCGGCAGCGGATCGCCGCCAAAGGCATTCAGCTGGCGGACCAGAAAATCGACGAGCAGAAGCGCAAAGCCGCCGGTGAAAACCGAATAGATCATCAAATCACGCGATCGCGAAAGTCCGGCAATGCGAAGGGCGGCGGGGATGGCAAGCCCGACAAATCCGATCATGCCAGCCGCTGAAATTACGCATGCGGTGATAAATACCGCAAGCCCAAGGATCAGCAGGCGCAGGACAGTGACCTTTGCCCCCAATGAGCCCGCTGTGTCATCGCCAAGCGCCAAAAGATCAAGCGGGCGTGACAGGGCCAGAATGGCAATCATGCCAATCAGCACACGTGGCCAGACAAATTGCGTATCGTCCCAGCCATTCTGGGCCAGATCACCGGCCCCCCACATGAAAATCGATTGCAGATATTGCTCGTTAAACAGCAAGATGATCTGCGACCCTGACTGCAACAGCAGATTGACGATCATCCCGGCGAGAATAAGCCACAGCGTCGCATTGCCGCGATTGGCCGCAATCAGATAAACCGCACCGAGCGCAATCAAACCCCCGGCAAGGGCAAAGGCCTCCTGAAACATGGCGAGCGATGCCGGGGCCAGCAGGACAAACAGGGTCAGGGCAAATTCAACACCGGCGCCAACGCCAAGGGTGGTTGGCGATGCCAGCGGATTGCGCAACACCGTCTGGGTCGCCGCTCCGGCAAGTGCCAGCCCAGCCCCACACAGAAACGCCATCGCAAGGCGGGGCAGGGTGCTGAAATGAAACAGGATCTGATCAAAGTCGGTTTCATCCGGGCTGAACACCGCCTGCGAGATGCTGCCATTGGCAAGATAGGGCCAGAAATCAATCACCAGAACGGCAAGGGTCAGGATGCCCAAGACACCGGTCAGGATGGCCGGAATAGAGGTGGTGTCCGAGATGCGCGAACGGTGTGCTGCCGCATTGCTCATTGTTGCGGGCCGCTTTCAATCGTCTCGGTCAGAAGCCGGGCAAAGCGAAGGGCGGAGGGCACCCCGCCATAGGCCCAGACGGCAGGCAATTCATACACCCGGTTGTTGCGGGTGAAATCCATCACCTTCCACATCGGGGAATTCAGAAGCTTGTTGAGCACCACATCGGGCACCGGATTGGTATAGACCAGCGTTTCCTTGGCATAGGGGGCCAGAATTTCGAGCCCACCCCGGCCAAAGCCCCATTTGTTGACCTCGCCGTCATAGGCAATCGGCACATCCATCGCCGTCATCACCGAACCTGGCAGCGAGATATCGGCAAAAATCCCGACATTGCTTTCATCAAAGAAGAAGACAACGTTGATCTTCTGATCCGGGCCGATGGCGGTTTTGATGCGCTTGCCATAATCGATCATCTTCTGATCGACATCCGCGAGATACGCTTTGGCCTCTGCCTCGCTCCCGGTGGCCTTGGCGATTTTGCCAAAAACGTCGCGGGCGGTTTCAAAGGCTGGATTTTTGCCATCAAACAAACGCAGTTCCAGAACCGGCGCGATTTCGGCCAGTTTTTCATACGCCATGCCGATATCGGGAACGCTGATGATCAGGTCGGGCTTTGACGCCCGAAGGGCTTCGAGGTTGGGTGATGCGCGCTGGCCAAGATCAACAAAGCTTTCTGGCAAGTCAGGCTTGGCAACCCAGTCGATATAATCCTGCGGGTCGGCAATCGCCACCGGATCAAGGCCAAGGGCAATCACGCTTTCGGTAAAGGACCAGTTGATGGTCGCAACCCGCTTGGCCGGGGCATCAAGGCGCAGGATGCCGCGTTCATGCTCGATCTCGATCGGATCGGCCATGGCGGGCGACATCGCCGTGATCATAACGGCAGCGCACAGCAAAACCGGGCCGACAAGCGCGCGAAGGATCTTCATGCCACGTATCCCTTACGAACCACTTGCGGAGGTGTCAGTGCCGGTGACGGCATCGGCCAGCAGTTCGGCAAAGCGTGCAGCCGACAAAACCCCGCCAAAGGTCCAGCTGGACGGGATGGCATGGACATTACCGTTACGGGCAAACGGCATGGCTTTCCAGATCGCGGAGTTAAACAGGCTTTCGCGGGTGGTCGGAGCGACCGGCTCGACATAGGCAAACTGTACATCGCCCATTTTGGCCAGATCCGACACATCGCCATTGCGAAATGCCCAGCCATTGACCTCCCCGTCCCAGGCATTGTCAAAGCCCATGCGGCCAAGGACAGAGCCAAACAGCGACGTCTTGCCATGAATGCGGAAATGAGAGTCATCAAGAATGCGCACGACGGCGAATTTGGCATCATCGCCGACATGATCGCGAATTCGCGCTGCTGCGGCTTCAATGCGGGCATTGACCGATGCAATGACGTCTTCGGCGGTATCGGCTTTGCCCGCCAGTTTGGCAACATTGCGCAAAAGCGCTTCGGCCCGGTCAATCGCGGGTTCGTCACTGCCGGTATTATAGATCGAATAAACCAGGGTCGGCGCATAGTCTGATAACTTGTCGTAGGCCATCGAGATTTCGCTACCGATCAGGATGGCGTCCGGTTTCGCTTCATCAAGTGCTTCAAGGTTGGGTTCGCGACGGTTGCCGAGATCAATGAATTTTTCTGGCAGTTCGGGTTTTACCACCCAAAGACGGTATCCGTCTGTCTCGGGGATGGCGACCGGATTAATGCCAAGCGCAAGAAGGCTTTCAGTCAGTGACCAGTTGGAGGCCACAAAGCGTTTCGGGTGGGTCTTAAGTGTGATTTCGCCCATTTCATGGGAATAGGTTTCCCCGGCACTGGCAGTCAGGGACGGAACGACGACAGCAGCGGTTCCGGCGGCAATTGCAAGGCCCGCAATTTTGCGAGCCACCCAAGGCTTGAACATCATGATTTTCCTGATCCCTGTTGGCGTTGTGAAAGAACTGGCATGTTAGGCGACATAGCTGACACACCGCTCCGGATTGCTGAGTTTGATGACGTCGATATCGGTCTGAAAAATATCGCGCAGTGTTTCGCCATTCATGAAATCGTGCGGGGTGCCTTGCCAACAGGTTCGCCCGCTGCGCAATGCCAGAATGTGATCGGCAAAGCGACCCACCATGTCGATGTCATGCAAAACCGCAATCACGGTCAGATTGTTCTGGTCTTTAAGGCTGGCAATCAGTTGCAAAATGTCGCGCTGATGGCCGACATCAAGGGCCGATGTCGGCTCGTCAAGCAATAGCACCGGCGCATCCTGGGAGAGCAACATGGCAAGCCAGACGCGCTGGCGTTCCCCGCCCGACAGGCTTGCGACCAGACGATCGGAAAAGCCGGTCACATGGGTCAGTGCCATCGCCTGATCGATCTTGGCATGGTCTTCGTCGCGATACCGGCCAAAGGCCCCGCGCCACGGATAGCGGCCAAACGCCACCAGTTCGCGCACGCTTAGATGCGGCGGCACAACCGGGTTTTGCGGCAAATAGGCCACCTTGCGCGCAAAATCGCGCGTGCCGTGGTTGGCAAGGTCCTGCCCATCAAGGGCGATAGCACCTGATGCCGGTTTGTTTTTACGCGCCAGAAGCTTGATCAGCGTGCTTTTGCCCGATCCGTTATGGCCGACAATCGCGCTGAACGCTCCGGTCGGAAAGCCGACCGTGATGCTCTCAAGTAATGTCTTTGGCTTTTTGCCATCGCTTTTGAAAGCGACGTCTGTCAGATCGAACATGGAAAGAACTCATGCGCCGGGGATGGATCACTTGCGCCATCGCCAATCGGCGGCAGATAAGCGCGCTGTAAAGTCTGAGAATGCTTATCAATTACGCAGCTCAAATGCAACCGAGTTGCGATTGCAGAGCGCCAAAAAATAACACGGATTGCACAATCATCATATAAAATGACTTTTCAGGTAAAGCCATTTTGGGTAGCAATAATAATCAGGGATTGTGATTGCGTTCGGCTTTGTGCCGGGATTTGAATAATCACACAAATACAAAGCGGAAAAACAACCGCATCGTCATCAGGGAGAAACCATGTCCAACGTCAAAACCGTTTTGCCGAACCTTCGATGTACGCTGGGCGAAGGCCCGCATTGGGATGCCAAAGACGGGGTGCTGTATTGGGTCGATATTGTCGGCAAGACCGCCTATGCCCTGCGCCCAGAGGATGGCGGGTCGCGCAGTTGGACGTTTGATCAGCCGGTTGCGGCCATCGTGCCGCGTGAAAAGGATGGTCTTCTGGTGGCCCTTGCCGACGGGTTGGCGTTTCTTGATCCCGAAAGCGGCAAGACCACACCGTTTGTCGCCCCCGATGGCGACCATGCCGGTAACCGATCAAACGAAAGCCGGGTCGATCCGATGGGCCGCTTCTGGCATGGCACCATGCAAAACAATATCGGTCCGAATGGCGAAGATCTGCCCGTGACCATTTCGACCGGGACGCTTAATCGTGTCGGGCCTGACGGTGAAGTGGTCCGGTTCGGGGCAAATATCGGGATTTCCAATACCTTGCTGTGGTCGGATGACGGCACGAAAATGTTCTTTGGCGACACCATCACCAATACGCTTGATGTCTATGACTTTGACATGGCAACCGGGGTGCCATCCAACCCGAAGCCGTTCTTTGGCCCGCAGGATCGCGGCAATATGGATGGCTCGGCGATGGATGCGGATGGCTATATCTGGAATGCGCGCTGGGGCGGGGGATGTCTGATGCGCTTTGCCCCGGATGGCAGCGTGGACCGTGTGATCGAACTGCCGGTCACCCAACCGAGCAGCTGTGTGTTTGGCGGCGCGGATCTTAAAACGCTTTATATCACCTCGGCCTCGGTCGGGTTGGAGGACAATGGCAATGACCTTGAAGGGGCGCTGCTTTCAATCCAGACCGATGTTGCCGGGCAGCCATGCCATCGATTTGCCGGCTAAAGCGACCTTTGTGTCCCATAATCGGGCAAGGCAGCTGTTTTGCCCATTTTTGGCCTTGGTTTTCGCTATGTTTGGCGTCACCATTATGTTGCGCGGCAAACGCGCCACCAAAAAACGAGCAAACCGGGGTTAAAATGAAACCTGTAACCGCCACAACCATGTGGGCGAGGGCAATGATTGTCCTTGGCATGGTCGGGATATTGTCGGGCTGTGCGGCCCTGCAACCGCCCGGCAACAGTGTCACCGGATCGGTCAGTTATCGCGAACGTATCGCCCTTTCGCCAGACAATACGTTTCTTGTCGTGCGATTGCTTGATGTGTCGCGCGCCGATGCGCCGTCGGTTGAAATCGCGTCCTTGCGTCAACCGGTCGCCAACCCGCCGATGGTTTTCATCCTGCCCTATGACGCAGAAGATATCGACCCGCGCATGAGCTATGTGGTCGAAGCGAAAATCGTCAATGAAAAGGGTGATCTTCTGTTTCGCAATGATCAGGCCTATCCGGTCCTGACCCGCGATGCGCCAAGCGATGTTGACATCCTTGTGCGCCAAATTGCGCGGCCGCAAAGCAAGGGCGATGCGTCGGGGATTGACGCTGATATTGCCGCGATTGACGCCAAACTGACCGACATGCGCGTCATTCCCGGGCAGTATTCCGCATCCGATCACACCGTGACCTACAATGCCTATATCTCGCCAGAGGGCGAGCCGGTTCTGGTTGATGAGCATCGCGATCTTGGCGAATACGGAACCAGTGACGTGAAGCTCTATTACCGCAATGGGCAGCTTTTGCGCTTTGCCGAGGAGGCAAAGCGGGTCAATTACGGTGGTGCCAACGATGATCAGCCGTTGCAATACACCCTTAAACTTGATTTTGCGAAGGGCCGGTTCACATCGGGGAGCAAAACCGTCAATGGCTTTGTCAGTCAGCCCGACGAACATGAAATCAGCGGGGCGCTGTCGCAAAGCAAGGTGGCGCTCAGTCGGATTGATGCCATGCTAAGTCAGCTTAACAGCACGCCGGATCCGCGCACCGGTCCGGAGCTGTTCATCTGTGATGACAAAAGCCGTTTTGCTGTGACCTTTGATCAGGATGCCAAGCGCGCCATTGTTGAATTCCGGGGCCGTGAACCGATCAGTCTGGCGCAAATGCCAACCGGATCAGGATATGGTTATGGCAACGAGATGTATGAATTGCGCGGCAAGGGGGCAGATGCCATCTGGACAACCCCGTCCGGCGATTTCCATTGCGCCGTTTCTGCCATGCCAACCGAGGCCGCCAGTCTTACCCTTGCACCCGGCGATTTCCCGGTGGTTTCGGTCGAGGAGCTGAAAGCACAAGGAGACGGGGTCTGGACGCGTTATTTTGATGAAATGATGCCGGCAATCACCACCTGCCTTGCCAAAAATCCCGGTGATCTGGTCTCGGTGCTGAAAGCCTGGCCGATGAACCATGGTATGGTTGGGGTGCGCACGATCAATGGCAATGGCGGGCGTCATGATTGTCTGGTGGCAGCAGACGGCATGGGAACCGCGCAGACCGAACTGGTTGAAACCACCACCAACATTCTGCCCGGCGAAGACATCGTCCGGTTCACTCCGGCCAGTGGTGCTTATCCCGACGGGGAATGCTTTGCCCATGAACGGCTTGTGCAGAAGGGCGTCTTTGTGGGTTGGTTGTCGGAAAAGACCTGCTAGCACCAGAGCTGCGTTGGCGTTTTAATCTTGGCGCTTTCACCTTCTACAGTAGTGCAATGCACTACTGTAGTTGCGTCGGGGAGAGATATTCTGCGAGATAAAAATGATAGCAGGGTTTATTGATAAGTATAATGAAATATTTAGTAAGAAATGGACGTGGCTTTTAAGAATTATTAGCGTCGCAATTTTTGTATGTGCTGTATGTGATAGTTTAGGTTTTTACCGTTTTGGCGGAAAATCAATATACTTCCCGTCTTTATTGGTTGGCATTATGACTTTTGTAGATACATTTGTCAGAAGTGTTGAGTGGTTTTCCAGACAAATAGAATATTTTAAGAATGAAGTGGTTCGTCCGTCGGAATCAAATTTAAAAAATATGATCGTCCTTCCTCTTGCATTTCCATTTTCATTAATTGTTTTTTACGCAGTCGAAGAACTTAGGCCTTATGTTTTGATATCATTTTATGGATTTGGTTTTCTGGCGGCGCATATAGTTAATGTTTCAAGGTATAGGAAAGAAAAAGGTAGATCTTCTATTTTGTGAGATCTGCTGACGACATATCTTCTTATTGCTTCGAGGAGTGATATCGCTGCTTACTAATGAGCGATTGAAATAGGAACCTTTGCGGTGAAGTGATTATGGGGATGTGCTCGATGAGTATGCTTGTTCGTCGACCAAAACAAAAATCCCGGCCGGGGAAATCTGGCCGGGATTTTTTGGTGATATGTCTTGATGTTCTAGTGGATCATGGCCCCGGTGGCACTCAGCATGCCGGTTGATCCACTCAAAACATCGTCATTGCCAAGATGGATCGCCTGGAACCGGTGACGATCAAAATGGCCGGGCATCAAAAGCCCGCTTGCAGGCGTGGCATTGAAGCCAAAGCGCGCATAGTAATCCGGATCCCCGACCAGAAGAACCGAACGGTGACCAGCAGACTGCGCGGCATTCAGGGCGGCATAAACCAGACCGGCACCAACCCCGGATCCGCTATAGATCTTGTCAACCGCAAGCGGGCCAAGCAGCAAGGCATCCCCGGCATCGCCGGCATTGACATTCCACAGCCGGACCGTGCCGATCAGTTGTTTGTCATCAAAGGCGACAAACGTCAGACCATCCGCCGGAAGGCGGTTGCGGCGCAGGATTTCAGACGATTTCCCAAACCGTGCCGGCCCCATGACGCGATCCAGCAGCTTTTCCCGTTCGATGTGCGCATAGGCATCTTCGCGATCAATCGTGATCATTGGCCTGTCTTTCCCGAATGGGGTCAGATGACATAGGCGGCAAGCGGCGAGAAGCCGTTGAACGCCACGGATGCATAAGTGGTGGTATAGGCCCCGGTTGCTTCAATCAGGACCTCGTCCCCGATGGTGAGCGAGACCGGCAGGTCATACGGGGTCTTTTCATAGAGCACGTCGGCAGAGTCACAGGTCGGACCGGCCAGAACACAGGGGGCCACTTCGCCGCCGTCATGGATGGTTGTGATCGGATAGCGGATTGCTTCGTTCATGGTTTCGGCAAGGCCACCGAATTTACCGATATCAAGGTAAACCCAGCGCACCGGATCGTCGGCATGCTTGCGCGAAATCAGAACAACTTCGGCTTTGATCACACCGGCATCACCGACCATGCCACGGCCCGGTTCGATGATGGTTTCGGGCATGTGGTTGCCAAAGTGGTTGTGAAGCGCATCAACAATTGCCGCGCCATATGCTTCGGTCGCCGGGATATCGCGCAGATACCGGGTCGGGAAACCGCCGCCCATATTGACCATGCGAAGATGAATGCCCTTGTCCGCCAGGGTCCGGAAGATCGACGATGCCTCAGACAGGGCGGTGTCCCACGCATCAAGATTGCACTGCTGCGACCCGACATGGAAGGACACGCCATAGGCATCAAGGCCCATGTGATGGGCATGCTCAAGAACTTCGAGTGCCATGCTTGGTGCGCAACCAAATTTGCGCGACAGCGGCCATTCTGCGCCAACGCCATCGGTCAGAATGCGGCAGAAAACCTGCGCACCCGGTGCGACACGGGCGATTTTTTCAACTTCTTCGACGCAATCAACGGCATAAAGACGCACACCAAGTTCAAAGGCGCGTGCAATGTCGCGTTCCTTTTTGATCGTGTTGCCAAAGGAAATGCGGTCAGGGGTTGCACCGGCAGCCATCGCCATTTCGATTTCCGGAACGGATGCGGTGTCAAAATTGCTGCCAAGATCGGCAAGAAGGCTCAGAACTTCCGGTGCCGGGTTGGCTTTGACGGCATAGAAGATGCGCGAGCTCGGCAGCGCACGGGTGAAGGTCTCGTAGTTGCGCTGAACAACATCGAGATCAACGACAAGGCACGGGCCCTCCGGACGGTTCTGTGCCAGAAAATCAATAATACGCTGAGTTGCCATTGGGGCGTTCTCCCATTCCACGATATGGCAGCGTGCGAGTACCTGATGCGTGCGCGCGGTGGAGGCGCGATGACGCGGACTACCTGCATGCTGTTTAGCCCCGGGGCCAGCCGGAACTGCGAAGTTAAGTCTGCCTCGCTATGGAATGGGGAGTTCCCGTTCCGCACGACGAGTTTTTCAGTTCTTACTGCAAGCGCTCTGTTTGATGTCTGGAGTTGCTGGCTAGGCATGCATTGCAGGGCGATGCGGTGCATCGTTCAAAATGCATAACGACGACCAGCGGCGTCAGACAACAAACCTGTTCAGGCTGGTCTGATTTGTCACATAGCGTCGTCAAAGACCTCAACCCTAGCCCCGCTACGCTTTTCGTTCTTTTCCTAGCTCTGAGACAAATCTGCCCAGCAGAGCGTTTCCAGTAAGAACTGAGAAACTCTAGGCAATGATGGTGTGCCTCTTTAGTGTCGGTGGATTTGGACGCCACCTGAGACCAAAAAAGCCCTACACCGTCGTTGCTTTAAGTAAGTCCTACGGGTTCCAGTAAGCAGGACTACCACAGGCACGTGCGACTTTGGGCAAGGCGGGATTTACGCCTGTTCCAATTTGTGTGCAAGTGGAATTTTCATGCGTTTTGTCCTGAAACAATCGCAGGATCGTCGAAGAAGTGATGCCGCAACGCAAAAAATGGCGCGAATGGCCGCATTCGGGATTTGCAACAGGTTCAGGTGGCAGGTTTTGGTATGGGGCAATGCAATTTGCGCATAAGTTGAAGCCGATTTTCAAGGCGATTGACGCTTATGGGCGGGCGGTGTAGCCCTTGGGACATGCATTTGTCCCGGCCCGAATTTGCCGCGTCGTATCACGCGCTGCACTTTGGCGCCGCCCAGTCAGGAATTTCTTATGTCCAATATCAAAATCACCGCAGGCCCGTTCACCTTTGACGGGGTGCTTGAAATCGAAAAAGCGCCGCATACCTGCAAGGCGTTCGTCGATCGCATGCCGTTTGAAAGCAAGGCTGTCCATGTGCGTTGGAGCGGCGAGGGTGTCTGGATGCCGCTGGGCGACTATCAGTTCGGTGTGGATTATGAAAACCACACCAGCTTCCCGGCCCCGGGCCAGATCATCCTCTATCCGGGTGGGATCAGCGAAACCGAAATCCTGCTGGCCTATGGCGGGGTACATTTCGCATCCAAGGTCGGCCAGCTTGCCGGCAACCATTTCATTACCATCACCAGCAATCTCGAAGACGTCGAGAAGCTTGGCAAGATGACGCTTTGGGAAGGCGCACAGCCGATCAAGTTCGAGCTGGCATAAGTAACAGCCACTGTGGTTGTGGGATGACTGTGTGATCGGGCGCACTTCTCTGTGCGCGCCGATTGGCATAAAAGGCCATCCCGTCTGCAATTTTTCCGGTCAGGTATAGCGTGTTTGAAACAATCAATCAGTGGGTTCAGGAATATCAGCAGTTCATCTATATCCTGATCTTTACCTACTGTGTCAGCAAGGCCAGTATCCTGCCGGTGTTTGCCGGCATGCTGGTTGCGGCTGAAAGCCTGATGGCTGTACCGGCCTTGACTGCGATGATTGTCGGCGGGTTCATCGGCGATATGTTGCGCTTTGGTCTGGCGCGGAAATATGGCGATGCGATTGTCGCGAAAATGCCCGACGCGCTGTCGATGTGGATGCGCAAGACCCTGCGTCTGTTTGAGCATTATGGCATCGCCTATATTCTGCTGTGCCGTTATCCACACGGGGTACGCTCATTCGGCGTTTTCCCGGTCGGCATGAGTTCGATGTCGTTCATCCGCTTCCTGCCGCTCAGCATCACATCAGTGGTCCTCTGGGCCGGACTTTATTTCAGTCTGGGCTATAGCGTCGGCGAGGGGATGTCGGAATTGATCGAGCATAACCTTGCGATGCTCAGCCCGATGCTGCTTTTGGTCTTTATCACTATCGGCTGGTTTGCCCTGCGCCGGATCGACAAGCTTGAAGCGCAGGCCGAAAAGGCCGCGGAAAGTGCCAAGCACTGATCATCGCCGGATCATGACCTGACAAAGCAAAACGGCAGCCTGATGAGGCTGCCGTTTGTGTATTTGCGATGTGCGGGCTGCTTATTCAGCGGCAATCGTCTTGCCGTCTTTTTCAAGCATCTCGCCCTGTTTGCGCTTGGCAAGAACTTCGCGTGCCTTGGCGTAGGTCGGGTCGTGCCAGAAGATCAGGCAGCCATTGCAACCCCGGCCACAGCAGCCCTTGGTGCCAACACGTGGTGTGCGGAAGGAGCGTTCCTTTTGACGGTCATCAAGGGCGGTCTGAAGCGCATCACGCTTGGCGTCATAGCGGTCTTCGTTGCCCTTGCCCATCTCGATCTTGTGGCCTTCCTGATCAAGTTTCAGGCGCTGCCATTCATCTTCCGACAGGGCCTTTTCCTTGCGCACGATGGTCATCGGGAGGATTTCACGACGCAGGAATTCCGGGTCTTCCTGTTCAAACAGCGAGAACGGCAGGCGGATCAGCGGATGGGTGTTGGCGTGCACGGCTTCACCGACCTTGCCGGTTTTGGCATCGATGAATTCATACATGCGGATGAAAATGGTCTGGCGCGAACGCGGCGGGACGATTTCGATCACGTCACCCGGCAGCATGCGGTTTTTCACCGTCATGATAAACGCGTCGTCCTCGACCTCGACGATCTGACCGGCAAATTCCCAATCCGAGACATTGGTGTTGCTGTCATAGCCATGCGCGTAATTGGTCAGGCGCCCTTCATGGAAGGCCAGCGTGTAGCCCCGGTTCGGAATGGTCGAGAGTTCCTTCATGTATTCTTCGGCCGACCAGTTTTCCGGATCCTTGTACCAGTCATCAATTGCCATGCGGTACGCACGGGCAACGAGACCGGCGTAATAGGGGCTTTTGCCACGGCCTTCGACCTTGAGGCTGTCGACACCGATTTTCAGGTAATCCTCAAGCTTCGGCATGATGCAAAGATCGCGGGAGTTCAGGATGTAGGATCCACGCTCGTCCTCCTGAATTTCCATCAGCTCGCCCGGACGCATGTCTTCTTCAAGGAAGAAGTCAAACATTTCGAGGTTTTCCTCGGTCAGTTTGAGTTCCTTGACCGTGCCGTCCTTGAGCTTCATGTGGACTTTGTATTTCCAACGGCACGAGTTTGCACAGGCCCCCTGGTTCGCCCCACGTTCAGCCATGAAGTTCGAGAGCAGGCAACGCCCCGAATAGGTCATGCACATGGAGCCATGCACAAAGGCCTCGATCTTGATGTCGGGGCATTTTTCGCGGATTTCGGTGAGTTCCTCATAGGAAACCTCACGGCCGAGCACGACGAGCTTCGCGCCGATGCTCTGCCAGAATTTCACGCTTTGCCAGGAACAGACATTGGCCTGGGTCGAGACATGAAGGTCAAGTTCCGGCGCATGTTCGCGGACAAACATGAAAACACCCGGATCGGCGACAATCAGGCCATCGGGCTTACATTTGCGCACGGTATCGACATATTCCGGCAGCTTGTCGATATCCTTGTTATGCGAAAACAGGTTGAGTGTCAGATAGACCCGCACACCATGGCTGTGGGCAAATTCGATGCCGTCAACCACGTCTTGCAGTGACATCTGGCTTTTGACGCGCAGCGACAGGTCCGGTGTGCCCATGTAAACGGCATCTGCGCCATAAAGCACGGCAACTTTCAGCTTTTCGAGCGAGCCTGCGGGCATCAGCAATTCGGAACGGCGCGATTGATCACTCATCACTTGCGGGTCTTCTTATAGGTCATACGGGAAATCTCTCTGGCGCGGCTTCTATCACAGCCTGCTGCCTGTGCCGATTAAAATCGCATATTTGCCGGGGTTTGCATAGCCGCGGGCTTGAGGAGCTGCCATGTCATCGGCGCAAGGCGCAAGGCGCAAACCAAAACACCCCCGCCAAGGGCAGGGGTGTTTGGAATCGTTTCAAAATTTCGGCTTATTTGACCTTCTTGATCTCGCCGCTGTCGATCTTGTTCCAGTATTGATTGATCTCGCCGCGTACGACGGGCATCAGGAAATAAAGACCGATGATGTTCGGGATCGCCATGGCAAAGATCATGGAGTCCGAGAAATCAATCACGGGACCGAGGCTCATGGAAGCCCCGACAATAACGCACAGGCAGAAGAACAGCTTGAAGATGATCTCCTTGCCTTTGCCTTCACCGACCAGATAGGTCCAGCTTTTAAGCCCGTAATAGGACCATGACAGCATGGTTGAAAAGGCAAACAGCACAACTGCCAGCGCCAGGATCAGCGGGAACCAGGTGAAGGCCGAAGCGAATGCCGCCGAGGTCAGCTCAACACCGGTCAGACCGGAATTAAGTTCGCCACTGATGGTGATGACAAGGGCGGTCATGGTGCAGATCACGACCGTATCAATGAACGGTTCGAGCAGGGCGACATAGCCCTCGGTAACCGGCTCCTTGGTGCGCACGGCCGAGTGGGCAATGGCCGCCGAGCCAATCCCCGCTTCGTTCGAGAAGGCCGCACGTTTGAAGCCCTGTATCAGCGCACCAACAACACCGCCGGCAACACCGGCACCGGTAAAGGCCCCGACAAAGATCTGGGCAAAGGCATCGCCAACCATGGAGATGTTGCTGATGATAATGATCAGGCCTGCGGTGACATAGATGATCGCCATCAGCGGTACGATTTTTTCGGTCACCTTGGCGATGGATTTAATCCCGCCAATGATCACGACGCCGACAATGATTGCCATGACGAGGCCAAACAACCAGCCTGACCCCGCCAGGAAGCTGTTTTCACCGCCGGTGACATTGACGACCTGCTGGAAGGCCTGGTTGGCCTGGAACATGTTGCCGCCGCCAACAGCACCGCCGATACAGCAGATCGAAAACAGGATGGCCAGAACCTTGCCAAGGCCAGGTTTGCCTTTTTCAGCCAATCCCTTGGACAGGTAATACATCGGACCGCCCGACACACGCCCGTCAGGCAGTTCGGTGCGGTATTTAACACCCAGCGTACATTCGGTGAATTTCGATGCCATGCCAAGCAGACCGGCAAGGATCATCCAGAATGTCGCACCCGGTCCACCGATGGAAACAGCCACGGCCACACCGGCAATATTGCCAAGCCCGACCGTACCCGAAAGGGCGGTGGCGAGCGCCTGGAAGTGCGAAACTTCACCGGCATCTTCGGGATGGGAATAGTCGCCCTTCACCAGCGAGATGGCGTGGCCGAATTTGCGAAACTGCACAAAACCGAAATAGAGCGTAAAAATCGTTGCAGCCACCACCAGCCAGCCGACAATCAGCGGAAAGGCAGTGCCGGCAATCGGCACGGAATAGAACATGGTACCGGCAATCACATTTGAAATCGGTGCGATCGCCTGATTGATTTTGTCATCAAGGCCGGCTTCCTGCGCGTGTGCGATTTGCGGCAGGATGGCCGACATCATTGCAACGGCGCTGGCCGCTGCTGTCTTTTTCCAGAACATGATGCTTCTCCGGTTAAACTTCGTGTGATTGCCTTAGGGAACGACAGTGACCGGAACAGGCGATGCCTGAACCAGTGTAAGCGGCAAACTGCCCAGCAGCCGCGCGCCCAGTGCCGATCCACCTTTCCGGCCGACAATGATCTGGCATGCGCCCTTGTCTTCGGCGATTTTGCAGATCAGTTCGCCGGAATGGCCGTAACGGACTTCCGAAGTTACCGGTATTTTAAGCTTGTTAAGTGCCTCCAAGGCGGGCTTGAGCGTTTCCTCTGCCCGCGACAATTCTTCTGTTCGCCGTTGATGGCGTTCTTCAAGTTCCTGTGTCGACAGGAAGCTGTATGGGGACCATTCAAGAACGTAAACCAGATGGACTGCGCAGCCCTCTGCTGTTGCACGTTTTCCCGCGAATTCCACGGCGCGCTGCGCGGCATCAGTTCCGTCATAGCCCAGAAGAATTGGCTGATCGGTCATGTGCTTTCTTCTCCTGATCAGAGACTGAAATGTCGAATTGAGATACTCCCACTTCTCAAAATACAGGTGTCGGCCTGTACCATGCCGCCCCAGGGTCGCAACCCCGGCCAATGACGCCAGCACACGACGGTTCCCCCGAATTGCATTTCACCGACGCCAAGTGAAACGACATGGAGGAATGATACATAAAACTGAAATAAATTCGCCAAAAAGTTGATCAGGCGCGATGTTGGTTTCCGGTTTGGATGCGGTTTTTAGCGGCAAAACAAAATAAAACGCGCCGAAAGGATCGGCGCGCGTGGGAATATTTTGCAAGAACGCTTAAAAAAAGTGCGTATAACCGGCTCTGTCAGCGCGAAGATTTGCCCAAAAGCCCCTTTATCGGGCCGACCATTTGTAAAAAGTCGATCAGAACCTTGGCCGCAACATCAATGTCCTCAGGCGTGACGGCCTCATCGGGGTGGTGGCTGAGCCCATCACGACAGCGGACAAACAGCATGCCGATATCGCAAAGGTCATGCATGGCAAGCCCGTCATGGCCCGCCCCGCTAAACAGGCGATAAGGCTCAATCCCCTGTTCGCCAATCGCCTGACCCAACCCATCCATGATCCAGTTGGCACATGGCACGCCTTCGGCCTCGTAGGTCAGATCGGCTGATATTTCGACGCGACGGTTGGTCGCGATATTGGGCAGGGCGGACAGGATCTGCCCGCGGCCATTAACCCGGACAATGCGCTCAGGCGCGCGCAACTCAATGGTCAAATCCACATGATCGGGAATGACATTGACCGCATTCGGACTGACTTCAATTTTGCCAACAACACCGACCATGCCATCGGTCATCGAACAGACGCCTTCGACCTGATGAATGACATCGGCGGCGGCGACCAGTGCGTCATGCCGGTCATTCATCGGCGTGGTGCCAGCGTGGCTGGCCTTCCCTTGAATGCGAATGCGGTGGCGCTCAATACCGGTCAATGCCGTGACAACCCCGACCGGCAGGTCACGTTTTTCAAGAACCGGACCCTGTTCGATATGGGTTTCGATAAAGCCCAGCACATTGGCCTTGTCACGTTTGAGGGCAGGGATGTCTTCTGGCATGCAGCCAAAATCCCGCAAGGCATCAGCAACCGAAATGCCCTTGTCATCGGTGGCTTCAAGTGATTTCGGGTCATGCTTACCGGCAAGGGCGCGTGATCCGACCAGGGTTGATTGAAAGCGCGTGCCTTCCTCATCGCCAAAGGCGACGATTTCAATCCCGAATGGCAGATCGACGCCAGATTTATTGAGGTGCTCAATCACCGCAATCGGCAGGGCCACGCCCAGCATGCCGTCATATTTCCCGCCTGAAACGACAGTGTCCTGATGCGATCCCATGATGAGGGTTGGCGCGCCATCAAGTGCCTTCTGGTCGCGCCCGACAATGTTGCCTGCGGCATCAATTTCACTGATCAAGCCGGCCTTGGTCATCCAGTCCTGAATCATCGGGGTGACCGCGCGGTGCTCGTCACTCAGAAACAGGCGGGTGACGCCCGGGCCAGGCTGGCTGTGGGTGGCGGCGTCCTCAAGGCGGTCATAAATCAGTTGGCCAAGCATGGCGGTTGGGGCCCTGTTTCCTAGTATTGGTGGGGATTGTCGGGGGTCGGCAGGCGATCAAAGAAGCGGCGATATTCCGGATCCTGGGTTTTACCATACAAGCGCATCAGTTCGCGCAGCGGATCGGAATGGTCATCAACGCGCAGATCAAGCGGCAGGCGATCTGGTGACATGACCTTGATCATGGCCGATGTCGTGCCGCGCACATCCCCGCCGGCATCAAACCCGGCAATCAGGGCTTCGAGGATGCATTTTTCAAACGGTTCGTCGCCGTCGCGCATGGTTTCGAACCGTTCGCGCATGGCATCGGGCACGTTGGGATGGGCCAACATATTGCCGGCAATCGCCAGATCGCGTTCGGTAATCTGGGCGGTTTCCGATCGGTTTTTCTCACCGGTCCAGACGGCGGTTTCACCATTGTGATCAAGGATGATCAGTTGTCGCCAGTCGCGTCCATTGTCCTCACGGGTCAGTTTTTCACGCACCGACTCCGCACGTTCGCCCTGTTCAAGCAGTGAAAGCCCGTTGATCCCGTACCAGAAATTTGTCGAGAATCCCTGTGTGGCGATGGCACCGACACCGGGTCTGATATGTGGAACAAAGCCGCCCACAGCCAGATTTCCCGTCGCACTCGCGATGCCGATCGCGTTGGTTTTCGGGTCTCTGGCAACGATTGTGTAGGTCATGTTTCCCGCCTGATGGACAGCTTGGTCGAGGATGCTGTCTTGCATTTATCATGATAAATATTTGCTCAATTCGAATTTATCATTATAAATATGTTTTGCAACCGTGACATCCGAATGCATCGACAACGGGTTCGGAACTCGGGAAACGTTCAATCAAAAAAGAACACCTCACAAGCGGTGCGTTGTCGATCGGTTCGGTATGAACCGGGGGTAACAGGAAGGTTTCAACATGGGAGGCTTGAATGAAAAGCCTGTTTAAGGGGGTGCTTGCAGCAGCAGCCCTTGCGGTTTCCGCAATCGGTTTCGGCCCGGCCGAAGCCCAGACACCACCAGGTGTGCTGGTGGTCGGTCAGATTGCCGAACCCAAATCACTTGATCCGGCGGCGGTGACCGCCGTGAATGATTTCCGCATTCTGATGAATGTTTACGATGGTCTGGTGCGTTACAAGGACGGCACGCTTGAAGTTGAGCCCGCCCTTGCAGAAAGCTGGACGATCTCTGATGACGGGACGGTTTACACCTTCTCCTTGCGCGATGGTGTGACCTTCCATGACGGCACACCGTTCAATGCCGAGGCGGTGAAATACAATTTCGACCGTATGCTTGATGAAAATCATCCCGAACATGACACTGGTCCTTTCCCGCTTTCCTTCTTCTTTAGTGCGGTGGAAGAGGTCGAGGTCGTTGATGACCTGACCGTCAAATTCCAACTGAACGCGCCCTATGCGCCGTTCCTGTCCAACCTTGCCTATCCGACCGGTCTGATCGTCTCGCCGACAGCAGTGCGTGAAGGTGGTGCGGATTACGGTCGTAATCCGGTGGGTACCGGCCCGTTCAAGTTTGCCGAATGGGAAAGCAATGCCAAGGTGGTTGTCGTGCGCAACGACGATTACTGGGAAGATCCCGCCAAGCTTGAGGCGGTGGTGTTCCGTCCGATCACGGATGCCAATACCCGTGTGGCCGAGCTGATGGCAGGTGGTATTGATCTGATGGTCGAAGTGCCGCCAGACAGCCTGACCCAGCTTTCGGGTGACGATAACTTCAGCGTCTATGAACAGGCAGGTCCGCACCTGTGGTTCCTGATCCTGAACCTCAAGGAAGGTCCGTTCAAGGACAAGAAAGTCCGTCAGGCGATCAACTATGCCATCGACAAAAAGGCACTGGTTGAAAACGTGCTTCAGGGGACCGCCGAAATCGCAACCGGCCCGACCCCGCCGGCATTTGCATGGGCCTATAACGAGGAACTGCAGCCGTATCCGCATGACATCGAAAAGGCCAAACAGCTGATCGCGGAAGCTGGCGCCGAAGGTGCCGAGGTGACCTTCTATGTCACCGAAGGCGGTTCGGGCATGCTTGATCCGGTGCCGATGGGCGCTGCCATTCAGGCAGACCTGGCCCAGATCGGTCTGACCGTGGCCATCGAGACCTATGAGTGGAACACCTTCCTTGGCAAGGTGAACCCGGGTCTTGAAGGCAAGGCGGACATGGCAGAAATGGCATGGATGACCAACGATCCGGACACCCTGCCGTATCTGGCACTGCGCACCGATGCATGGCCGGACAAGGGTGGCTTCAACTCGGGTTATTATTCCAACCCGGAAGTCGACAAGCTTCTTGAAGCAGCCCGCTCTTCGACCGATCAGGCCGAACGCGCCAAGCTGTATCGCGAGATGCAGGAAATCGTCTATGACGATGCGCCGTGGGCCTTTATCGCGAACTGGAAACAGAACGCGGTTTCAAGCACGCTGGTTGATGGCTTCAAATTGCAGCCGTCCTTCTTCCTGCTGCTTGATGACGTCGTAAAGAACTGATCAATGCCGGGGCATGGCCAGCCTGCCCCGGCATTCTTGTTTTAATTTCCGTTTCCCGCACTTAGCCAGACGAGCCTGCCATGCACGTCTATATTTTACGTCGATTGATCCTGATGGTGCCGGTGTTATTCGGCCTGACCGTGATCGTTTTTCTGATTATGTCGATGATCCCCGGTGATCCGGCATTGGCGATCCTTGGATCCTATGCCACGCCGGAAAATGTCGCGAAATTGCGCGCCGATCTTGGTTTGGACAAAACCATGGTCGAACAATACTGGATCTGGCTGACCAATATGCTTCAGGGCGATTTCGGGCGATCTTACAGCCTGAACCGACCGGTCCTGGATGAAATTCTCGAACGGTTTGGTGCGACCCTGATCCTTGCGGGAACGTCTCTTGTTCTCTGTACAATTTTTGGCCTTCTGACCGGTGTTATTTCCGCTGTGCGTCAGTATGGCTGGGCCGACAAGGCGCTGACCTTTGCGGTTCTGATTGGCATTTCCGTGCCCAGTTTCTGGCTGGGTCTTTTATTGATGATGTTCTTTGCCGTTGAATTGCGGTGGCTTCCGGTCAGCGGTATGTATGCGATTTATGGCGGCGGGGATTTGCCTGATCTAATCCGCCATTTGATTTTACCCTCTATCACGCTCGCGGTCGTGGCGACCGGGATTATTGCCCGACTGACGCGCTCAAACATGCTTGAAGTGCTGCGTCAGGATTTCATTCGTACCGCACGGGCCAAGGGACTTGATGAAAACCGCGTGATTTATCGCCATGCCTTCAAGGCGGCACTCGTCAATGTCATTCCGGTGATCGGGGTGCAGGCGGGCTTTGTCCTGGGCGGGGCAGTTTATATTGAAACCGTGTTCCAGTGGCCGGGCATCGGCCGCATGCTGGTCAATGCGATTTCAACCCGTGATATCCTGCTGGTGCAGGGTGGGGTTGTTCTTGTCGCGGGCAGCTATGTTCTGTTCAATCTGTTTGCCGATGTGTTGCAGCATCTGCTTGATCCGAGGGTGAAGGCATGACCAGCAACACAGCAACAGCACAGGACATCAAAACCAAAAAGCGCTCCGCACGACCATCGGCCTTCAGGCTTCTGGCGCGCAACCAGCTTGCCCTGATGGGGGCGGTGATCCTGGCCCTTGTGGTGGCGATTGTCCTGATTACGCCAATCCTGCCGCAGCCCGATCCGGATGTGACCAACCCGGCGCAACGCTTGTTGCCGCCATTATCCGATGGGCATTTCCTGGGCACTGATCACCTTGGCCGTGATTTGCTATCACGTTTGCTGTGGGGCACGCGGGTCAGTCTGGCAGTCGGGATTTCGGCATCCTTGGTCGCGGCCCTGTTCGGATCGACTATTGGGATCGTATCGGGCTATTTCGGCGGGCGGACCGATAACATCATGATGCGCGGCATCGATATGTTGATGGCCTTTCCCTATATCCTGCTGGCACTGGCAATTGTCGCGGCTCTTGGTCCGGGCTTGATGAATGCGCTTTATGCCATTGCGGTCGTCAATATCCCGTTCTTTGCCCGTAATATTCGCGGCGTCACAGTTGGCATCGCGCACCGGGAATTCGTTGATGCCGCCAAGCTGTCTGGCAAGGGACATATCCGGATCCTTCTGACCGAAATCCTGCCCAATGTGATGCCGGTGATCGTGATTACGATTTCGACCACGGTGGGTTGGATGATCCTTGAAACCGCAGGGCTTAGCTTCCTGGGGCTTGGCGCGCAGCCGCCGCAGGCCGACCTTGGCTCCATGCTGGGCGAGGGGCGCAAACTGATCACAACCGCACAGCATCTTTCGGCCATTCCCGGTGCGATGATCTTTATCCTGGTGATGAGCATCAATTTGCTGGGCGATGGTATTCGCGATGTGCTGGATCCGCGTTTGAAATCAGGCGCACTGGCCCGTCCGGCACCGCTGACCAAAATTGATCGCAGCGACGAAGGCACAGGCAACGCCGTTTCCGATGACACGGTTCTCGCCGTTGATGAGCTGCGCACCGAATTTGTTCTGGGCGATGATACCTATAAGGCGGTCGGCGGTGTCAGTTTCTCGGTCGGGAAAAATGAATGCGTGGGGCTGGTCGGTGAGTCCGGATCGGGCAAATCGGTTACCGCGCTTTCGCTTTTGGGGCTTGTCGCATCCCCACCTGGCACGATTGCCGGCGGTCGGGTGATGTTTGATGGCAAAGACGTGTTTGACATGTCCGAACGTCAGGTCCGTGACATTCGTGGTGGCAAGGCGGCCTATGTCTTCCAGGACCCGCTTTCAACGCTGCATCCGCTGTTTTCGATTGGCGATCAGCTGGTTGAGGCGATCCGCGCCCATAATGCCATCAGTTACAAGGATGCCTGGGCAAAGGCGGTCAAGCTTTTGGGCATGGTGCGTATTCCCAATCCGGAACGCCGGGCGGAAAACTATCCGCATGAACTTTCGGGTGGCATGCGCCAGCGTGTCGGTATTGCCATGGCGCTTGCCAATGAGCCGCGACTGATCATAGCCGATGAACCGACCACGGCCCTTGATGTCACCGTGCAGGCGCAGATTTTGAAACTGATGAACAATCTGCGTACCGATCACGGGACGTCGGTCCTGTTCATCACCCATGATTTTGGTGTGGTGTCGGAAATCTGTGATCGCGTGGCGGTGATGTATGCCGGACGAATTGTTGAGATGGGAACGACCGAACAGGTGCTTCGCCATCCGGCCCATCCCTATACCAAGCGGCTGATTGATTGCGTGCCGCGTTTGGGTGAACCGGACCGCCGCACGGCCGCTATTCCGGGCCTGCCGCCGGCGGTGAACAACCTGCCTGCCGGCTGTGCCTTTGCTGATCGTTGCGAGAGGGCAGAGGATAAATGCCGGGTTGGCGAGATCAGCTTTGATGATCTGGGCGACGGGCATGGGGTGCGCTGTATCAAACCGATGGAGGCGGCAAATGTCTGAGACGTCTGACGTCGTTTTGCAAACAAGCGACCTTGTTCGCACCTTTGGTGGGGGGCGAACATTGTTGGGAGGGCAGAAGCCGACGGTCTATGCCGTGCGCGGTATTGATGTGGCCGTGCGCAAGGGCGAAACACTTGGCATTGTCGGGGAATCTGGCTGTGGCAAGTCGACACTGGCGCGCATGCTGGTCGGTCTTGATCACCCGACGGAAGGCACGATTACGCTGACCGGATCGGATATGAACGATCTGATGGCGGCTGATCGCAATGCCCTGTCCAAGCGCATTCAGTATGTCTTTCAGGATCCGATCAGCTCGCTTAATCCGCGCAAATTGATCCGTGAAACGCTGGCGGCACCCTTGCGTCATTTGCGCGGGCTTTCGGGCGATGCGCTTGATCAGCGGATGAAGGAATTGATGGACGCGGTCAATCTGCGTCCGGAATTTCTTGATCGTTATCCGCATGAATTTTCCGGCGGGCAGGCGCAGCGCATTGGCATTGCCCGGGCATTGGCCGCTGAACCGGAAATTATTGTGCTTGATGAGCCGGTATCGGCCCTTGATGTGTCCGTTCAGGCGCAGGTGCTTAACCTTTTAGCCGAGCTCAAAGCGCAATTTGGCCTGACCTATGTGTTTATCAGTCATGACCTTTCGGTGGTCGAGGCGGTCAGTGACCGGGTGGCGGTGATGTATTTCGGCCGGGTGGTTGAACAGGCGCCCGGACGCGCGCTTTTTGAAAAGCCGCAGCACCCCTATACCCGGTTGTTGCTTGATAGTGCGCCGGTGCCGGGCAAACGCGGCCTGACGGTCGAAGATGCCAGCGCGGAATTGCCCGATCCGCTGGCCCCGCCACCGGGATGTGCCTTTGCACCGCGGTGTCCACGAGCCCAGGATGATTGTGTTGCCACCGTGCCGGATGCACAATATGGGCTTGATAATCACGATGCGGCATGTCTGCATCCGCTCAATCCGGTGACAACGTCGGCAAACAGGATAGAATAGGCGCCGAAATGCCTTTTGGCGCGACAGGGAAACACAAATGACAAAGAACCCGATCAAGGGGCCGAAACAGGACTTGGAACTGACCACACGCCCGCGCAAGCGCGAGCGGAAGCGTTCCGATATCATTGCCGACGCGCTAAAGGATTACATCGCGCAAACCGGCCTGCGCCCGGGCGAACGTCTGCCACAGGAAGCCGAATTGATCACCCTTCTGGGGGCATCAAAGGGCACGGTGCGCGAAGCGTTAAAATCCATGGAAACCCAAGGGATTATCGCCACCCGCACCGGACCGGGCGGCGGGGCGTTTATCGATACCGTGTCCGAGGGGCGCGCGGTCGAACTACTGGCCAATTATTTCTTTTTCAAGGATCTGACGATCCGCGACATTTACGAGCTCCGGATTTTGCTGGAGCCAGAAATGGCCGCGGCCTGTATCGGCCATCTCGAAGAAGATGATTTCGAACGCCTTGAAGAGGTCATGACATGGTATGCAAGCCATCCGACCTCGATCGAGGAAGCCCGGCTGCAACGCATCAAGGAGCTGGAATTCCATCTGATGCTGGTGGAGCTTTGCCCCAATCCGCTGTTGTCCTTTATCTGCCGCTTCATGATCGATTTGCTGATGAATTTGACGGTCTGCAAAAAGATCTATGACCAGCCCAATACCGAACTGCGCGAAACCGGCCGCAACTATCAGTTTCGCCTGATCGAGGCCCTTCGTAAGGGGGACGGGGAAACCGCGCGTGCGGTGACCTATCAGCATATGTGTGCCGCCCAACGTTTGATGGAAGAACAGGAAGCGGTGGTTGAAAACCGTTTCTTCCGGTCTGGCAATATCGATGTGCCGCGTGATCTGTCGCCAAGTGCCGAACTGCGGGCACTTTCGGGACTTGCGACCAAACACTGATGTCAAAGCAGATAATATTCAAGGACGGGGATCATGTCTGAAACCCATATCGAACGGCAGTATCTCAGCGCTGTTCTGGCAAAGCTTCTGACGATTGACAGCCCGACGGGCATGACCGAGGAAGCGGTTGAGTTTGTCTGTGCGGAATTGCGCGATATGGGGGTTGCGTTTGAACTGACCCGTCGTGGGGCGATCCGTGCGACCGTGCCGGGTAAACAGCAAAAACCGCACCGGGCCGTTGCCGCACATCTTGATACGCTGGGGGCGATGGTCAAACAGATCAAGGATAATGGCCGTCTTGAAGTTTCCATGATCGGGCATTGGTCATCGCGCTTTGCCGAAGGCGCGCGTGTGACGGTCTATACCGATCACGGCAAGACCATCCGCGGTACCATCCTGACCATCAAGGCGTCGGGTCATACCTATAACACCGAAATTGATACCCAGCCCGCAACCTGGGAGCAGCTTGAATTGCGTCTTGATGCGCGGGTGTCAAACGGCGCTGATGTGCGTGCGCTTGGCGTTAATGTCGGGGATATGGTTGCGGTTGATACCAACGCCGAATTTACCGACAGCGGTTTTGTCGTGTCGCGCCATCTTGATGACAAGGCCGGTGTAGCGGCGGTGCTTGCGGCGATCCGGGCGGTGGTCACGGGCAGGGAAAAGCTGCCGGTAACCTGCAAGTTCCTGTTCACCATTGCCGAGGAAGTCGGTCTTGGGGCGCCGCATATTCTTGATGATGACATTGCCGAACTGGTGGCGGTGGATAACGGCACCTTTGCGCCGGGCCAAAACACCAGCGAATATGGCGTGACCATCGCCATGAAGGACATGTCAGGTCCGTTTGATCGCAAACTTAACCGCCATCTGCTTGATCTTTGTGAAGCCGGCGGGATCGAACATTCGCGCGATGTTTTCAAATTTTACCGCAGCGATGTCGCCGCCGCCCTTGAGGCCGGATATGACACGCGGGCGTCTCTGATCTGTTTTGGGCTGGATGCGTCGCACGGGCATGAGCGCGCCCATATCTTCAGCTTCGTTTCCGTCGCGGAATTGCTGGTGGCTTATCTTAAAAGTCCGATGGTCGATCAGGCCTGAGACGCACTTTCTTCTGGCGTGGGATCAAGCGGGCGGGGACGGCCGTCTTCATCCAGTGCGACAAAGGTAAACACGCCCTCGGTCACTTTATCAGATGTTTCTTCAAACCGGGTCTGGCGCCAGGCTTGCACATTGATGCGAAGTGATGTGCGCCCGACATGAATGATGTCGGTAAAGAACGAAACCTCATCCCCCACATGAACCGGACGCAGGAACGACATGCTGTCGACAAAGACGGTGGCCGTTCTGCCCTTTGCGCGCCGTGCGGCGGCGGTGCCAGCCGCAAGGTCCATCTGTGACATCAGCCAGCCGCCAAAAATGTCCCCGGTCGGGTTGGTATCAGATGGCATGGCAACGGCACGAACCGACGGTTGACGGTCGGGCAGGGTGTCGGTTGCATCGTTTTTAAGGGTCATCAAAGGCGTTCCGATATGGGTTTATGCGATAACGTTACTTTAGTTCGTCCAATTAAAGCCAGCATAAAATATTGCCAAATCAGGGACATGCGAAATGTTCGATGCCCTGAAAAACCATCGCTGCCAGCTTATGCCAAAGCGCGGTTTTCCAAGGCGAACAGGGGTGTTTTGGTCTTCAACCAAGAATTCGGATTTTTAATCTTGACCAAATGATCAGGATTGGACATGCTGTTTCTGTCAGAGAGAGGCATCTGCACGTGTCATCAACCGGGGATAACCCCGAAACCATAAAAACACGGCAGATCAAATACTGGGAAACAGTTCAGCTTAAGCTGAACGGATACGCCAAGAATGTCAGTACGAGAGATCCTGAGTTGGTCGGGCCCGCCCGTCCACGTGACGCCATAGTTGTATCCAGATCGCGCAGAAGCTGCGATCACATCTGGCCCGCGGTCGATTGTATTTTCATTCTTGTTTTGTCTCTCGATGACGTCAGGAGAGGACGCCTTTTTGGCAGGGAGACAAACAAATGACCACCTTGCAGGCCAAGCAAGCTTCAAAATCCGGCGCCGTTCATGGCGGTGCTGGTCACAATGACGCAGTTGACGGTTTTTCCGATCTGCACCCGGCCTATTCCACGCTGCAGGCCATGGCGGAAAGCAACCGCTGCCTGTATTGCTATGATGCGCCATGCGTGACCGCATGCCCGACATCAATCGATATTCCAAGCTTCATTCGCAAAATCAGCACCGGCAACCCGGATGGCGCGGCAAAGACCATTTTGTCAGCCAACATCATGGGCGGCACCTGTGCCCGGGCTTGCCCGACCGAAGTGCTGTGTGAAGAGGCCTGCGTTCGTAACGTCGCCGAAGATACCGCCGTTGAGATCGGCAGCCTGCAGCGCTATGCGGTTGATCATCTGATGGAGCGCGATCTGCCCCATCCGTTCAAACGGGCGCCCAAAACCGGCAAGACGATTGCCGTTGTCGGTGCCGGTCCTGCGGGCCTGTCATGCGCGCACCGCGCGGCGATGCTGGGTCACGACGTTGTTGTCTTTGAATCCAAGCCGAAACCGGGCGGGCTTAATGAATATGGTCTGGCCGCCTATAAGATGACCAACGATTTCGCCCAGCGCGAAGTCGAATTCCTGATGGGCATTGGCGGGATCGAAATCGAATATAACAAGGCGCTTGGTAAGGACATCAATCTTGCCGACCTGAAAGCCAAATATGATGCCGTCTTTGTCGGTGTCGGCCTTGGGTCGACCAATGATCTGGGCCTTAAGGGCGAAGATTTCCCGGGCGTTGATGATGCCATCACCTTCATCGAAAAACTGCGTCAGACCGAACCGAAATCCGACATGCCGGTTGGGGACAAGGTCATCGTGATTGGCGGTGGTAACACCGCAATTGATGCCGCGGTTCAGGCCAAACGCCTGGGGGCTGAGGAAGTGACCCTTGTGTATCGCCGGGGTGCGGAAAACATGTCTGCGACCGAGTTCGAGCAGGACCTTGCCAAAACCAACGGTGTTGTCGTGCGCTATTGGGCAAAACCGGTTGCGATCAAGGCCAATGGCAAGCTGTTTGGCATGGAGTTCGAAAAGACCGAACTTGATGCCAATGGCAAGCTTGTCGGTACTGGCGAAACCTTTGACGTGCGTGCAGACCAGATTTTGAAGGCCATCGGACAAAAAATCAAAACCGATGACCTCGCCGGCATGGAGATCACCGGCGGCAAGATCGTGGTCGATGAGTCCTATCAGACAACCGCCCCGGGCGTGTTCGCCGGTGGGGACTGCATCAAGAGTGGCGAAGACCTGACCGTTCAGTCGGTCGAGGACGGCAAACAGGCCGCCATCGCCATTGATGCATTCCTGAAATCCGCGTGAACCGCTAGCCAAAGGGAGAGAGAAAAATGGCTGATCTAAGCTGCAAAATCGCCGGTATTGATTCGCTAAACCCGTTCTGGCTGGCATCCGCGCCGCCGACGGACAAGAAATACAACGTCGTTCGTGCCTTTGAAGCCGGATGGGGCGGGGTTGTCTGGAAGACGCTGGGCATTGATCCGCCCGTGGTCAACGTATCCTCGCGCTATGGCGCGCACCATGACCAGAACCGTCGTCTGCTGGGTATCAACAATATCGAGCTGATCTCGGACCGTCCGCTTCAAACCAACCTTCAGGAAATCCGCGAGTGCCGGGTCGAATACCCTGATCATGTTATCATCGGGTCGATGATGGCCCCGATCGAGGAACGCGCTTGGAAGGACCTGGCCCAGCAGATCGCCGAAAGCGGTGTGCATGGTCTGGAGCTTAACCTGGGTTGCCCGCATGGCATGTGCGAACGTGGCATGGGCTCGGCCATTGGTCAGGTGCCCGAAATGGTCGAACAGGTCACCCGTTGGGTAAAGGACGCGGTGGATATTCCGGTCTTCACCAAACTGACCCCGAATATCACCAACATCCTGTGGTCGGCCGAAGCAGCGTTGAAGGGCGGGGCAGATGCCGTATCGCTGATTAACACTGTTAACTCGATTATTTCGGTTGATATCGACAACATGGTCCCGGAACCGGTTGTTGACGGTAAAGGCACCCATGGCGGCTATTGCGGATCGGCGGTCAAGCCGATTGCGCTCAACATGGTTGCGGAAATCGCCCGCGCGCCGGAAACCCGCGATCTCGAGATTTCCGGTATTGGTGGCATCACCACCTGGAAAGATGCGGTCGAATTCATGTCGCTGGGTTCGAACGCGGTTCAGGTCTGTACCGCTGCAATGATCTATGGCTTCCGCGTGGTTGATGACCTGATTGACGGCATGAGCCAGTGGATGGACGACAAGGGTTATACCAGTGTCGAACAGTTCACCCGTGCAGCCGTTCCGCAGGTTTCCGACTGGAACGAGCTTAACATGAACTTCGACACCAAGGCAGTGATCAACCCGGATAACTGCATCGAGTGCGGTCGTTGCCACATTGCGTGTGAAGATACTTCGCACCAGGCAATTACCATGACCGACAAGCCCGAAGGCGGCCGTGTGTTCGAGGTCGTTGACGAGGAATGTGTGGGTTGTAACCTGTGTTATCACATTTGCCCGGTACCCGATTGCATCACCATGGAACCGGTCAAGACCGACAAGCCGCCCATGACCTGGCCGGAACATCCGCTTAACCCGATGCGCATGGCCGCAGAATAACCCAAAGCGCCACCAACCAAGAAGGACTGACTAAATGACTGCTCAACCCAGTGCACGTAACCTGTCTATTGATGGTGACCGCCTTTGGGATAGCCTGATGGAAATGGCCAAGATCGGCAAAACCGACAAGGACGGCGTTTGCCGTCTGGCCCTGACCGATCTTGACCGTGAAAGCCGTGATCTGTTCATCGAATGGTGCAAGGCCGAGGGCTGTTCGATCCGTATCGACAAGATGGGCAACATTTTTGCCCGTCGCGAAGGCCGCAACCCAGACCTGCCCCCGGTCGTGATGGGCAGCCATCTCGATAGCCAGCCGACCGGCGGCAAGTATGATGGCGTTTATGGCGTTCTGACCGGGCTTGAGGTCATCCGCACGCTTAATGAAGCCAAATACGAAACCGAAGCGCCGCTCGAAGTCGTTTGCTGGACGAACGAGGAAGGCTCGCGCTTTGCGCCGGCAATGGTGGCGTCGGGCGTCTTTGCCAAGGTCTTTGATCTTGAATACGGTCATTCCCGTGCCGACGTCGATGGCAAAACCATGGGCGAGGAACTAGAACGGATCGGCTATATGGGGCCGGACGAAGCCACCATTGATGCCCACCCGATGGGGGCTTATTTCGAAGCACATATCGAACAGGGTCCGATCCTTGAAGACGAAGGCAAGGATGTCGGTATCGTCACCGATGCCCAGGGCCAGCGTTGGTATGAAGTCAAGTTCACCGGTGTCGAAGCCCATGCCGGCCCGACCCCGATGAAAACGCGTAAGGATGCGCTTTTGGGTGCAGCACGCGTGATCGAACTGGTCAACAAGATCGGTCTGGATCGATCCCCGCTGGCTTGTGCCACGGTCGGCATGATGCAGATCCATCCGAACTCGCGCAACGTCATCCCGGGCGAAGTCTTCTTTACGGTTGATTTCCGGCATCCCGATGATGCGGTTCTGGCCGATATGGACAAGGCGTTCCGTAAAGGGGTTGAGAAAATCGCTTCTGACATCGGCCTTGAGACCGAGCTTGAGCAGATATTCTATTACGCACCGGTTCCGTTCGATAAATCCTGCGTCGATGCGGTGCGCAAGGGCGCAGAACTTGGTGGTTTCTCGGCACGCGAAATCGTGTCGGGGGCAGGGCATGACGCCTGCTATCTCGCACAGGTTTGCCCGACGGCGATGATCTTCATCCCGTGTGTCGATGGTATTTCCCACAACGAGATCGAGGAAATCCACAAGCCATGGTCGGATGCCGGTGGACAGGTTCTGCTCAATGCGGTTCTGGCCAAGGCCGATGAAACCGTGATGACGGAATAGGTATTTCTGTTTCGGGAAGGAAAACCTCCCGAACCAGATACAAGACATTGAGAAAGCAGGGCGTATCATGGGCCCTGCTTTCTTGTTTTCAGGTGGGCACGTGGGCGAGGGGAGAGAAGCGCGGGGCCTGAGCCTAGCTTTCGCCTTCGTATATGTCGGTCAGATGATTACGGGTCCAGAATTCGATCTTGCCGTTTTCGCTCAGTTCCTCGATCAGAAGATTGATCTGTTTGACATGCGCCATGCAGGGGCTTTTGCGTGAGAACATGAAACGCACTTCGTTACTGTCGACCGGCGGTTCGACGATCTTGATATCGTCGCCGAGTTTGTCGCGATAGATGTTGATCAGCCCGTCAAACCGGCCCAGCATGACGTAATCCACCCGGCCCTTCATCAACACGTCAAAGATGCGGTTGCCCGTCGGTGAAAAAATCATATCAAGCCGTTGTTCGGCGAACTTGTCGATATATTCGCCGTAGCTGCCACCTTGCGGGCGGGCCCCGCGATACCCGATCAGATCATGCAGGTCGGTGACCGCAAACCGGTTGTCGCGATGCTGAAACACCATGATGTCGTCATTGGCGAACGGCACACTGTAAAAGTGTATCTGGTCGCGTTCATTGGTGAAGTAGGCCCCGGCAATGATGTCAAGTTCGCCATTGCGCAACATCTGAATGGCGCGCGGCCACGGGATATCAAGATTGAGATCAAGCTTCAGGTCACTGCGCTTGGCGTAACTTTGCAAAATGTCGATGGCAAGACCGGTATGCTGACCATTATCGTTGATATAGGTGATGGGCTCCCACCCATTGGCACCGCCAACCGAAAGAGTACGGCAGGTGGTTTTGACTGCGGCCGTCTGTGCTGGCTTGGTCGAGGCGTATTGGGCAAGGGCGGGGGATACCAGCTGCGGTATTCCCCTCCAAAGAACCCCGGCAAGCAGAAACATGCCGACTGCACAAATTGAGAGCCTGATGCACACCATGTTCGTCTGAAACGTCGTTATTATAAGTGATATCTAAAGTTGGGTGGTTCTTTAGATTGTTCAACTATACAGAGGTGGTGTGTATTCGGCGAAAAACTGCGAAAAAGAGGCGCAAAAGGGTGGGATCAGCTCCCGGCCTCATGATCGAAAACGGTCTGCTCCAGATGATACTGGGTGCGTTCATTGATGGTGCCGTTTTACGTAAGTTCGGCAATCAGCAGATTGATCCGTTCAACATGTTCAACGCACGGGCTATTGCGCGAAAACATCAGGCGGACGGGATTGCGATCAACCGACGGCTCCACCGGGATGATCGTGTTCTGGGCGCCCAGTTTTTGAAGCGTTGCTACCCCATCGTAACGTGCAAGCAAAACATAGTCGACATGATCTGCAAGCAGTAGATCGAAGATGTGGTCATTGATTGGTGAATAAACGATATCAAGCAGCTGTTCGGAATAGGCGTCGATCTTGTTGCCAAGGCTGCCGCCATGCGGACGCGCGCCCTGATATCCCTTCAGATCATCGATCCCGGCATAGCCAAATCGCCGGTCGACATGCTGAAAGACCATGATGTCATCGGTGTAAAACGGATCGCTATACTGAAACACCCGTTTGCGTTCATCATTGAAATAGGCACCGGCGGTGACATCGATCTTGCCCTGAAGCAACAAATCAAGGGCCCTGGCCCAGGGGAGTTCGATATCAACCTGGACATTGATGCCTTCACGCTTTGCGTATTCGCGGATGATATCAATCCCTAGACCGGTTTGCCGACCATCGGGTGCGATATAGGAAACCGGTTGCCAGCTTGCCGGACCGCCGATGGTGATCCGGTCACAGGTTGTTCTTTGAGCACCGGGTTGCTGGGCTTTGAGCGGCGATACAGCGCCTGCTGTCAGTGCAGCTATCGCACAGAATGAAAATATTCTAATAAATTTGGCGTGTGGCAGCTTTAGCCGCATTTTTCCCGCCCCGTCCGTTTCCGCGTTATGACTGATTATGCAGATATGAACGGGGGCTTATCTATTCAACTTGCGTCGACCGCAAACGGGCGTTTAGGGCCGAAAAAAGATGGCGGTGGTTGAAAGTCAGGACAGGCCTACACCCTTGAGGATAATGCGCACGACATTTTCCTTGGCTTCGGCAAACTGTGCGTCGCTAAGCGGTTTGTCGTTGTTGAAAATTTCGATCTGGCGGCCAAAGTCGGCATAGTGCTGGGTGGTGGCGAAGATCATGTACATCAGGGTGTAGGGTTCGACGTCATCCATCTTGCCCTCACGGATCCAGCCCCGGATTGCCACCACACGGCTATCGAGCCAGTTTTTGACCGTGGTCGAGATGTATTCCGAAGAAAACTTGGCACCACGAATGATTTCATTGGCCCAAAGGCGCGACCCATAGGGGCGCACGCGCGACAGATCCATCTTGGCTTCGATATATCCGCGCAGGATTAGGGCGGGGTCGGCACTGTTGTCAAACGTCATCGCGGCTTCAAGCCAGTGGTCGCAGACATCTTCCATGATGCGGCGATAAAGTGCTTCTTTGGTGCTGAAATAATAATGCACATTGGCCTTGGGAACATTGGCGGTTTCAGCAATCCGCGCTGTGGTTGCGCCCTTGAACCCGAAATCGGCAAAGACCTGTTCGGCAGCCGCCAGAATCTGTTCTTCGTTTTCCTGACGGATCGCCGCCTTGTGTGCGCCGTTTACTGCGGGTTTTGTGCTCATTTTATGGTCCCGTTTCGCGCCGATTTTGGTGGTTCTCAATCGGGCTTTGTGTTTTGTGTCATTTATCTTGACCGTTTGGTCAGGTTAAAATAACCTCTACTTCTAATATCAAAAAGAAACTTTTTTTATGCGCGTCGTGCCAAGCCATGGTCAAGAGTCGGTTTTGTCCGAAATATCGAACAGTACCGATGAAAGATAAACACAAAATAGACGCCGTAAACAAAAATCAGGGTCGCCGAAATGGTGTTTGACGGTCGAATATTCGAAACAGTTCCGCGGTGGTGTTAAAGCGCTAGTGCATGGGCATGTCTCATGCTAACGACTTTGACGTGCCCGTTTCACGGGCCTTTCCGGAAGGCGAATGTGCGACATTTTGGTCAGTGGACCAGATACCTTTCGCGAAACGGGAAGAACAAAATCAGATGCCGGTGGACGGTGCCCGCCACCGAACCGGTCGAGAGAAGCACTTAAAAAGGTACGGGAGACCTTTTGATGACAGCCACCACGAAAATCAGCCGTCCGAACGATCTTTCGGCGTTCTGGATGCCGTTTACGGCCAACCGTCAGTTCAAGCAGACCCCGCGTATGCTGGTCTCGGCGGACGGCATGTATTACAAAACTGACGACAACCGCGACATTCTTGACGGCACTGCAGGCCTTTGGTGCTGCAACGCCGGTCACAAGCGTCCGAAAATCGTCGAAGCGGTCAAGGCACAGATGGATGAGCTGGATTACGCACCGGCGTTCCAGATGGGCCATCCCAAGGCGTTCGAACTTGCAAGCCGTCTTGCGCAGCTGATGCCGGGCAATCTCAACCATGTGTTCTATACCAATTCCGGTTCTGAATCGGTTGAGACCGCGCTTAAAATCGCCCTGGCCTATCACCGTGCACGCGGCGATGGCCAGCGCACCCGTCTGATCGGTCGCGAACGCGGCTACCATGGTGTGAACTTTGGCGGTATCTCCGTCGGGGGTATTTCGGGCAACCGCAAAACCTTTGGCCAGATGCTGGGTGGTGTTGACCACATGCGTCACACCTATCTGCCCGAAGAAAACGGTGTCACCCGCGGTATGCCCGAACATGGGGCATATCTGGCCGAGGATCTTGAACGCATTTGCGCGCTGCATGATCCGTCAACGATTGCGGCTGTGATTGTTGAGCCGGTTGCGGGCTCCACCGGTGTTCTGATCCCGCCGAAGGGCTATCTGGAACGCCTGCGCGAGATTTGCACCAAGCACGGCATTCTTCTGATCTTTGATGAAGTCATCACCGGTTTCGGTCGCCTCGGCGCGCCGTTCGCTGTTGATTACTTTGGTGTTCAGCCGGATCTGGTCACGACGGCCAAGGGCCTTACCAACGGCACCATTCCGATGGGCGCTGTGTTTGCCACCGATGACATCCATGATGCCTTCATGACCGGTGCCGAAAACATGATCGAGCTGTTCCACGGTTACACCTATTCGGGTAACCCGGTCGCCTGTGCGGCAGCCATGGCAACGCTTGAGACCTATGAAGAGGATGGTCTTTATACCAAGGGCCAGGATCTTGGTCAGTATTGGGAAGATGCAGTGCACAGCCTGATCGACCTGCCGCTGGTCAAGGATGTCCGTAACCTGGGCCTGATCGGTGCGATCGAGCTGGAGCCGATTGAAGGCTTCCCGACCAAGCGTGCCTTCAATGCCTTCCTGAAGGCGTTCGAGAAAGGCATCCTGATCCGTACCACGGGTGACATTATTGCGCTGTCGCCGCCGCTGATCCTTGAAAAATCACACATTGATCAGCTGTTCGGCACCTTGCGCGAAGTGCTTAAAGAGATCGATTAAGATCACGACATGCGCCCCTTGCCCGTTCAACCGGGCAGGGGCAACAGCTTGCAGGGCTGATAAAAATCAAACGGTTCTGCAACGCTCGGAGGAAACATCTGTTTCGCGATTTTTCTGATCGCGTCCCGTCTGGGAATGGACCCGCACAAAACAAAACAGGGTTCTTGGGGCGCGAGAAGACATAAGTCCAAAGATCAGCAAAAGCTGGCAAGGACATAAAAATATCAGATCAAGGAGGTATCTCGGATGTCGATGCTGAGAGGCGGACTGATTCAAATGAGTCTGAAAGGGTCAACCGATCAGACGCCAGAAGAAATCCGCAAGGCCATGATTGACGCACATCTGCCCTATATTGAAGAGGCAGCCAAAAAAGGTGTGCAGGTCCTGTGCTTTCAGGAAGTTTTCACCCAGCCTTATTTCTGTCCGAGCCAGGACAAGAAATGGTATGCGGCCGCGGAAAAAATCCCCGATGGCCCGACCACGCAACTGATGTGTGAATTGGCAGCAAAATACAAAATGGTGATCGTTGTTCCGATCTATGAGGAAGACATCACCGGCGTGTATTACAACACCGCTGCCGTGATTGATGCCGATGGTACCTATCTTGGGAAATACCGCAAAACCCACATCCCCCATGTCGCCGGTTTCTGGGAGAAATTCTTCTTCAAGCCGGGCGCATCGGATTGGCCGGTCTTTGACACCCAGTATTGCAAACTTGGCGTTTACATCTGCTATGACCGCCACTTCCCGGAAGGCTGGCGTGCGCTCGCACTGAACGGGGCGGAATATATCGTCAATCCGTCGGCGACCGTTGCCGGGGTGTCGGAATATATCTGGAAACTCGAACAGCCGGCATCGGCTGTGGCCAATGGCTGCTTCATCGGCGCGATCAACCGCGTTGGCACCGAGGCGCCCTGGAACATTGGCGAGTTTTACGGTCAGAGCTATTTCGTCAACCCGCGCGGCGAGATTGAATCCCAGGCATCACGCGATCAGGACGAATTGCTGGTCCATGACATGGATATGTCGATGGTGCGCGAAATTCGCGACAACTGGCAGTTCTTCCGCGACCGTCGCCCGTCGACCTATAGCCGTCTGACCGACGGAAACTGATTTCATGATACCGGCGAGCGGCCTCTTGCTGCTCGCCGTTTTGCCTTGATCGACAGCTGGGGTATCATTCCCCATTCCCGGCAATGACCGGGCAAGGGCTTTATGCGTTTGATCAAATGTCGACAGGGTTCAGGGCAACGTCCCTGAGGGAGGCTTCCAATAAGTCGGGCCAGAAATCTCTGGTCCGGAAGAGAGACATACGATCAGGGGAAACCCCATGACGCTAAAACAAGTCGTCAATAATGTTGCTGAGATGCCCGCATCAAAAAAAGCTGTTGTTGATATCAAAAAACTGTCGCTGACCTTTCAGACGGCAGATGGTCCTGTGTACGCCCTTTCCGATGTCGATCTGACCATCGAAGAAGGCGATTTCGTTTCCTTTATCGGTCCGTCAGGTTGCGGCAAAACCACGCTTCTGCGCGTGATTGCCGATCTGGAGCAAGCCACCGGCGGTGACATTTCGATCAATGGTGTGACGCCGCACGAAGCGCGTGAAAAGCGTGCTTATGGCTATGTATTTCAGGCACCGGCCCTGCTTCCGTGGCGCTCGATCGAACGCAACGTGACCTTGCCGCTCGAAATCATGGAGATCTCCAAGGAAGAGCGCGTCAAGCGCGCCCAGGAGGCCCTGAAACTGGTCGAGCTCAATGGCTTTGAAAAGAAATTCCCATGGCAACTGTCTGGTGGCATGCAGCAACGTGCATCGATTGCGCGTGCCCTGTCCTTCGATGCCGATCTGCTGTTGATGGATGAGCCGTTCGGCGCACTTGATGAGATCGTGCGTGATCACCTTAATGAGCAGCTTCTGAAATTGTGGGCGCGGACCAACAAGACGGTGGCGTTTGTCACCCACTCCATCCCCGAGGCGGTCTATCTGTCGACCAAGATTGTCGTCATGTCACCGCGTCCGGGACGGATCATTGATGTGATCGAAACCGACTTCCCGAAAGACCGCACACTCGATATCCGCGAAACGCCGGAATTCCTCGAGATTGCGCATCGGGTACGTGAAGGGCTGCGTGCGGGGCACAGCAATGACGAGTAATGCTGCTTCCATGACCGACACGCTTGCCGGACCATCGATCTGGACGCGCATGATGTCGGGCCAAACCGGACCTGTCTGCGTTGTTCTGATCGCGCTTCTTGTTTTGTGGTATGTCGGGGCCGTTTTCATGAACGCGCCGACCCAGATTGACCGTTATGACCGTGCCGATCAGGCCTGGACCACCGGCCAGTTGATCGAGGATACGCTGGCACAGGATCGTCCGATCCTGCCCGCCCCGCATCAGGTCGCGGTCGAGATGTATAAAACCATCTTTGCCATCAAGATCACGTCGAAACGCTCGCTGGTGTATCACAGCTGGGTGACGCTTTCCTCGACCCTTCTGGGCTTTGGGATCGGTACCTTGCTGGGCGTGTTGCTGGCGGTGGGGATTGTTCATGTCATGACGCTTGAAAAAAGCCTGATGCCATGGGTGATTTCATCGCAAACCATTCCGATCCTTGCCATCGCGCCAATGATCATCGTTGTTCTGGGCGCCATCGGGATCAAGGGACTGGTGCCAAAGGCGGTTATTTCGACCTATCTGTGCTTCTTCCCCGTCACGATCAGCATGGTCAAAGGCCTGCGTTCGCCGCAAGTGATCCAGCTTGACCTGATGCGGACCTATAATGCTTCGAAATGGCAGACCTTCTGGCAGCTCCGTTTGCCGTCCGCCATGCCGTATCTGTTTGCCAGCCTGAAAGTCGCGATTGCGATCAGTCTGGTTGGTGCCATCGTTGGCGAATTGCCGACCGGTGCGCAGGCCGGGCTTGGTGCGCGTTTGCTTGCCGGTTCCTACTATGGACAGACCATTCAAATCTGGTCGGCCCTTCTGACAGCGGCCTTTGTGGCGGCCATCCTTGTGGTGATCGTGGGCTGGTGTGAACGCAAGGTCCTTGCGCGCATGGGGGTAAAGCCATGACCAAGATGAAACTCGATAAATTCTGTCTGGTTGCGGCGATTACGGCGTTGCTGGCCCTGATCTTTCCGTTGTCGGGGATTGATGGTGATACCGGCAAACAGGTTGCCTTTGTTGGTGATATTCCCGGTCTTGCCATTGCCATGGCGCTTTGCGTGATCGCCGGTGCGGCCTTTACCTGGCTTGGTGTGCGGTCGGTCAAGGCTGGCGTCGTCATTCTGGCGGTTGCCGTGTTTGGCTGCTGGCAGGCGGTGAGTGTTCTCTATGACCATGGTGTCGCCGGCTATGCCGGGCTTGGTTTCTGGTTGTTCATTCTTTCGCTTTGGGCGTTTGTCTGGCGCGGGATTGATGTGATTGCCAATTTCCACAGCCTGGACCGTGGCAAGCAACATCTGGCCAACGTGATTGTGCCGGTGGCCTTTGGCGTATGGCTTCTGTTTGTCTGGGAAGTCGTTGTTTCGGGCTTTGGCGTGCCGCAGGTTCTTCTGCCGCCGCCCAGCATGATCGGTGAACGGTTTGTCAATTCCACCGACATTCTGGCGTCCGACTTCCACCAGACCTTTGTGAAGGCGGTGCTGAGTGGCTATGTCATGGGTTGTGGATCGGCCTTTATCGTCGCGATTGCGGTTGACCGTGTGCCGTTCCTCAAACGCGGTCTTTTACCGTTGGGCAACATGGTTTCGGCCCTGCCGATCATTGGTGTCGCGCCGATCATGGTGATGTGGTTTGGCTTTGACTGGCAGTCAAAGGCAGCCGTGATCGTGATCATGACCTTCTTCCCGATGCTGGTGAATACCGTCACCGGGCTGAATGCGGCCGGGAACCTTGAAAAAGATCTGATGTCGACATACGCGTCGGGCTATTGGTCAACGCTGTTTCGTCTGCGTTTGCCGGCAGCCATGCCGTTTGTTTTCAACGCACTTAAAATCAATTCCACGCTTGCGCTGATTGGCGCAATCGTCGCCGAATTTTTCGGCACCCCGATTGTTGGTATGGGCTTCCGCATCTCGACCGAGGTGGGGCGGATGAATATCGACATGGTCTGGGCGGAAATCGCATTGGCGGCCCTTGCGGGGACCGCCTTCTACGGAGCCGTGGCTTATATTGAGAGAAAAGCAACGTCATGGCATCCGTCATTCCGGGTACGTCGCCATTAAAGGCATAAAACAAGACGACCCGCCGGGAGGACTTGACTACAACCTGAGGAGACATCGACGAATGAATAAGTTTATTTCGACTGCTATGGGGTTGAGTTTCGGGTTGGCATCGTTTTCCGCGATGGCAGCAGACGAGGTAACCCTGCAGCTTAAGTGGGTCACGCAGGCCCAGTTTGCAGGCTACTATGTCGCACTCGACAAAGGTTTTTACGAAGAAGCCGATCTTGACGTGACGATTAATCCGGGTGGTCCGGACGTTGCCCCGCCGCAGGTGATTGCCGGTGGTGGTGCCGATGTGATCATTGACTGGATGCCGTCCGCATTGGCATCGCGCGAAAAGGGTGTGCCGCTGGTCAACATCGCACAGCCGTTCGCCAAATCGGGCATGATGCTGACCTGCCTGAAGGAAACCGGCATTGAAAGCCCGGATGACTTCCCGGGTCGTACCCTTGGTGTCTGGTTCTTCGGTAACGAATATCCGTTCCTGAGCTGGATGTCGAAACTCGGCATTCCGACCGAAGGCGGCGATGATGGCGTGACCGTCCTTAAGCAGGGCTTCAACGTTGATCCGCTGATCCAGAAGCAGGCCGATTGCGTGTCGACCATGACCTATAACGAATACTGGCAGGTGATTGATGCCGGTATCCCGGCCGAAGACCTCAAAGTCTTCAAATACGAAGACCAGGGCGTCGCAACCCTTGAAGACGGTCTTTATGTTCTTGAAGACAACCTGTCGGATCCGGCCTTCGTCGACAAGATGGCACGCTTTGTCGATGCCAGCATGAAGGGCTGGAACTGGGCGAAAGAAAACTCGGAAGATGCCGCCATGATCGTTCTTGATAACGACATGACCGGTGCCCAGACCGAAAAACACCAGGTCCGCATGATGACCGAAATCGCCAAACTGCTTGGTGATTCCGCGGTTCTCGACGAAGCAGCTTATCAGCGTACCGTTGACAGCCTGCTTTCGGGTGGTTCCGATCCGGTGATCACCAAGGAGCCGGAAGGTGCGTGGACCCACGCTGTAACCGACAAGATGTAATTTCAACGTCTTGTGATCTTTGTCCGTCCGGCGGGGTTTTGGCCTCGCCGGACGGGATTGCCTCCCGAACGACGTACGAAGAGCGACGACGATTGAATACCCTCGGGGTGTTTGCAGACAACGGGTGAAATGCCGGGATGGCCCGCAACTTTTCAGCCCTCAGACAGACAAGGAGCCACCCATGTCCATGGTTATTCGTGGCGGAACCATTGTTACCGCAGACCTGACATACAAATCCGATATCCTGATCGAAGACGGCAAGATTGCCGCGATCGGTGACAACCTGACCGGGGACAAGGTGATCGAGGCCGACGGCTGCTATGTGATGCCCGGCGGTATTGATCCGCACACCCACATGGAAATGCCTTTTATGGGCACCTATTCCGAAGACGATTTTGAAAGCGGCACCAAGGCGGCGGTTGCCGGCGGCACGACAATGGTTGTCGATTTCTGCCTTCCGGCCCCGAACCAGTCGCTGCTGGAAGCGCTGCAGGCCTGGGATAACAAATCCTCCAAGGCGGTCTGTGACTATTCCTTCCACATGGCGATCACCTGGTGGAGCGAGCAGGTCTTTGATGAAATGAAGACCATCGTTCAGGAAAAGGGTATCAACACCTTCAAGCACTTCATGGCCTATAAGGGCGCGCTGATGGTTGATGATGACGAAATGTTCGCATCCTTCTCGCGCTGTTCGGAACTGGGCGCCATGCCGCTGGTTCATGCTGAAAACGGCGACGTGGTCGCAACCCTGCAGGCCAAACTGCTGGCCGAAGGCAATAACGGACCGGAAGCACATGCCTATTCCCGTCCGGTCGACGTTGAGGGCGAAGCATGTAACCGCGCGATCATGATTGCCGATATGGCCAATGTGCCGCTTTATATCGTGCATGTATCGTGCGAACCGGCGCATGAAGCGATCCGCCGTGCGCGCCAGAACGGCAAGCGCGTCTTTGGTGAACCGCTGATCCAGCATCTTATTCTGGATGACAGCGAATACAAAAATCCCGATTGGGACCACGCCGCACGTCGCGTCATGTCCCCGCCGTTCCGCAGCAAGGAACATCAGGATGGCCTTTGGAATGGCCTGGCATCGGGCAGCCTTCAGGTTGTCGCAACTGACCACTGTGCCTTCACCACCGATCAGAAACGCTATGGCGTTGGCGATTTCACCAAGATCCCGAACGGCACCGGCGGCCTCGAAGACCGCATGCCGCTTCTCTGGACCTATGGCGTTGGTACCGGTCGTCTGACCCCGAATGAGTTCGTGGCTGCCACCTCGACCAACATTGCCAAGATCCTCAACATCTATCCGCGCAAGGGTGCGGTTCTGGTGGGTGCAGATGCTGACCTTGTGGTCTGGGATCCGAAGGCATCGAAAACCATCACCGCCGAACATCAGCAGTCCTCGATTGACTACAACGTGTTCGAAGGCATCGAGGTCACAGGCCTTCCGCGCTACACACTCAGCCGAGGCCGCATTGCGGCTGAAGAAGGTGTGGTGCTTGCCAAATGCGGCGACGGCGAATTCATCGCCCGCGAACCGTATCCGGCCGTCAACAAGGCGCTTTCCAAATGGAAAGAAATCACCTCGCCGCGTAAGGTCGAGCGTAAGGGGATTCCGGCAGGCGTTTGACGCGCAAATCTCAAGTATCCATCCCTGGAGGCGCTTTCTTGCGCCTCCAGTCTTCTTTTACATTATTACCAACTAAATTTTAGATTGTCTTGGGTTTGGATCTGCTCCACCATGGATTTGTGTCGGTTTGTGGGGGGATGTTAACATGACAACTTCATCGGATGAGCATCAGAATTCGAAATCAGCGTTATTCGTTGAACGTGTTCTAAATAAAGTAAGCGCTGCCATTATTGCTACGTTGACCGTGCTATTTATTCTATTTTCGGTCATATGCGTTTCAGAATTGTCATCGCGTAATTCAATACATTATGTATTGAATTCCAATATCTCAAAAATAAACGAGCAAATATCAGATTTATCATCGAGCGGTATCCCGAGTGATATGTTTGATTCAAGGTTGAATAGCTATCTAAATGAAAAGGAGGCTTATAAGGATGATTTGAAAAGGTTGCTGAGTCTCGAAGTAAGTAGTTCGTTTGGACTTGGATATAGTTTTTCGTATAATAATGAAATGTTTTTTAGCTCTGATTTACTTTTAGCAATATCAATGATTTTTTGTGGTGGTGTCGGAGCAACCATCTCAAGTTTGAGGAAAAACAAACCTGCAGTTTTGAAACAAGAAGAGCTGGGTAGAGTTTTACCTTCAATCACGGCTGATCAATTCTTAGGAATAACTGCGGGCTTCGTTGCTTTTTTCGTCGTCAAAGGCGGAGAGTCTCTGATGCTTACTCCTGCTTCCGAAACAACTAATCTAATAAACCCTTATGGATGTGCGTTGGCTGCAATACTTGCGGGATTGTTCACAGACAGAGCATACCAAGTCATTTCTGTCCTTTTTGATCAAGGTGCAGAACGAATAATTGCGGAGAGACAAAGTAATGACCAAAAAGGGAGCGGTAACTCAACTGGGGCTAAACAGCTTCAGCATCACGATCCCTGACAGGATCAGTGCGATGGCGACCAGTCGTCCGGGGTTGGCCGGTTCGCCGACCATGATGATGCCAAAGATCACGGCACCCGCCGCACCGATGCCAGTCCAGATCGCATAAGCCGTTCCGATCGGGATGGAGCGCATGGCGATTGAAAGCAGCCAGAAACTCGCCGCGATTGCTGCAATGGTAAGCGCGCTTGGGATCGGCTTGGTGAAGCCTTCGGTGTATTTCAGGCCAATCGCCCAGCAAATTTCGAGAAATCCGGCAATAACCAACGCTGTCCAGGCCATGGGGGCCTCCTGTCTTGCGGGACCGTCCCCATTGATCGGATCAGGAATACCGGTCGTCCGGTATCAAGGTGGAAAGTCGAAGTATCTGTAATCAGTCTAGTTCAACGCGCTAACCGCGACAATGTAAAAATGACGCAGTGCAGCATGGGGCGGGCTGGAATATGCTTTTGCGGAAAGACGGTGGATGCATGCCGCCAAGCTCTCGACTATGATGAGGGCATCAAATTACGTGGCCCAATTCAAAGGTTTGCCGACACCGTGACGAAACCTGATCAAGTGCGATCCACCAACATCCCGACCCTTGGCCTTGTTCTGGCCGGGGGCGAGGCACGGCGCATGGGTGGGAACAAGGCGTTTCGCGAGGTCGGCGGCAAAACCCTGATCGGGCGGGTGATTGATGTTGCCCAATCGCAATGTGATCAGGTGATGATTTCATCCAATGCCGGGGCAGAGGCGTTTGCGGATTATGGCCTGCCGGTGGTTGGTGATGCGCCCAAACCGGGGCAGGGGCCGCTGGGGGGTATTCTGGGCGGATTGAATGCGCTGCCCGATGGCATTGACTGGCTGGTGACCTTCCCGGTCGATTGCCCGATTGTGCCGCTTGATATGTTGGGGCGGTTGCTGGGCGCAGCCCAAGCTGGAAAAGCCAAAGCTGCCTTTGCCAGCCATGCCGACCGTGACCATTATCTTTCAAGCATGTGGCACCGCGATGCGGCCTCAGTCATTGCGGATTTGCTGGCGCGTGATGATCGCCGTGTGCGCGGACCGTTGCAGGCGCTGGATGCGCCGCGGGTGGTGTTTGAAGATAAGGTTTCCGGGCTGGAGCCCTTTACAAACGTCAACACGCCTGAAGATCTGAAGCTGATTAACAGTGCCCTTGCCTGCGCTATATCAAAGCAGGGTTAGTCGACCGCGCAGGCCCGCCACGGTTGCCACGGCTCGTAATTCTTGAAAAACCCGGCCAGGAAGTGATCGACGCGTTCGCGGTTAATCGCGCGGTCTTTTGGCGACAGGTCCTTGTCGAACTGGCCGCAATTTTCCTCCACCGCATCACCAATGGTTTTCCAGTCGACATCTTCGTTATGGCCGGGCATGCCGGTCGCAATCGCGCACCAGCCAACCGCTTCGGCCTTGTCATCAACTGTGCGGGCTTCTTCGGCGAGATAGGCCGCCGCACGCATTTCACCGTGCTGGGCGGCGCGCCGCAAGTAGGTCAGGCGATCAATATCGCTTTTGGCAAAACGGTTGGCGAGTAGGGTGGCCGCACGCGGATCACCAAGCTCCCACGCCTGTTTCAGATGGGCTTCGGCCTTTGCGCCGTTGCCCTGATCAAGGGCATCAAGGGCCAGCCACAGCATCGCCTGGGTGTTGTTATGTTGGGCGGCACCGGTATAAAGCGCACGAATTTCAGCCTTGTCACCGCCCATGGCTTCAAGACGCCGCGCCATGACAACGCTGGCATCCGGATTATTGTTTTTGGATGCCTGCTCCATCAGCGCCCAGCCGGCATCTTCGTTGGCCGCGACACCGACCCCATTGATGGTCTGGCAGGACAGAAGATATTGCGCGGTGGCATCGCCATTGTCTGCCAGCGAAGAAAAGATGCCCGCCGATTTTTCAAATTCCCCGTGGCGATAAGCATTGATGCCGTCATCAAGGGCCGAGGACGCCACAGCGCCGGTGGAAAGAAAACCGCTCATGGCCAATGCCGTGAGGGCAGCACGGCCAAGAGCGGGAACAGTCCGGCGGGGGGAGGAAAACAGGCGCATGGAAACGTTACCTTTGCCCGCAAAATACCGGGCGGTCGGATATGAAAAAATCAAAAGGGATCAACAAAGCTCGGGACGGTCGGGGGCGAAAAAATCGCCCCCGACACCCCCAGTAGTGTAGCCCGAGTTACTGGGCTGCACGCCATTCCGCGATCAGATCGTCATATTTGACGGTCTCACCCTGCGGTTTTTCGTTGTCGAGCGGCGGTTTCGGTGCGCCCGGCTGGTCGTACCAGTACTGCGCATCACGCTCTTCGTTCAGCTTCGGTGCACATTCGCCACCGATGCCGGCACGTTCCAGACGCTGCAGGACGCGGTCCATGGAGTTCGCAAGGTTGTCCATGGCTTCCTGCGGGGTCCGTTCGCCGGTAACAGCTTCGGCAACGTTCTGCCACCAGAGCTGTGCCAGTTTCGGATAATCCGGAACGTTCGTACCGGTCGGCGACCACTGAACACGGGCCGGGGAACGATAGAACTCAACCAGACCACCCCAGTTCGGCGCGATGTCGGTCATGGCCTGGGTATCCAGGTCAGACTGACGGATCGGTGTCAGACCGGTAAGGGTCTTTTTCAGCGAAACCGATTTCGACGTTGTGAACTGTGCATAGAGCCATGCAGCTTTACGGCGCTCAAGCGGGGTGGACTTCATCAGCGTCCAGGATCCCACGTCCTGATAACCAAGCTTCATGCCTTCTTCCCAGTACGGGCCATGCGGGGACGGGGCCATACGCCATTTCGGCGTGCCATCGTCATTCACAACCGGGGTGCCTTTTTTCGCCATGTCCGCGGTAAAGGCGGTGTACCAGAATATCTGCTGTGCGATTTGACCCTGTGCCGGAACCGGACCCGCTTCACCAAAGGTCATGCCGGCTGCTTCTGGCGGGGCATAGGCCTTAAGCCAGTCAATGTATTTGGTCAGGGCATAAACCGCTGCCGGGCCGTTGGCAGCACCACCACGGGTCACACTCGAACCTGCCGGTGCGCAACCTTCAACACGGATACCCCATTCGTCGACCGGAAGGCCGTTCGGGATGCCCTTGTCGCCTGCACCTGCCATCGACAGCCACGCATCGGTAAAGCGCCAGCCCAGTGACGGGTCTTTTTTGCCGTAATCCATGTGGCCATAGACTTTCTGGCCATCGATTTCACCAACGTCATTGGTGAAGAATTCGGCGATATCTTCGTAAGCCGACCAGTTGACCGGAACACCGAGGTCATAGCCGTACTTGTCCTTGAACTGCTTTTGCAGGTCTTCACGCTGGAACCAGTCATAGCGGAACCAGTACAGGTTCGCGAACTGCTGGTCAGGAAGCTGATAAAGCTTGCCATCCGGACCGGTGGTGAAGGACAGACCGATGAAGTCATCAAGGTCCAGGGTCGGGGATGTTACGTCCGAACCTTCGCCAGCCATCCAGTCGGTCAGCGGCACAACCGCGTCATAACGCGCATGCGTACCGATGAGGTCGGAGTCATTGATGAAGGCATCATAGATGTTGCGGTTCGACTGCATCTGGGTCTGCAGTTTTTCGATCACATCGCCTTCGCCGATCAGGTCATGGGTCAGGTTGATCCCGGTGATTTCCGAGAAGGCCTTTGCCAGAACCTTGGACTCATATTCGTGCGTGGTGATGGTTTCGGACACCACGTTGATGTCCATGCCGCGGAACGGTTCTGCTGCTTTGATGAACCATTCCAGTTCGGCCATCTGGGCGTCTTTGCTCAGGCTCGACGGCTGAAACTCGCTGTCGACCCATTTCTTCGCTGCGTCGGTATATTGATCTGCCATGGCCGGGTTTGCCAGCACAGCAAGACCAAGGGCGACGGCAACTGCGCTGCCTTTAACAACGCTCGAAGCACCTTTGGCTTTAACGATCATGTCGTTTTCTCCCTGGTCGTCTTCCTTATTGCTCATCCGGTAAACCCGGTCATCAACACTGGGGGAAGACGGACAGCCCAGCGCAATGAATAGATCAGGAACGGCAGCGCTGTAGGACGCACTGCCGTTCCGGTGACTTAGCCCCAGCGCATCACAATGACGAGCCAGACAAGTGCGATGATGGAGCCGATCCAAAGGGCGGCATCGGTAAATGCCAGCCAGCCCAGATGGATGTAGGCGGCGCCCACCAAACTGATAAACAGACGATCACCGCGTGTGGTGGTCAGTGGCAAAAAGCCACGCCGCGGAACGGTCGGTGAAACCGCCTGCCAAATTCCCATCCCGATCAGCATCAAGAAGATGCAGCCAAAGAATGCGGCGGTAATCGGGGTCCAGGCCATCCATGCCATTTTGATATTCCTCCTGTTTTCCGATTACACGCGGCCCATCGCGAAACCTTTGGCGATGTAGTTGCGAACGAACCAGATCACCAAGGCGCCCGGGACGATTGTGAGAACACCCGCGGCTGCCAACACACCCCAATCAAGCCCCGATGCCGAAACGGTACGGGTCATGGTGGCGGCAATCGGCTTGGCATCGACCGAGGTCAGCGTACGGGCCAGCAGAAGCTCCACCCAGCTGAACATGAAGCAGAAGAAGGCCGTTACACCAATGCCCGAACGGATCAGCGGAATGAAGATCGTGGCAAAGAAGCGCGGGAACGAATAACCATCCACATAGGCGGTTTCATCGATTTCCTTGGGGATGCCCGACATGAAACCTTCGAGGATCCAGACCGCCAACGGCACGTTAAACAGGCAGTGCGCAAGCGCCACAGCAATATGGGTGTCAAACAGGCCGACACTTGAATAGAGCTGGAAGAACGGCAACAGGAACACGGCCGGCGGTGCCATGCGGTTGGTCAGAAGCCAGAAGAACAGATGCTTGTCGCCGGTAAAGTTGAACCGCGAAAATGCATAAGCCGCAGGCAGGGCAACAACCAGTGAAATCACCACGTTGATGCCGACATAGATCATCGAGTTGATATACCCCGTATACCATGCCGGATCGGTCAGGATGGTTGCATAGTTGGCCAATGTCGGATTGTCCGGGAACAGGGTCATTGCGCCCAGGATTTCCGTATTGGTCTTGATCGACATGTTGAACAGCCAATAGATCGGAACCAACAGGAACAGGATATAAAGAAGAAGTCCGATATGACGTTTCTGGAACTGCATTTTATTGTTCCCCCTGCTTTCCGGCGTTCATCACGACGGTATAGAAAACCCAGCAAACCAACAGAATGATCAGGAAGTAGACCAGCGAGAAGGCCGCAGCAGGACCAAGGTCAAACTGACCGACTGCCATCCGGGTCAGGAACTGGCTGAGGAAGGTGGTTGCGTTACCCGGACCGCCACCTGTGAGGACGAACGGCTCGGTATAGATCATGAAGCTGTCCATGAAGCGCAGCAGAACACCGATCACGAGAACCGACTGCATCTTCGGCAGCTGAATGAAGCGGAACACGGCCCAGCGCGATGCGCCGTCAATCTTGGCCGCCTGATAATAGGCATCCGGGATGGAGCGCAAACCGGCATAGCACAGCAGCACAATCAGGCTGGTCCAGTGCCAGACATCCATGACAAGCACGGTCAGCCAGGCATCCATCGGGTTCTGGGCATAGTTGTAATCAATGCCCATCAGGTTGATCAGATAGCCACCCAGACCAATGTCTGCACGGCCAAAGATCTGCCAGATGGTGCCGACAACGTTCCATGGAATAAGCAACGGCAGGGCCAGCAGAACCATCGATGCCGAAACACCCCAGCCCTTGCGCGGCAGGGTCAGTGCAACCGCAATACCCAGCGGGATTTCGATAAACAGAACCGAAAGGGTATAGATGATCTGACGCAGCAAGGCGTCATGCAGGCGGCTGTCACCAAGAACTTGTTCAAACCATTCGGTGCCGACAAAGAAACGCGTCTGCGGATCGAAAATGTCCTGAACCGAATAGTTCACAACCGTCATCAGCGGAATGATCGCACTGATCGCGACGATAAAGAACACTGGCAGGACGAGGAACCAGGCCTTGTTGTTGGTAATCTTGTTCATTTCCTCATCCCCCCTTACGCGACCAACTGACTGTCGGCGTAAAGCTTGGTCCATTCCGGTGCGAAACGCAGAATGCCGGACTGGCCGACAACCTGTTCGTCTTCGCCAAGCTTGACCTTGATTTCAGATGCGCCAAACCGGGTGGTCGCGATCTTGAACTGGCCAAGGTCCTCGACCTTGGTGATGTTGACTTCGATCCCGTCTGCACCCTTGTCGGCATTGCCGGTTTCAAGGGTCAGGAATTCGGGGCGAATGCCCAGTTCGATCTTGCCGCTCTGTTTTGAAATGGCGTCAAGGTGACGATCCGAAAGACCGATACGCTGCCCATCAACCCAGGCCGCACCATCATCGATCTTGCAATCCATGATGTTCATGCCCGGGCTTCCGATGAAGTAGCCAACAAAGGTATGCGCCGGATTTTCGAACAGTTCCTGCGGGGTTCCCAGCTGCACGACCTTGCCGCCATACATGACAACGACCTTGTCGGCAAAGGTAAGGGCTTCGACCTGGTCATGGGTGACATAGACCATGGTCGGGCGCAGCTTGTTGTGAATTTCCTTGAGCTTGCGACGCAGGACCCATTTCAGATGCGGGTCAATCACGGTCAGCGGTTCGTCAAACAGAATGGCCGAGACATCGTCACGCACCAGACCACGCCCAAGCGAGATCGTCTGTTTTTCATCCGCACCAAGGCCGCGCGCCTTTTGCTTGAGCTTGCCGGTGAGGTCTAGCATGCCGGCGATTTCACGCACACGGGCATCAACGCGCTTTTCATCCACACCACGGTTGCGCAGCGGGAAGGCCAGGTTGTCATAGACCGTCATAGTGTCATAGATCACCGGGAACTGGAAAACCTGCGCGATGTTGCGTTCTTCCGGGGCCAGTTGTGTGACATCCTTGCCGTCAAACAGGACCTGCCCATGTGACGGGGGCAAAAGACCGGAAATGATGTTCAGCAAAGTTGTCTTGCCACAGCCCGACGGGCCGAGCAGGGCATAGGCCCCGCCATCTTCCCAGACATGTTCCATCCGACGCAGCGCATAATCCTCGTCCGTTTTCGGATCGGGGAAGTAGGAATGCGCAAGGCTTTTAAGATCAATACGTGCCATTTTACTTACTCTTCCTCACGCCGCTTTGCCGTTGGTGACTTCGACCGGCGGCGCGGCCACGAGCGCACCGTTCGCATCAAAGGCAAACAGGCGTGTCGGGTCGACATAGAACTGGGTGGCTTCGCCAAGGCGCGGGTTGTGAACACCTTCTTCCTGGATGACCCAGGACACATCATTGAAATGCACATGGACAAAGGTTTCCGAACCGGTGATTTCAGCCAGTTCGACCTGTCCCTGCATGGCGACCGTGTCATCCCCGGTCGGATCAACCGACAGGTGGTTGGCGCGAATGCCAAGGGTGTAATCACCATTGCCAAGGTTTGCCAGATGCCCCGCAAGCGGGACCTGATGGCCGCTTTTCATGAATATCGCGCCATCGCGCACTTCGGCTTCAACCAGGTTGATTGGCGGATCGGAAAAGATCAGGCCGGTCTCGACCGAGGCCGGGTTGTGATAAACCTGCGTCGTCGGACCAAATTGGGTCATCCGGCCTTCATGCATGACCGCACATTTACCTCCCAGAAGCAGCGCTTCCATCGGCTCGGTCGTGGCGTAAACAACGATGGTATCGCGTTCAGCCAGAAGGTTGGGGATCTCTTCGCGCAGTTCTTCACGCAGCTTGTAGTCAAGGTTGACCAGCGGCTCATCAAGCAGCAGCAATTTGCAATCCTTGACCATGGCGCGCGCCATGGCGGTACGTTGCTGCTGACCGCCGGAAAGTTCCTGGGGCAGGCGATCAAGCAGATGTTCGATATGCATGAGTTCAGCCGTCGAACGCACACGCTTGTCGATCTCGGCCTTTTCAACACCCTGCAACTTCAGCGGTGATGCGATATTGTCGTAAACGTTCATCGACGGATAGTTGATGAACTGCTGATAGACCATGGCGACATTGCGTTTTTGCACGGCCATGCCGGTCACATCGGCATTATCAACCAGAATGCGGCCCTTGGTCGGGGGCTCAAGCCCGGCCATGATCCGCATCAGGGTGGTTTTCCCGGCAAGTGTGCGCCCAAGCAGGACGTTGAACGATCCCGGTTCGAGCGTCATCGACACATCGTCGATATGGGTCTCCCCACCCACGGTCTTGGTTATGTTTTCAAGCGTAAGGGTCATTTTCCAGTATTTCCTTCGCCCGCTTTCACGGTGTTTTTCGATGTCGGTTCGGTTTTGAACCATTGGACAATGGCATTACGCGTCTCATCCGAAAGGTGCAGCCCCAATTTGGAGCGGCGCCACAAAATATCATCGGCCGTTCTGGCCCATTCCTGATCCACCAGATAGCGCAATTCGCACTCATATACGTCGTCACCCAAGTGCTTTCCAAGCCCTTTCAGATCACTGGCGTCGCCTATGATCGTGTTGGTGAGTGTGCCGTAGTTTTGCACGTAGCGGTAGATTTGTGCGTCCGGAATCCAGTGAAACTTCTTGTGCATCGCGGTAAGATACCGCTCGAAATCCGCATCGGGGATATCACCGCCCGGAAGCGGTTTTTCCGCCGTCCAGCGTGTGTCATCGCGGCCAAGCAGCGGGCAAAGCTTGCTCATCGCGGATTCAGCCAGCTTGCGATAGGTGGTAATCTTGCCGCCATAGATGTTTAGAAGCGGTGCACCATCATCGGTCTGATTGCCCCGGTCAATTTCCAGAACATAATCGCGGGTTACCTGCGATGCGTCTTCGCTGCCATCGCCATAAAGCGGGCGAACGCCGGAATAGGCCCAGACAACATCATCGGTGGTGATTTTCTTTTCGAAATAGGTGTTGGCCAGCTCGCATAGATATTTGGTTTCATCAGCACTAATCGCGACCTTGGCCGGATCGCCCTTGTAATCGCGATCCGTGGTGCCGATCAGGGTAAAGTCCTGCTCGTAGGGGATGGCAAAGACAATGCGCCCGTCCGGGTTCTGGAAGATATAGCAATATTCATGGTCAAACAGTTTGGGCACCACAATGTGGCTGCCCTGAACCATGCGAATGCCCTGTTTCTTCTTGGCCTCAACCCGGCTTTCAAGAAGCTCCGCACACCAGGGCCCTGCGGCATTGACCAGTGATTTGGCTTTGATGGTTTTTTCCGAGCCGGTATCGATATCGCGCAGGGTAACAGTCCACAGATCGCCTTCGCGTTTGGCCGAAACACATTCGGTGCGCGTTTCGATATCAGCCCCGCGTGCGCGCGCATCCATGGCATTCAAAACCACAAGACGGGCGTCCTGAACCCAGCAATCGGAATAGACAAATGCCTTTTCCATGCCCTTGACCAGCGGGGCACCGGCCGGGTGGGTGGCAAGCTTGATGCCTTCGGACCCGGGCAGCTTTTCGCGCCCACCAAGATGGTCATACAGGAACAAACCAAGGCGGATCATCCATGCCGGGCGGAGGCCCTTTACATGCGGCAGGACGAAACGAAGTGGCCAGATGATGTGCGGAGCGGCGCGCAGCAGAACTTCGCGCTCAATCAGCGCCTCACGCACAAGGCGGAATTCATAATGTTCAAGATAGCGCAGGCCACCATGGATCAGCTTCGTGCTGGCCGACGAGGTCGCGCTGGCAAGGTCATCTTTTTCACAAAGATAAACGCTCAGTCCGCGCCCCGACGCATCACGGGCGATGCCCGTGCCATTGATCCCACCGCCAATGATGGCGATGTCAAATGTTTCTGGAGTGAGCAACCGATTCCTCCCCAATTGCTCTTATTTGTGACAGCTGTTCTCAACTGCCGTTCTGTTGTTTCACAAAAGTTACGGATGGCCTAAAATAATTGCAAGCGAAAATTATGATGATTTGAAATTTTCGATAACGAACGTCACTTGCGGGTTTGTAACAGATTGTAATTACTGAAATATTGTTGAGTGCCATATGGGGAAGTGGGGTTTCTGATGCTTTATTTCATTTGCAATCAGGCAGGTAAATCCGAGTGAATCGGTTAAAACTGAAAAAAAGAGCTGGAAGTATCCCGGAATCTGCGGTGTTGAAGGTCGTTATAAGTTTTGCGATTGCTAATGATTATCATTGTTGCTAGGTTGCGTCACCCGGCTGTTTTGTGACTTTGGATCAAACAGGCGCGGTCAGGGGTGACCAATGGGTGGTGGTATTATCTGAATATGAAGCGCTGGCAGAACACGCTCTCAAAGCTGTTTGAGGATCACCGTCGACAATTGGTGTCGATGGCGAACCGGCGCGTCGGAGATCGTGAGACCGCACTTGAGATCGTGCAGGATGTTTATGCGCGGCTCCTGCGATCCGGTGATCATGGAACAGAGGAAGAAAACGTCAAGGTTCTGTATGCGTCTGTACGCAATGCCGTGATTGACCATCACCGCAGCAATGCCGGGCGTACAAATGTCATGAGCCGCATTTTGCCAACACAGCTTTGGCAAAAGGAAACGTCTTCGCCCCAGGAACATGCCCAGTCACGCCAGGCGCTTTCTGCACTTGATCAGGCTTTGCAGGAACTTTCCCCCAAGGCACGCGAGATGTTTGTCTTGCATAGGGTAGAGGGCGTGTCGAACGCGAAGCTGGCAAAGAAGTATGGCATTTCGGTCAGTGCGGTGGAAAAGCAGCTCGCACGCACAATGCGTCATTGTCAGCAACGGTTGGAGGCCTATCGTGATGCTGACTGAAATGTTTGGCGATAACGGCTTGAGGATGTTTCCCTGTTATCCGTTTATTAGGTATAGACATCACAGAACAGCCCCGTGGTTGTTTCTGCGGCCGGTAACGTGTGGACAGACATAAGATCAATGCAAGGCGACACCCAACCAACCGATGCGCAAAAGGATGAAGCAGCACTTTGGCACGTTAAACGGGCCGGAGGATCGCTGACATCCGCAGAGGAAAGCGAATTTGACGATTGGCTTAATGCTGATCGCGGTAACCGGCTTGCCTATGATCAGATGCGCGTTCTGTGGGCACAGGTTGAAGAACCGGCCGTACGCATTGCGGCGGTAAATACGCACCGGGTTTCTGCTTGGCGCAAGGTTCTGGATTGGTGTTCTCCGGCGCGGATTGTTACCACCTCTGTTGCCGCAGCGGCGGTTGTGGCGGTGGGTATCTTCCTTAATCCGGATGCATTGGAAAACTTCGAAGCCGATATTGTGACCAATGCCCAAACCGTCACCGAAGTTACGCTGACGGATGGATCAACCGTTTTTCTTGCGGCCAACAGTGCAATGACAACCGATTTTGAGGATGGGCACCGCGATGTCGAACTCCTGCGTGGGCAGGCCTTTTTCGATGTCGTGCATCGTGACGGTGATCGGTTCCGGGTACAGGCCGGTGACGCGACGGTGGAAGTGGTCGGGACGCGCTTTAATGTCGATTACCTGACAGACAACACACAGGTCGGCGTTGAAGAAGGGGCCGTGCGGGTTTCAACCGGCGTGGAAACAGATGACGTTGTTCTGTTGGGGCCGGGCGATCAGGTTGCTGTCCGGGATGGCGGCCTGCAGGTCAAGCAGGCGGTTAATATCGCCTCCGTTCAAAGCTGGATGCATGGGCGTCTTAGCGTGCAGAATGTGCGTCTTGCGGACCTGATTGCCCGGCTGGACAATTTTGCGCCGGGGCGTTTGATGGTTTTGGGTGAGATCGGAAACAAGACGGTTTCGGGGAGTTTCCCGACCGACGATGTGGCCAGATCCCTTGAAACCCTTGGTGTTGCCGTGGGTGGACAGGTTGTCAGAACCTCACCCTGGTTGACCGTTATTTATTAAGATTGCGAAAAATTCGCAAAAAACGTGATCCTCATGTGAGGAGTTCTTTTTCCCGCTCGTTTGTTTTTCTAGATGCAGGGGGACCTGCCTGAAAAAACCAATCATGGAATGGAGTGGGAATTTTGTATTCCAAGCAGGCAAAATCAAAAAAGAATGTCCTGATCTCGGCGTTATTGATGACGACTACTATCGGTCTGCCGACCGGTTTGATGGCCGCAGAAACCAATAAACAGATCCTGTCGGGAAATCAGGTCGAAGTCGCACAGGCGCTATACAGCTTTGATCTGAGCGTGACCTCCATCGCCGATGGCATCAGCCAGATTGGCGATGTTTCCGGCTGGAGCATCGCCTACATGATCGAACTGCCCGAGATTTCAGGAACGCGCGAAATTCGCGGGGATCTCTCCGTGCCGGCAGCAATTGACATTCTCATTCGCGGGACGGGATTGTCTTACCGGGCTGCGGGCAGCCGTTCACTGATCATTACCGATGCAACCGTGCAGGATAATGCAAGTGGCGAATTGGTGACCGATCCGGTCATTGTCGAAGCCACTGGCGCGCAATCCGACCTGGCCCCGGCCTATGCCGGTGGGCAGGTGGCAACCGGTGGACGTCTGGGCATGTTGGGTAATACCGACATCATGGACGCCCCGGTCAGCATCACCAGCTACACCAGCGAATATATAGCCGATCAGCAGGCCGAAACCATTGCAGATGTCTTGCAATATGATCCGTCTGTGCGCGCGCCGAATGCAGAAACATCAAATCTTGATACCTATCAAATCCGTGGGTTTGGCGTGAACCTGTTTAACGCCGGTGAGGTTGGATTTAATGGGTCTTATGGGGTCGCTCCTACGTTCCGCGTTGATTCCAACCTTGCGGAACGCATCGAGGTGATCAAGGGCCCCAATGCGTTGTTGAACGGAATGTCCCCCACCGGCGCTGTCGGGGGAGCTATCAATATCGTACCCAAACGTGCAGGAGACGAAGACCTGAACCGGGTCAGCGTTGATTACGGCCGTGGCGAGCAGGGTGGTGGCAACCTTGATTTCAGCCGACGCTTTGGCGCGAACGATGAGTTTGGCGTGCGCTTTAACGGCGGTTACCACAATGGTGATACCTATCTTGATCATCAAACGCGTGAGAGATCGCTAGCAGCTCTGGCTTTGGATTACAAAGGCGATGACTTCCGGGCTTCTATTGATCTGATTGATCAGCGCGAAAATCTGGATGCTCCAGCACGAGAATTCTTCATATCCAGCGGAGCGACTTTTGCCGTTCCAGATGCACCTGACGGATCAACAAACCCCATCCAGGAATGGGAATGGTCCGATGCAGTTGATCGTTCCGGTATGATCAAAGCGGAATATGATGCACTTGATAACTTGACAGTGTTTGGGGCCTTTGGTGGTGGTCGTACTGAATTGGATAGATTGTTCGGTACGCCTATCCTACAGAACTCGGATGGTGACTATGCAGAAAGTGGTTTGACCTATCGCCGCTTTTTGACAGATCGCTGGTCTACCAGTGGAGGTGTTCGCGGAGAATTCGATACTCTTGACGTAACACACAAGGCAACTTTTGAAGCCTCCCATTATCAAGATGCTGTAAGTCGAGGAACTGGCAGCTCCGCAACTGGTGCGACATCAAACATCTACAATGTACAGTACTCAGCACCGATAGCTGTCAGTGCGCCTACCGGACGACCAAAACTTTCAGAGACAAAATTAACCGGGTATGCGTTGGCTGACACGATGTCGTTCTGGAATGAACAGATACTGTTCACCATTGGCGCTCGTCATCAAACCATCGAGTCCGACAGCTATAGCAACGGTGTAGTCAGCACGTCGTACAAAGATAGTGCGATCTCACCAATGGTAGGGGTCGTGGTCAAGCCGATCGAAACGGTTTCCGTTTACGCCAACTATATTGAAGGCTTGAACAAGGGCGACATTGCCCCGTCAACAGCGTCGAATTCGGGCGAGGCAATGGCCCCTTATGTCGCTAAACAAATTGAAACAGGTGTTAAGCTTGATTTCGGGACAATCGGTGGGTCTATTTCGGCGTTCCAGATTACCAAGCCGAGTGCTGATGAAGATCCGGATACGAACGTCTATCGTGCCGATAACGAACAGCGTAATCGCGGTATCGAGCTTAACGTATTTGGCGAGGTCACCGATGAAGTTCGCTTGATGGGCGGCGTGATGTTTCTCGATTCCGAAATCACCAAAGCAGTTATTTCTTCAAACAAAGGAAAGCGGCCGGTTGGTACGCCTGAAATGCAGATCAACCTTGTTGGTGAATGGGATACCCCGTTTGTGGATGGCTTGACGCTAAGCGGTACGGTTACCCACACATCTGAACAGTTCGTGGATACAAACAATGTGCAGGGTATTCCCGACTGGACGACCCTTGACCTTGGTGCTCGGTACAAAACTGAGCTGTATGGAACGCCGTTGACGGTGCGCGCATCAGTTCAGAATGTGACAAACGAAAAATACTGGTCAGGCGTCAACGATTACAGACTGCTCTCACTTGGCGCACCTCGCACAGCTTTGCTGACGGTTACGGCGGACTTCTGATTTTTATCAGGTGGTCCCGTCGTGGGGCCACCTGTTCCAAGCCAAGTCAATTGGCAAAGAGACCCCAAAGGGTCATGGGACGGAGCGTATGAACCATCAATCTTTACACAAACCGGGTTTCGTTCAGGAAACCAGATTGCCGATCCTGGAGCCACTCCTTGATCCGGTCATTCAGACCTTGGCGACCGAACAACAGAGCAAACTGCACGATTGGGTCGGAACGTATGGATCGCCCTTAAATGTGGTGTTTCCCCATACCATCGAGATCAATCACGCACGACTGGCAGGCGTACTGGATGCGCATGCCGTGAAGTCGAAAATTTTTTATGCCGCAAAAGTGAATAAGTCGTATTCACTTGTTGCCGAGGCCGTTCAATGCGGTCTGGGTGTCGATGTCTCAAGCCGTTTTGAACTTCGCGATGCCTTGGAGGCGGGGTGTCATGGTTCGGATCTTTGTGCATCCGGTCCGGCAAAGGGCGATGTATTTCATCGCGAACTGATTGCCCTAAATGCCTTGATTTCCATCGACTCATTCGAAGAACTTCAGGACCTGCTGGCGCTTTTGCCCGACGACGTGTCCGGGACCAAGGCCCGCATTCTTTTGCGGTTCCGCCCGACCAGCAACAAGTACAGCCGGTTTGGCATTCCCCATGAACAACTTCATGCGTGCTTGCAGGTCGTTGCGCAAAACTCAAACCATTTGGCGTTTGAAGGGTTCCATTTCCATCTTGGCGGATATCAGGCCGATAACCGCGTTCAGGCCCTGATAGAGCTTTCCGACTGGATTATGGTGGCCCGTGAATACGGGCTGCGCGTCGAGATGGTTGATATCGGTGGTGGTCTTCCGATCCGTTATCTTGAGACCGCGACCTACACTGACTTCATTGAAGCGCAACCATCAAGCCACTATCGCAATGGCAAGGTGCCGGGATCCTATTACCCCTATGGCGGACCAAATGAAGCTGATGATTGGCTCAATCAATTCCTGTCGGCTGCCGGACCAAATGGCAAATCGGTTGCGCAATATCTGAAAGACGAAGGCATCACCCTGGCGCTTGAGCCGGGCAGGAGCCTTGTTGATCAATCGGCAATCACGGTCTTTCGGATTGCACGCACCAAACGCCAGCCTGATGGCAGCTTTGTTCTGTTTGTCGAAGGCAGCAGCTTTAGCGCGTGTGAAACCTGGTTCGCATCGGAATTTCTGATCGATCCGATCTTGGTGTCATGCGCCAGTTCGACCCGTGAGCAGAATGGTCCGGTGCGGGCCTATATCGCGGGCCATAGCTGTCTTGAAGAAGACGTTATCACCAACCGCCTTCTGCCATTCCCATTCCAACCGTCAGCGGGCGACTTGCTCGTTTACGCCAACACGGCCGGCTATCAGATGGACCTTCTGGAAAATGAATTCCACAGGGTGCCAATGCCGCGCCGCGTTTCCATCAGCGCCGATCTGGCGACAGTTCAATCGGACGATCACAAGGGAGCATCCCGATGATAGAGACGAAGGTAAGCAATCTGATTGGAAATACACCACTTATGGAGGTCCCAGTAGCAGCCCCGAATGCACGGCTGTTGCTTAAAATCGAAAAGAACAATCCCGGCGGCAGCATGAAAGACCGCATGGCGCGCAGCATGGTCATGGCGGCCATCCGCGATGGCAGACTTTCGGCGGGCGGGACAATCGTTGAATCGTCTTCGGGCAATACCGGTATTGGCTTGGCAATCGTTGCGGCCGAACTTGGTTTTCGCTTTATTGCCGTGGTCGACCATCACGCAGCCCCGGACAAATTGGCGGTCATGAAATCAATGGGGGCAGAGCTTCGCTTCGTTGAAGGTGACTATGCCGAAGACGAAGTCGCCGTTGTTGAACGCCAACGACTAGCTGCCGAACTGGGAAGCACCATTCCCGGTGCCATCTTCATGAACCAGTCCGACAACCCCGCCAACCCGGAAGGTTATCGCGGTTTTGTTGACGAGCTTCTTGAACAAACCAATGGCAAGGTCGATGCGTTTTGTGGCTGCACGGGAACGGGCGGTTCGCTGACCGGGATTGCCACCGGGCTTAAGCATTTCAACCCAAACATCACCACCGTGGGTGTGGAGCCCAAAGGATCCATCGTCTTTGGTCAGCCGGGGCATCCGTATTATCAATCAGGTACCGGAACCCCCAAGGGTGATGAAATCGGCAAGGTCCTTGATTTCAGCGTGATTGATATCGGAACCCAGGTCGGCGATGCCGAGGCGTTTGAAACGGCACGTTTTCTGGCGCAAAACACTGGCCTTCTTGTTGGTGGTTCGACCGGTGGCGCGATCTATAAGGCGCTTGAACTTATCCATTCCGGCAAACTTTCAGGCACGGTCGTTTGCACTATTGCCGATGGTGGGGAAAAGTACCTTCATACCGTTTTCAACGAAGCATGGCTGGCAGAACGCAAGCTGCTAGATCCGTCAATCTGGCAGAAATTGGCGCGCTGGTTGCCAATTCATCGGCCCTATGCCAATGCCGGGTATGTTCCGGTCGGAGATGTGGCATGACAGCCGTCTCAAAGACACATCTGCCAATTGTTCTGATTGAAACCGATCGCCTGCGCCGTCACGAGGAACATGTTCCGTCAAATGCGGATCATGTTCGCGGACAGATCATGGCGGCGGGCAACTGGACGACACCGATAGTCGTCGAATGGAAAGATCTGATCGTGATGGACGGGCATCATCGCTTGTCCGTCGCGCGCCAGGTCAGGCTGACATATGTTCCCTGTATTCTGGCAGACTATCAAGCCATTCAAGTCGAAAGCCGACGTCCGGATTTCATCGTCACACCCGATGAAATCCGAAGGCGAGCGCATAGTGGATTGCTCTATCCGCCGAAAACAACGCGTCATCACATTCCATCAGATTGGGTGGCGTGCAGTTCGGTACCGCTTTCAGTTTTGGGTGGATTTGTTCCTGCTTTGCCGATGGCAGATAGATTTGTCGCAAGCACGTCGGAGTATGAGCAATGACGATCCAAAGCACACCTCAAACCCCGCTTACCGTGACGATCTGCGGTGGTGGTAGAACAGGGCATCTCAATGCTGTCCTGTTCAAACAATTGTCTGACGTGACGGTCAATCTTTTAACCGGAAACCCGAATGTCTTGGTCGCCCATAATTCGGGTAACCCTGTTGTGGCTCATTTGCCCGATAACAGGCAAATTTCCGCGCATTTTGACCGGGTTAGCACGAATGCCGCTGATGTCATTCCCGATGCGGATGTGATCATTGTGACGCTTCCGGCCCATGCCAGAATGGCGTTGCTTGAGCAAATCGCCCCTTATGTCGCAACTGAAAAACCGGTCTTTGTCGGCTCCACTCCCGGCTTTTGTGGCTTTGACTGGTTGGCGGAAAGGATATTGGGGGACCTGCCCAATGTCGTGATTTGGGGTATGAAGGATGTGCCTCACACGGCGTTCGAGCTTGATCCGGGCCGTTCGGTCCGCATGGGCGGGCCCAAGGCAACGCTTCATGCTGCGACCCATGACCGGGAAGTTGATCTAAGCCGTGATCAGTTGCTGGCGCATTTAAATCGGCTTTACGAAGCTCCGGTCGTGATGCTTGAAAGCTTTCTCGAGATCACGCTGACACCGGGCAATCCGATCATGCACAGCTCGGTGATTTATGGGCTGATCGGGCCGTTCGGACAGTGGCATAATCGGCAGTTTGGCAAGCCGATTTGTTGGTGGTCGGAATGCCCGGAAATCGGAGCCTATTTCCTTGAACGATGTGATGGCGAAAGCCAGCAGCTTTGCAAGGTGATTGAACGGGAACTTTCGGTCGATCTATCCTCGGTTCGTCCGCTCAAGGATGAAATCGTCGATGCCTATGGCGATCAAATTCAGGATAGCAATACGATGCTCTCAGTCCTGCGCAGTAATCAGGCCTATGCCGGAATTCATGCACCTCTGATCCCCGATACCCCTTCATCAGAAAACTTGATCATGGATCCGAAAAGCCGTGCGTTTGAAGAAGATGTCGCCTTTGGCTTGGCCCTTCTTGTCGAAATGGGGCGGCGGCTTTCGGTTCCGCTTCCCCATATCGAAGAAATTTTTGACTGGTGCGTCACCTATATGGGCGGACTTGCCAAATCTTCACTCGACTACTTCCCCCACAGCTGGCCGAAGGAAGGACACAAGCTATGAACAAGGAACTTCCAATTCAGGCAACGCAAACGACAAACTCATCTGAATTCACGATGGGGGATGCATTGAGCTTGGCACAGCGCAATGCGATCACGCGCATCATTCGCTGCGTCTTTGCCGAAAACATCGTTGATCCGGCGCGGCTTGAATTTTCAAGCATGGACCGCTCAGCTCTTTTGGCATTGTCGAACGGTGAAACAATCTGGTTCGAAGTCCTGCGCAGCGCGCCTGCCAACACCTTTGTCAATGAAGGTGACGTCAAGATCGAAGGTGTTGATGGCCAATGGCGGAGGATTTCAGATGTTGTAGATTTGATTGGTGCGCTTCTGCCGGAATTCGACTTTGAACCAGCTGACATCGGGGCTGAAAAGCTTAAGCTCGACATTCAAAACAGCGTCGAGAATGACGCATTGGCGCGTCAGCATAGGGCAAGCTGGAATGTAGAGCTACTTTCGGAAATGGCAGATGCCGGTGTGGATGGTCTGATCGCGCTTTGGCGCGAAAGCAAAGATCCGCGTACAGCGGCCATCTTGCTTGATCAATGGGGGTCGCTTGAAGGCCATCCATTTTACCCGACCTGGAAAACCAAACCAAACCTCTCACAGTCGGAAGTTCGCGAACTTTCTCCGGAATTTGCCGCCGAAGTCCCTGTCCGCCTTGCAGCCATTCGCAGTGACATGACCCATGTTGAGTTAATGGCGGGTGTTACAGATATTTATGTATGGATTGCCCATAAGCTGGGTCGTGTTTACGGCGAGTGGCGTACTGCATTGGAGGCCAAGGGACTATCGGTAGACGACTATTTGCCACTGCCAATTCATAGCTGGCATCTGGAAAACCATGTCAAAAGTCATTTCGCTGATCTGATTTCTGATGAAATCCTGATCGTCGATGGACCCGACATTCAAACACGACCCAGCATGTCTTTTCGGACCATGCTGCCAGTTGATGCAGCGATTGATCCCTTCATCAAATTGCCCATCGCGATCTGGTTGACTAGTGAACTGCGTAGCCTTCAGGCGAAATCAATCCATATGGGACCACGGTCCAGCACAGTGATCAGCCAAATCCTTGCAAAGGAAAACGGCTTTGACAATTTGCTGGAATTTTTCACCGAAGATATCGGCATCCATTACAAACATGCCGAGCGTCAGGATGATGCCGAGGGCAAACTGCTCTCGGTTATTTTCAGATCCACCAACACGTTGTTTGATCGCAGTGATGGATTGCTGCCGGTAACGGTCGCAGCGCTATTGACGCGTACGCCTGATGGCGCACGACCGCTGATTGCCGAAATGGTTGATCGGGCTTGTGCAGTAGATGCTGATCTTGATGTTAGCGGTTTCTTCCGGCATTACGTGCAGATTGTTCTGAAGCCGGTGCTGCAGATTTACATGCTTTATGGCATCGCGCTCGAAGCTCATCAGCAAAACACATCCATCCTGTTTGACGAAGACGGCAATCCTGTTCGCATGTTGATCCGCGACTTTGGTGATGGACGGACCTTCGCGCCGCTGCTCAATGCCCAAGGGTTGGAGCTTAAGTCCTATTACTACACGGGCATCCTGCCGACCGTGTTCGATGATGACATCGAACCGGTTCGATCCTTTGTGATTGATGCTTGTTACGTCTGTCACTTGCACGAAATGGCAATGTCACTGACATCCCATTACGGGCTGGACGACGATCGTTTGTGGCATGTCATGCGCGAAGAAACCGAACGCGTGTTTTATCAAAGTAAAGCGCGCATTGGAAACGATGCATTCTGGCAGGAAGAACGCAAAACTTTCCTTGAGGCAGGTTGGTCAACACGCTCGGTTCTTCGGATGCATTTGCAGAAATACGCCGATTACCGTGTTCAGCATCAATTGCCAAATCCGATGGGCAAAGAGGCCTCTGCATAATGGTCTTGCACTTCAGGGACACGATGCCGGTGCGATGGAAAATCCATCTCCTGTTTGTCCTGCAACTGGTGTCGATGGGCGCTATGGAAATGAGCGGGCCGTTCTGGCCCGTTCATCTGCGTTCAATGACCCGTTCAGATGATCTGTTTTCCATTGCCAGCATCGGTGTGTATGTCGGGCCGATGCTGGGCATCATGTTGACCAGCACCTTTTGGGGGCGCATGGGGGATCGGTTCGGGCACAAGGCGATGATGATGCGGGCTCTGTTTGGTTTGGCCGCAACCCAACTTGCACTTGCCTTTGCCGGCGATGTTTTCTCGATCCTGATCTTGCGGTTCCTGCAAGGCGCCTGTGCGGGCTATATCGCGCCAGCGCAGGCCTATGGTGTTAGCATCGAAAGCCCCGCACGCCGGGCGAAGCTGTTTGCCTATTTGCAGGTTTCAACCAATCTCGGCTCGTTGGGCGGGGCGTTGGTCGGCGGGGTGATCCTTGATCTCGCCAGCTTCTTTTGGATCAATTTCTCTGCTGCCATCCTGTGTGCGATTTGCATGATTTCGGTTTGGGCATTGCTTCCGGCTGTTTCAGCACCGGTCCGGGCGAAGACGGATCGAGCCGGAAGCGTACGGACTGCGCCCAGCATGCTGCGATCACCACAGGTCATATCCTTGCTTGCGATCATTGGTGTCCTGTTGCTGGCACGGATGGTGACGCAATCGCCATTCTCGATTTACGTGCTCAGCACGTTTGATGTCGGCAACTGGGTTATTGGGTTGTGTTACGGCCTTTTGGCGATGGGGTTTGTCACAACCGCGTCGCTTTGGGCGCGCTGTTTTGAGGGCCGCTCCGCGCGCGCGGTTTTGACCGGCATCTGTCTGGTAATCACCGGATGTGTCGTCGTGACCTTTACGGCGGGCGTGACCAGTTCTGTCATTGTCTTTGCCACGATGTATTTCCTGTGGGGAATGCTTCTGGGTGCAACAACGCCGGTTCTGACCGCACTGCTATCGCGGAGCACGTCTGATCACAAACAGGGGCATTTGCTCGGGCTGGCGCAAAGCACTGCACAGTTTTCATCCATTGCCGGGATCGCAGTTGGCGGCTGGTTTGCGCAAGGTGCCGGACTTTCAAACATCTATTTTCTTGTCGGTTTTGTCTATCTCGTCGGTCTGATGCTGACCGCGGTAACGCGTGTGTTTGTTTATCGCGCGGCAAACCCGACGGAAGTACCAGGGGAGTAAAACGACAATGAGCAAGCTGTTTCAAATGCTGGTTGCGCTGCTGTTGGGCGCGGGTTTCCTTGCACCCGCCAAAGCAGAAACCATCACCGTCACCGATGTTGCCGGGCGTGAGGTTGCCGTTAACGTGCCGGTCAAACGCGCGGTTCTTGGCGAAGGGCGCCAGCTTTACATTATTGCCGCCCTTGATCGCGAAAACCCGACCAAGCACATTGTCGGCTGGCGCAAAGACCTGATCGAGGCAGACCCGGCGACATATCAGGCTTATCTGACCAGATTTCCGGCCTTTGCGGACATCCCGGCCTTTGAGGGGCTGGAACAAAGCCTGATTGATATCGAAACGACAATTGCGCAGAAACCAGATATCGTCTTCCTTAATCTTGAAACCAAGCGCGCGGTGGAAGAAGCCGCCTATATCGAAAAGCTTGGCGCACTTGATATCCCGGTGGTCTATGTCGACTTCCGCAATAGCCCGGAAATCAATACTGAGCCCTCCATCCGCCTGTTTGGAAAGCTGTTTGGCCAGGAAGAACGCGCCGAGGAACTGATTGCGTTTCGTGCTGCTGAAATTGCCAAGGTTACGGACCGATTGGCGCGAGCAAAACCAAAACGCCCCAAGGTCTTTATCGACCGTGCCGCCGGATTTTATGAGGATTGCTGTCATTCATTTGGCGATAGCAATTTCGGTGCGATGGTTGAGCTGGCTGGTGGTGATAACATTGCCAAGGACCTGATCCCGGGAACGTTCGGTCAGATCAATGCAGAACAAGTGATCGTCTCAAACCCGGCACATATCATCGTGACCAGTGCGATGTGGGATGTCTATGTGCCAGGCGGAAAGTGGGTGCCGGTTGGCCCGGGCGCTGATCAAAAGCAAATTACGCAGAAGCTTGAATTCTATCCGACCCGTCCGGCCTATCTTGGGATAGATGCGCAAAAGACACGGAATTTTCATGCCGTCTGGCATCAGTTTTACAACAGCCCGTATCAGTTTGTTGCCATTCAGCAGATGGCAAAGTGGTTCCATCCCGATCTGTTTGCGGATCTGAGCCCTGATGAAACCTTTAAGCAGCTTCATGACCGGTTTCTGCCAATTGACTATCAGCCGGGCTATTTCGGGTCGCTTTCAAACTAGGCTTTCATCAGGCATTTGGCAGCACGGCCAAATTCGACATCGCGGCGGGAACGACGATGGTTGTTCCCGCCTTTTTGCGTAAGTGTCGCAGTTTCTTCTAATTTCTGCGCGAAGGCTGCAGATATGTGCAATCTTCTGGCAAAGCGGGTGGCAAGCCCGGTTTGCGATTGCCTTTGGGGAAATATCTCGCAAAAATGTGGCATCCACCACGGAGCAGACTAGATAGGGACCAGTGTTCGATCATGTCGCTCCCAATAATGCTTTCCGGAGGCACTCAAATGATTTCGCTTAAAGACCCCACTCTTTTCACCCAGCAGGCCTATGTCGGCGGGGAATGGGTCGATGCCCCAGACGGGAAAACCGAACAGGTCACCAATCCGGCAACCGGCGAAGTGCTTGGCACGGTTCCGGTGCTTGGCCGTGATGCGGTTGCCCATGCGGTTGACGTTGCCGAAAAGGCGCAAAAGGCCTGGAAAAAACGCACCGCCAAGGAACGCTCTGCCATTTTGATGAAATGGTACGACCTGATGATGGAAAATCAGGATGATCTTGGCGCGCTGATGACTGCCGAACAGGGCAAGCCACTGCCCGAAGCCAAGGGCGAGATCGCCTATGCCTCAAGTTTCCTGCAATGGTTCGCCGAAGAAGGCAAACGCATCTATGGTGATGTGATCCCGACCTATGCCGAAGGCCGCCGTGTCATGGTTCTGAAAGAACCGGTTGGCGTTTGTGCCGCAATCACGCCGTGGAACTTCCCGACCGCCATGATCACCCGTAAAGCGGCCCCGGCGCTCGCCGTTGGTTGCGCGATGGTGGTCAAGCCGGCAATGGAAACGCCGTATTCCGCTCTTGCCATGGCGATCCTGGCCGAACGTGCCGGCCTGCCGAAAGGTCTGCTTTCGGTCGTCACCGGTGATGCCAAGGAAATTGGCGCGGAAATGACCGAAAACGCCAAGGTTCGCAAGCTGACCTTCACCGGTTCGACCCCGGTCGGGCGTTTGCTGATGCGTCAGTGTGCCGATACGGTCAAGAAAATCAGCCTCGAGCTTGGCGGAAACGCACCGTTTATCGTCTGCGAAGATGCCGATATCGATGCGGCCGTCGAAGGCGCGATTGCTTCGAAATACCGCAACGCTGGTCAGACCTGCGTCTGTGCCAACCGCCTGTTCGTTCATGATGCGGTTTATGACGAGTTTGCTGAAAAATACGCTGCCAAGGTCGCCGAAATGCCGGTGGGCAATGGCGCAGAAGACGGCGTGATCATCGGCCCGCTGATCACCGAAAAGGCGGTTGAGAAGGTTGAAAACCAGATTGAAGATGCCCTTTCCAAAGGTGGCCGCATCCTTACCGGTGGTAAGCGTCATGAAAAAGGCGGTTCGTTCTTCCAGCCGACCGTGATTGCCGATGCCAACCGCGACATGCTGGTCTTCCGCGAGGAAACCTTTGGCCCGATGGCACCGCTGATCCGGTTCAAAACCGATGACGAAGTGCTTGAGATGGCCAATGATTCCGAATTCGGTCTGGCGTCCTACTTCTACTCGCGTGATATCTCGCGCATCTGGAAGCTGGCTGAGGGCCTTGAAAGTGGTCTGGTTGGCGTCAATGTCGGCGTCATGGCGACCGAGGTTGCACCGTTCGGCGGCTTCAAGCAGTCCGGTGTCGGCCGCGAAGGCTCCAAATACGGTGTCGAGGATTACCTCGAAGTCAAATATGTCTGCATCGGTGGCGTTGACGAATAAGTCTCACGACCGTTTTACAGAAATGAAAAAGCAGCGGTATTAACCGTCAAGTATTAAAGCATAGTGGTCACGCATTCTCGCATTGAGGATCGTGACCATTTTTCTGACGACGGCA
>NZ_JBSWYV010000016.1:0-101376 GCF_056161285.1 Thalassospira sp. ABL2_045 | reverse complement strand
GATCCGGGAGCCTGCGTATACGCAGGCTCCCAAATGAAAAGAGGCACGAACATCATACCAAATGTTCGTGCCTCTCAATGTATAAGGGCGGCCTGGTGATCAGGCCGCCCTTTTTTGATGCGTGTTTAAGCCGGTGGCTTATTCGTCGCCCGACAGGGTCAGGCCGAAGTAACGCGGGCCAGCCGATGTTTCGATCAACATCAGGATGGTGCGTTTGTCGTCATCAATCGCGGTTTCGACCGCATCGACAACGTCTTCAACAGAGCTAACCGAGCTGTGCGATGCCTCGATAATGATGTCGCCCGGGCGAACACCTTTCTCGGCGGCATAGCTGTCACCGGCAACCTCGGTGACGATTACACCTTCGGTGCCCTCGGCAAGGTTGAAGCGCTGACGCAAGCTTTCATCGACATTGGCGATCTTAATGCCAAGTTCGGTGATGCTGGCTTCGGCAACGGCCGCGGGTTCCGGTTCTTCGGCGTCCGTGGCACTTGCGGCGACGATTTCTTCTTCAAGTTCGCCAAGCTCGACCTGAACGGTCTGCTTTTCGCCATCGCGCCAGATCTCGACATCGACATCCTTGCCAATGCGGGTTTCTGCCACAATGCGCGGCAGGCGACGCATGCTTTCAACTTCCTTGCCATCAAAGGTCAGGATGACGTCACCCTGCTTGATGCCAGCTTCTTGAGCCGGGCCATCTTCCGATACACCGGCAACCATGGCACCGGTTGCATCATCAAGACCAACCGAGTCTGCGATGTCTTCGGTCACGGTCTGGATGTGAACACCGAGCCAGCCACGACGGGTACGGCCATATTCTTTCAGCTGGTCGACAACGCTTTGTGCAATGCCCGACGGAATGGCAAAGCCAATCCCGACCGAACCACCGGACGGCGAATAGATCGCACTGTTGATGCCAATGACATCGCCATCAAGGTTAAACAGCGGACCGCCGGAGTTGCCACGGTTGATCGAGGCATCCGTCTGAATAAAATCATCATACGGGCCCTGATTGATGTCGCGGTTACGTGCGGAAATGATGCCCGCGGTTACCGTACCGCCAAGGCCGAACGGGTTGCCGATCGCCATGGCCCAATCGCCAATGCGCGAATTATCGGAATCACCCCATTTAACAAACGGCAGGTCTTCTTCCGGCTCGACCTTGAGCAAGGCGACGTCGGTTTTCGGGTCACGGCCGATCAGTTCGGCGTCAAGCGTGTCACCGTCATGCAAACGGACGGTGATTTCATCCGCACCGTCAATCACGTGGTTGTTGGTAACGATATAGCCATCAGCCGAGATGATGAAACCGGAACCAAGCGCGGTTGCACGGCGGCGTTGCGGAGCTTGTCCGCCCTGGCCACCTTGACCGTTGCGGTCCATGAAATCACGGAAAAGGTCTTCAAACGGCGATCCGGGAGGGAACTGGAAGTCCGGTCCCTGTCGTTCGGCGACCATCTGGCTTGTGGAAATGTTTACAACACTGGGCAGAAGCTTTTCTGCCAGGTCTGCGAAACTCTCAGGAGCGGGGCGGGCATTCGCGATCTGCGAAACACTGGTCACGCCAAGGAGAACAATCACCAGTGCTGCGGTTACCTTCGTCCGCACCGGGTTGTATAATGCGTCTAGCATGTGTCTGATCCTGTTCGTTGCCGCGTTCACGGTATTTGTCATTCTCTTTATGCAGCGTGCGGCGGGACTGTACTTCACCCGTCGCTTAAAAAGGGTCTAAACTCCGTTCAATGCTTTAAATGGTCGAGAGGAATTTGTGCGGGGATAAGGAGTTTCTTCGCAGCAAGGCTCGCTGCCTTGCAAGATGAAACGACGCAATATCCTGTGCAAATTCCTCCGATCCATAGGACGTCAGAACATTCTGCGACCTTCTTCGTCAATCCCTTTGCACGGGGGACCTCCCCGTGCTGCAGCGATTTCCTAGTAGTTCTTGCCTGTTCTGACGCCATTTGAAGCATTGAACGAAGTTTAGACCCTTCTCAAATTAACCCCGACTTTGGCAGAAATTGGGCGGCACTGGGAAAAATCAAGGAATTGTGAGCACAACATCATGGCGCAAGGGCCTGAGTGCGGCGGTGTTCCTGATCCTAAAGCCCTGTTAAAGCCAGGTCCGGACTGCCCATATTCCGCCAATGGCGACGACGGCGGCAATCAATCCGCCAATACGCAACTGCGATTCAGGAATTTCCTGAACAAGCTCCATCACCCTTTTAAGGCCGCCGGGAAACAGCGTGTAGAGCATCCCTTCCAACGCGATGGCCAGAAGTATGGCTGTTGCAAGTTCCTTCATGAGTAAGGACGTTCCGGCGTTTCTTTGTGATCTTTCAGACCTTCGCCTGACAGATCGAATTTATAAAAACAAAAAGGGCGACCAGGCCAATATGCCGGTCGCCCCCATGTTTTGTCTAGCGGCTTGTCGCCGGGCCAGACTTATTAAAGTACTGGAAAAACTCGCTGTCTGGTGAAAGCACCATGGTCGAACCATTATCCAGCGCCGTTTTGTAGGCTTCGAGCGAACGATAGAATTCGAAGAATTCCGCATCCTTGCCATACGACTTGCCCAGAATGACGTTTCGCTGTGCATCGCCTTCACCACGCAGGACTTCTGCCTGACGGTTGGCTTCGGCGATGATGCCGATCCGTTCACGATCTGCTTCGGCCTGAATTTTCGCCTTGAGCTCTTCACCCTCTGCGCGAAGCTGTGCGGCTTCGGCAATACGCGAAGAACGCATACGGTTGTACACCGCTTGCGAGGTTTCCTGCGGCAGGTCGGTACGACCGATACGAACGTCGATCAGCTCGACACCAAATTCTTCGGCCGGATCAACAAGCGTTGCCTGGATCTTTTCCATGATCTGGGCCCGGTTGTCCGAAAGAAGCGTCACAAGCGGGGCCTGTGCCAGTTCACCACGGATGACCGAGTTCAGGCGCTGACCAAACAGCTGCACAAAGTTGGCAGAGTTGGTCGCACGCTGACGGAAGATCAGCGGATCGATGATTTTCCAACGTGCGAAGCTGTCGACATTGACACGCTTCTGGTCAGACAGAAGAACCTGCTGAACCGGCGGATCAAGTTCGAGAATACGACGCTCGTAATATTCGACATTCTGGATCGGCAGTTTGAAATGCAGACCCGGTTCGGACACCGCATGGACCGGATTACCGAACTGAAGAACAAGTGCCTGCTGATCCTGACGTACGGTAAATACGCACATCGAACCAACAACAGCAGCGATAACAAGGACGACGCCAGCGGCAATAAGTTTAGGACTTGCCATTAGTTGTTGCCTCCTGCATTCGCGCGTTTCTGAACTTCCGGAAGCGGAAGATACGGGACGACGCCACTACCCTGAGCGCCTTGTTCCATGATCACCTTGTCGGACTTGGCAAGGATTTCCTGCATCGTTTCAAGATACAGACGACGCGTCGTCACATCCTTGGCGGTCAGGAAGGAATCGTAGATCGAGTTAAAGCGTTCTGCTTCACCCTCTGCTTCCTTGGTGACACGGTCCTTGTAGGCGCGGGCCTGCAGGACCTGACGTTCTGCTTCACCCTTTGCGCGCGGGATGATGTCGTTACGATAGGCCAGTGCTTCGTTCTGGGAACGATCACGGTCCTGACGGGCACGCTGCACGTCGTTGAACGCATCAATAACGTCACGCGGCGGGTCCACCTTCTGCATTTTCACTTCTGCAATGAAAATACCCGACTCATAGCCATCCATGATGGTCTGAAGCAGAGTACGGGTCTGTTCCTCAACCCGGACACGGCCAACCGTCAGTGCTTCTTCGAGGTTGGTTTTACCAATCACCTCACGCATCGCACTTTCTGATGCCAGCTTGATGGTGTTTTCCGGATCACGCACATTAAACAGATAGGCACCAGCATCGCTGATACGCCACTGAACGACATAGTCGATGTCGATGATGTTCTGATCACCCGTCAGCATCAGGCTTTCTTCAGGCACATCACGCGAACCGTTTGCCGTCACGGTGCCCGCACCGCGATAGCCAACCTCGATCTGGTTGGTCCGTTCAACGTTCGGCTTGATGACTTCGCCAATCGGGGCCGGAAGGAAGTAGTTCAGACCCGGGCCCGTCGTACCAACCCATTTGCCAAACAGAAGTGTGACACCCTGTTCACCCGGCTGGACGCGGTAGAAACCGGTCAAAAGCCACAACCCGAGGATAGCGATACCAATCAGGACAAAGCCCTTGTATCCGCCACCACCGGGGAACAGCCGTTTCAGGCGTTCCTGGCCTTTACGAATCATTTCATCAAAATCGGGGGGCGTATTTCCGCCGCCGCCGCCACCCGAAGGACGCTGTCCCCACGGGTTCTGGCCGCCACCGTTATTTCCGCCGCCGCCCCAGGGGCCGCCGCCCCCTTGATTATTCCAAGGCATCGAGTTTCTTCCTCTTCTTGCCGTTCGGTGTTTATCTTTGTTTACCGAGCTTGGGGGCTTGCCCCAATGCATGCTCCGTCCAACGAGATCCAGTGTGCCGATCCATTTCCCTATCCCGGGTCAATCAGACTTTTCACACCATCGACCCAACCAATCTGTGATACGCCAACCGGGAGTGCAACAGATTGCAGGTCAAAGCAAACTCACGAAATCTTGTTGGACGGAGCATGCCCTTAGGCCTTATATGACAGCTTGCCTTGCAAAACAATGATACGCGCCTGCAAGTTCTGTGTGACCACGGACTTAAGCCAAAATTTGGAGACCGCAATATGACTTCGCTCAACCGTGAACAGATTACTGCCGCACTGGATGCCGTAATCGACCCGGTCGACGGCCAATCAATCACAGCCAAGGGTATGGTGCAAGGCATTGATATTCATGATGAAGTCGTCAATGTCATGATCGCAGTCGACCCGGATCGTGGTCCTGCACTCGAAGATTTGCGCCAAAGCGCCGAAAAGGCGGTGGCTGCTGTGAACGGGGTCACAACCGCCCGCGTGGCGCTCACTGCAGAACGCCCCAAGGCATCTGGGCAGCAAGCGGCACCGCAATCCCAACCAAGCCGCCCGTCACAACCCGCCCAACCGGGCCAGCGCCCGCAGGGCGGCGGGCAGATGCCGCTTGACCTGCCAACCGTGCGCAGCATCGTTACGGTTGCATCGGGCAAGGGCGGGGTCGGTAAATCCACAACATCCGTCAACCTGGCGCTTTCGCTGGTCGCCAAGGGCCTTAAGGTCGGTTTGCTTGATGCGGATATTTATGGACCGAGTCTGCCGCGCATGATGGGGCTTCGCGATGCCAAGCCGACACCGTCCAAGGAACATCAGGGCAAAATGATTCCGCCGTCGGCCTTTGGCATGCGCATCATGTCGATCGGCTTCATGGTCGATGAGGAACAGCCGGTGATCTGGCGTGGTCCGATGGCGATGGGCGCGCTTGAACAGCTTCTGCGCGATACCGACTGGGGCGACCTTGATGTGCTCGTGGTTGATATGCCGCCAGGCACCGGCGACATTCAGCTTTCCATGGCGCAGCGCGTCCCGGTTACGGGGGCGGTCATTGTTTCTACCCCACAGGACATTGCCCTTCTGGATGCGCGCAAGGGGCTTAACATGTTCCGCAAGGTCAATGTCCCGGTCTTTGGCCTGATCGAAAACATGTCCTATTACAAATGCCCGGAATGCGGCCATGTCGACCATGTCTTTGATCATGGTGGGGCGCATAAGGCGGCTGATGAGCTCGGCGTGCCGTTCCTCGGTGAAATCCCGCTCGATCTTAAAATCCGTCTGGGGGCGGATGAAGGCAAACCGATTGTCGATACAGAGCCCGATGGCGATCACGCCAAGGCGTATGGCGCCATTGCCGACAAGATCGCAGCAGCCGTCGAGGAACGCGTTGGTCCGGCAGAGGCCCCGAAGAAAAAGGGCCTGTTCCCCAAGATCAATTTTAAATAAGCGATTAATACAGAGACTAAGAAAACAAAACCCCGCTAGAATTCTCTGGCGGGGTTTAACTTTTGGTAGCACAAGTGCACGATTGAACAATTCTTCTACTAACTGAGGAAGGTCACTGTGATTAATTTGATGCTTGATACATGTGTCTTGTTGGATCTTGCTAGAGATTTTCGACAGAAAACTATAGCTGATCTTCTCGAAGAGTTGCATGACGCAAAGGTGTTCGAATTGGTCTTGCCTCAGTTGGTGATTGAGGAGTTTGAAAAAAACAAAGAAAGAGTGGTCGCAGATGCTTCAAAAAGGCTCAAACAAACTGTTAAAAATGCACGTGATGTGATCCTTCAGACTAACTCGAGTGAAGACTGGACAAAGTTGCTGGGGTTGATCGACGATTTTTCAGATCACACGAACAAATTTGATCACGGTAACTCGAGCGCACTGGAGACTGTTGAGAGGATCATATCGAAAGCGCGAAAACTCGACAGAAACGATGAAATTACCGTGCGTGCAGCGGAACGCGCTTTGGCTCGTAAGGCTCCTTTTCATAGGTCTAAAAACAATATTGCAGACGCAGTAATTATTGAAACATACAGTTCATTGATTTCGCTTTGTGCTCGTGGTGAGAAAAGTGTTTTTGTGACTCACAATACGAAAGACTTTTCATGTCATGATGGTGATGAAAAACAGCCACACCCTGATTTCCAGAGCTTATTTGATGGTGATGATTCGAGATACTATATCTCTTTATCAGAAGTCTTGAGGCAATATGTACCTTACGAGCTAAGTGAACATTTGTTTCTACTCGAAGATTTCGAAAAAACGAGATTTAGAAGCGAATTACTTGAGATCGAAACGTTTCTGTTTAAACAGGTTTGGTACAATCGTCACTGGAATATGCGATTGGCTATAGAAGATAACCTCGTGAGTATTGTTGATGATGAGGCCAGCTTGAGCCCTCAGGAAGACAAAGGACAAACTATTAGACGTGCGGTATGGGAGAGTGCTTTGGAAGCCGCAAAAAGAACAGAAGAAGAGCTTGGACTTGAAAACTTGGGGCCATGGAGCGATTTCGAGTGGGGGGTCATTAATGGGAAGCTTAGTGCAGTTAGATGGATGCTCGGCGAAGACTGGGATTTTCTCGATACTTAGTTAAAAACAAAACCCCGCCAGATTGCTCCGGCGGGGTTTTTTGTTGGTTTTTAGTTCGCTTACTGAACCGCTTCGGCCATGAAGGAAGGCATCCAGCCTTCGTTCAACTCGCGCAGTTCGGAAAGGGTCACTTTGGCGTCCCCATCGATGGAAAGAGCATCGCCACCGGCCTGACCGATGATGGCGGCTGCTACATTCGCACTGCTTGCCGCGTTCAGGACCTTGTCCGGATCGCGGGTGGCGATCACGTAACGGCCCTGGTCTTCGCCAAACAGCCATGCGATTTCGCTGCCACTTTCCGGCAGGAAGACATCGGCACCGATATTGCCCGCAAGGCACATCTCGGCAACGGTGACCAGCAGGCCGCCATCGGCGATATCGTGGCAGGTGCGCACAAGACCCAGTTCGATGAGTTCGTGAATGACCGTACCGGCGCGCTTTTCAGCACCCAGATCGACCGGCGGCGGTGCGCCTTCTTCACGACCTTCGATGGTCTTGAGATAAAGTGACTGACCCAGTTCACCGGTCGCTGCACCGATCATGATCAGTGCACTGTCATCACGCTTGAGCCCGATGGTGGCATGATGGCCCAGATCGGAAATCAGGCCAACGCCGCCAATGGCCGGGGTCGGCATGATGCCGATACCGTTGGTTTCGTTGTAAAGCGACACGTTGCCCGACACGACCGGGAATTCCAGCGTGATGCAGGCTTCGCCAATACCCTGACAGGCGCCAACGAACTGACCCATGATGCGCGGGCGTTCCGGGTTGCCGAAGTTCATGTTGTCCGTAATGGCAAGCGGCTTGGCGCCGGTGGCAACCAGGTTACGATAAGCTTCGGCGACGGCCTGTTTGCCGCCTTCGACCGGATCGGCCATGACATAGCGCGGGGTGCAGTCGGTGGTGGCCGCAAGGCCCTTGTTCGTGCCTTCGACACGGACAACACCGGCATCACCACCCGGACGGATCACCGTGTTACCACGGACCAGATGGTCATACTGTTCCCAGATCCAGCGACGCGATGCGAGGTCGGCCGATGCGATCAGGGTTTTAAGCGCGTCGATGTGGCTCATCTTGCCTGAAAGGCTGGCCGGATCGATGCGATCCTGTTTCGGGGTCGGTTCCCACTGACGATCATATTCCGGCGATGCTTCGGCCAGCGGATCAATCGGCAGGTCCCCGGCAAGTTCGCCGTGCCATTTCAGAACCATGCGCTTGGTGTCGGTCAGCGTACCGATGACGGCAAAGTCGAGTTCCCATTTGTCAAAGATCGCCTTGGCGGCATCTTCGCAACCGGGTTTCAGAACCATCAGCATACGTTCCTGCGACTCTGAGAGCATCAGCTCATAGGGCGTCATGCCTTCTTCGCGCATCGGAACTTTATCAAGCCACAGTTCAACACCAACGCCGCCCTTGGAGGCCATCTCGAACGAGGATGAGGTCAGGCCAGCAGCGCCCATGTCCTGAATGGCAACAATCATGTCGGTTGCCATCAGCTCAAGGCAGGCTTCAAGCAGAAGCTTCTCGGTGAACGGGTCACCGACCTGAACGGTAGGACGCTTTTCTTCGCTGTCATCATCAAACTCGGCCGAGGCCATGGTCGCGCCATGGATACCGTCACGACCGGTTTTCGAGCCGACATAAACAACGGGGTTTCCGATGCCAGCCGCCGCCGAATAGAAGATGTTGTCTGCATTCGCCAGACCCACGGTCATCGCATTGACTAGGATGTTGCCATTGTACGACGCGTGGAAGTTGGTTTCGCCCCCAATGGTCGGAACGCCCATGCAGTTGCCATACCCACCAATGCCTTCGACCACACCGCTAAGCAGGTGGCGGGTTTTCGGATGATCGGGCTCGCCAAAACGCAGTGCATTGAGGTTTGCAACCGGACGTGCCCCCATGGTGAAGACATCACGCATGATGCCACCAACACCGGTTGCCGCCCCCTGATAGGGTTCGATAAAGGACGGGTGGTTGTGGCTTTCCATCTTGAAAACGGCAGCCTGGCCATCACCGATATCAATGACACCGGCGTTTTCGCCCGGCCCCTGAATGACCCAGTCGGCCTTGGTCGGCAGGATTTTCAGCCATTTTTTCGATGATTTGTACGAGCAATGCTCAGACCACATGACCGAGAAAATGCCAAGCTCGTTGATGTTGGGTTCGCGACCCATGATTTCGAGAACGAGTTTGTATTCTTCTTCGTTCAGGCCGTGTTCCTTGACCAGTTCCGGCGTGATCGGGGTGCTGTTGAAATCGTTGGTGCTCACGATGCTGCCTCCACCATGCTTTTGAACAGATTGCGGCCATCGGTGCCACCATGCAGCGGATCGATTGCGTTCTCGGGGTGGGGCATCATGCCAAGGACGTTACCGGCCTCGTTGATGATGCCGGCAATGTTGCGCTGTGAACCATTGAGGTTGGTCGCCGGATCAATCTTGCCATCGACATCGCAATAGCGAAGCACAACACGACCTTCGCCTTCAAGGCGGTCAAGCGTTTCGCTGTCGGCAAAGAAGTTGCCGTCGTGATGAGCAACCGGATATTCGACGATTTCACCTGCACCATAAAGATTGGTAAAGCGCGTATCGGCGTTTTCGACTTTCAGATGCGTGTTCTTGCAGATGAATTTCAGGCTGGCATTGCGCATCAAAGCACCTGGCAGCAGGCCTGCTTCGGTCAGGATCTGGAAGCCGTTGCAAACGCCAATGGTGGTGACACCCTGTTTGGCGCGATCGGCAACCGCACGCATGATTGGCGAGTTGGCAGCCATTGCGCCACAACGCAGATAGTCACCATAGGAAAAGCCACCCGGGACCATGATGATGTCGGTCTTGGGCAGCTCGGTGTCGCCATGCCAGACCAGGGTCGGCTCGGTGCCGGTGGCCTGTTGCAATGCTGCGATGGCGTCATTCTCCCGGTTGATGCCGGGGAAGAGGATGACAGCGGATTTCATGGAATACCGTCTCTCGATTAGTGTCCGTTACTTAATCCCGATGGACAAAGGCCAAGCCTGGCAAAGCCCCGTCCTGGTGATCAGTGGTGATCAGCCCAGCTCGATGCTGTAATCTTCGATCACGGTATTGGCGAGAAGCTTCTCGCACATTTCCTTGACCTCGGCTTCGGCCTTGGCGGCATCGGTGCCATCCAGTTCGAGTTCGATGAATTTGCCCTGACGGACGTCATTGACGCCATCAAAACCCATGCCCTGAAGGGCGTGGTGAACGGCTTTGCCCTGCGGGTCAAGAACACCGTTCTTCAGGGTGACATGAACACGTGCTTTCACGAGAAGCTCCTTTAAGTTCGCATGCGCGGGTCTCGCGCGGGGTTCTGTTTGCAAACAAAACGCTGTCCGACGGAATGGGCATCGACCAGCCATAAGAAAAGGCCGCGCGAACGCGGCCTTGGGATCATTTGTTTTCGTCTTTGTTCAGCTGCTCTATTTCGGCGGACTCAGGCAGGACACCGAGACGGCGTGCGACTTCCTGATAGGCCTCTTCGACACCGCCAAGATCACGGCGGAAGCGGTCCTTGTCCATCTTCTCGTTGGTGATCGCATCCCAAAGGCGGCAGTTGTCGGGGCTGAATTCATCGGCCAGTACGAGTTGCGGGAAGTCACCTTCCCATACGCGGCCAAACTCAAGTTTGAAATCAACCAGTTTCAGACCGATGCCGCGCATCAGACCACACAGGTAGTCATTGACGCGAAGCGTCATGCCAACGATTTCCTCAAGCTCTTCGGCGCTTGCCCAGCCCAGAGCGAGAATGTGTTCGTCAGTCACCAGCGGGTCACCAAGATCGTCGTCCTTGTAATAGAGCTCGACAATCGGGCGCGGCAGGCGTTCGCCTTCTTCAAGGCCAAGACGTTTGGCCATCGAACCGGCAACGATGTTGCGGACCACGACTTCAACAGGAACGATTTCGCATTTCTTGCAAACCTGTTCGCGCATGTTCAGACGGCGAATGAAGTGGGTCGGAATGCCGATTTCTGCCAGACGAGTCATGACGAATTCGGTGATCATGTTGTTCAGGACACCCTTGCCGGCAATCGTGCCGCGCTTCTGGGCGTTGAACGCCGTGGCGTCGTCCTTGAAATACTGAATGATCGTTCCGGGCTCCGTACCTTCGTAAAGAACCTTGGCTTTACCCTCGTAGATGGGCTGCTTTCTGGACATTGGCGGGATCTTTCACATCTAGGCCTGCTGCTTGTGTGGGCAGGCACCCTGAAATTCGCGCCCTCCGTATAGCAGTGCTTGGCGAGAAACTCAATTGTCGCTTAAGCTCTATTTATGCAAACTTGATAATCGAAATTTGCAACCGTCGCGCTCCGACGACTGACCGACTTTAACTTTTCACCTAACCCTTTGTGGTCCGGCGAAATTTGCGATCATTCCACCTTATACATCGACCGGATGGAACGGCGTTTTGTCGGGTTGGCCTTCGGCAAAAAGCCAGACCGGCCGACGGGGCAATTCGTGTTCGCTTGTGCGAATCGCCGGAAGCCCGATCAGCGACGAGCAAACCGTCTCAAATCCGATATTGCTGCGCACCAGCATGGCATCGGCCCGAATGTCGTGATGTTCGGGGTCCGGGGCCTCGGTCCCGGTATCGGCCAGCAACGCCTGCCAGGCAAACCAGTCATCGGCTTCGGGATTGGGGGCGGGGGCGCTGATGAAACGCGGCAGGTTGCGTTTGGTGCGTGCGCTGTTTTCGCTATCGTTCAGATCATGGGCGGTCAGAATCGACATGCCTTCGGGGATTTCGGTGATCTCGATCTTGCCGGTGCCGCGGTTGGCCAGCCAATAGGCATCCCGGTTATCCGCAATCACCATGTTAAACGGGCGATAAGCATGCCCATCCAGTTCGGCAAGCGCCTGGGCGGCATCAATGGCATCGGCGTGATCAAGCGCGTCAAGCGGCAGTTCCCCACGAGATCGTTTGCCATCTTCCGGCCCAAGTGTGCCATAGCGGTTCAGCACGGCGGCAACCACGCCATCCTCGTTGACACCAAGCCACGTGCCGCCGGCGGTTTCATCAAGCCCGGCGATGACATCGGGGCGATCATCCCAATGGCGCGCTGGGGCTTTCCAGGGGCGGTTGTTCATTTCGTCGCGATTGGCGCCAATCAGCACCGGCCAGTCATGGTCGGGGCGGCGTAAAATAATGACTGTACACATGAGCCAGATCAAAGCGTGCCAAAGCGCATTTTGTCAAATTCAAAAGTGTCGAACAAAGGGGTGAAAACGAGATCATTTGTTGTCATATAAAACACTATGATCGACAATAGGTTGAACGGTGCAGCCCCACTTGTAACGTGATCAAATATCAGGAGGGATGGAAATGAGCAGCTTTAATGATCGTGAACGCGGGTTCGAAGCAAAATACAGCTTTGATCTTGAACAGGATTTCCGCGTCGAGACCCATCTTTATAAAATGCTGGTCCAGTGGGCCGGCGAACAGATGGGCATGAGCTCGGAAGAATGTCAGGATTACACGCGCAAGATCATTGGCGAGGTTGTTGCCAACCCGCGTGAGAACGGCGTTGTTGCGTTGCTGCTGGCTGATTTTGGCAGCAAAAATATCGATGTCACGGCCTCGGCTTTGAATGCGAAGCTTGATGAACTACGCCCGGTTGCGCGCGCCGAAGTTTTGTCGTGATTTGACGATACGGCATGTGCTTGGAAAACTTCTCGTTTGCTAATACGTGCTGGCTTTCGTATCCTGAGCTCCCCAGACCGAAAAATTGAGTAGGTGCAACCTTTTGGTGTGGTATCCTTCGCAGGTAGGTGAAGGAGCCGGTTAGGTAGATGAAAGGCGACAGCATTGCGTATCCTTTTGGCGGACGATCACGATCTGGTTCGTGAAGCAATCTCGCTACTGTTCCAACAGTATTTCGATGACTGCGAAGTGGCCGAAGCAGGGTCTTTGGACCCCGCACTTGAGCTGATAGAAGCAAACAATACGTTTGATCTTGTGCTGCTTGATCTGCGCATGCCGGGCATGAATGGCCTCGAAGGTCTGAAACGCACTTTGGAACAAGTGGCCGACTCGACCTTCGTGGTTCTGCTTTCTGGTGCCTATCGCAGCGACGATGTTCGCAAGGCAATTGAGGCCGGGGCACATGGATTTATTCCCAAAACCCTTCGCGGGCAGGCCTTGGCAAATGCCGTGCAGCTTGTGCTTGCAGGCGACAAATATCTGCCATCGTCAATCCTGACAGACATGAGTGACAGTATGTCGGGGTCGAGTGACAGTGACAGTCGCCTTGCCGGAGGCTTTGGCAATGAAGGTGACTTTGCGCGTTTGACACCGCGTGAACGTGAAGTTCTGGCCCTTTTATCCGAAGGGCGTCCGAACAAGGACATCGCACGTCACCTTGACCTGCGCGAGATCACCGTGAAGTACCACCTGAAAAACATCTATCGTAAACTGAACGTCTCGAACCGTGCCCAGGCCGTGAAAATGGCACTGGAAGATATGGCCCGTTCCGGGACCCTTTGACATCACCATCAAAGACTAAAGACCGTTCAGCTTCGCGCTCAAATCCCGGCTCGGGATTTCACGGGCCGTTTTTTGTTTTGATCTTTCAGTGCTCTTCACGGCGATTAGCGGTTAGCAACCGTTTGGAGCTTGGATGGCAGGGAGTTCACGCTGTTTGATAGCGTCTTGCGTGGTCGGCCGGACTGCATGACGACGACCCCGGTCATGATTGCCGCCATCGCGACCAAATCAAGCAGGCGAACGGTTTCACCCAGGATAAGCGATCCCGTCAAAACGGCGATGATCGGCGGGATATAGGTCGCGCTCGCGGCTTTGACGGCACCGAGATTGGCGACCACGTAATAGTAACAAAGATAGGCAATGCCCGTCCCGAACAGGCCAAGCCCAAAGAACAGACCAAGGGCAATCCACCCGTTATCAAAGATCGCCGTCGCACCGGTGAAATCGGTTGTTATCAGCAATGTCAGCGACGCAATGCCCAGCTGATAGGTGCACAGCGCAAGCGGCGAGATGCCAAGCGGGCTCAGGAACCGGCGGGCATAGACAAAGGACAGTCCGACGCAAAGGCACCCCAGCCCGACATAACCAAATCCGGCCAGATCATGTGCCGAAATGCTGGCATCCCAAGGACGGGCGATCATTGCGACGCCGACAAAGCCAAACAAAAGGCCAGCCATGGAGCGCCGATTGATCGGCTCGTCGCGCAAAAAGATGGCTGCGGTGACAAAGGAAATCATCGGAATGGCGCCGCTCAGCATGCCGGCAAGGCTTGATGGCAGAAGCTGGATACCCTTAGCAAAACTGAAATAGTAAAGGCTGCCTGCCAGAACCGACATGGCGATAAAATGATGCGCATAGCGCAAATGCCGCCATTTGAGCTTCCGCCCGATCATGGCCACGGCAAAAACCGGCAGAAAGCCCATGATGACCCGAACGGTTGCAATCTGCGTCGGGGTAATCAGGGTGCTTGCGGTCTTGTTAAACAGAAAGGTCATGCCCCAGACAAGGGCAAGAAACCCAAAGACGATATAGGCATTGTTTTTCATGGTGGCGGACCAGTTTGTAAAAATTATAGTCCATTGTCAGATTTCCCGGTAGATTTCACAAATCATAGTATCTGGCTTATGAAATAGAAAAAATACGTTATGGGATCCTATCCGCCGCTTAAATCACTGCCTGCGTTCGAGGCATCCATGCGATTGAAAAGCTTTGCGCTGGCGGCTGACGAACTCAATGTCACGCCCGGTGCGGTGGGGCAGCAGGTCCGCAAGCTTGAAGAATGGCTTGGGGTTGAGCTGTTTACGCGCGGGGTCCGGCAGATCACGCCAACCGCAGATGGTCTGGCCTATGCCGCGCGCATTGCCCCGGCCTTGCAGCAGATCCGCGATGCCAGCCATCATTTGCGCGATCAGTCAAATCACGCGGTGCGCTTTGTCATGCCGCCGAGCTTTGCGGCAAAATGGTTTTCCAAACGGATGTCACGTTTTTTGATCGCCCATCCGGAAACCACGTTGCATGTCGGGTCATCGTCCATTTTGCTTGATTTTGACCACGATCCGGTCGATCTGGCGGTGCGCTATTTCGATGGCAAGAATGAAAGCCTTGAAGCCGTGTTGCTTTATCAGGGGCAGGCAGCAGCCTTTTGCGCGCCGTCCTATCGCGACAAAATGGGGCTTGAGACGCCCGATGATCTTGTACGCGCGACCTTGCTTAATGACATCCTGCATGCGTGGTGGGAAAAATGGCTGGGCACATTTTCCGGGCTTTCAGAACCGGAAGTGCGCGGCATCAAGCGTGTGGAAATCGATCAGACATCCATGGCGATAGAAGCGGCCATTCACGAACAGGGTGTTGTTTTGGCCAATCCGTTACTGGCCGAAGAAGACATTGCCGAAGGCAAACTGGTCCACCTGTTTCCAGACCAGGTCGTGAAGGTGGCGTTGGGCTATTATCTGGTCTGGCCCAAGAATCGCGAGTTGCGTGCACCGGTCAGGCAATTTCGCGATTGGCTGTTAAGCGAGGCCAGCGAATTGGCCATTTCATAACAAACCCCGGCCGAGCATTGCTGGCCGGGGTTGAAAAAGCAGCGTGCCGTCAGATCAGAGATCACGGTTCATGGTGTAGGTGCCCATATAGCTGGCCTTATCGAGCACATGGCCTTCGATGGCGGCAAGGGCGTCCGGGCCGGTAAAGTTTTCCGGCAGCTCGATCTTGTCGGTATCAAGCGCATAGACCGTGAAATGATAGTGGTGAATGATCGAGTCATTCCAGGGCGGGCAGGGGCCGTCATAGTCGGCATAATTACCGCCCATATCCGCATCGCCCGCAAACCAGTCGGTATAGGAATTCAGGCCGGTTTCACCGTGTGCCTTAACACCCGCCGGTTTGCCTTTTGGTGTAATGCCGTTTGCGCCGACGCCTTCGGCAAAGCTTGTGGTCGAGGCCGGGATGTTGACCAGCACCCAGTGATAGAAATCAACACGTGGCAGGCTTGCCGGGACTTGTTTGCCTTCGATATTGACTTCTTCACCCGAGGACGGAACATCCGGGTCATGGCAGATCAGGGCAAATGATTTGGTGCCGGCCGGCACATCGGACCAGCTCATGGCCGGGCTGATATTATCGGATGTTTCAAACCGGCCTTCTGCCGGAATTTTACCAAATGCGAATTTGGCCGGGATCGGCGCACCGTCATCCCATCCTTCGATGCTCAGTTTCATTTTTTGTCCCTTTGTTGTGTGTGGCAGGCAGTCTTGCCCCATGAAATGTTGAGCAACATACGTGCCAGACATTCGGGCAAGTTTTCCTGTTTTCGATATAGGTCAGGAAAAAGAGGGCGCAATGTCAAAGGGATGAAAGAAGGACGTGTTTCGGCCAATAAAAAAGCCCCGGCCAGATGACCGGGGCTTTTGGCGTCATCCGTGTCTTGCTTAGTCGGCAAAGACGCGGGCAAAGATCGTGTCGACATGCTTGGTGTGGTAGCCAAGGTCAAACAGCGCTTCGAGCGTATCCATCGGGATTTTCGCAGTCACGTCTTCGTCGGTTTTCAGCAGCGACAGAAGATCGCCTTCGCGGTTCCAGACCTTCATCGCGTTGCGCTGAACGATCCGGTACGAATCTTCGCGCGAAACACCATGCTGGGTCAGGGTCAGCAGAACACGCTGCGAGAAGACCAGACCACCCATCTGATTGAGGATCTCGTCCATGCGTTCCGGATAGACGACAAGGTTTTCAACAACGTTGGTCAGGCGCATCAGCGCGAAATCGAGGGTTACGGTCGCGTCCGGGCCGATGTTGCGTTCGACCGAGCTGTGCGAAATGTCGCGCTCATGCCAAAGGGCAACGTTTTCCATTGCCGGGATCGCCATCGAGCGGACCAGGCGGGCAAGGCCGGTCAGGTTTTCGGTCAGGACCGGGTTGCGCTTGTGCGGCATTGCCGAGGAGCCTTTTTGCCCCTTGGAGAAGAATTCCTCAACTTCGCGTACTTCGGTGCGTTGCAGGTGGCGAATTTCGGTTGCCAGATGCTCGATCGACGATGCAATCACGCCAAGGGCTGCGAAATAGGCTGCATGACGGTCGCGCGGGATCACCTGGGTCGAAACCGGTTCCGGTTTCAGGCCAAGTTTGTCTGCAACATGTTCTTCAACGCTCGGATCGATGTTGGCGAATGTGCCAACTGCGCCGGAAATCGCGCAGGTCGCGATTTCATCGCGGGCAGCGGCAAGACGATCACGGTTACGTTTGAATTCCGCATAAAAGGTCGCAAGCTTCAGACCAAAGGTCACCGGCTCTGCGTGGATGCCGTGCGAACGGCCCATGCAGGGAACGTCTTTGGTTTCATAGGCGCGCTTTTTAAGCGAAGCCAGAAGCTTGTCCATGTCTTCAAGCAGGATGTCGGTTGCCTGGGCAAGCTGCACGTTAAAGCAGGTATCAAGAACGTCCGAGCTGGTCATGCCCTGATGGACAAAGCGGGCTTCTTCGCCAACCTGTTCGGCCAGTTCGGTCAGAAACGCGATCACATCGTGTTTGACTTCGGCTTCGACGGCATCAATGCGATCGATGCGGTCCTGAGTGTAGGGCTTGTCGCCTTTTTCCCAGACAAGCTTGGCTGAGTCTGCCGGGATAACACCCAGATCAGCCAGTTTGTCAGCAGCGTGGGCTTCGATTTCGAACCAGATACGGAACTTGTTCGCCGGTTCCCAGATGGATGTCATCTGCGGACGGGAATAACGGGGGATCATGCGGTCGCCTCCGGGCAATATGGTTGGGTGCCGGAAAAGGATCTCGATGATCGGAATGCGTAATCAATTGCACGATCACGGCGCCGGCACGCTTTCACGGGGTCGGATAGTCCATTCCGGGCAAATTGGCAACCCTGCAGACGGGTATGGCAGGATTGTGAGGTGATTTTACCCATCAAAAATCTCTGGCCTGTTAGAAAAATAGCAACGTATTAGCAATATACAGTGTAAACAGGAAGTACGTATCTGCGACGACGCGGTTGATCCGAATGCGAAGTGGATGGAATTTTTATGGCGCGTGAACGCGACGGGGCCAAAAATCATCAGAAAGATGTGAAACAGGTCCGCAAGACAGACGCAAACTATCTGGCGGAACTGGTGGAACTGGGGATCGCGCTTTCGGCATCGCAAGGCCGCGAAGAGCTGAACCAGAAAATCCTCATGGCCGCGCGCGACTTCACCAATGCGGATGGTGGCTCGCTTTATCTCGTGAACCGCGAAGAGAGCGAGCTTCATTTCCGCATCATGGTCAATGATACGCTTGATACGTTCTTTGTTTCCGGCCGCGAAAGCGAAAAACCGTTCCCGCCCTTGCCGCTTTATGATGAACAGGGCCGCCCGAACTACGCCAATATCGCGACCTATGTCGCGCTGACCGGCAAGTCAATCAATATTGATGATGCCTATAGTGCAGAGGGATTTGATTTTACCGGCACCCGGGCCTTTGATGCCAAAACGGGGTATCGATCCAAATCCTTCCTGACCGTGCCGCTTAAAAACACCAGTGGTGTGGTGCTTGGCGTCCTGCAGCTGATCAATGCGCGTGATAACGCGGGCAATGTCATTTCCTTTGACCCGACGATCGAGCCGATCATTACGGCACTGGCGAGCCAGGCCGCGGTGGCGATCGAAAACAGCCGCCTTCTGGTCGCACAGCGGGACCTGATGGAAAGTTTCGTACGTGTTCTTGGTCATGCGATTGATGCCAAATCCCCGCACACGGCGGGCCATTGTTCGCGGGTGCCGATCATTGCCCGCATGCTGGCCCAGGCGGCTGTCGATGACCGGAAGGGAACGTTTTCCAATTTCTACCTGACCGACATGGAATGGTACGAGCTTGATCTTTCGGCCTGGCTGCATGATTGCGGCAAGATCGTAACCCCCGATCATGTCATGGAAAAAGCCACCAAGCTTGAAACCATCCATAACCGCATCCACGAAGTCCGCACGCGCTTTGAAGTGCTCAGGCGCGATGCCGAGATCGAGATGCTCAAACGCAAGCTCGATGGCGAGGACGCCGATCAGTGCGAGGCCGATTTTGCCAAGCGCGTGACAGAACTTGAAACCCAGTTCGCCATGGTGGCCGATGCCAATATCGGTGATACGGAACTTGATACCGACACCATCTTTGCGCTGCATGACATCGCAGAGCAGAAATGGACGCGCTATTTTGACCGCACCATCGGTTTGTCCTGGGCCGAAAATCAACGTCTTGATGATGCCGAACTGGCGGAACTCCGGGCACCGGGAACCGAGAGCCTTCTGATGGATCGTGAGGCCGATATCTATGACGGCTTTAACCGCGGCGAGGTCTATAACCTCTCGATTCCGAACGGCACACTGACCTCTGAAGAACGTCAGGTGATCAACGACCATGTCGTCATTACCCAGGATATGCTCGCGCAATTACCATACCCCAAGGAACTGCAACGCATTCCCGCCATTGCCGGCAACCATCATGAAAAAATGGACGGGTCAGGCTATCCACGCGGTCTGACGGGGGATGATATGGGGATCCTCGAAAAGGTGATGGTGATCGCCGATATCTTCGAGGCCCTGACAGCGGTCGACCGCCCCTATAAGCGGCCCAAGACATTGTCTGAATGTATCTCGATCCTGGCTGACATGCGCGACAAGGGACAGATCGATAGTGACCTGTTCGAGTTGTTCCTGACCAGTGGCATGTATGAGGAATATGGTCGGAAATATCTGCGTGAAGATCAGTGTGATGACGTCGATATCGCGCAGTTCAGCTTTTCTGTGCGTGACTGAGAACGTCCGAATGCGCATTCGAACGCCCAATAAGCGGGCGCGAAGTTCGATCCTGTAGAGCCGGACGCTTGCGCCGCCGCTAAATGAGACTATCTCTGCATCCATCAAACCAAGGATGCTTAGGTATATGAATTTACGTCCCTTTTCCCACCTTCTTCTGAAATCCTCCGTTATTGCCATCACCTTAACCGCCGCCATTTCCGGGCAGGCATACGCCCAGACCGCAACGCCCGGTCAAAGAGAAATCATTCGCGAACAGGTCAATCCACAAACCGAGGATGCATTAAAGCCTTGGCTTGGCGGCAATTGGCAGCTCGGCGCCATCGGCCGGGTGAGCAGCAATCCCTATCGCGGGGCGGACAGTGTCGATCTTAGTGCGCTGCCTGTCCTGGCTTACGATGCTGAACGGCTTCATGTTGGTCTCGATGGTATTGATGCCAAAGTCTGGAAGAACGATTTTGCCAGTGTTTCCCTACTGGGCGGGCTTCGTATGGAGCCGTTTGATCCGGGGGACTCAAGCTATCTCAACGGGCTTGAAGAACGTGACATGGCGTTTGAGGCCGGTATTGGCGGATCTTTGCGTCTTTGGCGTGGGGAATTTCGGGCGAACTATCTGACCGATCTGAATGATGCTTATGGCGGGCATGAGATTGATGTCGGCTATTACCTGCCGACCAACTATGAAAAGTTCCGCTTTAATGTCGGCGGTGGCGTAACCTGGCAGAGCGAGGAACTGGTTGATTACAATGTCGGTGTCCGTCGCAATGAAGTGCGCAGCGATCGTGGGTTCTATGCCCCAGATGCGGCCTTTATCCCGCACCTTGATTTCAGCGTGACCTATCCGGTGACTGAACGGTTTGCCGTGGTCGGGACCAGTGGCGTTCGCTTTCTGCCCGATGAATATACCGACAGTTCGATCATCGAAGATGACTATGTTCTGAGTGCCGGTCTGGTGTTGGTTTATAACTTCTGAGCGGACAACTGGTTAAATCAGGCCAAGCGTCTTAAAGGAATTATATCCGGCCCGGCTGATGATGATGTGATCATGAACCGTGATTTCCATCGCCTTGGCGGCATCAACGATCTTGCGGGTCATGTCGATGTCACCCTTTGACGGGGTGGCATCGCCGCTTGGATGGTTATGCACCAGAATAAGGGCGGATGCGTGCAGTTCAAGCGCACGCTTGATGACCTCGCGCGGATAGACCGGCGTGTGATCGACCGTACCGCGTTGATGGCATTCATCGGCAATCAGCCGGTTCTTGCGATCAAGAAACAGCAGATGCAGTTCCTCGTTCTTCAGATGCCCGATCCGGGCCCGGCAATAGTCAATCAGCTGTTCCCAACTGGCGATCACCGGCAGTTCCATCGCGCGTTCACGCGACAGGTGCAATGCACTGGCCTCGGCGATCTTGATGGCGGCAATACCGGCTTCACCAAGGCCCTTGGCGGTTTTAAGCTCCTCAGGCCGCGCGGCCAGCACATTGGCAAAACTGCCAAACTGCGCGATTAGGGATTTTGCCAGTGGTTTGACGTCCCCACGCGGCATCGCCATGCACAGCATCAGCTCAAGCAATTCGTAATCGGCAAGGGCGGTGGCACCGCCCTTTATGAAGCGATCACGCAGCCGTTGGCGATGGCCGTGATAATGCGGTTTTGCAGGTTTGGCTTTTGGGGATAGGGGCGCGTCAGGTGTCGATACGGCGTTTGCGCCAGATGTGTGCGCGCTTCGGGCCTGATCGAAAAAGACCCGCGTGCCATCATCGATTTCAGACACGGTCTGCTGGGCAGGAGTGGAAGCAGCTTTGCGATCTTGTTTTTCGCTCAAATCTGCTTCCCCTTGTTGCGTGCCCGTTACTCGGCAGCCTTGCCAAGATCGTAGGGCGGCTTTTCCAGACCGGCGGGGGATCGGGTAAACACTTCAAACCCGTTTTCCGTCACGCCGAGCGAATGTTCAAACTGTGCAGACAGTTTGCGGTCTCGCGTCACGGCTGTCCAGCCATCGGGCAAAATTTTACACGCATAGGTTCCCTGATTGATCATCGGCTCAATCGTAAAGATCATGCCCGGTTCCAGAACGATACCTTCGCCCGGCTTGCCGTAATGCAAGACATTCGGCGCATCATGGAACACCTGACCAAGCCCGTGACCACAGAAATCACGCACAACCGAAAAACGCTCGCTTTCGGCATAGGACTGAATGGCATGGCCGATATCGCCAAGGGTCGCACCCGGCTTGACGGCATTGATGCCGCGCCAAAGCGACTCATAAGTCACATCAACAAGACGCTGCGCCATGACTTTCGGCGTGCCTGCGATATACATGCGCGATGTATCGCCATACCAGCCATCAAGAATGACCGTGACATCGATATTCATGATGTCGCCATTGGCCAGTTTCTTGTCACCGGGAATGCCGTGGCAGACCACATGGTTGATGGACGTGCAGGTGGATTTCGGAAAACCGCGATAGCCAAGGCAGGCCGAAATCGCATTGTGATCTCGGATATATTCATCACACAGGCGATCAAGCTCACCGGTGGTGACGCCCGGAACCACATGCGGGGTAATCATATCAAGCACTTCTGCTGCCAGCTTGCCAGCGGCGCGCATGCCTTCAAATGCTTCGGGGCCGTGAATTTTGACTGTTCCGTTCGCCACCCGAAAATCTCCTTAAACTCGGCTAGGTATATAACTGTTTTATAGCCCAATGACATAAAGCCACCGGCCATGATTGGCAAGGATTGGCTGATATGCGCGGGGTTTGATGCTTATAATCCGGTGATGGGTAATGCGTCGCGCACCGTCACCGCACTGGTATCAATCGCGCAGTCATAGGCAATGGCCTCAACCCCGTTGTCACGCGCCGCCTTGAACCGTTCGCCGTAATGCGGATCGATGTCGGTGGCCAAGGTAAAGCGGTCACAATCGGTGCGCTGGATCAGATAAAACATCACCGCCCGATGGCCTTCGGCGACCATATCGGCCATTTCATCAAGGTGCTTTGCCCCGCGTGCGGTGACAGCATCGGGGAATTCGGCAAGGCCGGGGACATCTTCATCACGTTTGAGATGGACGTTTTTGACCTCGACATAACAAAGGCCGCGCTCGGGATCAGACAGCAGGATATCAATCCGCGAGTTCTTGCCGTATTTGACTTCGCGCTTGAGGTTTTCATAACCCCCGAGTTCCGGGACTTTGCCGGCAAGGATGGCTTCTTCGACAATCGCGTTAGGGTGCGCGGTATTGATACCGATCCAGGCATCCCCGATCTGGCAAAGCTCCCAACTGTATTTCAGTTTGCGTTTCGGGTTGTCGGACTGCGACAGCCAGACATCAATGCCGGGCTCCTTAAGCCCGATCATGCCGCCCGGATTGGCGCAATGGGCTGTGATCACCTCGCCACTATCAAGTTCGACATCGGCCAGAAACCGTTTGTAACGCTTGATCAGCTTGCCGTGGATCAGCGGGCTTGGGAGATGCATCTGGGGTCCTTCGCAAATCTGTCCTGACAGAAACTGTCATGTGAGGGGCGGTATCAGGCTGCCAATTTTGCGGCAAACCGGTCATACATCAACCCCTTGAAGCCATAAGCCTTTCACGGAGCCATCATGCGTCAAAGCTTGCGCGAAAAAATCATTGCTGTTTGTGATCGGAAAATCGCGCAAAAGGGGCCGGAAGTTGGCCTGTCCTTCTATGCATTCTTTGCCAATCGCAATGATGATCCGGATACCTTGATGGAGGCCGCAACATGGTGGATCAAGACCCACGAACTTGATCACTTTGAAAAGGCGACCAAGATCCGCGATATGGCGTCGGCTGGGAAATGATCCTGTGATCTGGCGTTACTGCTTCTTCGCGTCATCACCCAGGAAATCAACCAGACTGACCTGCCCTGATCCACGACGCAGCGGTTGGGGTTGGCTTTCATCCGGGGCCCAGGCAGTCAGATAGATCACCTGAAACTTGGCATGGATGCGGCCATCTGCGCGCGCGTGGCGTTCGTGATAGATGGCGGCAGCGCGGGCAAGGGTGCTGCGTTTGGTGAATTTCTTGGACCGTTTGGCAATCAGGTTGCTTTCACCCATTCCCGAAAGGTCGCGCATCAGTTTCAGCGCATCGGGATAGTCGATATAGATATCATCGGCATCGACCACCGGCAGGGCAAAACCACTGCGTTGCAGAAGCGACCCGGCATCCTTCACATCGACAAACGGGGATACGCGCGGCGAGACACCGCCTTCTTCTTCGGCCTCTGCTGTCATAAGCGCCTCGCGCAGATCCTTGAGCGTTTCGCCGCCGAGCAGGCAGGCAAGGAACAACCCATCGGGTTTCAACGCACGGCGCGCCTGAAGCAACATGCCGGGCAGATCATTGACCCAATGGAGTGACAGGTTTGAGATGATCAGATCAAGCGACCCTTCGGCAAAGGGCAGGAATTCCTCGTCGGCGACAAGGGTGCCCTTGGCGTTATTGGCCCGTGCAGCTGTAGCATAACCGCTTGAAATATCGCTCTGATAAATGGTTTCAATGCCGCCGCGTTGGCCAATGATCTGGCCAAGCTCCCCGCTATGGCAGCCAAGATCGACGGCGAGCGGGAATTTGCGGGTGGTGTCATCAAGGCGATCGGCAAGGCGTTCGGCCGTTTCGGCAAACAGGAAGTTATAGTCCTGCGCCTTGGTTGCCGCGCGGTCGCGGCGCAGTTTCAGGATGTCTCGATCAAAGACAGTGATCGGATCGGCCATGGGGCGGGAAGCTCCGGCTAAAATCATTGTAATAGGTTCTGACACTAGATAGAGCTTTGATCCCGCTGCTGCAATCGAAGAACCGCAAATCTGATCAGCCTATATGGAGAGAACCAAAGGTGTGTGTCTCCCATCTTCCGGCTCTGCCGGTACGGCACAACAGATTAAAGCTTCGTCCACGCCAACATTTGCGCTTGGCCGGTTTTTATAGGTTACGCTACCTTGGGTGACTTTGGTTCGGCATGTGCCGCAGCTTCCGCCGCGACAGCTTGCTTCAGGTGCAAGGCCCGCATCCTCGGCGAGTTCAAGCAAAGTCTTGTTTGCATCCGGTTGCCAAACTGCGGAGGTTCTTGATTGCGTGAACTCGACCGATACTGGCTTCGTACTGGCAACCGGCAGATCGGGCAGGCCATCGTCGCGATAGGGTGTGCGTGTCAGTGAGGCCGGGCCAAATGCCTCTGCGTGAATGCGGTTGTCGGCGATGTTTAAACCACGAAGGCCGTCATAAATGCCTTGCATAAAAGGCGGCGGACCACACAGGTAAAAATCGAAATCGTCAAACGGCAATACCGACCGCAACAAGTTCATGTCGATAAAGCCGGATGCGTCGTAATCCTTGCGCGGTGTCGCGCCATTGGTGTCGTGAAGAACACGGATGAGGCGAATGTTTCCTTGTGCCGCGTTAACGAGTTCTGTGATTTCATCATCAAAAGCACGGTCAGAAATGTTGCGGGCAGTATAAAACAGCCAGATTGCGCGAAAATGACGTGTGCGCAACCCCTCATAAACAGCGTGACGTATCATGGATATCATGGGTGTGATACCAATGCCGCCAGCCATTAAAACCACTGGTCGTTCTATCGCTATTTTTAGGAAAAAGTCGCCGGAAGGAGCGCCTGTCTCGATTGTATCGCCAATATTCAGTTTGTCATGCAGATGGCTTGATACTGCACCTTCGCGTTTCACGCTTATACGATATTTCTCATCAGATGGAGAGCTTGAAAGCGTATAGGTTCGCAACAATGGTTTGTCATGACCCTGCGGGTTGACCCGGATTGGCAGATGCTGGCCGGGCTGAAAGGACAGAGTGCCGTCCTGATCTGCAGGTTCCAGATGAAAGGACCGGATCAGATGGTTTTCCTGCGAGATTTGCGCAATTCGAAAACAACGCCAGGCATTTCCAGCTTTACCGGCGGATAGCCTCTTTTCGGCACTTTCCCAATCACCGGTCAGAAGGCTGTTGGGGGATATGCTGTTTTCTGTTGTATGCCAACGAATCGGCAACGCAGATTCCCGCCAGACCATTTTGCGTGGGAAAACCCGCCATAAGCGTTCTGCCCCCAAAAAGGCATCAATTTCCGGGCCTTCGGTGATGACTTCTGCATCACCGGTTAGTTGTAGCAGATCACCATTGGCAAAATCGGCAAAGACCAACCCGGCCTTTGGGTTGGATAGAATGTTGCCCAATGTGTTGAAAAACAGGTTGCCTGCAAAATCGGGAATGGTCAGTGTTCCCTGGGAATCAAGCCGGACAAAGCCCGGTTTTCCGCCACGATGGGATACGTCGATTTCGCGGGTTTTGCCATCACGGTCCACAAAGGTCGCGACGAAAAAAGTATCGGCCTTTGCGATCATATCGCGTGCCCGCGTCGTTAATTCCGTCGATGTTTCAGGATGCAACGATGGAACCGTAAAGGGATCGCCAACAAATTTAAAATTTCGCCGCCGGATATATTGCGGGCAATTGCCAAAACTGTGCCCGACGCGAATTGCAAACTGGTCATCTGATTGACGTATAATTTTGCCATTCAACCGGTTGCGCCGTCGTGTGTGTAACTCGATCCCGATCATACCAATGGCCTGACCATCTTCCATGCCGCTATTTGCCGGGTCGCTTGAGTCGCGGGGAAGTTTGACAATCAGGTGATTTGGGTCCTCTGAAATCAGAAAGCCGGGATGATTGGCGCGCAATGTTGCCCAGACATCATCATTTTCATCCACCGTGCCAAATACGGCAAAGGGAAGTTGTGGATAAAACTGACGATGTTGTTCGATCAGGTGATTACGGAATACGCGTTTTCCGACATCCACCATTTCTTCTCGCACACCGGCCAGTTCCTGCATACGGATTTCGCCCTGGTGCCAGGGGCCTTCCTCGTTATCTTCTGACGCAAATGTGGATGATGTTATGACGGGCGTGTTCATTTTGGGCCTGCTTAGCATAAAAATTCTGATGGGCCGGTCTGTGTGGTTTGCAAAGGTCGCGAAAAGGGTGAAATGACGTAAATGACCGGCCCAATCCATCATCATGGTCTGTCACAATTCGTGATGGTGTGTCATGAAGCGACGCGAAGTCCGGCGTTCGTCTGTTCAAACGGTACAAAACCCGGTAATGCCTCGATGCGAGTCAACCAGCGGCGTACATTCGCATACGCGGAAAGGTCGACATTACCTTCTGGCGCGTTAGCGATATAGCTGTAAAGCGCGATATCGGCGACAGTCGGGTGTGCAAGTGCGATCCAGTCATTCGCCGACAGTCGATCCTCGATCAATTTTAGGATGCCATGTGCACGCTCGATCACTTCGTCTGCATCAAATGGAACATCGAATACCGTTAGAAGACGTGCAGCGCAGGGACCATAAGCGATCTGACCCGCTGCGACCGAAAGCCACTGCTGAACTTTTGCCGCATCTTCGGGGGTTTCAGGAAGCCATTCGGTGGCCCCGACTTTTTTTGCAGCATAAACCATGATCGCGATGGAATCAGAGATGACAAAATCCCCGTCTTCAAGAACAGGAACCTGACCGAATGGGTTCAGTTTAAGAAATTCAGGGGATCTATTTGCGCCATTGGCAAAATCGACATTGATGATCTCGTGATCAATGCCAAGAAGGCTCAGGAACAAATGAGCGCGATGGGCGTGTCCGGAAAGTGAAAAATAATGCAGTTTCATTAAGACGTCCTCCGTTTGGGGCGTTCAAATGGGATGAACGCGACGATGTAGTATGATTGTTTCTGTTTGGGGATAGAATTATCTTTATTTGGAATTTACTATTCCACTAAATGGAATGGCTAAGGGCTGTGTGATGGATCGTTTTCAGGCGATGAATGTCTTTGTGCATGTGGTCGAAGCACGCAGCTTTGCCGCTGCAGCCCGGGAGTTGCGACAAAGTCCACCAGCTGTCACAAGGGCCGTTGCCTTTCTTGAGGACATGATAGGCGCGCGGCTTTTAATCCGTACAACCCGGTCTGTGACACTGACGGAAACCGGTGCGCGCTATTACACTGACTGCAAGCGGCTGCTTGCCGATCTGCAGGAAGCCGAAGCTGCAGCAGGTGGGGCTTATGCCAAGCCAAGCGGAATGCTGACCATCACCGCACCGGTTCAGTTCGGGCAGATGCATGTCGCACCAGTTGTTGGTCAGTATCTGGATCAATATCCTGACATACGCGCACGTCTTCTGCTTTTTGATCGTTTCGTCAATATCGCAGAAGAGGGCATCGACCTTGCCGTGCGAATTGGCCACCTTTCTGACTCATCGCTCACCGCGATCAAGGTCGGGCAGGTGCAACCGCTTGTTTGTGCGTCACCGGTTTATCTGGTGGATCAGGGCTGGCCGAAAACGCCCGCTGATTTATCTGATCACAAAATCATATCGACAACCGGTTCCTCTGCACGGCTTGACTGGCAATTCAAGCCGACACGTGCAGGAGGCAAGATGGTGCAGTTTTCGCCAAATGCCCGCTGGGAAACCAATTCGATTGAGGCCGCACGTAATGCGGCCATTGATGGTTGGGGGATTACCCGCATTCTATCCTATCAGGCAGCCCCCCATATTGCGTCGGGTCAGCTTTGCTCCGTGCTTGATGATTATGCCCCCGACCCGGTGCCGGTGCATCTGGTCTATCCAGAAGGCAAAACGGCCCCGGCGAAGGTGAGATGCTTTGTCGATCTTGCCGTTGCGGAGTTGAGGTCGAATGTGTTGTTTGATTCCCGCTAATTCAATCCTTGCGTGTGTTATGGTGTGCCTTCCTTGAGGTGATCGTGGGTCGTATTGCAGATGATCGAATGGGTGCGCACTGTTGCAAGTATTGGCATCAACGCCATTCTGCCGCCGCGTTGCGGGGGGTGTGGCGATGTGACCGATACGACCCATGCGGTCTGTGCGGATTGCTGGGCGGGGTTAAGATTTATCTCTGCCCCGCAATGTGCCTGTTGCGGCTATCCGTTCGAGTTTGATGATAGGGCTAACACACTCGGTAATTCCCAAGAAGCCGGACAGATGCTGTGTGGCAATTGCCTGCAAAGGAAACCGGCCTTTGATCAGGCCCGTGCCGCCCTGGTTTATGATGATCACAGCCGGGATTATCTTTTGCGGTTCAAGCATGCCGATCGTGGTGATCTGACGCCGCTTTTGGCGCGCTGGCTATATCAGGCCGGCGCAGGCATTTGGGATCAGGCCGATCTGATCGTGCCGGTGCCGTTGCATCGCAAACGGTTGCTCAAACGGCGCTATAACCAGTCGGGGCTTCTGGCGGCAAAGCTTGCGCGCATGACCGGTGTGCCATGGGACGGGCTTGTTTTGAGGCGGGCCCGTAATACTCGAAGTCTTGGCGGGCTTGGCCCATCTTCACGCAAGCGCGAAGTTGGCGGGGCGTTTGACGTGGATGAACTGCGTGCCATCAAATGCAACCTTGCCGGAGCGCGGGTTGTGTTGATCGATGATGTGCTGACAACCGGGGCAACGGCCAATGCCTGTGTCCGGGCGTTGAAGCGTTCAGGCGCCATGCACGTATCTGTGATCACAGTTGCACGTGTCGTGCGATGACGCGCTGCAAGATTTCTGTTATACAGCCTTCATCTAAGTGAAATTCCGCACCGTATTAAGCGCAGAAAACCCGATAATCCGGGGCATTAGCGATGATCGGTTGCCCAAGAAAGGATGTATGCCACATGGCAAAAGTTGAAGTGTATGCCACCGAATGGTGCCCGTATTGCAAGCGTGCGCGCAAGCTGCTGGAAGAAAAGGGTGCCAAATACCAGCTGATCGACGTGATGATGGAACCGCGTCGTAAAAAGGAAATGATGGATCGCGCCAACGGCAAACACACCGTGCCGCAGATCTTCATCAATGACGAACATATTGGCGGCTGTGACGAGCTGATGGCGCTCGAAGCGGCGGACAAGCTTGAAGGCAAGCTTTCTGCCTGATCGCATAATGGCGATTGACATACAAAACCCCGGCCAATCTGGCCGGGGTTTTTCTTTGGTCTGATGATTTGGGGATCAACTGAAGGTGGCTTCCATTTCCTTGCGAAAGGCAATTGCCGGGTCCTTGATATCAAACTCGACATCATCCCAGGTGAGCGTCTGATCCATCGCCACCGGACGCTTGATCTTGAGGTGATGGGCAAGCCCGATCGGCAATGCATTGTTCGCCTTGGAGGTCTGGGCCGGGGTCAGTTTGCCATAGACCGTATAGCCACCTTCACCATCGAGCATTTCACCGGCTTTGAGATCACGCTTGGCCGTCGCAACCGCATCCCCCGACCACGCGCGTGACGTACCGGTGGCTTCTCCGCGAAGGGCGGCGGATGCGACCGAAATGCCAAGCTCCAGCCCGATCAGGTGATAGGGCTTGTACATGGTGGAATATTGACCGCTTGGATCGGTCAGCAGGCCATATTCATTAAAGCAGCGCGCGACATAGTCGCTGGGGGCCTCAAACGTCACGTAAACGCCCCAGCGCAGATCGCGATACACCGGGCGGGTATCACGTTCAAGGCTTGAAACCACCTCGACCGTGCCCTTGCGATCAAGGATCCCACCACTTTCACGTGGGCACAAAAGACGCGGTAAATCATCCACCCCGCAGGCCGGAAATTGCAGGCCGCAATCCTGCGGCACCAGATCGCAGGCATTCGACACAGCTGCCATTTCGATGGCGGATTTGGTGCCATCAAGGAAGCTGTTGAAAATCTGCGGGTTCATGCCGCCCGCCTGGGCCTGTTCAGGTGTCAGGCCATAGTGATGCCAGACGTCATCGGGTGTGACATGATGGTAAATCGGAAGGTATTTCGTGCCCTTGCCAGCACAGGTCACAGGCAAACCGATTGCACGTGCCCAATCAACCATTTCCGAAATCAAAGCCGGTTGATCGCCATAAGCCATGGAATAGACAAGACCGGCGGCCTCGGCCCGTTTGGCAAGCAGGGGACCGGCAAGAACATCGGCCTCGACATTGACCATGACGATGTGGCGACCATGTTCGATAGCCTTAAGGCCAAAGCGAATGCCGGCTGCGGGGCTTCCGGTGGCATCAATGATGACTTCAAGCCCGTCAGCGGCAATCAGTGCATCGGCATCCTCGGTAATCCAGGTGGTGCCATCGCGATAGGCCGATGCGCTGTCCTTTGCGGCAAACTGATCATCAGACCAGCCCACACGGCGCAAGGCCGTCTTGGCGCGGTCAATACTCAGATCGGCAATGCCCAGAACGTGATAGCCTGGATGATGCCCGGCCTGACTTAAAAACATCGAGCCGAATTTGCCGGCACCGATGATGCCAACCCGCACGGGGTTGCCATCATCAGCGCGCTGGCGCAGCTTTGTATCAAGGTTCATTGGAATTCCTCCCGGACAGGAATTTTATCGTTCTTTTATGGTTCCGCCTTTTGTGCCCACGTTGGAGCGTTGGCAGTTGGTATCGTTATAGCAGATTTGGTGGTGCGAGGGGCTGTTGGTGGCAGCGAGGGGAGGTCAGCTTGGCTTTTCCATGCAGGAAATCAGACGATCACGTGCATTGCGCCCATGATCACGCGCCAGTTTCTCGGCAAGAGGACCATCGCCGACACAGATTGCATCGGCGATGGCCTGATGTTCGGTCCAGATCGGATCACGGGGGTAACCGATCTGGAGATAGGCATGCATCACGCGTCTGATCTGAAGCCAGACTGCAGCGGATGCTTCGGGCAATAGGGGGTTGCCCGACAAACGGTAGATCGTTTGATGAAATGCGACGTCGGCTGCAACAAGTTCTGCGGTGTCGCCGCTGCCCAGAGCGTGGTGTCCCTGTTGGATGGCAGCCCGCAAAGCCGATTCCCGATCCGATGCCATGGATTCTGCTGCAAGACGGGCGGCAAGCCCGTCAAACGCTTCTCGCAGGTCATAAACGTGACGCACCAGATCACCGTCCACAGGTGCGACGCGATATCCGCGTCGACCCATCGGTTCAACCAGTCCGTCACGACGCAGCAGCCCCAGAGCTTGCAACACGGGTTGCCGCGAGACATTGAGTTCCTCGGCAAGGGCTTCCTGACGCAATGGCGTTCCGGGAGGGAGAGCACCAGAACACAAGGCATCAACCAGGCGGTCATGCACTTCGTCAGTCAGACTTTTTCGGCCGGAAAGAGGTTCCATCTTCGATCCTCGTTAGGTGTACGGAATACTGTATGCACTAATTTCCGGTTTGGAAAGAATTGAATCAGGATCGGAAACGCTCGCATCGTGATCTTTGGGTTTTGATGGGGGCAGGGGAATGCAACCAAGGCCGTGCATCCCTTGATAAATCGCGCGTCGCTATCCCAATTGTCTATTGCCGGGGCGGGATGTCGTGCCCATCATGACAATGGATAACGATAAAAAGGAGACTGCGTCATGACCCGTTTCATTGCGGCCTGTGTTCAGGTCAATTCGCGCGATGTGATGTCTGATAACCTTGCGCGTGCGGCGACCTATGCCCGCGATGCGCGTGCTGCCGGGGCCAGACTGATCGCCTTTCCCGAAAACGTGTCGATGATGTCGTTTGGCGGATCCAATGTCCGAGCCGCCGCCTTTCCCGAGGATGAGCATCCCGGTCTGGTTTTCTTCTGCGATCTGGCAGAGGAGCTGAAAGCTACCCTGATTGTCGGGTCGTTGCATGTCAAAGTGCCGGGTGAGGACCGGGTGGCGAACCGCTGCTTCGTGATTGGCTCGGATGGCAAGGTCATTACATCCTATGACAAGATCCATATGTTTGATGTCGATCTTGCCAATGGCGAAAGCTACCGCGAAAGCAAGACCTTCCGACCCGGCGATAGCGCCCGCCTGGCCGAGACCGAATTTGGCAAGGTCGGGGTGTCGATTTGCTATGACGTGCGTTTCCCGCATCTGTTTCGCGATTACGCCAAGGCCGGTGCGCAGATGCTCAGCATCCCGGCTGCCTTTACCCGCACAACCGGGCAGGCGCATTGGCATACGCTTTTGAAAGCGCGCGCGATTGAAAATGGTTGTTTTGTGATTGCGGCTGCCCAGTGCGGTGATCATCCCGGCGATCGCCAGACCTTTGGCCATTCGCTGATCATTGATCCGTGGGGGCAGGTTCTGGCCGATGGTGGCACCGATCCGGGTTTTGTTACCGCCGAGATTGATCTCGCGCGTGTTGATGAAATCCGCCGGATGGTGCCATCTCTTGGCAATGATCGGGAATATAAACCCTGCTAAACCGGTTTAGTCGAAGTGGTCAGGCGTAACTGACCACTTCGAATTCGATGTCATTTTCATCCCGGAAATAGAACCGGCGGCCGGGCTCGTAATCGGCATGGTTAAAGGTCTTGATGCCGTCCGTCTTGATGCGTTCCTCGGTCGCGTCCAAATCCTCAACGACAATGCCGAGATGGTTCAGCCCGCCAATCGTGGCATAGGAATTTTCCTGCCCGTTCTTGGGCGTGCCAAGGGCATAAATTGCGACATAGCTGTCATCATTGCCGACATGATAGGTCAGCCCGTCATGAATGGCCGGGCCCTGCCAGCGGATATGCCAGCCAAACCATTTGCAAAGGTTGGCAGCGGTTTTGACCGGATCTGCGACCGTGAAATTCACATGTTCGAGAAATGCAGCACTCATGGCGTTTCCTTGTTCTTGTGGATTTGTCTCTAGTTTCCCTTCGTCGTAATTCCTCAACAATGGTTAAGGTCAAGGGCCAATTCCCTTTGCTTCATATAGGAAGCATGATGGTGTTTGTCGCATCCTCACGCGTGCTCACGAAACAGTGTCGCAACGTCATTTCGCTTTTTGAGCTTGTCCGGGCACAGTTGGGGCATCAGGGATTTTCAACCGGAGAACCAAGGATGATGTTCAAGCAGTTTTTAATCGGATCAGCGGTTTTGTTCGGCCTTTCGGGTGCTGCGATTGCTGGCGAGCAATATGTTGATGAAACCGGCTATGCCATCAGCGGATATGATGCGGTCGCCTATTTCAGTCTGGCGCAAAAGGATGTCGGCATGACCCAACCCCACGCCGTTCCGGGCCGCGCAGATATCACAGCAGACTATAACGGCGCGACCTGGGCATTCGCGTCCGAGGAAAACCGCGACATGTTTCTGGCCGACCCGGCCAAATATGCACCGGCCTATGACGGGCACTGCGCATACGGCATCGCCAAGGGCGGTAAGGTGCCTGCCAACCCGAACCTTTGGCGGATTGTCGATGGGCAGCTTTATCTGAACATCACGCCAGCCGTGGTCGGCTTCTGGAATGAAGATATCGACGGATTTATCGATACCGCCGAAGGCAACTGGACGGGACTCGAAGCCAAGTCGGCATCAGATAAGAGCTGGATGGCGATTAACGATAATGACGGCACCTATGACATGGCAGCCCCGCTCAAATAAGACATTCTGCGCCCCAACGAAGCACCCCGGTCAGGTTAACCTGCCGGGGTGTTTGCGTGTCGGGGGTATCTTGCGTTGACGATCAGGTTTTCCCTGCGTCACAGCCACTTATGTTCATTTGAACATCAACTGTCATCAAACCGTCTTTGGACTTTTCCACCTGCGCGAGAAAACTATTCCCCGCTGTCATTACCTGCTTTCCGTAGGGGGGAATGCAGTTGGGCTGCAGGGGCAAATGGGCTTGTCGCTGCATATGCATTGAAATGGAGAAGTTCTCATGAAGCCGTCAATTCTCGCGCTGGCTGCAACCATGGTTGCAACGGCCGCGACTGCGCAGGAAATTCCGCAGGCAAATAACGAGTGGTTCACCGCTGCTCAGGATCGTATCCAGCAGGAAATCGCCAAACAGCCGATTACCAACCGCGCCAAAAACGTCATCATTCTGATCGCCGATGGTAACGGTGTTGGCACCAACTATGCGACCCGCCTTTTCGCAGGCCAGCAGGCCGGTGGTTATGGTGACGAGTTCGTTGGACCGCACGAAACATTCCCGTATCTGGCACTGGTGAAAACCTACAACACCAACGCGCAGACCCCGGACAGTGCCGGTACCGGTACCGCCATGATGTCTGGTGTTAAAACCAAGGCCGGTGTTCTTGGTGTGAATGCCAATGTTGTCCGTGGCGATTGCTCGACCGTTGCCGGTAACGAGCTGGCCTCGATTTCCGATATCCTGGCTGCCAAAGGCAAGTCGGTTGGTATCATTTCGACCGCACGTATCACCCACGCCACCCCGGCATCGGCTTACTCCAACTCGGCTGACCGTAACTGGGAAGGCAGCGTTCCGGAAGGCTGCACCCAGCAGACCGACATTGCACAGCAGCTGGTTGCCAAAATGAAAGACGGCACCGTTGACCTGGCAATGGGTGGCGGTCGTCGTTTCTTCGTTTCTGAAGAAGCACAGACCGACGAAGGTGGCAAAGGCCGCCGTAAAGATGGCAAGGACCTGATTGCCGAGCTGAAAGACGCTGGCGTTCAGTATGCCTGGAACGATGAGACCGCAGGCAAACTGGAACTGTCGGGCAAGCCGATCCTTGGTCTGTTTGAAGACAGCCACATGAAATACGAAGCCGACCGTGCGGATGAGCCGTCGCTGGCACAGATGACCGAAATGGCCATCAAGTCGCTGTCAAACAACCAGAACGGTTTCTTCCTGCAGGTTGAAGCCGGTCGTGTCGACCACGCAAACCATGCCGGTAACCTTGCACGTACCGTTCGTGACGGCGTTGCCTTCCAGGAAGCCATCGCGATTGCCGATGAGCTGACCAACGATGAAGACACCCTGATCGTTGTGACCGCCGACCACGAACATGCGATTGCCTTTAACGGCTATTGCGGCCGTGGTTCCGATATCCTTGGCCTTTGCATGGATATCAGCAACGACAAGACCGAAAACACCGGTGAACCGCTTCTGGCCGACGATGGCAAGCCTTACACCGTTGCAGGTTACCTGAACGGTGCCGGTTCGGTTCTGACCAAACAGGCGGATGGCAACTATTACGGTGGTCGTCCGGAAGTAACCCAGGAACAGGCTGTTGATCTGGAATATCTCCAGCAGGCGCTGATCCCGAAATCGTCTGAAACCCATTCGGGTGAAGACGTTGCTGTTTATGCAAAAGGCCCGTGGGCGCATCTTCTGGAAGGGACGATCGAACAGAACGTTATTTTCCATGTGATGCACCATGCCGCGACCGCCAACTAAGTTGGCACCTGTCGCAAGGATTTAAGGAAAGGGCCATTCTTGGCCCTTTCCGCCATTTACCCGGATTGAAGTAAGACTGGCCTGCGGTGGCCGGAGATACGAACAGGACATGATCATGCAAAGACGTCAGTTCATCGCCCTTGGGGCCGCTTTTATGGCAACACCGACCCTGCTTCGGGCCGAGGATGCACTTCGGATGCGTGATTTTTACGAAAAAGACCAAAGCTTCACCCCGCTTGCCGAAGAACTGCAAGGCGAACGCATCACGGTAAACGGCTTTATGGCGCCGCCGCTTAAGGCTGACAGTACCTTTTTCGTCCTGACCAAACGTCCGATGGCTGTTTGCCCGTTCTGCGAGACCGAGGCGGAATGGCCCGATGACATCATGGCGGTTTATACCCAGCGCGTCTTTCGCGTCGTGCCGTTTAACCGGCGCATTTCGGTTTCCGGGGTTTTGTCGCTTGGCGGATACAAGGATCCGGAAACCGGGTTTGTCAGCCGGGTGCGCCTTGAAAAATCAACCTTCGAGCTGGTTTGATGGCAGGCTTACAGCTGCGGATCGAAGGGCTGACCGTATCGGGTGAGGACGGTCGCACCCTTCTTGAAATTCCAACATTGTCGATTGAGCCGGGAACCGCGGTGGCTGTTCGCGGGCCGTCAGGTGCGGGCAAGTCGACATTTCTTTATGCCATATCGGGCATCCTGCCGATCACGACGGGCCGGGTTCTTTGGGGGGATCAGGTTCTTTCGGACATGAACGATCCCGCGCGCGCGGCCTTTCGCCGTGATCAGGTGGGGTTTGTCTTTCAGGACCACTTGTTGTTCGAAGAACTAAGCGCGTTTGGCAATGCCAGTATCGCCGCCCTTTATGCGCCCAAACACCGTCGGGCAGACATTCGCAATACCGGAACAGAACAGCTTGAAAAGCTTGGACTGTCTGCTGGCGAGCATCGCATTTCGGGGACCTATTCCGGTGGAGAACGCCAACGCATCGCGGTTGCCCGCGCCCTTGCGGCAGACCCGGCGATTGTTCTGGCCGATGAGCCGACCGCAAGCCTGGATCGGGACCATGCGGATCGGCTGGCTGCTGATCTGATGCGTCTTGCGCGCGATCATGGTCGTACCCTGATTGCGGTGACACATGACCCGGCGATGCATGCGCAAGCCGATCGGGTGATTGATATCGTCGATGGCAGAATACAGGACAGCGCAGCATGATGGCATTCTGGTATGACCTGCCGGTGGCTGTGCAGGACGGATTGGTTGGCTTGGTGCTGTTGTTGCCGGCAATTGTGCTGGGTGCGGTTGTTCTGCGGGGCTTTGAAATCCGGCCGCTTTTGATGGCGCTTGTGCGTCAGCAGGTTTGGCTTAGCATCGTTTTTGTCGCCCTGATTGCGGTATCAGTCGGGATCGGTGTCGGCTTGATCGCACAAGAACGCGGGCTTCGGCAGGGGACGGCACGCGCAGCCGACAAGTTTGATCTGATCGTGGCCGCACCGGGCAGCGAAATCACCGCCATGCTGGCAGCGGTTTATTTGCAGGCATCCGACATGCCGCTGATTGACGGGGAAACCTATCACGCGATTGAAAGCCATCCCCGTGCCCGGCTGGTGGCGCCGATTGCCTTTGGTGATAGCTGGAAAGACGCGCCCGTTGTCGGCACGACACCGCAATTTGTGAGACATCTGAGCGAAACTCTGTCCGAAGGCCGAATGTTCGCCGGAGAGGAAGAGGCCATCGCCGGTGCGCGTGTAGCTTTGTCTGTTGGTGATCAATTCACACCGACCCACGGTGTCGGGCACGCGGCTGAAAGCGATGCGCATCAAGGTGTGATTTATACGATTACCGGAAAGATGCCACTGACGGGTACGCCTTGGGATCGGGCCATTCTGGTGCCGGTCGAAGCCGTCTGGGGGGTGCATGGTCTTGCGGTTGGCCATGATCCGCAATGGGATGGCGTTGTTGGCCCGCCGTTTGATCCGGCTTATTTTCCGGGAACGCCGGCGGTTCTGGTGCGCGCGGATTCATTGGGATCGACCTATGGATTGCAGGCCACCTTTAACAATGACGAAACGATGGCCTTTTTCCCGGGCGCCATTTTGGCCCGGCTCCATGCATTGATGGGTGATGTGCGCCAGTTGATGTCGGTTCTGGCTGTGATCACACAGGTTCTTGTTACGGCAAGTGTTCTGGCCGGTTTGATGATGCTGACCCGATTGCTGTCGCGTCGTCTTGCGCTGCTGCGTGCCCTTGGGGCACCGGGCAGGTTCGTTTTTGCCCTGACCTGGAGTTATGCGGTTTTCCTGATTGTGATTGGTGCGGCATCGGGGCTTGGCCTTGGCGTGTTGGCAAGTTGGGGGATTTCGCAGGCGATTACGGCCCGCACCGATATTCTGGTGCAAGCGACCTTGGACTGGCCTGAACTTCATATCGTTGCTGCTTTTATCAGTTTGACGTCGGTGTTGGCACTTTTGCCGGCCTTTTTAACCATGCGACGATCGGTAATGGCCGGTTTGCGGGGGTAAATCCACCTGTCCCGTGCCGATCCCCATTTTATTGTCAGATCAGGAGACCTTGAAAATGAAAGTGGCCTGGATTGCCTGTTTGGGCATGTTGATGACATCGCCTGCATTTGCGGACGATCACAAACAGGACGAACATCATGATGAGCATGAGCATGAGCATGAGCATGAGCATGAGCATGAGCATGAGCATGAGCATGAGCATGAGCATGACCACGGTTCCGATCATGTGGCAGAAAACGAAGATGTTCGCTTTGTCCATGCCTGGAGCCGGGCGACGTCAGATGACGAAGCGCTGGTGTTCGTGGAAATCGAAAACAAAGGCGATCATGACGTCACCATTTCCGGGGCAGAGTCTCATATTGCCGAGGAAGCAGTTCTGGTCGGTTTTCAGATGCAAAACGGTGACCCGGTTTATGTCCCGCTTGGCGAGGTCATTGTTCCGGCCGGGCGTGATATGATGCTGGCCCCAGAAGGGCTTGCTTTTCGGTTAAGTGGCCTTTCGCAGGAACTTGTGCGCGGGGATCATTTCGACATGCATGTCGAAATTGGCGACGACGAGATCGAGATTGTCGTCGCCATTGAGGCGCAAGATGCCCAGAACCACAGTCACGCCGGGCACCAGCATTAAAGGCAAGGTGCTGCCGGGGCTAGGCGCATTCAAATGACCGCGTTTGATTAAAAACAAAACCCCACCGGCAACATCGCCGGTGGGGTTTTGTGTTCAGATCAGGTTGCGCCGCGCGTCGAAGCAACCCGTCTTAGAGTGTTAACCGGCGATTTCGTTACCATCGGACTTGGTGACAGCCACAATCGACGGACGCGGTGGCAAAGACGCCTGGAAGTCCGGCCAGCGGGTGCTCGGTTCGTTATAAGTCGATCCATCCGCCGGGTGCTGAACCGCCAGAAACAGGGTTTTTCCATCCGGGGTGAATTCCGGGCCGCACATCTCCGCCCCAACCGGGCAGGCAAAGAAGAACTTGGTCAGAGCCCGGCCCGGGCCGTCAACATCGGTGGCATGCATGCCATCAGGAATATCGGACTTCGGTGCGCCATCAGTGGAAATCCACAGGCGGCCACGATGGTCGATTGCCATGTTGTCCGGGCAGGAAACCCAGGATTCTGCCGCTGGATGGTATACGGCCTTATCATCAGCAATCGACGGGTTGCCGCCAGCGATCATGATGTCCCAGGTAAAGCGGCTTGCTGTGTGATCGGCATCCTTGCCGCGCCCACCCGGAGGCGTGAGTTCAAGCACGTGACCATGCGGGTTGGCCGCACGCGGGTTCGGTGCGTTGCCTTCCTTGCGCTTGGAGTTGTTGGTCAGCATGACATAGACCTTGCCATTGACCGGGTTTGGTTCGACGTCTTCCGGGCGGTCCATCTGGGTTGCACCCAGAAGGTCGGCCGCACGACGTGCTTCGATCAGAACGTCGGCCTGACTGTTGAGGTCATTTTCAACGGTCAGCGGCCCTTCGCCAAAGATCAGCGGCATCCAGTCAAGGCTGCCATCTTCATGGAATTTGGCAACATAAAGAGTGCCGTTTTCCAGAAGGTCCATGTTCGCAGCACGGTCATCAGGATTGTATTTGTTCGCAGCAATGAATTTGTAAAGATAGTCAAAGCGCTGATCATCACCGGAATAGGCAACGACCGAGTTGTCCTTGTTGATGATAACCGTGGCACCTTCGTGCTTGAAGCGGCCAAGAGCAGTACGCTTTTTGGGCATCGAGGTCGGGTCATAGGGATCAAGCTCAACCATCCAGCCAAACTTGTTCGGCTCATTCGGGTCTTTTTCGACATTGAAGCGGTCGAAATACTTAACCCATGAATACCAGCTGTCCTTGCTGATGCCCAAACGCTTGTAGTTGCGTTCTTCGCTGGTTTTGGCAATGTCGCCGCCAAAGTAACCGTTGAAGTTTTCCTCGGCGATCAGGATGGTGCCCCACGGGGTTTTGCCACCCGCGCAGTTGTTCAGGGTGCCGATGACGCGCGTGCCGGTCGGATCAGTTTTGGTTTTCAGGCGGTCATGACCGGCAGCCGGGCCGGTGATCTGCATTTCAGTGTCAAGCGCGGAGACGCGGCGTGCGAAATCAGAACCGTCAACCACCTCCCATTTGTTGCCCGATTTCCGGACTTCGATGACCGAATGACCGTGGGCGGCGATTTCATGCAGTGCCTGTTCTTCGGTGGCATCCATGCTATCTTTCAGGTCCGGCCACATCAGTTCAGCATTGGTGTATTCATGGTTGATGCACAGCAGGCCGTGGTCGGAATTGTTCGACCCCACGGGAAGCGGCATATAGCCGACATAGTCGCAGTTATAGCCGAACTGTTTGTTCTGGGCTTGTGCGTCGACCTGGCCCGCGACAAAAGCCGGGGCATCGGCAACAACCTTGTCACCCCAGCGGATCATTACGCTTGCGTCGTAGCCATCGGCGACCGCGTGGGTTTGCGTTATTTTCTGCGGGATTGATTTAAAGGTCAGGGTCGATGCCGACTGGGCCTTTGCAATGCCCCGGGTCGCAATCCCGGCGCCAACAACGGCGGAGGTCGCCATCAGGCCTTTGAAAAAACCGCGCCGCGAAAGGCGGGCATTGATCATGTCATCAATGCGCGGGTTGTGCGTCGGGTTGGACGGGATATCGTCGCTGTCTTCAATGATTTCGTATTGATCGTTCATGGTTGTCTCTCTCATGGCTAAAGGCTGACATAGCCCATGAAAGATGCCAGAAGTTCTGTAAGGTGATTGTGATCGTTATGTTATAACGTAATACTTTAATCGGGCTTCTGGACGACCATGAATTGTTTGACCGCTTTTACCTGATCTGTGCCATCAAATGTCACCTGCCCTTGCCGGAAGGCGAGGATATTCCACCCGGGAAAGTGTGTTTGCAGTTCGTTGGGTTTTAATAGAAATGCAGGTGACCGGGGACGACCGAACGCTTCGTTTCCTTGCATGAAGGTTTCATAGATCAGAATGCCGTATGGGCGAAGCGCATCGCGCAGCTTGGCAAATAGCGGCCGGTGCAGGTAATTGGTGACAATGATCAGATCAAACTGCTGATCGCCCAAGGGCCAGTGACCGGTTTCAAGGTCAGCTTCCAACCAGTTGATAGCCAGGTTTGCATCGGTGTCCGTTTGGGCAAGGTCGCGATCAAGGGCTGTGACCTGCCATCCCTGATCGGCGAGCCAGAAACTGTGCCGTCCCTTGCCGCATGCCAGATCAAGCGCGCGATTGCGTGATAGCGTTGGGGCAGGGCAATGCTGTGTGATCCAGTTTGATGGCAATTGGGATGACATTTTTGTAAATCTTGTTTATTCAGTGTGACGCCCGTGGACTGGTGATTTGTGCCAAGGCGGGCCATATCATGTCTATGTGATATGCTTATCGTTTTGCGACAGGTTCGGCTTATACAAGTACCATCATGATTCTATTCCAGCTTAAATGCGAACATGATCACGAATTTGAAGGTTGGTTCAAGGACGGTGCGACCTATGAGGCGCAGGCCGAAAGCGGTGATTTGTCCTGCCCGGTATGTGGTACGTCGAATGTTGGCAAGGCGTTGATGGCGCCGCGCCTGCGCACGTCACGCCAAAAAGAAGTCGCCGCCGAAAAGCAGCAGCAAAAAGCCATTGCCGAAATCCGCAAACAGGTCGAAAGCAATTGCGAAAATGTCGGCAACAAGTTTGCCGAAGAAGCGCGCAAAATCCATTACGGTGAAACCGAAAAGCGCGGCATCTATGGTCAGGCCTCGATCGAGGAAACCACCGAACTGGTCGATGAAGGCATCGACGTCATGGCGCTGCCCTGGGATGACGAGACCAAAAAGAACTGATAAGGCGTTTCCGGATCAGTCGGGCTTTTGGGCGATCACCATATAATTCACATCAAGATCACGCGGAGCTTGCGACCAGGTATCGTTGATCGGGTTGTAGGCGACACCCGTGATATCGCAAAGATCAAGACCCGCACCACGCAGATATCCCGACATTTCCGACGGCTTCACAAACTTGCGCCAGTCATGGGTCCCGGCCGGCAGCCAGCGCAGAATGTATTCCGCACCAATCTTGGCCAATGCCAGTGACTTGATCGTGCGGTTCAGTGTGGCGACAAACATCAGGCCACCGGGCTTAAGAACCGATGCGCAGGCCTGCATGAAAAATTGCGGGTCATCGACATGCTCGATGACTTCCATATTCAGGACGATGTCGAACTGTTTGCCTTCATCGGCCAGCATTTCCGGCGTGCAGCAGCGATAGTCGATTTCAAGACCGGATTGCGCGGCATGGATTTTGGCGACTTCGATATTGCTTTCCGATGCATCGATCGAGGTCATCTTTGCGCCCATGCGGGCAAGCGGTTCTGACAGAAGACCCGCACCACAGCCGATATCGATGATCTCGATGCCTTTGAGCGGTTCGATGGTTTCCGGATCGCGGCCCAGATGGGCGCAGATATTGTCACGCAGGATTTGCAGGCGCACCGGATTGAACTTGTGCAGCGGCTTCATCACACCGTTCGGATCCCACCACTTTTCGGACATCGCAGAAAAACGTGCGATTTCATCGGCATTGGCGGTGCGGCTGGTTTGTGCGGATGCGTCCGACATGGTGTGGCTCCGAAGGCGTAAAACACTTTAGCTGTATGATGCCCTGTTTACGCGCGCGCGACCGGCAAGGCAATACCGAGCTGTCAAATGGCACCCGGGAAAGATCGTTCTACGCTCAGGGATATTGGGTAGTTTTCGCAGTATATGCGATGCAATTTGCCGTGTTTGGGTAACTCGGGACATTTTCGGGCCAAAAAAATCGCGTTTGCGCAATTTATCGGCATCCTTGACGCTTGTTTCATGTGGATTATGGCAGTATTGATAACGCCGCTTGGATCAGGGAAAGCGCTGCGAGTGCGGCATGCTATCCTGAGCTGAGACCGGATCACATGCCGTCACGTTCGGACAGCCGATGGACGGCGAGCATAGCGGGGATACTTCATGGCCCGTATTGTCATGAAATTTGGCGGCACGTCGGTCGCCGATGTCGATAAAATCAAGAATGTCGCGCGCCGGGTGAAATCCGAAGTCGATGCCGGCAATCAGGTTGCGGTTGTTGTCTCGGCCATGTCGGGCAAGACCAATGAGCTGGTTGGCTGGGCGCAGGAAGTTTCGCCGATGTATGATGCACGTGAATATGACGTGATCGTATCGTCGGGCGAGCAGGTGACTGTTGGCCTTTTGGCGATGGCGCTGCAAAGCATGGATGTGCCTGCGCGCTCCTGGCTTGGCTGGCAGATTCCGATCAAGACCGATGGCGCACACGCCAAGGCCCGCATTCAGGAAATCGACACCACCGAGCTTGATAAGCGCATGGATGGCGGCGAAGTTGTCTGTGTTGCCGGTTTCCAGGGGATTGCACCGGATAACCGGATTACCACGCTTGGTCGTGGTGGTTCGGATACTTCGGCGGTGGCGCTTGCAGCGGCACTCGATGCGGATCGTTGTGACATCTATACCGATGTCGATGGTGTTTACACCACCGATCCACGCATCGTGCCCAAGGCGCGTAAGATCGAAAAAATTACCTACGAAGAAATGCTGGAACTGGCTTCGCTTGGTGCGAAGGTTCTGCAAACCCGTTCTGTCGAGATGGCGATGAACCATCGCGTTCGGGTGCAGGTCCGCTCGACCTTTAGCGAAGCAGAAGGAACACTTGTTGTAGACGAGGACGAAATCGTGGAACAGGAAGTCGTCAGCGGAATTGCCTATAGCCGTGATGAAGCCAAGATCACCTTGGTTAAAGTCGCAGACAAACCGGGTATTGCCGCTTCAATCTTCAGCCCGCTGGCTGATGCGAATATCAATGTCGACATGATCGTGCAGAACGTCTCTGAAGACGGCAAAAGCACGGACATGACCTTTACCGTTCCGCGTGGTGAATTCCAGCGTGCGCTTCAGGTGATCGAAAAGAACAAAGAGCAGATCGCCTATCAGGAGCTGCTCAGCACATCTGATGTCACCAAGGTGTCGATCATCGGTGTGGGCATGCGTTCCCACGTGGGGGTTGCCCGCAAGATGTTTGAAACCCTTGCGGAGAAAGGCATCAACATTCAGGTCATCTCGACCTCGGAAATCAAGGTCAGCGTGCTGATCGCCGAGGAATATACCGAACTTGCCGTCCGTGCCCTGCACACGGCATACGGTCTGGATGCTGAATAAGGTCAACAGGTTGGCTGATCCTATACGATTAAGCCGCTGTTAAATTACCTGTAATACTACATACTAGCTGGGGCTTTATGGTTTCGGCTGTTTTGATGAAATGGCAGGGAACCACCGGTTCCCTGCGTTTCTGCTTTGGGGTACAGAGAATATGAGCGATCCGAAAATTGACGCCGCACGGGCGCGCCTGGAAAAATTGTGGGCGTCGGGCAAGGAATTCCTTGGTACCGATTACGCCATCATGGCCGGCGCAATGTCCTGGGTTTCAGAACGTCACCTTGTCGCGGCCGTGTCCAATGCCGGTGGTTTTGGTGTGATTGCCTGCGGGTCGATGACCCCGGATCTTTTGTCGGCTGAAATCGCCGCCACCAAGGAAATGACCAGCAAGCCGTTTGGTGTCAACCTGATCACCATGCACCCGCAGCTTGATGAGCTGATCGAGGTGTGCCGTGAGCAGGGCGTTGGCCATGTGGTGCTGGCCGGTGGTTTGCCGTCTTCGACCTCGATCAAGAAGGCCAAGGAATTTGCCAAGGTGATCTGCTTTGCCCCGGCACTGGTTCTGGCCAAGAAACTGGTACGGTCGGGTGCGGATGCACTGGTGATCGAAGGTAGCGAAGCCGGTGGCCATATCGGCCCGGTGTCGCTGACGGTCTTGGCGCAGGAAATCCTGCCGAATGTTTCCGATATCCCGGTCTTCTGTGCCGGTGGTATTGGTCGCGGCGAAGCGATTACCGGTTTGCTTGAGCAGGGCGCATCGGGCGTTCAGATCGGCACGCGTCTTGTTTGTGCCGAGGAATGCATTGCCCATCCCGATTTCAAAAAGGCCTTTATCCGGGCAAGTGCGCGCGATGCGGTCACCACCGTGCAGCTTGATGACCGCTTCCCGGTGATCCCGGTGCGGGCATTGGCCAACAAGGGTACGGATGAATTCCGCGATACCCAGCGTGCCGTGATCGAAAAGTTCCGCGCCGGCGAACTTGATCAGGGTGCTGCACAGCTTGAAATTGAACATTTCTGGGCGGGTGCATTGCGCCGCGCCGTGATCGATGGTGACGTCGAAAGTGGATCGGTTATGGCCGGGCAGTCGGTTGGTATGGTAAAGAAAGAACAACCGGTTTCCGAAATCCTCGAAGAGTTGGTCGAACAGGCCGTTCAATCCCTGGTTAAGAGAGACAGCTAAGTCAAATGAGCATTCCGTCCGCCGCAGTCTCTGGCCCGCGACGCCTTTTAAAGCGTGTGCGTGACGTCATGGCTGGTCCGGGGACTGCCGAAGAACGCCTCGGACAGATCGTGACCATCATTGCCGCCGACATGGTGGCAGAGGTGTGCTCGGTCTATGTCATGCGTGCGGGCGAAGTGCTTGAGCTGTTTGCGACCTGTGGCCTGTCCAAGGAAGCAGTCCACTTGACCCGCCTGCGGGTGGGTGAGGGGATTGTCGGTTTTGTCGCCGCCCATGCGCGGCCACTCAACCTCAAGGACGCGCAAAGCCATCCAAACTTTGCCTATCGTCCGGAAACCGGCGAGGAAGTCTATCATTCCATGATCGGTGTGCCGATCCTGCGCGGTGGCCGCATTATCGGTGTGCTGGCCGTGCAGAACCGGACCGAACGCCTTTATTCCGAGGACGAGCAGGAAGCGCTTGAAAACGTCGCCATGGTGCTGGCCGAAATGGTTGCCGCTGGTGAGCTGGTCAGCCGCGAAGAACTGATCCCGGCCGATGGTATTGCGCTGTTGCCCCTGCGTTTGGGTGGGGCGCGTCTGGCACCGGGGATTGGCAAGGGCCTTGCCGTGTTGCATGAGCCACGCATCGTCATTGACCGCATGGTGTCTGACGATCCGGAAGAAGAGCTCACCCGTCTGCGTGAAGCCATGCACGGCCTGCAAAATCACCTTGATAAGATGCTTGAGGCCGTTGCAGGCATTGATGGCATGGATGAGGGCGATGATCCGGGTGATATCCTGGAAGCCTATCGGATGATTGCCCAGGATACCGGCTGGCTGAACCGAATTACCGAAGCGGTTCATACCGGCCTTACGGCCGAGGCCGCCGTTCAGAAGGTTCATGACGATACCCGTGCGCGCATGGCGCAGGTGACCGATCCTTATTTGCGTGAACGACTGCATGATCTTGAAGATCTCGCCAACCGTTTGCTGCAACACCTTTCGGGGCAGTATCAGTCGCCGGCCTTTGGCGATCTGCCCGATGATATCATTCTGGTGGCACGCAATATAGGCCCGGCAGAGCTTCTGGATTATGACCATACCCGTCTGCGCGGCTTGGCGCTTGAAGAAGGCTCGCACACCTCACACGTGGCGATTGTGGCGCGTGCGCTCGATATTCCGGTGTTGGGTGGTGTCAAAGGCGTGCTTGATAAGGTTGAGGCGGGTGATCCGCTGATTGTGGATTCCGATAACAGCCAGCTGTTTGTGCGTCCCAGCGAGGATGTCCGATCCGTTATTGATGGCGCGCTGCGTGCCCGGGCGGAGCGAAAAGCCCTTTATGCCCAGATGCGCGACATGCCTGCGCGCACGACGGATGGGGCGGATATCTCGCTTAATGTGAATGCCGGGCTTTTGATTGATGTGCCGCACGTGATTGAAAGCGGTGCTGATGGGATTGGCCTGTACCGGACGGAAATTCCGTTCATGGTGCGCTCTGCCATGCCTGATATCACCGACCAGACCCGGCTCTATGACCGTATTTTCGAGCAAGCGGACGGTCGCCCGGTGGTGTTCAGGACGCTTGATGTCGGCGGTGACAAACTGCTGCCCTATTGGGAAGATATGACAGAAGAGAACCCGGCGATGGGTTGGCGATCCATCCGGATCACGCTGGATCGGCCGGCGGTGCTGGTTCATCAGCTGCGCGCGTTGATCCGTGCCGGGCATGATCGTGATTTGTACATCATGTTCCCGATGATTGCCGAAGTTGCCGAGTTTGATATGGCCAAGGCGGTTCTTGATGAACAGCTAAAGCGTGAAGCCGCACGTGGTTTTGTCCCGCGCAAGGTCGAAGTCGGTGCGATGCTTGAAGTGCCGGCCCTGATCTGGCAGGCTCCCGCCCTGTTGGAGCGGGTTGATTTCCTGTCGGTCGGTACCAACGATCTGTTGCAGTTCATGTTTGCCGCTGACCGCGGAAATCCGCGCATTGAAGGGCGATATGATACCTTGTCACCAAGTGTATTTGCGTTTATGCGTCAATTGGTGACATTGTGTGATCAGCGCGGTGTGCGCCTGACCATTTGTGGTGAAATGGCGGGGCGGCCGCTCGAAGCGATGGCCCTGATCGGTTTGGGAATCAAGCGTTTGTCGATGGCGCCAGCCTCTGTCGGTCCTGTAAAGGAAATGGTCAGAAGTATGTGCAAGTCTGAAGTCGAACGATATATTCTGACGATAATGGATAATCCAACCAGATCATTGCGATCACGTCTTAAGGCTTTCGCAATAGATCACGGTGTAAAACTTTAAAAACAATCGCTTTTGGTGGGGATATCTGCTAGTTTTATTGCTAGATCGTAACGTGGGGGTGCGGAGTTGGCGATCAAAAAGCGAAAGGAAGATCATTTGGATGACGAGACCCGTGGACGCCTTCGTTTCAGGCCTTTGTCCGGGGATCAGGCATCAAATGATGTTGTGATGGACGAACAGAATAGCCAGGTCGGTGGTTACACCGAAGTCGGGAGCCTGCTTAAGGCCACCCGCAATGGTTTGGGGCAATCAGTCGATGACGTTTGCCACATGCTTCGTATTCGCAAAATTTACATCGAAGCCATCGAAAGTAGCGACTACTCGGTTCTGCCGAACGGTCCTTATGGGCTTGGCTTCGTAAAGGCATATGCTGAACATCTCGGACTGGATGGCGCGGAAATCGCGCGCCGCTTCCGTGAAGAAAGCAACGCGCCTGCAGTGCGCAGTGAACTCTCCTTCCCGAAACCGGTTCAGGAAAGCCGTGTGCCGGGTGGTGCCGTTCTTTTGATTGCGGTCATGCTTGGGCTGGGTGCCTATGGCGGTTGGTATTATCTTTCCAGCCAGGGAAAAACCATTGCTGATCTGGTCGATCCGCTGCCGGAACGTCTGGCAAGCTATTCGACCCCGGCAACCGAAGAAGCCGAACCGCGCACGCTTGAAAACGCTGCCGACGCGCAAGCCGCCGAGGCCGAGATGGAAACACCCGCATCGGTCATTGCCGAGCAGGAGCAATCCGTTACCAGCGCGCCCGAAACTGCGGTCGCGCCAGAAGCCCCGGCTGAAGAGGTAACTGTTTCCGAGGCCCCGGCTGAAGAAGCAGCACCCGAGGTTGTGACGGAAATTGCCGAGGCACCGGCAGAGCCGGCCGAGGCACCTGCTGTTGCCGAAGAAGTTGCAGAAGCCGCCCCTGAAGCGGCACCGGTTGCTGAAGATGTGGCAACGGTGAGCGAAGAAACGGTCGCTGAAGAAGCCCCGGTCGTGGCCGAAGTTGCAGAGGCACCTGTGGAAGATGAGGTTGCCGAAGCCCCGGCTGCACCAGCAGCCGAAGTTGCATCGGTTCCGGCAGCGCCGGAAGTTGATGATGCGGGTGGGGCGCGTGTCTTTGGCGCGGTCAATGTTGATAGCCGTGTGACCATCTCTGCTGTTGAAACCAGTTGGGTGCGTATCCGCGAAGAAGACGGGAATGTTCTTCTGACCCGGATGCTGACGGCGGGTGATACCTACAAGGTTCCGAATCGTGACGGTTTGAAACTTGAAGTCGGCAATGCCGGCGCGCTGACCTACAGTATCGATGGCGCAGACGCGCAGCCGGTCGGTGAATATGGCGCGGTGATTTCGGACTTCTCGCTTGATGTCGGTGATCTGACCCAGACCGAAGAACCGACGGTTCAGTAGCTTGCACCAACGCCATCTGGCGATGAAAACAGACAAAATTCGAAAGGCGATCCAAACGGGTCGCCTTTTTTCGTGACAGCTATGCGAAATCTGGCGGAAAATCTGTTAGGCAACGGTTTCTAATCGGCGTTTGATAAGCTATATACTCCCCCAAGACATTTTGAACATTTTGGAACCGGAAATGAGCGTCCGCCCATATCGCGATATTGAACGCCGCCAAAGCCGCAAAATCCGTGTCGGTGATGTGGAAGTCGGCGGGGATGCACCGATCTCGGTGCAGTCGATGACCAACACCCTGACCACCGATGTGAACGCGACTGTTGCGCAGATCCATCGTCTGGAAGAAGCCGGTGCGGATATCGTTCGTGTGTCCTGCCCGGATCAGGAATCAACGGCGGCTCTGAAAGACATCATCAAGCAGGTGCATGTCCCGATCGTTGCCGATATCCATTTCCATTACAAACGCGCAATCGAGGCCGCCGAAGCCGGTGCCGCTTGCCTGCGCATCAACCCGGGCAATATCGGGTCGACCGACCGCGTCCGCGAAGTCGTCAAGGCGGCCAAGGATCATGGCTGTTCCATGCGGATTGGTGTCAATGCCGGCTCACTTGAAAAGGAACTTCTGGAACGCTACGGCGAGCCGTGCCCGGAAGCGATGGTCGAAAGTGCGCTGAACCATGCCAAGGTTCTTGAAGATCAGGACTTCCGCGAATTCAAGATTTCGGTCAAGGCATCGGACGTGTTCCTTGCGGTTGCGGCCTATTACGGCCTTGCAGAAGCCTGTGACTATCCGCTGCATCTTGGCATTACCGAGGCCGGTGGTCTTCGTGGTGGGACCGTAAAATCATCGATTGGTATGGGTAACCTGCTGTGGGCCGGGATTGGGGACACCCTTCGTGTGTCGCTCTCTGCCGACCCGGTCGAGGAAATCCATGTCGGTTTTGATATCCTGAAATCGCTTGGTCTTCGCACCCGTGGCGTTCAGATCATTTCCTGCCCGTCCTGTGCACGTCAGGGCTTTAACGTGGTTGAGACTGTGGCAGCCCTTGAAGAACGTCTGGCGCATATCTCCACCCCGATCTCGCTGTCGATTATTGGCTGTATCGTCAATGGTCCGGGCGAAGCGCGTGAAACCGATATCGGTCTGACCGGTGGCGGTGGCGGGAACCACAAGATGTATATTTCCGGCCGTCCGGATCACAATGTCAGCACGGAAAAGATGGTCGACCATATCGTCGAGCTGGTCGAAGAACGTGCGGCAAAGATCGAAGCCGAAGAAGCCGCCAAGAAAACCGCGGCGGAATAGCAAGGCAGAATTGACTACTTTTGGCTTTCCGCCACACCGGCGGAAAGCTATTTTCATGTTCGCATGTGTTTGCGCCCGTTGATGTTTTGCGCAAATATCAGGAATTCAAGTTAGATCGGAGACCCAAAGTGGCATCGCTTCAACCCGTCCGTGGCACGCACGACCTTCTGCCGGAACAGAACCGTCTGCAGGATTACATCGCGAATACCGCACGCGAAATCGGCGAGTTGTATGGCTACCATCGCATGACCACGCCGATCTTCGAATTTACCGAAGTCTTTGCCCGTACCCTTGGCGATACGTCCGATGTCGTGACCAAGGAAATGTACACTTTTGAGGATCGCGGTGGTGAACAGGTCACCCTGCGTCCCGAAGGGACGGCCGGTATTGCGCGTGCCTATATTTCAAACGGCATGCAGCAGATGTCGCCGGTCAAGGTCAGCTATTATGGCCCGATGTTCCGGTATGAACGCCCGCAAAAAGGCCGTCAGCGTCAGTTCCATCAGATTGGTGCTGAACTGCTTGGCGTTGAGCAGGTCGCAGGCGACATCGAGATGATCGGGTATGGCGCGCACATCCTAAAGGCACTTGGTCTTTGGGACAGCATCACGCTGGAACTCAACACCCTTGGCGATCCGGAAAGCCGTGCGGCCTATCGCGATGTGCTGGTGGATTACTTCAAAGGCCATTTTGACAAGCTGTCCGAAGACAGCCGGGCGCGTCTTGATAAGAACCCGCTGCGTATCCTTGATTCCAAGGATGAAGGCGATCGCGAACTGGTGGCCAATGCCCCGTTGTTTGCCGAGTACCTGAACGAACATTCCCAGGAATTCTTCAAGAACCTGACCGAAGGCCTTGGCGATATCGGCATCAATTACGAGCTGAACCCGCGTCTGGTGCGCGGGCTGGATTACTACTGCCATACTTGCTTTGAATTCACCACCAACACCCTTGGTGCACAGGGCACGGTGATGGCCGGTGGCCGTTATGACGGGCTGATTTCGACCATGGGTGGTCCGCAGACCGCCGGTGTTGGCTGGGCTGCCGGTGTTGAACGCCTGGCCCTGATGGTCGGCGAAGCGCCGGCCGGTGCCCGCCCGGTGGCCTTGATCCCGATGGGGGATGCTGCCGAAGCCAAATGCCGTTCACTTGCGCAGGTCTTGCGCGAAGATGGTGTCGCGGTCGAGCTTGGCTATTCCGGCAACATGAAAAAGCGCCTCAAGCGTGCGGACAAGGCCAATGCCAAACTGGCGGTGATTCTTGGGGATGATGAGCTTGCCAATGGTGTTGCCCAGCTGCGCGATCTTGATAGCGGCGAGCAGCAGGAAGTGGCGCTTGATCAATTGGCTGGCGTGATCGGCAAGAAGTGAGAATGGTGTGACGGACGGGATTTCGCATGAGGATGCCGGGGATTGGCCGCTCGATCGCCTGATGGTGATCGGCACCAATCATCGGCGCTCCAGCGAGGATACCCGCGACCGTCTGTTCATCGACGAAGGCCGATTGCCGCAATTCCTGGCGGCCATTGAGCAGGCCCGACTGGGGCAGGCGGTTGTCGTTTCGACCTGTAACCGCACCGAAATTCATCTTTTGGCGTCCGAGGCCGAACGTGGCCGCGAGCGTTTGATTGATCTGATGTCGCTTTGGGCTGATCTGGATCGTGATCAGCTGGCGAGCGAACTTTATATCCGATCCGGCCGCGATGCGTTGCGTCACATGTTTGCGGTTGCCGCGTCGCTCGACAGTCTGGTGATTGGCGAGCCGGAAGTCTTCGGTCAGGTCAAGGATGCCCATCGCATCGCGCGCAAGCATAACCTTGTCGGGCGCGAGTTGGAGCAGGTCTACCAGACCGCTTATGGCATCGCCAAAAAGGTCCGTAACCAGACCGGGATCGGTCAGGGCGCGGTTTCCATCGCGGCAGCAGCACAATCGGTTGCGCGCGACCTGCATGGTGACCTTGGCGATTGTACTTTGCTGGTGGCCGGTGCCGGTGACATGGGCGAGTTGATTGCAGCGTCGCTGGCCGAACGTGGCATTGGTCGCATTCTGGTGACTGACCGTCTGACAGCACGTGCGCGGCTCGTGGCACGCCGACTGGATTGCCACTGGTCAGAAATTGATGATCTTGATCGTCTGTTGGCCGAGGCGGACCTTGTTTTGACGGCCGGTGGATCGCGCCGCTACATGATCGACAAGGAACGCGCACTCGCATCGGTCAAGCGTCGCCGGTTCCGCCCGGTTCTGATGATTGATACGGCTGTGCCGGGCGATATTGATCCGCAGGTCGACGAGATCGATGAAGTGTTCTTCTACCGGATCGAGGATCTGGAAAAGATCGCAGCCGAAGGGCGTGGTGGACGCGAAGAAAAAGCCGATCAGGCCTGGGCCCTGATTGAGGCGGAGCTTGATGGCTTTGTGCGGGACCGTGCGCAGCGTGCCGCTGTACCGGCGATTGCCGATCTGCGCAAACGGTTCGAAGCCGTGCGTGCAGATGCGTTGAATGAAAGTCACGGGGACGCAGAAAAGGCGACCCGGCTTTTGGTCAATCGGCTTTTGCATGCGCCGACGCAGGCATTGAAGGATTTGGCGACGACAACAGACGGTGCTGGCACCGTGGAATGGGTCAAGGCCCAGAAATTGTTGGCGCGTCTGTTTGAACTTGAAGACAAGCCGCTTGGGATCGATAAGGCGCCCGGCGACCCTGAACAGGAGAATAAAGAGTGAGTTTGGACCTTGGGAAGCTCGAAGGTGTTACGCGCCGGTTCGACGAACTCAATGCGCTTCTTTCAAGCGGGGAGCTTGATGGTGACGGCTTTTCCAAGTTGTCGCGCGAACATGCCGAACTGGCCCCGGTGGTCGAGGCGATTGAGGCTTATAAAAAGCTTCTAGGCGATCTGGAAGATGCCGAGGAAATCCTGGCCGATCCGGAAGGTGATCGCGACATGCGCGAAATGGCCGAGGCCGAGAAATACGACATTCAGGAAAAGCTGCCCGAGGCAGAGCGTCAGATGAAGCTGATGCTGATCCCCAAGGATAGTGCAGACACCAAAAACGCCATTCTTGAAATTCGTGCCGGGACCGGTGGCGAAGAGGCCGCCCTGTTTGCTGCTGATCTGTATCGGATGTATCAGCGCTATGCCGAGGGGCGCGGCTGGAAATTCGAACAGATGGATGCCAGCGAAAACGATCTTGGCGGTTTCAAGGAAGTGATCGTCAATGTGTCGGGTACAGATGTCTTTGCGCGCCTGAAATTTGAAAGTGGCGTGCACCGCGTTCAGCGTGTCCCGGTGACCGAAGGGGGCGGACGTATTCATACGTCTGCTGCGACCGTCGCCGTGCTGCCTGAGGCCGAGGATGTCGATATCAAGATCGACCCCAAGGATCTGCGTATTGATACCTATCGCTCCCAAGGGGCGGGTGGTCAGCACGTCAACACCACCGATAGTGCGGTGCGTATTACCCATATCCCGACCGGTGTTGTCGCGGCCAGCCAGGAAGCCAAGTCGCAGCACAAGAACAAAGAAAAAGCGATGAAGATGCTGATGTCGCGTCTTTATGATCAGGAACGCGAAAGCAAGGACAGCGAGCGCGCCGCAGATCGCAAATCGCAGGTCGGGTCCGGCGACCGATCGGAACGCATTCGCACCTATAACTTCCCGCAAGGGCGCGTATCGGATCATCGCATCAATCTGACCCTTTATCGCTTGGATGACTTCATTGCCGGTGGTCCGGCCGTCGATGAAGTGATTGATGCCCTGATCGCCGAGGAGCAGGCCCAAAAGCTTGCCGAAATTGAAAGCTGATCATGTCTTCTGACACGTCTCGAACCCTTGGTGCCCTGATGGCCGAGGCCGTCGCCGCCCTGAGCGATGCGGGGATTGAAAATGCGCGGATGGATGCGCGCATTTTGCTGGCGCGGGCCGCAGGTGTTGATGGCGGTCGCATCAGTGCCTGGCCCGAAGATGTCGTGGCCCCAGACAAGGCAGCTAAATTCCGCGACATGATCGCGCGCCGCATCGGGCATGAACCTGTCGGGCGTATCCTTGGCGAGCGTGATTTTTGGCGCCATACCTTCAAGCTGTCGCCCGAAACGCTGGAGCCGCGGCCTGATAGCGAAACGCTGGTCGAATGGGCGATTGATTTCCTTGAAGATGCTGATGCGCCACGGATTGTTGATTTCGGCACCGGTACCGGATGCTTGTTGCTATCTGCGATTGGCGATTTGCCCGGTGCGACGGGTGTCGGGCTTGATCTGAGCGAAGGTGCTGTGGCGTGCGCGCGTGAAAATGCCCGGCTTCTGGAGCTTGAAGACCAAGTCGAGTTTCGGGTTTCGGATTGGGATAGTGCACTGAGTGACGCAGATCGTGCCGAAGGATTTGATCTTGTGATGTCCAATCCGCCCTATATCGCGGCGGACGAGATGAGCACCCTGTCGCCAGAAGTGCAAAAATTTGATCCGCGTCTTGCCCTGACCGATGAGGGTGATGGGCTTGCGGCCTATCGTGCCTTGTCGAACGTGGCATTTGATCTGGCAAAGCCCGGCGGATTTGTCATTTTCGAGATCGGTCGCGGTCAGGAGAGGGATGTCGGGCAGTTGTTGATCGAAGCCGGTTTTGTCGGGGTGGAATACCGTGAAGATTTGGGCGGTATTGTTCGCTGCGTTGCGGCAAAGAAAACTCGTTGTTCGGTTGGACGCTGCGTAATCTGATAAATCCACGCCTGTGATGTAAAAAAAGCATCGGTGAGTGAAAAAAACAGTTGGAATACGCCGCCAAGCCATATAGGTTGAATTGAACGGGCCGGGTGCCCGACGCGCTTATGAAAGCGCCGTGTTCCCCTGTAAACAGTCAACAATCTCCGTTCCTTTCAAGGTTCCCGGCAGGTTTGTATTAATGCCGAGTTCGGCGCTGTTTAGCGGGAAATATGTTTTTCAGACGGAGTGGTTCCGGGGCCGATGATGCCGCCGGATTGTCCTTCAACACCAAAGTCATGTTGATATGAGAAATAACAATAAACGTCCGCGCGGACGGCAACAGTCGAATAAACGTCCAGTAAATCCAAAATTCCAGAATTTTGACAGCAATGGGCCGGACGGCCGTGTACGCGGCAATGCCCAGCAGGTCTATGAAAAGTATGTTTCGCTGGCAAAGGACGCGACTGACGATCCTGTTCTGGCAGAAAACTACTACCAGCATGCTGAACACTATCATCGTATCCTTCAGGCTGCCCAGGAATGGGAAAACCAGCGCCGTGAGGAACGTGGTGAAAACAATCGTCAGCGCAACAACCGTGGCCGTGACGATCGCAACGACGCCCAGTCAAACCAGAATGACGACCAGCAGGGTGACACCAACGAAAACGCCGAAAATGCGTCGAACAATGGTGACGACAACACCCCGGTAGAGGCAGACAAAAATGCTGCTGAAACGTCTGAGGGTGATGGCGGCAAGCCAAAGCGCACCCCGCGTGCCCGTCGTTCGGACGGACGTGGTCCGGGCCGTGGTCGCCCGCGCAAATCCGATGACGCCAATGCCAGTGCAGATGAAAACGCACCGGCAGACACATCTGGTGATGACGCATCGGCAAATGCCGACAGCGCTGAGCAGGGTGAAGACGGTGAAAAGAAAACCCGCCGGGCAGCAAGTGGTACGGCGCGTACGCGCGGCCGTCACCCGACAGCCCGTCGTGGTCGCAGCCGTGCAGCGGGCCGAGATGACGAAGAAGGTGCCACTTCTGATGAGGGATCCGAGCCGGTTTCGGCTTGATCTGACCAGAAGCGGTCTTTCAACATGACAAACACCCTTGCAAGTCAACGCTTGCAGGGGTGTTGTCGTTTGGACGCACACGCCAAATGCAAACATACCCCCAAAGATGCAGTGCTTTAAGGTATGCGAAACTGTATAAGCATATAATCGAATATCCCGTGCAACCGTCGATTAACGTTCGCGCGGGTTCTGGGACAAATCACATATAAAACCGTGAAGCCAAGACCGGCATCAAACAACCGGCATCCTTTCACGGTACAGGCGCATTCTCGGGGAGTGTTAGATGGGGACTGGTTTATTTCGGGTCGTCATGGTTTTGCTATGGGCTCTTGGCGGTATGGTTATCGCCCTTGGGCTGTTTAACGGTGACTACGAGTTGGCCCTTCTGGGGGCTGTCTGTTTCATCGTCCCGATGTTCATCCCGCTGGTTGTCATCGTACTAAACCGCCTGAAACCGTCGTCCTCTTCGAAATCAAAGAAACCCAAACTCGGGGCCAAGGGATCGCGGATGAAGGCCGACGGGGAGTGGGCCAGTGTCGAGGACCTCAATGCGCGTAAATTGCTGGAAAACAATCCGGCATTTGTTCTGGGGCGCTTCGGCGATGACAAGCGCCTGATCGGTGCCAATGGTCTGAAACGCGTTTTGACCTTTGCCACCAAGCCCGAGGAATATTACCGCGCCTCGGCCGAGCCGAACGCCCTTTTGCATACGGGAAACCTGTTTGTTTATGAGCGCCATGGCAGCATTTTTCGCGCCATTCACGACCGAAGGACCAAGCTTGGTCAAAGGCTGATCGTTCTTGATCCGCACAAGCAGACCGGGGTGGAAACAGAACAGTTCAACCCGTTTGATTTTATCCGCCAGCAGGGGGAAGGCCTGATTACTGATACCGGCTTTATTGCCGACACGCTTCTTGCCCCGATGTTCGTCAAGGAGCTTGATGAACAGGAAGTCCGTACGGCGCGGACCCTGCTTCAGGGGTTTATTGTTTTTACGATCCAGCGCAGTGCGAAGGAAGATCGCAACCTTGGTGAAGTGCGCCGTAACCTGATCATGCCGTCCCATCGGTTCTACAAGATTCTTGAAGAAATGATGAGCATCGAGTCCGCCGATGGCCGCATCTCCGAAGTTGCGCTGAACATCCTTGATATGACCGAAGATCAGCGCATGAAGATCATCGAGGCCTGCCGGGCAGCCACCGAAGAATTCGACAATCCGCAAATCTCGCGACTGGTCAGCAAAAGCAGCTTTACGCTCGAAGATATTACCAGCGGTCCTGTGTCGATCTTTGTGATTGGTCAGCTTGGCGGCGAAAACCCGGAAGTTCAGCCATCCTTTAGCCGCGTGATGCTGTCTGGCATGATGAACCTGATCAATCAGCGGGGATGGAAATCGGGCGATCCGGAATTTCTTGTTCTGCTAGACGGCATTGAAAGTGTTGGCCGCATGCCGTTGTTCGAGCGCCTTCTGGGTGGTGGGTATGGCGACGGCATGGTGGTCTGGCCGGGCTTTACCGGCGTCAGTGGCCTGATGGATGTTTGTTTGAACTGGGAAAACGTCGTTGGCCGTGTTGATGCCATTTCGGTCCTGAGTCAGGAAGGTGCGTTCAACCTGGATTGGGTGTCGGGTCTGACGGCAATGTCGAAATTTGATGATACGGGTGGCGGCAAGGATACCAGCCGACCGGTCCATCTGCGATCACAGGACAATCAGCCGATCCTGAAATCGGCTGAGGTGGCCCGCTTTCCGAAGGAAGAACAAATCCTGTTTCGCAAGGGATGCCCACCCATTCGTGCGCACCGTATCGACTGGTATCACGATGAAATGTTCAAGGGCATGGCTGTCCACGCCCCGACATTCAATTCCGGCAATGACTGATCTTACGCAAGGGCCAGTTCATCACCCGGCGTGATCGTGCCATCGTCAAGGGCCTCAAGGTAAACACCCATATAAAGGTGGTTTACACCCTTGCGCAGCATCAGTGGAACGTTGATATCGGCAACTGCGGTATCGGGATTAACACTGGTCGCCTTGCAACGGGTGATCGGGTGAACCACACGGAACGAGATATCATTGATCTTGACGATCTTGTCTTCGTTCCATTCCAGCTCTTTCCAGGGTTCCAGTCCGTCAACCAGCAGGTTGCCACGAAACCGCATCGGATCAATTTCGCTTTGAACGATGCGGGTGCCAAAATCACGGATTGATGCCAGGTTCAGCAACGATATGAACGGTTCCTTCATGTCGCCGAAATGGGTATCGGGCACGGAATAGATTTTTGGCGTGCCGGCAATCTCGTTCTTTAAAAACGCCTTGAGGAAATCCTCGACCACGGTGCGGCCCATGGACTCGTCAAGCTTGCCCTTGCAGATGGCGCGCCCGTTTCGAAGGATCGTCAGCGTGCTGGTGGCGTCATCATAGTCGGTGCCGATTTCGGCGAGCTTGGGGGTATTCACCAGCTGCAGGAAATTGCTTTTACGGGCCCATTCATGCACGCCTTCCTGCCCGACCGAGGACTGGGTGGCAATCACAAAGCGGCGGTCATCGGTAATCATCTGATGGGCAGTGATCTTTGCTTCTTTAAGATCAACACCGCGCATTCCCTTGACCGGGTATCGTTTGATAGCTTTGAGCTCGATCGTCATGATTTGTGTTCCTGTATGGCGCTTTGGCATGCCTGAAAGAGTGGGGCGAATGGCATGTCTGTTTTTATCTGTCCGGGCGACGTTAGAACGTTGTTTTGCCAAGGGCAACCTTTGATACGCTCGCCACTGTCACCATCGACAACGCGCGCGATTCAGCGGTCTTGCCTGCTATCTGGAATAATGCCAGAAAGTTGTGTTGCGGTGCACAAATAATTCTTGCAACTTTTGTAGGGGGATATGGTTGCAAACGCGCTAGACTGAGACATATCAATGTTGTCGCTGTCGAAAAAATCTATAATTTTAAAATTCGGTAATGACACCAATGTCGTGGACGCTTCCAAGAAGGCCCACATCGTCTGAATACTGTTGGCTCAAGGAGTGACAGGAATGGAATTTGAAAACTTCACGGATCGGTCAAAAGGCTTTCTGCAGTCGGCGCAATCGCTTGCGCTGCGTGAAAACCATCAGCAATTTGTCCCGATCCATCTGCTTAAGGTGCTGCTTGATGACGAAGAAGGTCTGGCAGCCAATCTGATCAAGGCATCCGGCGGCAAGCCGAAGGTTGCCCAGGAACGTTGCGCGCAGGAACTGGCAAAACTGCCAAAGGTTTCTGGTGGCAATGGACAGATTTATCTTTCATCCGAATTTGCCCGTCTGATCGATCAGGCACAGGAAGTCGCCAAGAAGGCCGGTGACAGCTTTGTCACGGCGGAACGGCTGCTTCTGACCATTGCACTTGATCCGAAATCAACTGCGGGCAAGGTGCTGACCGATGCCGGTGTCACCGCACAAGGTCTGAACGGTGCTATCAATGACATCCGCAAGGGCCGCACGGCCGATAGTGCGGGTGCTGAAAACCAGTATGACGCGCTTAAAAAATATGCCCGCGACCTGACCGAGGCCGCGCGCGAAGGCAAACTCGATCCGGTCATTGGCCGTGACGAGGAAATCCGTCGTGCGGTGCAGGTTCTCTCACGCCGGACCAAGAACAACCCGGTCATGATCGGCGAACCCGGTGTGGGTAAAACCGCGATTGCCGAAGGTCTGGCATTGCGGATCGTCAAGGGTGACGTGCCCGAAACGCTCAAGGACAAGAAACTTCTGTCGCTTGACCTTGGGGCGTTGATTGCCGGCGCGAAATTCCGGGGTGAATTTGAAGAACGCCTGAAAGCGGTTCTGAGCGAAATTGAATCAGAAGCCGGTCAGGTCATCCTGTTCATCGACGAGCTGCACACGCTTGTCGGTGCCGGTAAGGCCGAAGGGTCGATGGATGCATCGAACCTTCTGAAACCGGCTTTGGCGCGCGGTGAACTGCACTGCGTTGGTGCGACGACTTTGGATGAATACCGTCAGCATATCGAAAAGGACGCGGCGCTTGCCCGTCGTTTCCAGCCGGTATTCGTCAATGAGCCGTCGGTGACTGACACGGTTTCGATCCTGCGCGGGATCAAGGACAAATACGAACTCCATCACGGGGTGCGTATTGCCGACGCTGCGCTGGTGGCGGCCGCAACCCTTTCGAACCGTTACATCACGGACCGGTTCCTGCCCGATAAGGCGATCGATTTGATGGATGAGGCGTCCTCGCGCTTGCGTATGGAGCTTGATTCCAAACCGGAAGAAATCGACGAACTTGACCGCCGCATCATCCAGCTCAAGATCGAGCGTGAAGCGCTCAAGAAAGAGCAGGATAGTGCATCAAAGGATCGCCTTGGCCGTCTGGACAAGGAGCTGGCCGAGCTTGAAGGCAAATCCGCCGAGTTGACCGCGAAATGGGAAGCCCAGAAGAAAGAACTGGCAGCTTCGACCCATATCAAGGAGCAGCTTGATCAGGCGCGTGGTGAACTTGAACGTGCGATGCGTGATGGCAAGCTTGATCGTGCCGGACAGCTTCAATACGAAGAAATCCCGGCTCTGATGACGCTGCTTGAAAAGGCGGAAAACGATCCGTCGCGTGGCATCAAGGAAGAAGCGGTTACCGAAAAGCACATCGCGTCTGTCGTGTCGCGCTGGACCGGTATCCCGGTCGACAAGATGCTTGAGGGCGAGCGTGAAAAACTTCTGGAAATGGAAGACACGCTGCGCAAACGGGTTGTCGGTCAGGATGACGCAGTACGGTCGATCTCGAACGCGGTACGCCGTGCGCGGGCAGGCCTGCAGGATCCAAACCGACCGATTGGTTCGTTCCTGTTCCTTGGCCCCACGGGTGTTGGTAAAACCGAGCTGACCAAGGCGCTGGCGCAGTTCCTGTTTGATGATGAACAAGCCATGGTCCGGATTGATATGTCCGAATTCATGGAAAAGCATGCGGTGGCGCGTCTGATCGGTGCACCTCCGGGCTATGTCGGCTATGAGGAAGGCGGTTCGCTGACCGAAGCGGTGCGTCGTCGTCCCTATCAGGTTGTCCTGTTTGACGAGGTCGAAAAAGCACATCCCGATGTGTTCAACGTCTTGCTGCAGGTTCTTGATGAAGGGCGTCTGACCGATGGCCAGGGCCGGGTTGTCGACTTCCGCAATACGCTGATCATTCTGACCTCGAACCTGGGTGGGGAAATCCTTGCCAATCAGGAACCGGGTCATGACAGCGGCGAAGTCCGCGCCCAGGTCATGGAAATCGTGCGGGCATCGTTCCGTCCGGAATTCCTTAACCGTCTGGATGAAACCATCCTGTTCCATCGTTTGCATCGCGATCAGATGGGCAAGATCGTCGATATCCAGCTTGGTCGCCTCGAAAAGCTTCTGTTTGATCGCAAGATCAATCTCAAGCTTGATGACGGTGCCAAGGATTGGTTGGCCGAAAAAGGCTATGACCCGATCTATGGTGCCCGTCCGCTCAAACGCGTAATCCAGCGTTATCTGCAGAACCCGCTGGCGATGCAGATCCTCGAAGGCGGGATCAGCGATGGCGATACGGTTCCGGTCTCGGCCGAGGGTAAAGACCTTCTGCTGAATGGCAAAAAGGTCGAGGTCATTGACTAAGGCCGCTTGATGTCCCACATGCAAAACCCCGGTTGATGAACCGGGGTTTTGTCTTTTTCAGGCCATGATTGTTTTTCAGTATACTGGCGATAGAACGCCTTAACCAAAACGGCAGGACCGCGCATGCTCAACCGCAATTCAAATCATCTTTTCAAGGCCGGTGCTGTTGCACTTGTGCTCGGTTATCTGGTGGCACCTGCGCATGCCCAATCCTTTTTTGACAAGGCCAAGGATGCCTTGGGCGATGCAATGAATTCATCGGGGTCGGGAAGTACATCGGGCGGCGGTTCCGGGATATCGGCCCTGTCATCGGACACGGTGGAGCAGGGGCTTAAACAGGCGCTTGATATTGGGGTGGAGCTGGTCACCGATCAACTTGGTGCTATGGATGGTTTTAACGCCGATCCGGTGGCGCATATCCCACTGCCAGACAAGGTTCAGGCGGCGCAGAAACTGATGAATGCAGCAGGTCTTGGCAGTTACGCCGATGAAATCGAATTGCGGATGAACCGGGCAGCCGAACAGACCATGCAGGATGCCAGCGATATTCTGGTTAATGCTGTGCGTCAGATGACGCTGGCCGATGCCAAGGGCATCTTGCAGGGCCCCGATGACGCCGCGACCGAATATCTGCGCCGTGTTTCGGGCACGGATATCGAGGGCCGATTGCGCCCGATGATCACGGATGCCCTTTCAGATACCGGAGCGTTGTCGCTTTATGATCAGATGGTTGGTCAATATGACCAGTTGCCGTTTGTGCCCGATCTCAAGGCATCGCTGACCGATCACGCAACCGACAAGGCGATGGATGGCCTGTTCCATTACATCGCACTTCAGGAAGCCGATATTCGAAGCGATCCGACCCGTTGGACGACCGATATCCTCAAACAGGTCTTTTCAGCGGCGAACTAGCGGCAAGCTGCTTAGCGGTATTTTTCCGGCAGCGGTTCCCAGCGATCGCGCATATCGGCAAGGGTGTCGTCAGGCACCATATGGATGCTGCCAAAGCGACCATGGCATTCGACAATCTGTAGCAAAATGTCGTGCTTGTCGGCCATGTCGATATAGGCCTTCATTTCCCAGAAACGGGTGAATGTGTTGGAGACAACAACGTCATACCCCTCTGACAGGGCGTTGTGGCATTCTGCCTCGCACCTTGCGTGGGTTTGCGACAGGCGGGTGCCGTCAAACTCGTAAAACCCTTCATGGTCGACCATGAACATGTCCGCTTCGAGATGGACCGCACCGGTGGCCTGGCACAGATTTTTGGCGAGTGTTGATTTACCCGATCCGGGAAGACCCCGGACCAGGGTAAGCGTTTGTTTGATTTCTTTGGGGCGCGTCATCGTCTTTATGGTCAGTCTTTGGGCTTTTCTTGGGCGCTTTTGCTGCCGCCGCGCTTGCGCTGATAAAGGCCGTCAAGCTGCTTGCCATAGGCTTCGCGGATCTTGTGGCGGCGGATCTTCATCGACGGGGTCAGCATTTCGTTATCAATGGTAAAGGGCGCTTCGGCAAACATGAAGCTGCGGACCTTTTCAATCGTCGACAGGCGCTGATTGACATGGTCAATGGCCGTACGGATGGTTTTGCGGAAGTCATCATTCTTGGCGAGTTCTTCGATGGAATTCGAAATGCCATTCTCGCGGGCGAATTCGCGCATGAAGTCTTCTTCCGGCCACAGGACAGCAACCAGATAAGGTTTGTCGTCACCATAGACCATCGCCTGGGAAATCTCGGTTTCAAGCGTCATCAGGCCTTCGATCCGCTGCGGCGAGATATTGTCACCGCCGGAATTGACGATGATGTCCTTCTTGCGATCCGTGATCATCAGGCTGCCCTGTTCATCGAACTTGCCGATATCACCGGTATGCAGCCAGCCATCAATGATGGTCGCTGCGGTGACGTCGGGCAGGTTCCAGTAGCCCTTCATCATGCTTTCACCGCTAAGCAGGATCTCGCCGTCCTCGGCAATCTTGACCTCAGCACCCACCATCGGCGGGCCAACGGTGCGCAGCTTGTTGTTTTCTGCACGGTTGCATGAAACCACCGGTGCAAATTCGGTTTGACCGTAACCCTGAAGAATGCGAATGCCGCACGAGACGAACAGAACGCCCAGTTCGTAATTCAGCGGACCACCACCCGAGACCATCGCCTTGATCCGGCCGCCAAAGCGTTGGCGCAACTTGCGACGCAGCAACAGTTCGCAGGCAAGGTTCTGAAGCTTTTCGATCGGGCCAAGTCGTTCGCCTTCGTAATTCTTGCGGCCCAGACGCAGTGTCAGGTCAAACAGCTTTTGCTTCAGACCGCCTTCCTTTTCGACCATGCGGCTCATGCGCTGATACAGCATTTCATAAAGGCGCGGCACAGCGGTCATGATGGTCGGTTTGACTTCGGCCAGGTTGGCGGCCAGCTTATCAAGCCCCTCGGCGTAATAGATCTGGGCATCAATACTGATCGGGAAATAAAGGCCCGCAGTATGTTCATAGGAATGCGACAGCGGCAGGAAGGACAGGAAGATTTCCTTGTCGATGCCAAGGGTTTCGATGATGTCAAACGCGCCCATGCAGTTTGAAATGATCGCCCCGTGGCTGAGCATGACACCCTTGGGGGAGCCGCCTGTGCCAGATGTGTAAATCAGGCAGGCAAGGTCATCGCGATTGATCTTGGAAATCCAGTCATCGACGTCATGGCTCAGACCGCGCCCCTTGGCGATCAGGTCATCCCAGCGCGAAATGGTGATGTCACCGACAAAGCTTTGTCCCCATTCTTCCATCATGATCGCATGGCGGCAGCGCCCGCTATCAAGGGCGGCATGCAGGAAGGGCTGGGCAAGTTTCTTGGTCGAGATGATGGCAATCGCCGCACCACTGTCTTCGATCGCGTGCAGATGATCGCGCTCGGTATTGGTGGTGTAGGCCGGGACGGTCATGGCGCCAACGCACATGATGGCAAGATCGGCAATGCCCCATTCGGTGCGGTTTTCCGAAACCAGCAGAACCCGGTCGCCGGGGCGGACCCCTATGTCATAAAGGGCGCGCGCAAGGGCGCGGACGTGATCGGCGGCTTCCTGCCAGCTGGTCGGGACAAATTCCTTGCCCTCTGAATCCTTGGTCCAAAGAAACGGCGTGTCGCCATGTTTCTTGGCCTTTTCAAAAAACATGGTCGGCAAGTTTTGCCAATTGGCATAATCCTGCAAACTTGTCATGACGTTTCCTTGCCTCACTCTTGGTTCCCGCGAACGGGCAATCTTTGCGCTGCCCTGATGGTAACGCTGTCATTTCCTTTTTCCTTATACCCGCGCGGATGTGCTGCAGATCGGAATAAACGAACGTTCCACGATGAATTTGTTATCAGGGATTGCACAATTGCGCAGCCTGAAAATGACATTTTAAAGACCGAATTGTCGCCCATGTCACACAAACGCGGTCCCGGAAACCTTGTTCCGGTCAAAAGCCCGGTAAAATGCGGTTTGTTTGGGGTTGGATGCGGCTTTGCTGTTGTCCATGGCACAGGGAACGATATGATCGACCCAGCAATTTGAAACCGTATCTGTAAACTGGTCTGGTGATATGGCTTTGACGGGCTATATATCGGATCCGGACGATTAAAAAAGCAAAGGCACATCCCTTTGCTGTGCGGATCGGACGCACGCGGCCAACGAGACTGTCTGGAGGACAAATGAACGCGATCAACAAGAATTTGCCGACCTGGGATCTGACCGATCTCTATAATGATCTGAAAGACCCGAATATCCGGCGCGATCTTGATGATGCCAAAAGCCGCTCTCAGGCATTCCAGCAAAGCTATCAGGGCAAACTTAATGACCTGTCCGGTGATGAACTGGCAGCTGCCATTGCCGAATATGAGGCGATCAGCGAAATCTGCGGCAAGATCGGATCGTTTGCGCAGCTGAAATATGCCGGTGACAGCTCGGACGCGGCCATTGGTCAGTTCTATCAGTTCGTTCAGGAAGAAATGACCGGCATTTCCAGCCTGTCGCTGTTCTTTGGTCTTGAAATCAACCGTATCGAAGATGCGTCGCTTGATGCGAAGTATGAACAAAGCGAAGCGCTGCGTCGTTATCGCCCGTGGCTTGATGAAAACCGTGCCTTCCGCCCGCATCAGCTTTCCGACGAGGTCGAGCAGGTCCTGCATGAGCGCCGCGTTGCCGGATCGGCCGCATGGGTGCGTCTGTTTGATCAGACCATGGCGGAGCTCCGCTTCCCGATTGATGGCGAAGACCTGACCATGTCAGATGCCGCCAACATGCTGTCCTCGAACAAGGTTGACGACCGCAAAAAGGCCGCCAAATCCATCGGCGACGTTCTGGGCAAGAACATCAAGCTTCTGGCGCACATCACCAATACCCTTGCCAAGGACAAGGAAATTGATGATCGCCTGCGCAAGTTCGCAACCCCGGTATCGTCGCGCAACCTGTCCAACCAGGTCGAGGACGAAGTTGTCGATGCGCTTAATACCGCTGTCAAAGACAGCCATGCTGATCTGTCGCACCGCTATTATCGCCTGAAAGCGAAATGGTTTGGTGTTGATCAGCTTGATTACTGGGATCGTAATGCGCCGCTGCCCGATGATGATGATCGTCAGATCGATTGGGATACCGCGCGTTCGACCGTGCTTAAGGCTTACGGCGAGTTTTCCCCGGAACTGGCCGAGGTCGGCCAGAAATTCTTCGATAATCCGTGGATCGATGTGCCACCGCGTGCGGGCAAGTCATCGGGCGCCTTTGCCCATCCGACCGTGCCGTCCGCCCATCCGTACTTGCTTTTGAACTATCACGGCAAGACGCGCGATGTGATGACGCTTGCCCATGAGCTGGGCCATGGCGTGCATCAGGTGCTGGCCGGTGAGCAGGGCTACTTCCTGTCTGATACGCCACTTACACTTGCGGAAACCGCATCGGTGTTCGGCGAAATGCTGACCTTCCAGTCGATGCTGCGTGCGGAAACCGATCCGAAGATGAAGCGCATCATGCTGGCCGGCAAGGTTGAGGATATGCTCAACACCGTCGTGCGTCAGATCGCGTTCTTCGAGTTCGAAAAACGCGTGCATGACAAGCGCCGCGAAGGTGAATTGACCGTTGATGAGATCTGCGACATCTGGTTGGCCGTACAGCATGAAAGTCTGGGCGATGCCATCCGCTATGAAGACGAATACAAGTACTACTGGTCTTATATTCCGCACTTCATCCATTCGCCGTTCTATGTCTATGCTTATGCCTTTGGCGATTGCCTGGTGAACTCGCTGTATGATGTTTATCAGGGCGCTGAAGACGGCTTCCAGCAGAAGTATCTTGATATGCTGAAAGCTGGCGGCACCAAACGGCACAAGGAACTTCTGGCACCGTTCGGACTTGATGCATCGGACCCGGCCTTCTGGCAGCGGGGCCTTAATATGATCAAGCGCATGATCGACGAGCTGGAGGAGCTTTCCTGAGATGAGTGATGACGACGATGATTATACCGCCGCAAACGAGGAAAACAGGTTTGGCGGGCGGGTTCGTCGTTATGCACGGGTGGGTGCCTCGGCCAGCAAGCTGGCCGCGCGCCTTGCCACGGGAAAAATGTTCGGCGGCGAGGTTGATCACGCCAAATACGCCGCCGAACTGACCTCGGCCCTGGGCGGGCTTAAGGGCCCGCTCATGAAGGTCGCCCAGATCCTATCCACCATCCCCGATGCCCTGCCCAAGGAATATACCCAGGCCCTGGCGGAGCTTCAGGCCGACGCGCCCAGCATGGGCTGGCTGTTTGTCAAGCGTCGTATGCGCAGCGAACTCGGCGCGGGATGGCAATCGAAATTCACCGAATTCAGCCACGATGCGGTGGCCGCCGCATCACTCGGTCAGGTGCATAAGGCAACCTTGCCGGATGGCCAGGATGTGGCCTGTAAGCTGCAATATCCCGATATGTCGGCAACGGTTGAGGCCGATCTCAAGCAGCTGCGCGCGGCCTTTGCGATCTATAAGCGCTATGACAGCGCGATTGATGCCCAAAACATTCAGGAAGAACTGACGGCGCGTCTGCGTGAAGAGCTTGATTATGAGCGCGAAGCCAAACATATGCGCCTGTATCGCCACATGCTGGCCGATGAGGATTGCGTGCATGTGCCCGAACCGGTTGATGATTTGACCACCAGCCGGCTTCTGACCATGACCTGGCAAAAGGGGCAGAAGTTCAAACACTTCCTTGAAAGTGACCCCGATCAGGACGCGCGCAATCAGGTCGCACTTAATATGTTCCGTGCCTGGTATGTGCCGTTTTATCGCTATGGCGTGATCCATGGCGATCCGCATCTGGGCAACTACACCCTGCGTGATGACCGGTCGGTCAATCTTCTGGATTTCGGCTGTATCCGCATTTTCAAACCCGACTTCGTTCAGGCGGTGATCACGCTTTATGAAGCGCTCCGCGACGAGGACGAGGAAAAGGCGGTTTCGGCCTATGAAAGTTGGGGCTTTGAAAATCCGTCACGTGAACTGATTGATGTGCTCAACATTTGGGCCAGTTTTGTGTATGGCCCGATCCTGGATGACCGGGAACGCAAGATGGGTGAAACCAATTCGGTCGCCTATGGGGCCGAGGTGGCTGGCAAGGTGCATCAGGAACTGCGGCGTGTCGGGGGTGTCAAGCCGCCGCGCGAGTTTGTTCTGGTTGATCGTGCGGCTGTCGGACTGGGGGCGGTGTTCCTGCGTCTGGATGCACAGGTGAACTGGTATCGCTTGTTTAATGATCTTGTCGGGGATTTTGATGTGGCAAAGCTCGAAGCCCGCCAGAAAGCCGCCCTTGATCAGGTCGGGCTGGAGCGACCGCAGGATTAACTGAAAATAGTAACAGCCCCGAGGTTTTCACATCAGGGCTGTCATCTGGATCAATTGGATCAGTGATCCGGAGCTTTCGGTAGGTCAGGGCTTATGCCATCAAAAATGTGACTTATGCCTAACCCATCAGATGCGCTGGAAGAATAATGACACCCGAAGCAACTTGTTTTCTGCTGGAAGGTTTCCATCGTGGTGTTCGCCAAAATGGTTGAGCCGGTGTTCTTGCCGTAATTTCCATTTATTGGGATGCTGCCATCACTCGTCCAGATGGCCCCGCTCAGGAAGTAATATTGTCTCGGGTCTTTGGCATTGTTTGTGTTTACCAAGGCCCGAACGTCGTTGTTGAGCGAGATGATCTGGGTGTTTTGCGAAATGGCATCCATATCCGATTTGCTTTGTACATTGCCCCAGGGATGTAGACGCGTCACATTTGATGCTTGGATCGAGGTTCCACTGGTTGGGTTAAGGACGATATCGGTTTTCTGAACGCAGCCTTTAGCCATGGTCTTTTTATCGCAGCTGAGGGCGGGTTCTAGCACCGAATCTGAGATCGTGCCGTTAGAGAACGTCCATTTGCTATCTTTCTGTGGTCCTGTGACCTCAACCACCTTTTTGCTTGAATCTGTATAATAATAGACAGAGTTTGGCGCATTGTCCTCATGCTCAATGGTGGCCCAGATCATTTCCGGATGATCTTCAACAGAGCCGACAACATGCATGCCGACCATGGCCAATTCCTTTGTCTCCGATCCTGTTCTGACCCATCGCTTCGGGTTGGATTTGTCATAGACCGGGATTTCTTGGTTCTGGACAATGTACTTATGAAGTTTGTCTGCAGGCAGTGTCGCCGTATCAACCCAAGACGTTTTGACCTCTGCTGCCAGTGAGAGGTAATCCACTGCTGGTTCGATCTCAGGAATTGTGAGGGAGATTTCCTTGGTTTTTGAGTTGTCCAATATGTTTTTGAAGGCTTTCGGACAAAGGGCATGTTCAATGAAGTCGGGCACAGAACCACGCTCAATAAGGTGTTTTTCCTTTGCAAAATGAATGGTTTCGCATGCCTCATCTGCTGTTGTCGGGAACTGCCCAGCATCGAAAACTTGTGATAGTGTTTCTTTATAACGTTTCAGGAAATAGCCATAAAGTCGGTTGGTGTGAACGGCATAATAGGTCAATGATGGTGTTTCGCCTTGTGTCAACAAGACGCCACTCTTTTCACCGGCTTGGCCGACGCTATCATCGTCATCATCGGTCTTTTTCGTACGCAGGCTGACGGCCATGTTCGGTGAAGTAACACCCGAACCCTGTGCCAGAAGTTGCGTATGATCGGCCGACAAGCGATAGAAAAATTCGCTGTTAAAGACATAAGGCAGACCGACAGGGAATTTCGGATCGTGTGTTTGGATTGTCTTATCGTTAATCGTGGAGGTCAGCCAAAGGAACATCTGCGCGCCCCACTTGTAGAAATCGCAGTGATCAGTGGTGTCCTTGGAGAACTCGGGTCCGTTTGTTGGAAAGACATACACCATGCCACTAGAGGCGTCATAAACGGGGCCAAGTTTACCGGGTAGCTTGAACAACTCTAAATCTAGCTTGGTCCAATCTTCATTGAACTCCGACGCCGACAAAGAGCATTTTGATTTGTCCACATTTGTCGGGAAGTATGTCTGAGCGGTTGCTGGCAGCGTTGCAGTTGTTACAACAGCCATTGCTGACAGGGCTGCTGTAAGCAGGCCGAGTTTCATGCGCATTGTTTTGTCCCCATTCCTACCTGTTAAAGAATGTCCGTACTGGAAGTCACGTCTAACTTTAGGGCGATCTAAACTAACACGCACAAGACGAAAATTAACCTATGATTGCGTATAGGTTTAGTGGTTCTACCTATATTAAAGGTTTGGCGTCCGAGGTGGCGTATGGATTTGGAGGGGTGTCGGACTTAGCGCGGTGTTCCTGCGTCTGGATGCGCAGGTGAACTGGTATCGCTTGTTCAATGATCTTGTCGGGGACTTTGATGTGTCAAAGCTTGAAGCCCGTCAGAAAACCGCCCTTGATCAGATCGGGTTGGAGCGCCCCGACGCGCAGTTGGGGTTTAAGTGATCGAAGCGAGTCGAGTTTTCAATGCGGAGTCCGTGCGCCGTTTGGTGCAAATGTCGGGCTGAAAAACCGAAATTGGCACGCTTAACCTGAAACAATTCTGAAAAAATCAGCAATCATGTCGCGAACCTTTTTGGGGTTGGCGCGTTACGTGTTGGTTGATCAAAGGGGATTAAATGCAGACTCCAGCGTTTGTTTGTAAGATAATATTCACTTACAACGTGGGGTAAAAAGAGGGGAAACTGCGGAAAATCAATGATCTGGTGTGTGACAGGTGGGATAAGGACCTGTTCCATAGTGGAAATTAAGCGTGCGAATATCCGCACATTGATGATTTTTCAGATAATTAACCAATTTAAAGTTAAAGTGTTTTTTTGTCGTTTTTTCGGATTGTGGTTGTCGGTGAGAAATCGCATCTTGCTTTCAACGCAGACATGCAGGGCGTCATTGATTGTTTGTCCTGAGCACCAATGGCGGGTGGGACCTGACATGTCAGCAAGGATTTATGCCTTGTAATGCGTGGTGGGAAAGTGGGCGGTTTCTTCTGCGATTGCTGAAGAACCGCCTTTTTCTTTTTCGGGCCGCTTTCGGTTTAGGTGTGTTGGTCCGAAGAATTGAATTGGACAAGGGTTGCCAGTGATCGGTCGATCAAGGAGCGCGAAACGACGTTCTGGAACCGGTTGCTTTGAATGAACACGGATTGTCAAACTGACCAATCAACAGGGAAGGAGGTCAAACGCGATGAAACTGGCCGTTCCAAAGGAAATATGGCCCGGGGAAAAGCGCGTTGCCGTCACACCAGAGACCGTGAAAAAGCTCAAGGCTCTCGGGTTTGACGTTGCAATTGAGGCTGGTGCCGGAACTGACGCCGCCATACCGGATGATCGCTTTGTCGATGCCGGTGCAACCATTGCCAAAACAATGAAAACCACCGTGAAGGATGCCGATGTCATCTTCAAGGTGCGCCCACCTGTCATTGAAGGCAAAACCAACGAATTAACCGCCTATAAAAAGGGGGCCGCAGTCGTGGCCCTGCTTGAGCCGTTCGATCGCAAGGAGCTGATCGAGGCCATGGCAAAGGCCGGTATTGATGGCTATTCCATGGAGCTGATGCCGCGTATTTCGCGTGCGCAGTCGATGGATGTGCTGTCCTCTCAATCCAACCTTGCGGGCTATCGCGCGGTGCTTGATGCCGCCCATGAATTTGGCCGCATCTATCCGATGATGATGACGGCTGCGGGTACCTTGCCGCCGGCACGTGTTGTTGTCGTCGGCGCCGGTGTTGCCGGCCTGCAGGCGATTGCAACCGCCAAGCGCCTCGGTGCCGTTGTGTCGGCATTTGATGTGCGCCCGGCGGTGAAAGAACAGGTTCAGTCGCTTGGCGGGACGTTTATTGAAGTCGAAGACGACGATGCCTCTGATGCGGAAACATCAGGCGGCTATGCCAAGGAAATGTCGGACGACTACAAGAAAAAGCAGGCCGAAAAGCTCAAAGAGGTCCTGACCAAAACCGACATCGTCATTACCACGGCCCTTATTCCGGGCCGTCCGGCACCAGAAATCGTAACCAGCGATATGGTGGCTGGCATGAAGCCGGGATCGGTGATCATTGATTTGGCCGCTGAACGCGGTGGCAACGTTGCCGGTGTGAAACTTGGTGAAACGGTGATGACCGATAATGGTGTGAAGCTGATCGGTCCGGAAAACATCACCAGTTCCGTCGCAACCGATGCGACGGCGATGTATGCCAAGAACCTTTTGAACTTCATCACCCTTTCTGTTGATGCGGAAAAAGGCGCACTCGCGTTTGATGGCGAAGACCAGATCATTGCCGAGACGCGCCTGACCCATGATGGAAAGGTCGTTCATCCGAAATTCGGCGGGGAGGAGGTCGCAAATGGCTGATCAATCCGTAGCCCAGAATGCAAATGAACTCCGCGATGCCGCGCTTGGCCTTGCGGAGAAGGCAGCAAAGCTTGCCGATAGCCTGGCAAGTGGCGCATCTGATGCCGCTGGCACGGCCGCGGTCGCGGTTCAGGGATCAGGCGTCAGCCCGACGGTTCTTGGTCTGACTGTTTTCGTCCTGGCCTGCTTTGTTGGCTATTACGTCGTGTGGAAAGTTACCCCGGCTCTTCATTCACCCTTGATGGCTGTGACTAACGCCATCTCGTCGGTGATTATCGTCGGTGCGCTTCTGGCAGCAGGCCCGGTGGAGATGAACTTCTCCAAGATGATGGGCTTCATTGCGGTGGTGTTGGCATCCGTCAACATTTTCGGCGGCTTTATCGTCGCCCAGCGCATGCTGCATATGTTCAAGAAAAAGAAGTAGGGGGAACACACAATGTCGGAAAACCTGTCGGCTTTCCTGTATCTGGTGGCCTCGGTCTGCTTCATTCTTTCGTTGCGCGGACTTTCGTCACCTGAATCGGCCCGTACCGGGAACATCCTTGGCATGGTGGGTATGGCAATCGCCATCTTTACCACGCTGGCTTCCCCGGCTGTGCTGTCATACACAACCATTATCGTCGGTATCCTTATCGGCGGTGCCATCGGTACGGTCATCGCGCTTAAAATCCAGATGACAGCACTGCCACAACTTGTTGCGGCCTTCCACTCGCTGGTGGGCTTGGCGGCGGTCTTTGTCGCCGGGGCAGCGCTTTATTCGCCGGGTGCCTATGGCATCGGAACGGCGGGCAATATCGGTGCCGCCAGCCTGATTGAAATGGGGCTGGGCGTGGCGATTGGTGCGATTACCTTTACCGGTTCGCTAATCGCGTTCGGTAAATTGCAAGGCATCGTTTCGGGCACGCCTGTCCGGTTCAAGGGGCAGCATATGCTCAACCTTGCCATCGGGATTGGCATCGTTGTCTTTGGCATCATTCTGGTGGTGACCGAAAGCCATACGGCCTTCTGGATCCTGGTCGCGCTTGCACTTGTTCTGGGCATTACGCTGATCATTCCGATTGGCGGGGCAGACATGCCGGTCGTTGTCTCCATGCTGAACTCGTACTCGGGTTGGGCGGCATGTGGCATCGGCTTTACCCTGCAAAACAACGCCCTGATCATTACCGGTGCGCTTGTTGGTGCCTCGGGGGCGATCCTGTCCTACATCATGTGCAAGGGCATGAACCGCTCGATCTTCAATGTCATCTTTGGTGGCTTTGGCGCCGAGGGCGAAGCAGCCGCCGGTCCGGGCGGCGATGGTGATCGCTCGGTCAAATCCGGATCGGCTGATGATGCGTCCTTCATCATGAAGAACGCATCAAGCGTCATCATCGTTCCGGGCTACGGCATGGCCGTGGCACAGGCCCAGCATGCGCTGCGTGAAATGGCCGACATCCTTAAAGCTGAGGGTGTCAATGTCCGTTACGCCATCCATCCGGTGGCCGGACGTATGCCAGGCCATATGAACGTGCTTCTGGCCGAGGCCAGCGTGCCTTATGACGACGTGCTGGAAATGGAAGAAATCAACCGTGATTTCGGATCGGCTGACGTGGCCTTCGTGATTGGTGCCAATGACATCACCAACCCGGCTGCCAAAACCGACCCGGCCAGCCCGATCTTCGGCATGCCGATCCTTGAAGTCGAAAAGGCCAAAACGGTCCTGTTCGTCAAACGCGGCATGTCAGCCGGTTACGCAGGCATCCAGAACGAACTGTTCTTCAAGGACAACACCATGATGCTGTTCGGCGATGCCAAAAAGATGTGCGAAGAAATCGTCATGCATCTTGATAACTGATCAAACCATCCGGTTTGAAGCGACAAAAGGCGACTCCGATGGAGCCGCCTTTTTTTCGGCGCTACAGCGCCTTATAGTTCTGTCACGCTTCTTCACCCTGCAGGTCTGGTTCGGAAGGTCGCATGTTTCGGTTGGTAAGGGTTTCTCTGCTTTTGGTGGTCGTGCTGTCTGTGGCGCTGGTGGCGTCCATGGGGCTGACGATCCTGACCTATGTCCGGCTGACGGCCGAGAAGCCGATTGCCAAGATGTATTTCGAGCCGCTGGGCGAGGATGTGTTTGAAGCCCATCTGGCGGCGGGTGCCGGCGGCGATGTTGGCATCTTTGAGATTTATGGTGATCAGTGGCGGATTGATGCGGAGTTCATCAAGCTCAAACCCTGGGCCAATGTGATGGGCATGGATGCGCGCTACAAGCTGGTGCGCTTTGAGGGCCGCTATCGTGATATCGATGATGAAAACACAAGGCCTAAGATGGCCTATGAACTGGGGCAGGGCGATGCGCTTGATCTGGTGAACTATCTGGCGGAATGGAACTTCCTGGTAGATGCCGAGTATGGCAGTTCGACCTTTACCGAGATCAGGCAAGATACGCTGTATACCGTTTATCGCACCCAGTCTGGCATCATTGTGCGGTCTGAGCCGATGCCTGATCCGATTGGCTATGAGCCGACGATGCTTGATGACATCAAGGCTTGGGTGTCGGGGAACTGAGTTCACAACAGTCCAGAAAAACCAAACCCGCCCGGATTGCTCCGAGGCGGGTTTGGCGCACGGGTCCGAATTTAGCGAGCTAAATTCGATCGTACAGTCACGTTCGAGATACCCCGAAAGTGAAAAAGACTAGAAGCCTTCGCGCTCGATGCGCTTACGCTCCAGCTTGCGGGCACGACGGATTGCTTCCGCCCCTTCGCGAGCTTTCTTCTCCGACGGCTTTTCAAAGTGGCGACGGAGTTTCATCTCACGGAAAATGCCCTCGCGCTGCATCTTTTTCTTAAGCGCTTTCAGAGCCTGATCGACATTGTTGTCGCGAACGATTACCTGCACGGAAACCACGCTCCTTTCAAAAAAACAAAAACACCCGGAGTGCGGAATGCCCTCCGGTTGGTTGTACGATCATGATGACCGTGGGCTGTATATAGTGCAAAGCGGCCAAAAAGAAAAGAGGGAAGAGGATATTCGCCTTTGACGTTTATTTGGCCAGCTGTGACAAACTCTTTGGGCAAGGGCGACCATTTTTCCGTTTTGGTGGCTGTAAAATCAGGCGGCGATCCCTATATCGCAAATTGAACCAAAAGTTGTATAATGCTTTGAGATAACAGCAGCTATTGCCGGGTTTTTATCAGGCGGACGATCTCAATTTCCCGGTTTTCCGGGCACGATGCAAACAGCTCGGAGGATCGGAGATGGAAGGTGGCTTGCGCGAGACGGCGATTGCACATGCGCCGTTCTTTGTTACTGCACCAGGCGAATCAGATGTTTTATTCACCATTGTTGTCTGGTTCGTGGTGCTGGCCGTCTTCGGGCTTGGTGCGCTTTACCTTAGTCTGCATGCCCTGCCTGAACGGATGGCCCATCATGCCAATCATACGCAAATCCAGCTGATCAGCATCCTTACACTGTTGGCACTGTTTACCCATAACAACCTGTTCTGGCTGGCTGCCCTTGTGATTGCGGTGGTTCAGGTGCCTGATTTCTATAGCCCGATCCAATCAATCGCGGAGTCTGTAAAGGCGATGGCGCGCAAGAAGGGCGCAATTGACGACTCGGACAGGCCAAGCAACTCGGTGAACTCGGTGTCCGTGACGCAGGAGGCTTCCAAAGATGTTTGAGCTTCTTCTGTGTTCGATTTTCACCATTCTGCCCGATTATCTGATCCGCCGGTATCGTCAGGGCAAGCGGATCGGCAAGGAAATCACCCTGTTTTCCGTCTGGTATGAGCTGCGTTATGGCATTGTCGGTTGTGCGATCCTGACCATCACCCTGATTGCGGTGATTTTCTATTTCCATCCATCGACCATGAACGTGTCGTCCTTCTTCCGGACCGTCACGATCCTGCCGGAAAAAGGTGGGCGCGTGGTCGAGATTTATGTCGAAAATGATCAGATCGTCGCGGGCGGCGATCAACTGTTTCGCATTGATAACCGGGTCGAGCGCGAAGCCGTCGCCATGGCCGAGCAGCGCATAGCCGAAATCCGCGCCCAGATGGAAGTTTCCCGTGCCGATCTTGCCGTAGCCGAGGGCAATGTCGAACAGGCGCGCGGGTCCTATAATCAGGTGCGTGACGAGCTTGAAGTCAAAGCCGACCTTCTGTCGCGTGGCACCAATGCCGTTTCCCGGCGCGAGGTCGAGCGTCTTGAAGTTTCTCTGACAACCCGGCAGGGTGGGCTGAATGCGGCCCTTGCCAGCATGACGGTGATTGAAACCAAGCTGCAAAGTCTGCTGCCCGCTCAGCTTGCCAACGCGCAGGCCGCGCTAAGATCGGCCGAGGCGGAGCTTTCCAAAACCGTGGTGCGCGCCGGTGTTGCCGGCAAGATACAGCAATTTGCCCTGCAGGTCGGGGACTATGTCAGTCCGATCCTGCGCCCGGCCGGCATCCTGATCCCGCAGAAACAAGGTGAAACCATCTATCAGGCGGGCTTCGAGCAGATCGCAGCTCACGTGGTTAAAGTCGGTGTGATCACCGAGGTCACCTGTGCATCCCTGCCGTTTGAAATCGTACCGATGGTGATCACCGAAGTACAGCCGGTCATTGCCGCTGGGCAGTTCCGGCCAAGTGACCAGTTGCTTGATATAACCGAGCGCGCCAAGCCGGGCACGTTCCTGGCCAAGATGGTGCCGCTTTATCCCGAACAGGTTGCTGATGTCCCCTTGGGCAGTAAATGTGTCGCCAATGCCTATACCAACACCCATGATCAGCTTGCAGCTCCCGATGTTGGCGCGGGTGAGTGGCTGTTCCTGCATATGGTGCAGACCGTGGGCGCGGTGCATGCGATCCTGTTGCGTGTGCAGGCCTTGATCTGGCCGATCCAGACACTGGTCCTTTCAGGGCATTAGGGCTTTACAGCCAGACGGTTTTGGTTGGATATAGGGTCATGTCGATCCTTAAAATTGCCCGGATGGGCCACCCGGTTCTGCGCCACGTTGCGGACCGGGTCGAAGACCCGCTTGATCCCGAAATTCAGCGCCTGATTGCGGACATGAAGGACACCATGAAGGATGCCGGGGGCGTTGGCCTTGCGGCCCCGCAGGTGTTTCAGTCGCTCGCCATCATGGTCTATTACGTGCCTGCCCTTCGCAAAAGCGATGATCCGGACGATGGGGAAGTGCCGCTAAGTGTCCTGATCAACCCGGAAATCGAGCCGATTGGCGATGACATCGTCGATGGTTGGGAAGGATGTTTGTCCATTCCGGGCCTGCAGGGTGTGGTGCCCCGATGGAACAAAATCCGTTATCGCGGGTTAAATGAAAAGGGCGAAAGCGTGGAGCACACTGCCGGTGGCTTCCATGCGCGCGTTGTGCAGCACGAATATGATCATTTGATCGGGGTGATGTATCCCGAACGTATGGAAGATATGTCGTTGCTCGGTTTTAATGAAGAATTGCGCGAAAATCCGCCCGAGACTAACTTTAGACAGTCGGCGACAACTGACGCAGAATCACATGACGAGGAGGCCTGAATGTCTGTCACTGAAAGCATGACCCGCCTGCAAGCCCAGCGCGAAGCACTGGTCGAGGCAGCCCTTGAGCATGTGCCGTTTGATGGCTGGACCAAACAGGCCCTGCAGGCCGGCGCAGAGGACCTGGACCTTGCCCCGGGCGAGGTCGACCGACTGCTGCCCAACGGCATTCGTCAGGCCATCGTTACCTATGTCGAGCTGACTGATCGCAAGATGGTCGCTGCCCTTGATGACATGGGCCTTGAGAACCTTAAAATTCGTGACCGCATTGCAACCGCGGTCAAGACCCGCCTTGATCTGGTCGAAGATCAGAAAGATACCGTGCGCGCAGCCCTTGCCTATATGACCCTGCCGCAGAACGCCGCCCTTGGTCTGAAACTGACCCATGGCACGGTCGATAAGATGTGGGTCGCTGCCGGTGATACCTCGACCGATCATAACTGGTACACCAAGCGGATGTTGCTGGCTGGTGTCTATGGATCAACGCTTGCCTATTGGCTTGATGACACATCCGAAGGCCATGCTGATAGCTGGGCATTTCTGGATCGTCGCATTGGCAATGTCCTGCAGATCCCGAAAATCACCGCCAAGATCGGCAAGGCGGGCAAGGTTGCAGCCGCGCCCTTCAAGATGGGGGCAAAGATTGCGCGCTGCATGCCGACACCGGGCCGGATGCGCCGCCAGTTTGGTGGCTGATCGCCCAAAGCGTCGCCACTGCCTGATCAAACAAAAACGCCACCGTGCATGTTGCCGGTGGCGTTTTGAGTTTTGAGGGAAGGAAACTCTCTCGGAATTTGGCTGACTTGGTCAGAAGGTATTGGTCAGGAAGCTCAGCAGGGTCGGGTCCGGCGCATTGGCTTCTTCCAGTTCGGAAGCCAGATCGATCTTGATCGGGTTTTCGACCGGCTTCGGGCCAGCCGCGTCATCAAGCATGTTTTTAAGCTCGTTGGCATCATGGGCATCCTGCAAGTCCTGCTTGCTCGGTTTGGCGGCCAGCGCAACCAGTTCTGAGGGCGGGGTGCCCATCCAGATGCCCTTTTTGTTGTCCTTGGCGAATTGCTGATCGCGCAGATAGGTCGCGCAGCTCGGATGGCTGTCGCAACTGACCATATCAACCATCGCCCAACCGGCACGCAGGATCAGACGGTTGAGGTCGTTCTGGCCCATCTGGCATTCGGTCAGCATCGGGAACAGTTGCACGTCCGAGACCTGCTGACATTTGATGGCGTAATTTTCAATGATGCGATCAAGCGCTTGGGCAGCCGCCGCACCGCACTGGAATTCAACCGATCCGGCCCGGCAAATCATGCCGGGTTTCGGGGCGCGAATGCCAAACAGTTCGACAATCATATTGCCAAAGCGAAGCTTGTCGCCTTCGATCACATCGGGGAAGCCTGCCGCACCTGGTACCGCCATGGCGGGGTTGGTGCGACTTTCAATGGCGATCAGGCCAAGGGTCAGTGAAAGAATGATCAGAAGCTTTTTCATCACATGTCATCCGTAAAGAGTTTCCTGCCCTACCAACAGCAAACAGGATGCCAATCGACTGGGCATAAAATGCCAGCCGGGTCATCTTTTGCGTAACGCCATGAATCACATACGAAAAAGCCCCGGATACGCGTGGCATCCGGGGCGAATTCCTGTTTTGGTCGGCAATGGGGATTGCCCTATTTCGGCAGAACCCAGGTCACATGACCCATCTTGCGGCCGGGCTTTGCTTCGGCCTTGCCATAAAGATGCAGTTTTGCATTTGGCTCGGTCAAAATTGCCTGCCAGTCATTGATGTCATCGCCCAGAAGGTTCTTCATACGCGCCTTGGAATGATGCGCCGGATCGCCCAGCGGCAGGCCGCAAACAGCGCGGATGAACTGTTCGAACTGGCTGGTGACACAGGCATCAATCGTCCAGTGCCCGGAATTGTGCGGACGCGGCGCGACTTCATTGACCAGAATGTCGCCATCCGTGGTGACAAACATTTCAACCGCCAGAAGCCCGACAAACTCCATCGCACTGACCAGCTTGATCGCGATGTCTTCGGCCTTTTTGGAAAGATCATCGGCAATTTCAGCCGGGGCCACGGTGACATCAAGAATGTGGTTGGTATGCACATTCTCGACCGGGCAGAAGCAGGCGGTATCGCCCTTAACACCACGTGCGACAATCACGGAAATCTCGCGCTCGAACGAGATGAAGCCTTCAAGAATGGCTTCCGCCCCGTTCATTTCAGCCCAGGCTTCGGCAAGGTCGGTATCGTCGGAAATCTTGACCTGTCCCTTGCCGTCATAGCCCATTTCGGTGGTTTTCAGAACCGATGGGCGGCCAAGCTTGGCGACAGCAGCTTCAAGATCGGCGAGCGATCGGACCGCCTCAAACGGGGCGGTGCCAATGCCATGATCATTGCAAAACGTCTTTTCGCGCAGGCGGTTCTGCGAAATATGCAGGCATTTCCAGCCCGGACGGACCGGTACGAGTTCAGAAAGCAGTTTGACGCTGTCATGGGGCACGTTTTCAAATTCAAACGTCACCACATCGACATCCGCGGCAAAGGCGCGCAGCGCATCAAGGTCGCTATAATCGGCAACCGTTGCCTTGGCACAGACCTGTTCGGTCGGGCTGTCAGCACCCGGGCCAAAGACATGCACCTTGTAGCCAAGCTCTGCGGCACAGAAGGCGGCCATACGGCCAAGCTGGCCATTGCCCATGATGCCAATCGTGCTGCCCGGGGCGATGATGCGCGTATCGAAATCCTGCGTCATGTAATCCTCGATCAAAACTCTTCCCGGCGGGAAGGTGTTGCTGCCTTTATGCGGCAACCGTCCAAATGTCGTTTATAAACAAAAACGCGCCCCTGCGGGCGCGCCTTTTGAAATCAAGGTGCCGGGTCGACCGGCTCTTCTGCAACCGAAGCGCTCTGGGCGGCACGCCAGTCATCCAGGCGGCTGGCCAAGGCATCATCCATCAGCGCCATGATTTCGGCTGCCATCAAACCGGCATTCTTTGCCCCGGCAGACCCGATGGCAAGGGTGCCGACCGGAACGCCGCCCGGCATCTGAACGATGGAAAGCAGGCTATCAAGGCCCTTAAGTGCGCGGCTTTGAACTGGAACACCCAAAACCGGAAGCGGGGTCATGGCCGCAGCCATACCTGGCAGGTGGGCAGCACCGCCAGCACCGGCAATAATGACCTTAAGGCCGCGCGACTTTGCCGTTTTGGCATAATCATAAAGGCGATCAGGCGTGCGATGGGCGGAGACAATCTTGGTCTCGTACGCGACGTTCAACGCATCAAGGACATCTGCTGCATTTTTCATGGTTTCCCAGTCTGACTGGCTTCCCATGATAATGCCGATGACCGGGGTTTGATCGCTCATAATGGCGGCTCCGTTTTCGGGCGGTTTCATGAAGGGCCGCATTATATGCAGCAAGCCCCATCATGCAAGCCTGCTTGAGGCATTGTGTAATCGAGAAAAGCCTTGTATATCATGGCGATCTTAATAAGAAATTCCGTAAATACAGATGAATAGCGATCCTTTTCACTCTGGATTGAAAATCTTGGTGAAAGAGTTTCGTTTTTGATCTATTATTTACTATTGCCTCATATAACTGTGCAGGTAGCACGGGAAGGTCAGACATGAAAGTCACAAGACCCGGATCAACAACACCCTCGATGGGGGGCGGGGATGGACGATATCCTTCAAGCCCTTATGGGATCTTTGCTTATGGCAAGGATGCTGGCCGTCGTCGTGCGCCCGGTCAGGACCATCAGGTCGACATTGATACCAACGATGTCGCCGACACAGTGGACGAGGCACCGTATCATACCCCCGATATGGCAAATGTTCTGGGCATCCCCGACAATCAGGTAACGCCCGCAGTCGAACAGGCCATCGGTCGTTTGATGGTACGTATCAACGGCCTGACCGAAAACCTGAGCGACCTGAAACAGCGTCAGGCCCATCTGGCCCGCAATGAGGGACGCGATCCCTTTACCGGGGCAATCAGCCGCCCGGCCTTTCTGCAGATCCTTGAAAATGAAATGACTCTGGTCGGCAAGGATCGCACCAGCCGGATGCTTCTGATGTCCGAACTGGCCAATATCGATGATATCCTCCAGCGCTATGGGCAGGACTGCAAGGAAGGCCTGTTTAACTATGTCCGCAAGATCATGGCGGATTTTATCATGTCACCGCACCATCTGGGATATCTTGGGTGCAATGACTTTGCGGCGTTGATGTATAATGTCGACGAAGAAGATATCTGGCAGCGCGTTGATGCCATTACCCGCTGGCTTGATCAGCATCCCTATATCCACAATGATCAGCCGATCTCGGTCGTACCGGTCTTTGGGCTTTATCATGCCCAAAATGGGGATACGCCAAGCTCGGCCCTGAATGCGGCCGATGCAGCCTTGCGTGCGCATAAGGAAATGTATCTCGCACAGCTTGCCCGTATTCCGCAGGGAATTTGACGGGCATCTGATCCTTCCCTTTTGACAACGGCGATCCTGCAGTGATCAACGCGTTTCGAGCGATCCGGAATACGATAAATTGGCTGTGCGGAAAATGCAGCAGACCGGTGTGCGGATCAGAAATCAGGCGATGATGTCTGGCACCAGCTGCGACTCGACATAAAGAATCTCGTCCTTCAGGGCCAGTTTGCGCTTTTTCATGCGGCCCAGACGCAGTTGGTCATGGTGCGGCGCCTGCACCATTTGTTCGATGGCGACATCCAGATCGCGGTGTTCCTCGCGCAGCGACAGAAGTTTCTTCTCAATCTCGATCTGATTGATTTCGTCCATTTTTGATCCAGCTTAATAACCAATGCGAGGGGAAGTTGATAATACCAGATATCATATTGGCAACCCATATGATTTGTACCACCCTGTAAAACAATATCGACACGATAGGGAAGGAAGCAGATGCGGATCGGAGTTTTGACCAGTGGCGGTGATTGTGCCGGACTGAATGCGGTTATTCTTGCGGTCGTACGTCGTGCGGTTCTTGGCTATGGGTGGGATGTTGTCGGCATTCGGCAGGGCACACACGGCCTGATGCAAGACCCGCCCCAGGCGATTGACCTTAATGATCAGGTCAATAGTGACGGGATGCTCCGCCTTGGTGGTACGATCCTGGGGACCGTGAACAAGGGCGATCCATTCCATTATCCGATGCCCGATGGCAGTTTTGCCGACCGGTCACACGAAGTGATCGAAGGCTATCACAAGCTTGGCCTTGATGCCCTGATCGGGATTGGCGGCGATGGCAGCATGGCCATCCTGCATCGTCTGGCCAAAATGGGGGGGATCAATCTGGTCGGTATTCCCAAGACGGTCGATAACGACCTTGCCCAGACCGAATATTCCATCGGCTTTACCACGGCTGTGAATGTCGCGACCGATGCGCTCGATCGTTTGCAGCCAACGGCGGCATCCCATGACAGGATCATGATCCTTGAAGTCATGGGGCGGGATGCCGGGCATATTGCCCTGTTTGCCGGTGTGGCCGGTGGCGCGGATGTTATCCTGATCCCGGAAATGGACTATGATCTTGATGAGCTGGCCCAGCATTGCCTGAATATCCGTAAAAGCGGCCGCAACCATGCGCTGGTCATCGTCGCTGAGGCGGTAAAACGTGACGATGGATCGTCGGTTACGGTGGGCGATGATGGTCAGAAGGTCCGCTATGGCGGGATTGGTCACTGGCTTGCCGATGAACTGGGCGAACGGACCGGCTGGGAAACCCGTGTGACGGTATTGGGTCATGTTCAGCGGGGCGGCACACCATCGCCGCGCGACCGGGTGATTGCATCGGCCTTTGGTGTGCACGCGGTGGACCTGATTGCGCAGAAGACGTTCAACCGCGTCTGCGCGTGGCAACAGCGCAAGGTCGTCGATGTCGCCATGGAAGATGTTATTGTCGGTCCGCGCCTTGTCGATACCGAAGGCACGATGGTGTCAACGGCCAAGGGGCTGGGCGCCTATCTGGGGCATCCGCCGAAAGTTGCCAGAACGGCCAAAACAGTCTGATATCCAATAATAAACAAGCAGGTTGGGAATGGATCAGGAAGAAGTCTGGGCCTTTACGGTCGCGATGTATGGTCGCGACGGGGTGGCCAAGCTGTGCCTCGATCTTCAGGATCGTTGCGACCTTGATGTGAACATGCTCCTTTTTATGTTCTTTCTCGGTCAGAAGGGCTTGGCGCCAATGAGTATTTCCTCGCTCGAGACGGCGGTCCGCGATTGGCGCGAAAACGTCATCAAGCCGCTCCGCCACACACGGCGCCATTTGCGCAATGATCCCCGCGCCAGTGCGCAGGACCTGCGTCAAAAGGTTAAATCAGAAGAACTTCAGGCCGAACGCATCGAACAGCATATTCTGTGCGAAGCGGTGCAAACGGTGCCGATTAATGACCCGATTGCCGCGGCACATGCCTATCTGTTACCCAACCGGTTTGCGCTTGATCAGACAGCGTGTGATGAAGCACTTGGCGAGTTGACCCGGTTGATGGGGATCGCCTAGCGTTTCGGTATCCCCAAAGCGGGCCTAGTCGCGGTTTTTGGGTTTGCCGGTGACCGGGATCGCGTTTGCGGCCTCGCTATCGCCCCAGCGGGCGGTTTCGGGCAGATCGATATCAAACAGATCGAGAACCCGCGCACAGCTTTGGGTGACCATTTCATCAAGCGATTGCGGTCGGGCATAGAAGGCCGGGACAGGCGGGGCAATGATCGCGCCGTTTTCTGTGGCTTGTGCCATGTTCCGGATATGGCCGGCATGCAGCGGCGTTTCACGTGCCATCAGCACCAGACGGCGACGTTCTTTGAGCATCACATCGGCCGCACGCGCGATCAGATTATCTGCGACTCCGCTTGCGACCTCGGCCAGGGACTTCATCGAGCATGGGGCAATGACCATCCCGCGTGCACGGAAGGATCCCGATGCAATCGGGGCACCGATGTCGGCATTGTCATGGACAATGTCTGCCATCTCCTTGATTTCGCGGATTTTAAAATCGGTCTCATAGGCAATCGTGCGCTCTGCTGCTTTCGAAAGGACCAGATGAGTCTCGGTTGGCGCATTTTTCAGCAACTGTAAAAAACGTATGCCGTAAATCACCCCGGACGCGCCGGTTATGCCAATGATAAGTCGATCTTTTTGCGTCATACCGTTCCCTGCGACACTGTGTTCCTGTTCACGTTCCTGATCGAAACACTGGAAATCATGTTACGAAATTAATACCATCTTCTTGTGGGCAATGTCAGATATAAGGAGTAGGCGAATGAGCGTTCAAAGCCATATCGAAGCTCTTACTGCCAAACATGCTGCACTTGAGCAGGAACTCCACCTCGAGACGCGCCGCCCGGCGCCCGACGATTCCATCGTCGCAGACATTAAACGTCGCAAGCTTGAAATCAAGGACGAGATAAACCGAATAACCCATTAGCCGTTCGGGCGTGGCCAAACGCGTGAGCAAGAACACGCGATCTCCCACGTGAACGGTGTAACGACCTCATAGATTTCCAAACTCTTGCCTTTGCCGCCTCATCTTATCGCCCACGCTTGAGGCGGCAACTTTATGTCTGCACTTCAAAACTTCGGGCAACTCCCCACATAAATCTCATCAGTGAAAATGCATACGAACCCCCGACTTTGGGGGATCAGTCATGCCTGTATTTTGAGTAATTGTAATCCGCAGAAAATAAGGGATTACCGGGCTCTACCAATGTCTAAGGGGTATGTGCGAATTAAATCGGTATTATGATGCCGATTTACGAGCATAACGCTACCGATGCGTCCGGTTTCGGGCGCCACCAGACCAAACGCCGCGGGAGGGTATTTCGCCAATGACCGGTCGCTATCAGGAAATCTACGAACGTTCGATCGCCGACAAGGAAGGCTTTTGGGCCGAAGCTGCTGAAAACATTTCCTGGTACAAGAAGTGGGATCGCGTTCTTGATGACAGCAACGCACCCTTTTATCGCTGGTTTAGCGGTGGCAAGGTCAATACCTGCTATAATGCGCTTGATCGTCATATCGAAGAAGGCCGCGGTGATCAGCCCGCCCTGATCTATGACAGCCCGGTCACCAACACGGTGCAGTCAATCACCTATTCCCATCTGCGCGATGATGTTGCCCGCCTTGCCGGTGCGCTGCATGCGCGCGGTGTGACCAAGGGCGATCGGGTGATTATCTATATGCCGATGATCCCGCAGGCCGCGATGGCGATGCTGGCATGCGCGCGCATCGGTGCGATCCATTCTGTGGTGTTTGGCGGTTTTGCCTCCAACGAATTGGCAACCCGCATCAATGACGCCAAACCAAAGCTGATCCTGACGGCAAGCTGTGGCATCGAAGGGGCGCGGGTGATCGAATACAAGCCGCTGCTTGATAAGGCCATCGCCATGGCTGATCACAAACCCCAAAGCGTCATCTTGTTCCAGCGGCCGCAAAGCGATGCGTTGTTGATTGATGGACGCGATTACGACTGGGAAGTCGAATGCGCCAAGGCCGCACCGTCTGACTGCGTGCCGGTTGATGCCACCGATCCGCTTTACATCCTGTACACGTCCGGCACGACCGGGCAGCCCAAGGGCGTTGTCCGTGACAATGGCGGCCATATGGTCGCCCTGCATTGGTCGATGAAGAACATCTATGATGTCCAGGCCGGCGACGTTTACTGGGCGGCATCTGATGTTGGCTGGGTGGTCGGCCATTCCTATATCGTTTATGCGCCGCTTCTGGCGGGCTGCACCACGATCATGTACGAAGGCAAACCGGTCGGCACCCCGGATGCCGGGGCCTTCTGGCGGGTGATTTCCCAGCACAAGGTCAAGGTCCTGTTCACCGCACCGACGGCATTTCGTGCGATCAAGCGTGATGATCCCAAGGCCGCCCACATGGCCAATTACGATCTGAGCAGCCTCGAAGCGCTTTATCTTGCCGGGGAACGTTCCGATCCCGATACCCTGCAATGGGCTGAAAACAGCCTTGGTGTGCCGGTGATTGATCACTGGTGGCAAACCGAAACCGGTTGGTCGATTTGTGCCAATCCGCGCGGGATTGAATTGCTGCCGATCAAATACGGTTCGCCAACAGTTGCTGCCTGTGGCTGGGACGTTCAGGTTCTTGACGAGGCTGGCAAACCGCTTGAACGCGGACAGATCGGTGCGCTTGCCGCCAAATTGCCACTGCCACCGGGCACGCTTCCAACCCTTTGGCAGAATGAAGACCGGTTCAAATCATCCTATCTGGAAGAATTCCCGGGATATTACGCCACGGGCGATGCCGGTTTTATTGATGAAGATGGCTATATCTATGTCATGTCGCGCACTGACGACATCATCAACGTTGCGGGCCATCGCCTGTCGACCGGGGGAATGGAAGAAGTTCTGTCAGGCCACCCGGATGTCGCCGAATGTGCAGTGATTGGCGTGCATGATGACCTCAAGGGGCAATTGCCGCTGGGCTTTATTGTCCTGAAATCCGGTGTGACCCGCCCGCATGATGCCATTCTGGCCGAAATCGTTGCCATGGTCCGTGATCAGATCGGGCCGGTGGCAGCGTTCAAAAAGGCCACAGTGGTAGACCGTTTGCCCAAAACCCGATCGGGCAAAATCCTGCGCAAGACCATGCGCTCCATCGCCGATGGTGAAAGCTACAACACCCCGGCAACGATCGATGATCCGGCAATCCTCCCCGAAATTGCCGAGGTCCTCAAAGAGATCGGCTATGCAAAATAGATAAGTTTTCCGTCACAGATGCACACTCCCGCTCCCTTGTTATTGGAGCAGCCTTGCACCCGCTTTTGTTTTCAAAAGCGGGTGTTTTTTCTGTGCTATCAGGACTTCGGGATGATGGGGCTGTCTTCGCCAAGCGGGCGTTGCATCAGAACTGAATCAAGCCAGCGATCAAACTTGTAACCGACCTTCTTGAAGGTTCCGACCATTTCAAAGCCGTGGCGTTGATGCAGGGTTATGGAGGCCTTGTTGGCACTATCGCCAACGGCAGCCACCATCTGACGCCAGGGGCCTGCTTCACAGCGTTCGATCAGGGCGCTCATCAACAAACTGCCAAGTCCCTGGCCGACACAATCCGGGGCAACATAGATCGAATTTTCGACCGTATGGCGATAGGCCGTGCGCGGGCGATAGGTACTGGCATAACAGTAGCCCACGATCACTTCACCGCGGATGGCGACAAGATAGGGCATGCCCTTGTCGCGAATGGCGCGAAAGCGATTACCAATCTCGGCTGCATCCGGGGCTTCTTCCTCAAACGAGGCCGTGCCACGGAGGACGTGATGGCGATAGATCTTGGTGATGGCCGGAATGTCTTCAATCACGGCATCGCGGATGGTGGTCTCTGAGGATGGCTTAGTAATATTTGTGGAGGCAGTGTTCAGGGGCATGTTCTTGTCCGGCATAATGATGTTTGAGCTGACACTAAGCCCAAACATCACATAAGATAAGTTTTGATAAATTATGCATGGCATAAGGAAAAGTTTGATATGCGTGCGCTTAACCTTGATCAGCTTCATGCCTTTGCCGACGTCGTAGCATTGGGTAGCTTTTCCGCAGCTGCCAACAAGCTTAACCTGAGCCAACCAGCTATCAGTCAACAGGTGCGACAGCTTGAAGCCCGAATGGGCGTCAAATTGATCGAGCGTGTCGGTAAACGTGCCGAAGCAACGCCAGCTGGATTAGCGTTGCTTGGCCGTATCAGCGACATTGATGCATCTGTCCGCGCGGCTGAGGATGCTGTTGCTGGCTTTTCAAGCGGTGCGGCTGGTCGTGTCCGGATTGGAACCGGTGCAACAGCTTGTATCTATTTTCTGCCCGCCATTCTGGAAAAGCTTCAGCGCAGCTTCCCGAAACTTGAGGTCATGGTCCGGACGGGCAATGCCAGCGATATCGTCCGCGCGATTGAAGACAACAAGCTTGATGTCGGCCTTGTCACTTTGCCATGCACCGGGCGCAGCCTTTCGGTAACGCCGATCATGACTGACCCGTTCGTTGCCATTTTTCATGCGGATGCCGAAGTCGGAGATGTCATCAGCCCAGTTGATCTGGAAGCCGTGCCGCTGGTTTTGTATGAGCGCGGCGGCCTGACACGGACACTGGTGGATGAATGGCTGCGGAAATTCGGTGTTAATGGCCGCTCGGTGATGGAACTGGGCAGTGTCGAAGCCATCAGGGAGATTGTCGGGGCAGGGATCGGCGCGACAATCTTGCCCGCAATGGGCGCGCGACCGGATCGCACCCAATTCCCGATCAAGACCCGTCCGCTGTCACCGCCGCTGGTGCGCGAACTCGCCATTGTCATGCGGCGTGACAAAACCCTGACACCCGGACTAAAGGCCGTTTGTAACAGCCTCAAAGCTGCTGCAGAAAGCCGCAAGACTGATCAGACAGCGAATTAGTCGTCATCAGAGATGAAAAAGGTGGGGAAATCTGCACCCGGTTCCGGTGCATGAAGGGCGACACCCGCCGTCGTGATCATCTCGGCGATGTGGTCTGGTGGTGGACAATCGGTGAAGAATGCGCTGACGTCGCGGATCGAACCGCCGCGCACAACCGCGTTTCGGCCAAACTTGGTGTGATCGGCAACAAGATAGGATTTCCGCGCGTTCTTGAGGATCGCGGACCGGGCACGGACTTCCTGTTCATCGAAATCCAGAAGGCTTCCGTCCGGATCAATCCCGCCAACGCCAAAGATGCCGTAATCGACCTTGTAACTGTTAAAGAACGCCTCGACCTCGGGGCCAAGCACATCACGGTCACGATTGCGCAGACGCCCGCCAATCAGGGTGACTTCAAAGCTGTCATTGGTCGCTGCGACATAGGCGACATTGAGGTTGTTGGTAAATATTCGAAGATCACGGTGCTGCAACAGCGCATTGGCAACCAGCTCTGGCGTGGTGCCAATTGAAAAGAACAGGGATGCGCCATTGGGAATTTCACGCGCGACCAGGGCCGCGATCTTGCGCTTGTCATTGACATTAAGAACCTTGCGCGCCCGATAGGCGATGTTTTCATGTTCAAGGGCGGGTTCGACCCCGCCATGACGGCGCCGCAGCAGGCCTTCATCACACAGCGCATTAACATCGCGCCGGATGGTCTGCGGGGTCACAACAAAGCGTTCAGCAAGCTGCTCGATGGTGCGGAAGCCATCGGCACGGACAAGTTCGACAATGCCGGCCTGGCGTTCAGTGGGACGTTTTTGCATGGAAACGTTTCTTCGGTGTTGTTCGGTCGAAAAGCTGGCGAATGGTATTTTGCATCCGTGTCGGTTGCGTTACCGTTTAGCTGCATTACTGTGAAACAAACCTTACGCGTATGGCGTGCAATGCCCAAACAAAAAGGCCGCCCAGCGGGCGGCCCTTTGAATTCGATCAGGATTTGAAGAGGTTTTCTGCCGCTTCCATATAATCGGAAGTTTTCGGCTCTTCTTTCTTCTCGTCGCCTTTTTTGCCCGGGTAATCTGGTTCCGGATTGATCTGCAGCTCTTCTGGCAGCGGATCCGGCTCGACATCCTTGGCGATTTTTTCCGGGTTTTTCGAACGCGCGATCACAACCTGTTTTTCAAGATCAAGCTCGGTGCAAAGACCCATGGTCACCGGGTTGCGCGGTGCCAGGTTGGCCGAGTTCCAGTGCGAACGATCACGGATTTTACCGATGGTGTCCTTGGTGGTGCCGATCAGCTTGCAAACTTGTGCATCGGAAAGTTCCGGGTGATGCTTAAGCAACCAGGCGATCGCATTCGGGCGGTCCTGACGTTTAGAAACCGGGGTGTAACGGGCACCTTTCGCCTGCGCACGCGGGCGCGGCAGATCGGTTTTCGCCATTTTCAAAAGTTCGCGCGGATCTTTCTCGCAGCGTTCAATTTCTTCGTGGGTCAATTGACCGTTGGCGACCGGATCAAGGCCGACAATACCCTGGCCGACATCGCCGTCTGCAATGGCCTGAATTTCAAGCTCGTGCAGTTCGGTGAAAGACGCGATCTGCCGGAACGACAAGCCGGTATTGTCGATAAGCCATACAGCGGTTGCTTTGGGCATGAGGGGCTGTGCCATATTTCCTCCTGTTTCCTTCTTTCTCTCTGGAGACCGGCGATGGGTATAAGGCCCAAAAAGCGCGGGAATGTATGCCCCAGAATATAATCTCTTTTGGTGGTCCGGCAATGCTGCAAGGTCAACCACGGGGGTTGCTGCGCATCGTCGGACCCGCCATTGCGTTCTTTTCGATCAATGTGCGGGTAAATGCAACAATCTGTTGCGGTGATCTGAAAAGAATATTTCTTCTCAGACCGCAAGCATAGTCATGTTGCCTTGGATTGGTCAGATAAAAGATATCAGACCTTCGTCCAAATGCGATCAGTCGACTTCCAGTATCACTTTTCCGATGTGCGCGCCACCCTTCAATATGGCGTGTGCCTCGGATGCCTGTTCAAGCGGGACGGTCTTATAGATCACGGGCGTGACTGTACCGGCCTCCAGAAGCGGCCAGACCTTTTCGCGCAAGGCATTGGCAATCGCCCCCTTGTTGGCAACTGGCTGCGCACGCAGTGTTGATCCCATCAGCGTCAGGCGTTTGAGCAAAAGCGGGGTAAAGTTGGTTTCAGCCTTGGGGCCGCGCAAGAACGCAATGATCAGGATGCGGGCTTCAAAGGCCGCTGCCTTGAAATTCCGGCTGACATAGTCACCGGCAACCATATCTAGGATAACATCAGCCCCCTTGCCATCGGTTGCTGATTTGACCTCTTCGACAAAATCCTGCGTTTTGTAGTTGATGGCGATATCAGCCCCCAGATCACGACAGGCCTGACATTTCTCGTCCGTGCCGGCCGTTGCGATCACCTTGGCGCCGAACGCCTTGGCCAGTTGAATGGCGGTGGTGCCAATCCCCGATGTGCCGCCATGGACCAGAAACGTCTCGCCCGCTTTCAGCCCGGCCTTGTCAAAAACGTTGTGCCAAACCGTGAAAAAGGTCTCCGGAACGCCGGCCGCGGCGGTCATGGACATGCCATCTGTCACCGGCAGGCATTGTGCTGCCGGAACCGCGGCATATTGGGCATAGCCACCACCGGTCACCAGGGCACAGACCTTGTCGCCAAGTTTCCAGTCGGAGACATTGGCACCAATCGCCACGATTTCACCTGAAAGCTCAAGCCCCAGAATTTCCGATGCACCGGGTGGGGGCGGATACATGCCCGCCACCTGCATAAGGTCCGGCCGGTTGACCCCGCTTGCGGCAACCCGAACCAGCACATCATCGGCGCCATAGTCCGGCACCGCGACCTCGCCGAGGACAATGGCAGGTTTGTCACCATCTTTCGTGATTTCGATGGCTTTCATCTTTTCGGGAAATTCTGGATTGGACATCGGGACCTCGTTGGCGAAAACTGCGTTTTATACCTATCTAGCATCAGTAAGAGATTCAATGACCGTGACCGGGTCGGAAACAATGGAGGATGACCGTGGACGAAGAAGATGGCGCAATCTTCAAAGGTGGTGAATTTGGTCTGCCGCGCAATCTTGAAGGCATGTCAGTTGAAAGCCTGAAAGACTACCGTGCCGCGCTGGAGCGCGAAATTAAACATGTGGATGAGGCGTTGACACATCGCAAAGGTGCAGTTGCAGGGGCCGAGGCCCTGTTCAAAAGCTGATACCCGGACAAACGCGCGTAAGACGGTTATCTGAATACTAGACGTGAGGATGGTATTTTTAAACCTGAGGTTAATTGAAAATTAAACTTGCCGTCTTATATGTGGAATAGAGGGTCATCTGATGACCCCCTTGTCGAACGTGATGTTTCGATGCCTCCCTGTTAAACTGGACCGCCCTTTTTAGGGCGGTTCTTTTTCTTTATGATTTATACTCAAATACTTAACCGTGACGTTTCCGGCTGTTTTGCCGCGTTCCGCGTGGATTAATCTGCAAAAGGGTACGGGTTAATACGTATTGTCACATTTGTGCCATGAATAGCCTTGACCGCTTGTGAAGCGCTGGCTAAAGTTCGCACACAATAAAAAACAAAACCAAAAAGTCCGGCAAGTTTAGCAGGTTGAGGTGAGGCCGCCCCGAAAGTGGGCGGTCTTTCTTTTTGGGCATTTTTGTGCCTTGAAGCCACACATGGCCTTCCCAATATATTCAAGATGACGTACGAGCATCCACCGGCGCCCAATGCGGCGTCGTATCATGGCAATTTCTCGGTTGTTCACTTTTCGCGTACTTACGACGAAGCCTTCACCCTGTTGGTAGAGGCCCGAAATTATCTTTCGGCAAATCGTGGGCAAGGCAAGCGACATGGCAACCGGGAAGCCGTTGTACAATGCGTTGAAGAAATGCGCATGACCACGCGATTGATCCGGGCAATGGCGTGGCTTCTTGCTGTGCGTGCTGTTGAAGAAGGTGAGATTGCCTGGGATGAAGCCGTTGATATTGATGACCTGATGGTCGATATCCGCGTTTGCACCTCAGATCGCCACGAAGAATGCGGCTTTATCTCGCCAGGATTGCTTGATCTAATGGGGCGGGCGCACGCGCTTTACATGCGGACGGCACGCATGGAGCTTCAAGTCGCTGCGCGTTGCAACGGCTGATCCCGCTAACTGATTTTTTCAAGAATCTGAATTGTCTGAAGATGCCAATTACCGGGTCGCGCTTGTTATGAACGTGCCTGAACCTGAAAAACTTCAATCGGTTCGGAAAAGCCCTTCATCTGGCGCGTACCCTGGGACACAAAGCTCGCCCGGCTGCCGCTATAGGTATTCTTGACGTTATCGGAAACCAGCGTTTCATCACCTCCTGCCTGCGCGCAGACACGTGCGGCAAGCTGGACGACACTGCCAAACAGGTCGTTTTCCTCGGCAATGGCTTCACCGGCATTGATGCCGATGCGGATTTGGAATTTCAGGTCCTGTGTGGCGTTATGTGACGCCATGTTCTTCTGGATTTCAATGGCAGCCTCGACAGAGCTTGCCGAAGACGGGAACACGGCCATGATGCCGTCGCCCATATGTTTGACTTCCTTGCCATAGTTATTGATGAGCGCAGTGCGCACGATCTGGTTATGGATATGCACCATCTGTTGCGCGCCATGATCGCCCAGTTCCTGGGTCTTGGCGGTGGAATTGACAATGTCGGTAAACATCAAGGCATGAAGCTTTTTGCCAGCCGCCCCTTGCGGCCCGGCCGCGGGTTTATCGCTCCAGTCTGCAATTGCCTTGGAGACCGATGAAATGATGCTTTTCTCATCCCTGATATAGGCATCCATCGACTGGCGCCCGGCCCCATACATATCCTTGTATTTCGGCTCAAGGATATAGTCGTCGACATTCTTGCAGAATGTATCGGCCAACCCTTTGTTGGCGCCCAGTGCCGAAATGCAATCACGCAGGATCATCCGCCCGTCTTTTTGATCGAGCGCATGCTTTTCACTGCAGGCATCACAAGCCCCGGCAACATACAGATTGACGCCAAACTTGTGATAAGCGTCAAGTGCCGGGACCGAGCGCTGAATTGCCTGGATCGAACCGGTGATAAAGTCGCGCATCTGTTCACGGGTCGCACGCATTTCACGCGTTTCTACCATCGGCTTGTCAGGTGCATTATCGATCGGGGCCGGTGCTTCTTCTTGCGGTTCATCAGTCTGTTCGTCGACAGCTCCCGCATCATCCATGGCGTCGCCGTTATCTTCATGCGCCATCTCTGCTGCCATTTCGGCAGCTGACTTGCGACGAGCGCCATTGTCAGAGGTTTGGGCGCCACGGCCACTGCGTGTGCCGGGACGGTTGGCGCTGGCTTTGGTCTGGCGCGAAGAAGCACTTGATGATTTGCGCGCACGGCCCTTGAACTTTTTGGTCAGCGCCATCAACATCGGGACGACGCTGGCCAAAAAGCCAACGGTAAAGGACAGGAAGTTGATCTTGTCATAAAAGCTCTGACTGATCTTAAGCCCCATTCCCGGCAGGAATTCCAGCCCCTTGGCCGTCAGCAACATGGTTGCAAGGCCAATGGCAATCGCAAAGCAAAACGCGACCGCCATCTTGAGGCCGAGCCCGACAAGACTTTGGCTTTCGGCCAGGGTCCCGGATGGTTTGATCGGTGATGGTTTCTTGTCTGCAACTGCGGCTGGATCACTTGCCTTGTCCCCGGGCTTTTCGGCCGATGAAGGTGAGGGGGCAGGCGAGTGCGTCGGACGCGGCCCTTGCTGTTTCGGGGCCAACGGACGCTTGGGCTGTGCTTTGGGATTGGTATTCTCGAGCTTGCCCTGACCGCGCGTCTCGTAGATGACATACTCGTCAGAACTATTGGTTGCGTTGTTATAAACCTCGCGAATAACCTTTACGCCCGAGACGTGATTGGCACGTTCGATCTGTTTGGCTTCTTCTTCGGCCTGCTTTTTTTGCGCACCAGAAAAGTGGCCGTGGATCTGCCATCGGCCTGAACGGTCTTTAACATAGACCTCATAGCTAACCTGGTTACGTGCCGTCACTTGATTCATATAAGAGCCTGGTGATGCGTGCATGCAGGACCGGGCAGTGAACCTGTACCGCCTTACCCCTAACGAAGGGGATTATGGCAAAAAAATGCCAAAATCACCATCAGTTATGCTCATTAACAGCCAAGAGTTGTTCTAACTACAGTTTTTTAGCGTGATCAGCTATGCAATTTTGCGGTTTAGACAAAGAAAAACGCCCGCAGCATCAAGAAGATGCGGCGGGCGCTGATCCCACAGAACACAGAAACGTGTTCTTTGCTTAATTGCCGATATTGAAACCAGCGAAGCGCTTTTTGAATTTCGCAAGCTGCCCGCCGCTGTCCAGAAGACGGTGAACACCAGTCCAAGCCGGGTGGCTTTTCGGATCGATGTCGAGCTTCAACACATCGCCAGGGTTGCCCCAGGTCGACTGCGTGGTGAAGGTGCTGCCGTCAGTCATCTGAACGGTGATCTCATGGTAATCGGGATGGATATCTTTTTTCATCGCCTATCACTCCGGAATTTGAAGCGCGGTGTATAGTGTAAAAAATCGGCTCGCGCAACCCCTGTAACCGGGAATTATCCGATTAACGCCAAATGAGGGGAGTGCAGTAGCGATCTGGCGGTCGTTTAGCAGTGCTTGGCCCGTGTTTCAAGCTTTTCTCGCAAGCTTGCTTATGCATACTTGCACAGGCCTCTTTATATAGTATGGTGCGCCAACAATTCATTGTCGCCTTGCCGGGGCGTTTGACCCCGATGACAGACGGAGAACAAGACTGTGGCCCTTGAGGAAACCCGCTTCCATCAGATTGCTGACGAAACCATCGAAACGCTTTCTGACGTTATTGATGATGCACTGGGCGATGACCTTGAAGTCGATCTGCAGTCGGGCATCCTGACCATTGAACTCGACTCGGGTGAACAGTTCATTATTAACAAGCACGGTCCAAATCGCCAGGTCTGGCTGTCTTCACCGGTTAGTGGTGCGAGTCACTATGATTTTGACGAAGACAACGAAACCTGGACCTCGACCCGTGGCTCGACCACGCTTCCCGATCAGCTCTCGACTGATCTTGCGGTCAAAACCGGTAACAAACTTGATCTTGGCTGATCTTTGATTGGCTGCGTGGTTCCCGTTGCATATGGAATAAAGTGCCTTGGCGCGTACACCGACTTCTTCTGCAAAACTCACCGATCGTGAAACCAGCCGGAACCTTTCGTCGCTCCGCGCCATTGTTCCGTTTGTCACAAAGTATCGCTTGCAGCTGATCGGTGCGCTGATAGCACTGGTAACCGCATCGGGCACGGTGCTGGCCCTTGGCAATGGCCTGCGCATGCTGGTCGACGAAGGTTTTGCCGAAGGCGACGGCGCACTGCTTGATCGCGCCCTGTTTGTGCTGTTTGCCGTGACCCTTCTTTTGGCTGGTGCCAGTTACATGCGCTTTTTCCTGGTCTCGTGGATCGGGGAACGTGTGGTGGCCGATATCCGCTCAGCCGTCTATCGCCACATCATTCGACTGGACTCGGCCTTTTTTGAAGTCACCCGTACCGGTGAGGTGCTCTCGCGCCTGACCACCGACACGACACTTTTGCAATCTGTTATTGGCTCCAGTGTCTCGATTGCATTGCGCAATGCCCTGATGTTCGTTGGCGGTCTCACGATGCTGGCGATCACTAGTCCCAAACTGACTGCCTTGGTGTTGCTGGTCGTGCCGCTGGTTGTGGTGCCGATTGTTGGTTATGGCCGCCGGGTCCGTCGTCTGTCGCGCGAATCCCAGGATCGGGTTGCCGATGTCAGCGCCTTTTCCGAAGAAACGCTGAATGCATTGCGCACCGTTCAGGCCTATACCCACGAAGAAATCGAAAGTACCCGTTTCAGCGGGCATGTCGAAGGGGCCTTCAAAACGGCCGTTGCGCGTATTTCCGCGCGTGCCCTTCTGACTGCGATTGTCATTGTCATGGTGTTTGGCGCGGTTGGTACGATCCTGTGGATCGGTGGCCATGATGTGCTCGATGGCACAATCTCGGCCGGGGAGCTTTCCGCCTTCGTTTTCTACGCAGTGGTCGTGGCCGGGTCGGTTGGTGCCATCAGTGAGGTTATCGGCGATCTGCAACGTGCTGCCGGTGCGGCGGAACGTCTTGTGGCGCTGCTTTCGACCGAACCTGAAATCAAGGCGCCCGAAAACCCGGCGCCGATGCCGGTTCCCCATCAGGGCCATGTCAGCTTCGAAGACGTTACCTTCCACTATCCCGCCCGTCCGGATCGCTCAGCACTTGAAGGTGTCAGCCTGTCAGTCAAGCCGGGTGAAACGGTCGCGCTTGTCGGCCCGTCAGGGGCGGGCAAGACGACGGTCTTCCAGTTGCTTCTGCGCTTCTATGATCCGGCAAGTGGCGTGATCCGGGTTGATGGCGTTGATATCAAAACCGCCGATCCGGTTGCTGTGCGTGAACGCATTGGTCTGGTCGCACAGGATCCGGTGATCTTTGCAGCCAACGCCTGGGATAATATTCGCTATGGCCGCCCGGATGCGACGGATGATGATGTCCGTGCCGCGGCCGATGCTGCCCATGCCAGCGAGTTCCTTGATCGCCTGCCAGACGGGTTCAATACCTTCCTCGGTGAAAAGGGTGTGCGCCTGTCGGGTGGGCAGCGTCAGCGTATTGCGATTGCACGCGCGATCTTGCGCAATCCGACGATCCTTCTGCTCGATGAAGCCACCAGCGCGCTTGATGCCGAAAGTGAACAGGTCGTGCAAAAGGCGCTTGAAACCATCATGACCCAGCGTACGACGCTGGTAATTGCCCATCGTCTGGCAACGGTTCTGCATGCAGACCGCATTGCGGTGATTGATGATGGCAAGCTGGTGACAATTGGGACCCATCAGGAGCTGCTTGAAAGCTCCCCGCTTTATGGGCGTCTTGCCAAGCTGCAGTTTGACCGCGACGCTGCCTGATCAACGGCCTCTTATCCCACTGATACAGTGGTCGTCGTAGCTGTACCTCATGCAGAACGATCATGAGACGGCGGGCGTCTTCAGTGTGATGTGACACGGCGACGCCTGGTACATTGCCCGCACGATCCTTCAGAAAACAAAAAACCCGCCACGGGGGCGGGTTTCGAAATGCTGTGTAATGTCGATCTTACTCGGCGCTTGCGATCTTGCGATTTCCGATCGAAAGCTCGGCATATTGTTTACGAAGCACATCTGAATCTGCCAGGAAGCGATCAAGCTCTTCACCCTTAAGCGTCTTGCCGCTCGGCATCTTGACGCGGATCGGGTTGACCTGGGTATGGTTTTTCAGGATCTCGTAATGCAGATGCGGGCCGGTTGAACGGCCGGTCGTACCGACATAGCCGATAACATCCCCCTGCTTGACGCGCGAGCCCTGACGCAGGCCCTTGGCAAAGCCGTTCATGTGGGCATAGGCCGTGTCATAGGAATCGTTATGGCGGATCAGGATGTAGTTGCCATAACCGCCATTGCGGCCAATCTTGGCAATCGTGCCGTTACCTGCGGCAAAGATCGGGGTGCCGGTCGGGGCGGCAAAGTCGATGCCCTTATGCATCTTGGTATAGCCAAGGATCGGGTGCTTGCGTTTGCCATAGCCCGATGACAGGCGCGCCCCATTGATCGGGGTCCGCATCAGTGCACGGCGATAAGACTCACCCTTCTGATTGTAGAAGTCGGTCTCGCCATTGCTGTCGGTATAGGAATAAAGCCGCACTTCATGGCCACTCAGCGTCATGCTGGCATATAGCACATCGCCAAAACGAACGCGCTCACCTGCATCATTGTTGAGTTCCTGATACATGACCTCAAAGCTGTCACCCGGCTGAATGTCACGCTGGAAGTCGACTTCATAGGAATAAAGCTCGATCAGGTCCATCAGGACGGGGATCGGAACGCCGTTGCGTTCAGCAGCCAGAAACAGGCTCTGTTCAATTGTGCCCGATGCAACGTTGCGTGCAGTGGTCAGTTCGATCTTGTCTGAAGATGCCTGATAGCCGTCATAGGTACGCGAAACCGAAACAATGGTTTCCGGGTCCGGCTGGAAGCTCATCTGATCAAGAAGTTCGCTATCGTCCTGTGCGTCTGCTGCGTAAACAAGGTCAAACTCCTGACCGGCACGCAGCTTGCGCGGATTGAAAACATCGCGCAGCGCTTCAATGGCGTTATAGGCAGATGTGCGTTCAAGTCCGGTGGCGGTCAGTGTCGCCATCAGGTTGGAGCCCCGTTCAAGGACAACAGTCTCACGGCGCGGTTCAAGGTCGGGAATGCTGGCTGTTTCTGTGATGGCAGTGTCACCATCCAGAGTGAGGCTCTCGGCGGCACTTGCGGACAGGGCTGTATCCGAGGCGTTGGAATAATGATCGGATAACAGATATCCGGTTGTTCCCCCCAGAATAACCATCACACTTGCAATAGAAACCAAGTCTCTTCCGGCCATTGCCGTAGAACTCCCCTAAAAGCCAATAATCAGTTTGCCCGTGCAGTTGCTCTTTCCGGCAACATCGCCTCAAACCTTATACATAAAAGATTTGGCGATGTGAAATGCGAATTGCTGCGGGCAAAAGTGGAACCCATCACGATATAATGGCGCGATTTCCTTTACGAACCGTTGAGGAAATCCTGCCGCCTTCGCTTTGATGGGCGGCGATGATGTCGCACCGCAGAATGGCAAGAACAAGGCAACCAAAGCCGCCCTTATTATCTTCTTCACAAGGGACGGAATTCGGGGGCTGAAATGACACATATATATGTGTTGTGTTTTGAGGGCTTCATGCGGGTAGGGCGGCAGGTTGCTTTTTTGGTGTTTGGCGCCGCTGCCTATATCGTCAGACACCAAACAGACCAATCCATGTTTGCATCCTCTTTCTCAACCACGGGATGAGGGCGAAATAGCCCCGGTTCCTGCCTGTTTGGTCTGTTTTCACAAATTTGTATTTTTTCGGCATTTTTTTCCGAAAAAGGGTTTGACAGTTTTGGGAGTGGGGCCTATAACCCGCCTCCACCGACGAGGTGCGGCGCCAACGAGACGGCGACGCGGAACGACGGTTTGGGGCTTCGGCCTTTGAGTTCTTTGACATTGTAGATCAGAAGGAAGGGATGCGCGGGCAGCGTTATGGCGCTAAAGTCTGTGCATCCTGGAGACGACGGATCAGTTTGAATTTATTCAGATTGATTTGTGGTAACCACCAAAATGTGCAGACGTTAATTTTGAA
>NZ_JBSWYV010000015.1:0-103187 GCF_056161285.1 Thalassospira sp. ABL2_045 | reverse complement strand
TCATGTTCAATCCAAGCTTGTCTCTAAGACAAACTCTTCAAAATTAACGTCTGCACATTTTGGTGGTTACCACAAATCAATCTGAATAAATTCAAACTGATCCGTCGTCTCCAGGATGCACAGACTTACGCCATAACGCTGCCCGCGCATCCCTTCCTTCTGATCTACAATGTCAAAGAACTCAAAGGCCGAAGCCCCAAACCGCCGTTCCGCGTCGCCGCATTCGTTAGCGCCGCACCCCGTCGGTGGAGGCGGGTTATAGGGCCCCAATCCGAACCTGTAAACACCTTTTTTCGAGATTTATGGAGATTTTCGGCGATTGTTTTTTTCACCCCCGAAACGGTCCGCACAAACCCTTGGCTTTCGGGGGTTTCACGTAGAAAACAGATCCTTGCATAGCTCGACCCACATCAACGCATAACACCGGGAACCAAGGCAAAAACCGACTCTGTGCCTTTGATTACAATATGGAGTCCAATGACTTCGCGGCGAAAACGAAAATGGAAGCGTTCAAATCGCAACAAGATTTTCGCTTTTTCACACAATCCAAGTCGCGTAAGAGAATCGCATTGAGTTTATTTGCACCACCACACCAACCGATGGCTTACTTGCCAACTGTTTTCGGTGTTGCAGCCCCACATATATAAAAGGCCCGTATCCGTGATCGAGATCCCGCACATTGTCGCCCATCGTGGTGCTTCGATTGAAGCCCCGGAAAATACCATTGCCGCCTTTCGCGTTGCCGGTGCACGCGGTGCCAAATGGATCGAATGCGATGTCACGCTGAGTTCTGACGACAACTGCGTCCTTATTCATGACGATACGCTTGAACGCACCACCAACGGCACGGGGCCCATTCATCACAGCGATTTCGAAACCCTGCGCGGGCTTGATGCCGGCGGGTGGTTTTCAGACATGTATAAAGGTGAACGTATTCCGACCCTGTCCGATACGCTTGAGACCCTTTATTTCATGGATATGGGCGCCAACCTTGAGATCAAACCGTCGGGGTGCGATCCGGTCCGTCTGTGTGAAGAAGTCATCAAGGAACTTGGCACGTCCAAAACCGTGCCACCGATTCTGATTTCAAGTTTTGATGACGTGGCCGTTGCGCATATGCGCAAGCACATGCCCGACCTGCCATGCGGCTGGTTGCTTGAAACCCTGCCGGAAAACTGGAAGGCCGAATACGCCCGCCTTGGCGCATCGGCCATCCATATTGATCACAAGGCCCTGACACCGGTGAATGCCGCAGAGATTGTCGATGCCGGTGTGCCGCTGGTTTGCTATACGATCAATGATGTCGAACGCGCCAAGGAACTGTTTTCCTGGGGAGCCACATCCGTGATTACCGATGATCCGGCCAAATTGCTGATGGCGATTCCAAGGCGCCCGTTCGCCGCCAACAGATAGACCCCATATAAAGCAAAACGGGGCAACACGGTATCAGGGGTCGGTACGCCACCACGATCCCGATCTCTGATTGCCAGATAAAAATGCAGGAAACGATCCAATGACAATTGCCCCACAAGATGGTGCCGCGGCGCCACCACCACCAATTGATCCGGCGACTTCGCCAACCCCGCTTTATCCCGATAACCGGGTAAAGCGCCATCTGAGCGAATTGTTCAGGCTGGCCCTGCCGGTCACGATTGCCCGTCTTGGCATGCTGATCATGGCGGTCGTCGATACCATCGTGGTTGGCAACTATGACAGTGCGGCACTGGCCTACCTCAATATCGCGCATGCGCCCTTCACATCCTTGATGGTCACAGGCATCGGGCTTCTGACCGGGGTCATGGTGATGACATCGCATGCCAAGGGCCGCGATAACCTGATGGCAGCCGGGACGGTTTGGCGCAATGCCATGCCCTATGCCATTCTGGTCAGCATCCTGTTTACAATCCTGACCATGCAGTCGGACTGGCTATTTGCCATAACCGGTCAACCAGCCGAGATCACCGATCACGCCGGCGATCTGGCAGTGATCCTGTCCATCGGCATGCCGGCCGCCCTTATTTACATTACGTGCGCCTTCTTCCTTGAAGGATTGCAGCGCCCGATGCCCGGCATGGTGATGATGATTGTCGCCAATCTGATCAACCTTGTTCTGGATTACGGGCTTGTCTACGGCGCCTTTGGTTTCCCGGAACTCGGTGCAGAGGGGGCTGCCTGGACATCGAGTGTCATCCGCTGGTTCATGGCGCTTAGTCTGCTGGGTTATATCCTGTTGATGAAAAGCCATCATCTTTATGGCATCCGCAACGGCTTTGCCGGGTGGTGGCGCGGATCACGCGATGCGCGGCATCTGGGATATGCCGCAGGCGCCAGTCAGGGCATGGAAACCGGTGCCTTTGCCGCCATGCAGCTTTTCGCCGGACGCCTTGGTGTCATTGCCGCGGCGAGCTATGGCATCAGCATGACGCTTTTGGCTTTGATGTTTATGGTCGCCCTTGGTCTGGCGTCAGCAACCTCGGTTCGGGTTGGTATTGCCTATGGCAGGCGGGATCGACCGGACATGGCGCTTGCCGGATGGATTGGTCTTTTGACCACCATGGCTGTGATGTTCGTGCTGAGCATTCCGCTTTATCTGTTTCCAAATGCGGTCGCGCATCTGTTTACACAGGATGTTGCCGTTATCGCGACGACGGTTTCCGTCCTGATCCTGATGCCGATCATTTTCCCGACGGATGGTGGGCAGAACGCTGCGATCAATGCCCTTCGCGGTGCCGGGGACAAATGGGCACCGACGATATTGCATCTGGTTTCCTACATCTTTGTCATGATCCCGATCGGGTATTATCTGTCATTTGTGCTGGAGATGGGTGTGCCGGGGTTGTTCTGGGGTATTGCGATTGCAAGCCTTGTCGCGGTCAGTGGCCTGGCGGTCCGGTTCCTGATCATGTCATCGCGTGACATTCCCGAACATCCCGAGCAGCTATAAGCCGCGCCCAATATCGAAACGAAAAAGCGCCACCGGCTAAATGCGGTGGCGCTTTTTGTTTTTGGTATTGGCCTTGTGATCACGAACGTGTGGCGTCGAACTGACGGCGCGGCATCAACAGATCGCAGAAAGGCAGGACCAGCGTATCAAACGCCGATGCCGCACGCGGGGCATCAATCCGGATGATGTGCTGTTCGATATCGCGCTGGGTTGCGAACTCCCCAAGTGGGGCCAGTTCCGGCAGCGCATCGACCATGCTGGCATAAAATGCGACTTGATCATCGCGTGCTGTCCCGGCCGCCAGATTGCCCAGATGGTTATAAAGCGCCATGGCGAGGAACCAGCGGCAATAGGGCATCAGACCTTGCAAAATCTCGGTGCGCTGTTGCGGCTGGACATATTGTTGCAGGTCGCTATCCAGCCAGACGGCATTTTGTACCCCGGCGACAAAGGCATTGCGGAGCGCCGGGTGTTCGTCGGTAAAGAACACTGTCGTCAGCCAGGAGGACAGATCGTCAAGTGCGGCCCGGCGGGACGCCGGTGTGCTGTCGGGTGCAAAATCAAGAGCCGGCATGGGCGGTTTGCCCGACATGGCAAGGCTTGCCACCGCCGGGTCGATCAGCGCATTCGCCAGCCACGCCTGATGCCAGATTTTCATTGGTCGGAAATAGGGTTCCTTTTCCGAACCACCAGCCTCGATCCAGCTTTCAATCAAATGCGCCCGCCCCAATGCAATGCCAAGGCGCAGGGCATCTTCAAACCCCATCCCGTTTTGCAGGAACGGATCGCCCAGCATGTCTTCCAGCAGCGGCAACTGGGCCGCAACATTATCCACCCGAAGGCCCGCACCCAGCGGCTGATAGAAGGATGCGCCGTCGCTGTGACCCAGAATGGCACGCGCATGCTTGGCAAAGTCGCCCCAGAAAACAAGCTTCATCGGCTCTGCCCGTTTGCGCCAGAGCGGCCTTGTCAGATGCCAGTCTTCGCATTCGAAAACCGACATCGGCATGGCGTCCACCAGTCGGGCAAGTGGTTTGGCCACCGCCATTTCCAGATTGTCTTGCGATCCCACATGCCCGATGGATAAGCGCCAGCCCGGTTCTTCGTGCGGATGGCAATCCAGCCACAGCATGGCAAAGCCGTTTGCGTTGGCCCGATTCCCCGCCGGGACCACCAGATCAAAAAACAGCGACAGCGGTGCTGGTATTTCTGGATTGGTGTGATCGGTTAGCATATCCCCCACCGCCCAGGTCTTGACCGTCACATCATCTGCATCCGGCCGATTGCGAAAACGCGGCGGCAGAAAACCGGAATACTCGTTTGCAGATTGGACGGAATCGGTCATGGCAGCCTCTTGGATGCGAAGGGGGCACGATGATCACATTAAGATCATGCATTGCGCTGCTGATACCCAAGGAAACCGGGCAGGTCAATCATGCCACGATCAAGCCAGGCAGAGCCAAACTGAATGTATCTGATGGGTCAGGCCCGTGTCAGGCCGGCATGGCCGATGCTGGCTTCGCGATAGACCGAAGGCGGCATCGATAACAAACGTCTGAAATCGCGCGAGAAATGGGCATTATCGGTAAAACCGCACCAAAAGCCGATCTCGCCGACCGACAGGTTGGTGCCATAGAGCAAGCGACAGGCTTCACGTACCCGCACCAGACGCAAAAGGTCGGAGAACCGGCTGTTGGCCTGCTGCAGGCGGCGCTGCAAGGTGCGGCCGGATGTGTCGAGTGCAGCCGCCACTTCGTCAATCGTCCAGCTGCGTCCGATATCATGTTCAAGCACGGTGCAAAGTTGCTGCACCACCGGGCGCTGTGCCCCGATCGAAGGAGCGGTTCCCGGCATATTGGCCATGAACGGATAGGATGATGATACCTGTTCGAAACTGCCCCAGTTGATCCGGAACCGCAAACCGCGCCCGGAAAAGGCAAGCTTGTCGATGATGCGACCCTTGCGCATGACGCGGACGGCCGGCCCGTGACTGGGCAAAATGGTCGCGTCCATGTCTTCTGCCCCGGCTGCCTCAAGCAAGCCGATCAGGAACCCAAGCAACAACAGGTTTTCCACCCGTGCGGGTGGCTGCCCCCGGACAACGCCACGATGGATGGTCATGGATTTCCCGGTCACGGCAAATTCGCTTCGCGCGCGGGCATGAGAATAGCCTTCCAGACGGCGCCAGCGATCCGCAATCACCGCAGGCGTTGCCGAATGGCGCAACATGGTCAGGATGGCTTCCTGTTCCTTGGCCGCCAAATAGCGCCCCAGACGCACAAGGACAGCCGGACCATTGACCTCTTCAAGGGCCAGCATGATGCTGCGCAACTTGGCAGAAGTCACAACCGTGCCAGCCGGCACAAGGTCATAGCCCCGCGGCAACCATGCCAGTTGCCGGATCAGGGCAACATGCAAACCAAAAGAGACAAATTCCTGCATCAAAACGCGCCAAAAGGATGAAACTTGGCGCGATCATACAAACTATTGATATGACTGTCAGCGCCGAACCCAAAATGTCACGAAGCTGTTACATTTACCGGATTTCGCGAGAATCCGTACTTAACGGCATGCGCAGCTGCATGACGGGGCATTGCCCGAAAGGTGTCGCCATGTCACTGTTGAAAGCACCTTCTGACATTCCCAGACAATACGGATTGATAACGTGATCAAGGTTCTTTTCGTCTGTACCGGCAATATCTGTCGTTCGCCCACCGCCGATGGTGTTTTTCGCAAGCTGGTCCGCGAAGCCGGGCTCGAAGATCACATCCGCGTTGATAGCTGCGGCCTGTCGGCCTATCACGTTGGCGAATTGCCCGATCCGCGATCCCGCGAAATGGCCAAAAGTCGTGGCATTGATCTGAGCGACATCCGATCGCGCAAGATCAAACCCGATGACTATCTGCAATTTGATTATGTGCTGGCGATGGATCACGGACATTTGCGCGATATGCGCCGTCAGGCACCCAACACCCATCAAAATCGCATTGAGCTGTTTCTTGATTACCATCCGACACTGGCCGGGCAAAGCGTGCCGGACCCGTATTACGGCGGTGCCAACGGATTTGTCGATGTCTTTGACATGATCGAGGAAGCATCAAACAAGCTTCTATCCGACATTCGTGAAAAGCACGGCGTCTAGGTCGCGTTTATGACCAGGGATTGTCATGGATAAAACCGCGCTCGCAGATCTGATCAAACGCCACACGGGATCGGCCCTGCGATCCGTCACCCCGCTTTCGGGCGGGTGCGTTGCTGATGTCATGCGGGCTGATCTTGATGATGGCCGCGAACTGATGATCAAGCAAAGCAATCGTAGCGACGCCGGCCTTGCGATCGAGGCGGATATGCTGCGCTATTTCAGGGCACATTCGCCGATCAACTGCCCGGACGTTGTTTATGCGGACGATACATGCCTGGTGATGACCTATATCGCCAATGACAACCGCATGAGCCGATCTGTACAGCTTGATCTGGCAGAAAAACTCGCCGCCCAGCATCAAGTCACCTCCACCGCATTCGAACTTGAGTTTGACACCCTGATCGGCGGCTTACCCCAACCCAATACCCCTGAAGAAAACTGGATCACCTTCTTTGCCGAGCACCGGTTGCACCACATGGCACAACTGGCACTGCACGAGGGTAAACTGCCCGGCAGCATGGCCGCGCGCATTGATCGGTTGATTGAGCGTCTTGATCGCTATTTACCAAAAGACAGCAAGCCCTCCTTGCTGCATGGCGATCTGTGGGGTGGCAATATCCTGTGTCAGTCCGACAAGCTGGCAGGCCTGATTGACCCGGCGATTTATTATGGCGACCCGGAAATCGAACTGGCGTTCGGGACGTTATTTGGCGATCTGACACCAGAATTCTTTGGGCGCTACAACGAAATACTGCCAATTTCGCCCGGCTTCTTTGAGGAACGCCGTGATTTGTATAACCTTTACCCGCTATTGGTTCATGTTCGCCTGTTTGGGGGACATTATGTCGGTTCCGTTGACCACATCCTTGCCCGATTTGGTCAATAGCATCCGACAACTGCCTAAGAGTTGATGAGAGAAATACGCACATAAAAGGGGATGAGAGAGTTGAGAATTCTAGTTGGAGCCGCTGTGGCGCTCACCATGACGGTCAGTATTGCCGCCATCGCCCATGAAGGCGCGACCGGTGTGGTGAAGGAACGCATGGATGGCATGAAGGCCATCGGCCAGCAGGTCAAAATCATGGTGCCGATGATGAAGGGTGCCCTACCATATGACCCGGAACAGGTCGCAAAATCCGCCGCCATTATTGAAGGCCATTCCGGCGAAACCTTTACCGCCCTTTTCCCCGAAGGCAGCAACGAACATCCGTCCGAAGCCCTTTCTGACATTTGGGATGACTGGTCAACATTCACCGATCTTTCCAACGAACTGAATGCCAAGGCCGGTCACCTTAAAACCGTTGCATCCAATGGCGGTTCGGAAGACGACTTCAAGGCCGCCCTTGGTCAGATGATGCGGACCTGCAAATCCTGCCATAGCGATTTCAAGGACTAGCTCGAACGCAAACGGCATCGTTCATGAAAAAAGGCCGCAGCATCTGCTGCGGCCTTTTTCTATGGCAGGATCAGATTGGTGTTAGCGACCGATCATGGCAAAGAATTCGCGACGCGTGATCGGATCATCGCGGAACGCCCCCAGCATCCGGCTGGTCACCATGGAAACACCGGTTTTGTGCACACCGCGTGTACTCATGCATTGGTGGTTGGCATCGATCACCACCGCAACACCAAGCGGATCGAGTTCTTCCTGAATGGTGTTGGCGACCTGTGCCGTCATCTTTTCCTGAATCTGCAGGCGTTTGGCATAGACCTCAACCACGCGGGCCAGCTTGGAAATACCGACAACACGGCGGCGCGGCAAATAGGCGACATGGGCAACCCCGATGATCGGCACCATGTGATGTTCGCAATAGGATTCGACGCGAATGTCGCGCAGAACGACCATCTCGTCATAGCCGTCGGTTTCTTCGAACGTCCGGCGCAGGATTTCTGCCGGGTCCTGCTGATAGCCAGCAAAGAATTCGCCATAAGAGCGTGCCACACGATCAGGGGTTCCGCGCAGACCTTCGCGGTCGGGATCGTCCCCGGCCCAACGCAGAAGTGTCCGGACCGCTTCTTCTGCTTCTTCGCGTGTCGGACGCTTCACCGGGTTATGTTCGCTGCACATACCAAATCCTTTTGTCATATTCTGCAGGATTAACGCCTGCCTTGGTGGGGCTCCTGACCCGCTTTAACTGATACTGTTGGCTGATCCGATCAGTTCACAGTGTGTTGCCCATGCGGACTGTCGAGCGAAAAGGCCGGAATCGCAATATCAAAATGATTGCCGTCCATATCCGTCATCTCGAAAGTCCCGACCATGAAGCCGCTTGGCGTGGTCAATGGCGCGCCACTTGTGTAATTGAAACTTTCACCGCACGCCAGAACAGGCTGTTCGCCAACAACGCCCGGGCCTTTGACCTCCTGGGTTTCGCCGCGCGAATCCGTAATCTGCCAATGACGGTTCAGCAACTGAACGGTTTTTGATCCAAGATTTTCAATCTCGATACGATAGGCCCAAACATAACGATGGGTTTCCGGATCAGATTCGTCCTCGAGGAACATCGGCTTTACCGATACCTTGATGTCGTGGGTTACGGTCGAATACATGCATATCTCCGGGCCAAGGGTGTTCCAGTCAATTTGCATCAGCCAAGATTGCGATTGATGGACCTTTATGCAGGGTCAGGACCTATTAATTTGGTTCGAATGGTCGATCAGATTTGTTCGGATACGCGAAGCAAAAACGCCGGAAGATATACATCTTTCAAGTTTTTGCGACAAAGTAGGCCGTGCAAATCTGATCGATCCGCAGGACAGACGTTATATTTGCAAGCTCCTGCGTCAAACCCCTTGCGCGGGGTTCCCACCCGCTCGGCGGGCTTTTCCTTGGATCCCACATATATAACGTATGCCATTCCAATCAAATTAATAGGTCCTGACCCTAAACAATCCGTCCCGAAACTACCAGTCGCCTGTCAAAACAAACCGGCATAAGATCGGGGCGAATACGAAAGGGCCCGCACAATGTACGGGCCAGATCGATGTCAGGATTACTGTTGTACCAAGCTTTTAAACGGCAAGGGCTGCCAACAGGTCTTCCTTGAGGTCATCAATATCTTCCAGACCGACAGATAGACGCAGCATGCCTTCGGTAATACCCATCGCAACCTTGTCTTCGGCTGGCACACGCTGATGGGTCGTGGTCCAGGGATGGGTTGCCAGACTTTTTGCATCGCCAAGGTTGTTGGAAATATCAATCAGCTTGAGGTTATCAAGCAGCGAAAATGCCGCCGCCTTGCCCCCGGCAAGCTCAATCGCAATCAATCCACCACCACGGCCAGACATCTGACGCATTGCCAATTCGTGCTGCGGGTGACTTTCCAGTCCCGGATAAAGAACGCGTGACACCTGTGGCTGTTCCGTAAGGAATTCGGCCAATGCAGTTGCATTGCGGATGTGCTGATCAACACGCAGGCTTAGCGTTTCAAGCCCTTTGAGCAGCACCCAGGCATTGAATGCGCTCATGCTTGGCCCAGTATGACGCAGGAACGTGGTCAGGTGTTCGTCATGCCATTCCTTGTCGTTAAACAGGATCGCACCGCCAAGGCAGCGGCCCTGACCATCGATGTGTTTGGTCGCAGAATAGACGACAATATCAGCCCCCAGTTCCATCGGCTTTTGCAGGATCGGGGTGGCAAACACGTTATCGACAATCACCTTTGCACCGGCCTTGTGCGCCAGCTCGGAGATAAAGGCGATATCAAGAACCTCAAGCGTCGGGTTCGACGGGGTTTCAAGGAAAACCGCGTCTGCTGGTTTCGACAGCGCCTTTTCCCATGCGTCTTTGTCGGTGCCATCCACCAGTTCGGTTTCAACCCCGAACCGCGGCAGTAGCGTGGTCAGGATAAATTCACACGAACCGAACAAGGCGCGCGATCCAACCACACGACCACCAGCCTTGGTGCTGGCTGCCAATGCATTCCACACCGCTGACATGCCCGATGCCGTCGCACGGCAATATTGCGCGCCCTCGATCAGGGCAAGGCGCTCTTCGAACATCCCAACGGTCGGATTGGCAAAACGGGAATAGACATAACGTTCCGGGCCACTGCCATCAAAGGAGGCCTCTGCCTCGGCGGCGGTGTCATACACATAGCCGGAATTCATAAAGATGGCTTCGGAAGTCTCGCAAAAGCCGCTGCGCGCTGTGCCGCCACGTACAGAACGGGTCGCCGCGCGCCAGTTATCGGAAGCCTTTTTTTCGGTCGTCATCGTCTTGCTCCTACATGCCCGGATATTGGTGTGATCCGGACACAAAAAAACCCTGACCGGCGTGAATGGGTCAGGGCCGAAGCCAGAACACCCCTCTTTAGCGATTTTTTACGTGGCCGCAAGCCGGTCGACAAATCCCACGATGCGCTGACGATACGACCAGTTTTCCCCTACGTCAAGCGCCACACCCTCAGGATTTTTGCGCATATCCGGATGCGCTTACGCATCGGATAACACAATCGCAGCTCACGGAATGGTGAAAGCAGTTCATAAGCAAGTTTTGAAATTTCTCTCTAATGTTGGATCAAATAATGCGATCCTGTTTTTCGGGATTTGCACATCGTAGCGAACACACGACTTGCAAGAGCCTGAAATAAATGACTAAAACCAGTTCAATGGTGTCACACTTGTCCGACCAGAAACCAGAATTCCCGGCAGAAACCAAAGGCGCGCCCAAGCCGCTCTGGCGCAAGCTTTTGCCGGTGATAATCCTGATTTGCGGGCTGGTTCTGGCATGGGCGAGCGGCATCCTTGATGTGCTGTCATTTGATTCACTGCGTGAAAACCGCGACCTGTTGCAGGGTTTTGTTGCCGACAATCCGGTTTCAAGCGTTCTGGTCTTTATGGGGCTTTATGTTGTTTCGGTCGCGCTGTCTCTGCCGATCGGATCGATCCTGACCATTACCGGTGGCTTTCTGTTCGGATCGCCTCTTGCGACGACCTATGTTGTGGTCGGGGCCACCATTGGCGCGACAATTGTTTATCTGGCCGCGCGCTATGCGTTTTATGATCTGATGCGGGCCAAGGCCGGTAACGCCGTTCGCAAGATGGAAGAAGGCTTTGCTGAAAACGCATTCAGCTATCTGATGGTGTTGCGCCTGATCCCGATTTTCCCGTTCTGGCTGGTCAATCTTGTGCCCGCCCTTCTTGGCGTCAAATTGCGCTCCTTTGTTTTGGGAACCATGATCGGCATTATTCCGGGCACCTTTGTCTATGCGTCTATCGGCGATGGGCTTGGTGCCTTGTTTGATCAGGGCAAGACACCTGATCTTGGCATCATCTTTGAACCGCGTATCCTGACCCCGATCATTGGACTGGCCGTGCTGGCCCTGTTGCCAGTCGCCTATAAGAAACTGCGCCAACGTAAAAGCGGGGCCAACTCACATGAGTAAAATCATCGATACCGATATCTGCGTGATTGGCGCCGGCTCCGGTGGTCTGTCTGTCGCGGCGGGTGCGGTCCAGATGGGCGCAAAGGTTGTCCTGATCGAAAAGGGCAAGATGGGGGGTGATTGCCTTAATACAGGTTGCGTTCCGTCCAAGGCGCTTTTGGCGGCCGGTCATGCCGCGGAAAATACGCGCCGTGCATCCCGGTTTGGTGTTGCTACTGGCCAAGTCGATGTCGATTTTGGCCGCGCAATCGATCATGTGCATTCCGTCATTGCGGGCATTGCCCCGCATGATTCGGTTGAGCGATTCGAAGACCTCGGCTGCACCGTTATTCAGGCCGAAGCCCGCTTTATCGGCCCGCGCGAAGTCGTTGCCGACGACACCACAATCAGGGCCAAACGCTTTGTCATTGCCACGGGTTCGCGCGCGGCTGTTCCGCCCATCCCGGGACTGGAAAGCGTTTGCTATTTCACCAACGAAACCATTTTTGAAAACCGTAGCCGCCCGGATCATCTGATCATTATTGGTGGCGGCCCTATCGGCTTGGAAATGGCGCAGGCCCATCAACAGCTCGGCGCAAAGGTGACCGTGATTGAAATGGGCACCATCCTGCCCAAGGATGATCCGGATCTGGTGGCTGTGGTGCGTGACCGCATCAAGGCCGATGGCATCAGTCTTTATGAAGGTGCCAAAACCAAGGAAGTCCTTGATGTAAATGATCAGATCAGGGTCGTGATCGAACATCAGGGCATCGAGATCACCCTTGAAGGCAGCCACCTTTTGCTGGCAACCGGCCGCAAACCCAATGTGGAAAACCTTGGCTTGTCAGATGCCGGCATTGAGCACAGCGACCGCGGTATTTCGGTTGATGCCCGTCTGCGCACCTCAAACCGCAAGGTGTTTGCGATTGGTGATGTCACCGGCGGGCTGCAATTTACCCACATGGCGGGGTATGACGCGGGCATCGTGATCCGTAACGCGCTTTTCCGCCTTCCGGCCAAGGTCGATCACAGTGGCGTGCCATGGGTAACCTATACCAACCCGGAACTGGCACAGGTCGGCCTGACCGAAACAACAGCGCGCGAGAAGTTCGGCGATGATATCCGCGTTGTGACATGGGACTACGCGGAAAACGATCGCGCCCGCGCAGAAGCCGAAACCGAAGGCTTCATCAAGGTCATCACCACGCCGAAAGGCCGAATTCTTGGCGCTGCCATTGTCGGGCGGCAGGCAGGCGAGCTGATCGGCGTCTGGTCGCTTGCCATCAGCAAGAAAATGAAGATCGGCGCAATTGCCGGGATGATAGCGCCCTATCCGACCCTTGGTGAACTGTCCAAACGCGTCGCTGGCGCTTGGTACACGCCCAGTCTGTTTAGCGAAAAAACGCGCAATCTGGTGCGGTTCCTGCTGAAGTTCGGATAACCGGCTTGCCTGGATCGCGCATGAAAACAAGCATCTGTATTGCTGTACTTTTTTCGCCTTATTGGCCTAACATCCAAAAATGAATAACCGGCATCTCAAATTGCCCCCCTGGGCCAAATCGCTTTCCGCGCGCCTTCTGGTGCTGACGGTAAGTTTTGTGATGCTGGCAGAGGTGTTTGTTTTTGCCCCCTCTGTCGCACGCTTTCGCATTGACTGGCTCAAGGCGCATCTTGATTCAGGCTATCTCGCGGCCCTCGCCCTTGAAGCCACGCCTGATCAGATGATCCCCGATGATCTTGAACGTGAACTTCTGTCCAATGCCGGGATTGAGGCGGTCATTCTGCGGCGTGAAGATCGCAAATTGCTGCTTCAGCGTGATGACATGCCCGCCAAGGTCGACAAGGAGGTTCAGCTGACAGATTTCTCGATCCCGATGGCGCTGATGGAGGGGTTATCAACCCTTAGCCAGACCGAAAATCGGGTATTGCGCGTGGTTGGCATGCCATCCATGGCGCCAGATTTCGAGATCGAAGTCCTTGTTCACGAAGATCGCCTCACTGAGGCCATGCGCAATTTCGGCTGGCGGGTGTTCGGCCTGTCGCTGATGATCTCGTTCTTTACCGCAGGCCTGGTCTATTTCGCGCTTAACCGTCTGCTGGTCCGCCCGATGCGGACATTGACCCATGACATGATTCGTTTTCGCGAAGACCCGCAGGACAAAGCTGCCCTGATCACGCCGGGCGAACGTGATGACGAGATTGGTGTGGCGCGCCAGGAACTGGCGATGATGCAGCAAGACATTCAGGCGATGCTTAATCAGCGCCGCCGCCTTGCCGCCCTTGGCACGGCAGCCACCAAGATCAGTCACGATTTGCGCAATGCGTTGGCCACCTCGATGCTGATGACAGAACAACTTGCCAAAAGCGAAGATGACGAAGTCCGCGCTGTTGTGCCACGCCTGTTATCATCGATGGAACGCGCGGTTTATATCAGTGAACAAACCCTGTCATTTGCGCGTGAAACCCCGCCGCCACGTGATTTGGCGACCTTTACCCTGATTGAGCTGATTGAAGAAATCCGTGATCAGATCTTGCTGCAAAAATGCGAGCAGCTTCTTGATGGTGTTATGGGTGATGCGCGCAAGGACGATGAACCCTGCCCAACCCGTATCGAGATCGACCTTCCCGACGATGTCATGCTTGAAGCCGATTACGACATGCTGTTTCGCGCCTTTAGCAACCTGATGCGCAACCCGATCGAAGCCGGGGCCACTGTTGTAACCATCACCCACAAAATTCAGCCTGAACCAGAAAACGGTACGGAAAGCCGCACCGAACCGGGAAAAACGCACAATTTCATTGACGTTATCATCACCGATAACGGACCGGGACTGCCTGAAAAGGCGATCAAGAACCTGTTCGTACCGTTTGCTGGCAGTGGACGCGAAGGCGGTACGGGACTTGGTCTTGCCATCGCGCGCGAACTGATCAGCACCCATAACGGTGAACTTCGCCTCACTGCAACAGGACCAGACGGCGCTGTTTTCACAGTCAAATTACCGATCAACAGTTGATTTCTGCGGCATCGCACCATCGCAACGCACCCAAATCATAGATTTTTTCTATCGAATTTTATTTGATATTCGATTTTATCTTTTGATTGGCATTTGTCACTTTGGGTTATGGCGATGCCGGGCCTGATCCCGATCCCCGATCCGCTCCTGACCCAAGGTTCGGTGTCGCCACCTGATTTACTGCCGTACCGTATTGATTTTGAAGCCGCCCGATACCCTGTTGTAGCTGTCCCCTTGGCTGGACTTCAAGAAATACGGAACGACAAAGCCCCATAATCCTTGCCGGATTATCATCAGGGGATCCGCACCGGTCCCCGCCCTCAAAACCCCTTGCCCACATCCGGGAAAGGGGTGTTTTTTATCGCTGTGTTTCAGGTTGACCGCACCATCGACTGACGAATATCGTCAATCTGTTGTCGTAAAAAACAACCTTGCGCGTGATCATTGATCAGGCCCATCGCCTGCATGAAGGCAAACACGGTCGTCGGCCCGACAAACTTCCATCCCCGTTTTTTGAGATCCTTGGAAAGTGCAACTGACGTTGGCGATGTCGACGCTGACTGTGGAGGGTCAACTTCGTCTGGTTTCGGTTCAAAGCGCCAAAAATATGCGGCAAGTGACCCTTCCCGTGCGACCATCTCGCAGGCCCGTTTGGCATTATTAATCGATGCTTCGATCTTGCCGCGATGTCGGATGATCCCGGCATCCGCAAGCAGGCGCTCAACATCCACATCATCAAATTCCGCAACCTTATGGAAATCAAACCCGGCAAAGGCTTTGCGGAAATTTTCCCGCTTGCTCAGGATCGTGCGCCAGCTTAATCCCGACTGAAACCCTTCAAGACAGATTTTCTCAAACAGCCGGATGTCATCGGTAACCGGAAAGCCCCATTCCGTGTCGTGATAGGCGTTAAATTCGGGCGCAGCATCACACCATGCGCACCGACATTTTCCGTCCGTTCCGATTGATGTTTTGCTCATGGTTCAAGCCATCAGAAAATTAAGGCGTTGATCCGTGCGCGCGGGCGAGATTTCATAAATCTCGGCTGTAACGATGCCTTCAGCAACGAATGGGTCATCATTCACACGGGCTTCAATCGCATCTCGTGACACACCATGCGCCAGAACGGCACCGCCCATATTGGGTTGCAGGCTCCCGACCATCAGAAACACACCATCATCAAAGCCTTGCTTGATCCATGCTTTGTGCGCGTCCATGAATTCCAGGGCCTTTTCGCGATTTTCAGCAAACTTCAAAAAAATCGTAAACATCCTCTACTCCCTGATTGAGTTGTTGGTGGTGGCAAGTCTGGCAATCTGATCGTCAAGCCAGGCACACATCAGATCGACCTCGTGATGCAAGAAACCATCATCGTCAAACGCATTGGCAAGGGTCGCGACACCCTGGCTTCGGCCAAGGACATGCATGGCCAGTTCATCCGATCTTTCGCCAAAGCCCAACCGTTCGAACTGGCGACATAACCAGCTGCGAAACAGAGTAAACAGTTCGGCGGCATCGCTTTTCGCGGCATGGTTCAACTTCGCCAATTCTGACGACAACGTCCCCACCGGGCAGCCGAATTTCCGGATCTTCTCGCCATTAACAATCAAGATATGAATGAAGCTTCGAATGCGTTCAGCGGGGTCTGATCCGGTCACTTCCCATCGATCAAGCATCTGCTCGGTAGTGGCAAGACGCCGGTTGATCACGCTATCAAGGATGTCATCCTTGGTTTTGAAGTGGTGATAGAAATTGCCACGCGATATGCCGACACTGGCCGCAATATCTGCAAATGACGTGGCTTCAAACCCTTGCTGATAAAATAGCAGGTCCGCTGCCTCGATAATTCGATCCCGTGTTTCTGCTGCCATGTTTTGATCTATCCGCACAATTCAACCTGATTTAGGACGTTTGTCCTATTTCTAGAATTAGGTCAATTGTCCTATAATGTCAACCACATGAAAAAGCACCTGCAAGCGTCGCCTGCAGGTGCTTGAAATTTTCGCGCTAATCGTTTTGAGTTTTGTTTAGTCCCGCCAGAAGGCCGGGAACAGCAGGACCAGAACCGTAAAGACCTCGAGACGGCCAATCAGCATCCCGATCGACATCAGCCACTTGGCCCCGTCCGGCAGGGTTGCGAAGTTCCCCGACGGCCCGACAATTGGTCCCAGACCCGGCCCAACATTGGCAATTGCCGTACCGGCACTCGACACCGCGGTAATGAAATCGAGCCCCATCGCGCCAAGGGCCGCCGCAAGCACCACAAAGCAGAAAACAAACAGGAAGAAGAAGCTCAGCACCGATTCCGTGACATCTTCGGACAGCGGTTTGCGGTTGTAGTATGCAATGAAAACACCATGCGGGCGCAGCATGTGTGACAGCTGAATCTTGGCGATCTCGTACAAAACCTGAAGACGGAAGATTTTCACCCCGCAAGTTGTCGAGCCCGCACAGCCGCCAATAAACATGACAAAAAAGAATACCGTCACTGCAAACGGGCCCCAAAGCCCGTAATCCGTTGTGGCATAGCCCGTACCGGTCATGACCGACATGATATTGAACGACGTGAAGCGCAGCGCATACAGGAAGTCGACACCATTGGTTTTGGAATGCCACAGTGCGAGACCGACAATGATCGTCACGGCAATTGTAATGAACCAGCGCACCTGACTGTCCCGAAACAGCGGTTTCCCCTGTCCACGCAGCATTTGCAGATACAGAATGAATGGAAGCGCCCCTGTCGCCATCCCCAGCGTAATGATGACATCGATGGTCGCATTGTCGTAATGCCCGATCGACGCATCCTTTGTCGAAAATCCGCCGGTCGCAATCGTCGTCATTGCGTGGGCAATCGCATCAAACGGTGTCATGCCCGCCGACCACAACATGATCGCCCAAAGGGCGGTAAAGCCCAGATAAAGTATCGCAATGCCCATGGCGATCTGGGTCGCACGCGGGAACGCCTTGTCAGACTTGTCCGAGTTTTCCATGCGGAAAAGTTGCATACCGCCAACGCGCAGCATCGGCATGACGGCAATCGCCATCACAATGATCCCGATCCCGCCCAGCCACTGCAACAATGCCCGCCACAACAAGATCCCCTGCGGCGCACTATCAAGGCCGACCATCACCGTCGACCCGGTCGTCGAGATGCCCGACATCGCCTCAAAGAACGCGTCGGTATAGGACATATCCAGATCGGAAAAGGCAAATGGCAATGCCGATGCCGCAGTCAAAACCAGCCAGCTTAACGTCGTCAGAATAAAGGCCTGGCGGGAGTTGATCTTAAGATTATCCATGCGGTTCATCATGATCAATGCGCCGCCGACAAACAGCGACACAAAGGACGCCGCCGAGAACACGATCCAGTCGCGTTGACCGTAATACAGGTCAACCAGTGCCGGGATAAACATGCCGATCGACAACGTACACAGCAGAATGCCAACGATGAAAAGAATGGGACGGAAATCGATCAATGAAACGCCTCTTGGCACATACGCCGTGCAATCCCCCCGGAAAAACGGCATATGGTGCGTCTGATGTTCTGTTCTGGGAGGCACTGCATACCCGAAAAACCGGTCAACATGTACCCCATTCATCACAAGCAGCGAAATTCTTGGCACATGACGCCACAATGTCCAGTCCTTTTCGGACTTTACTCACGCGAACACCCTGACGAAACAAGCAATTTTCCCATAAAAACAGCCAATATTCGCAATCGCCGCCCGGGCCTCATTCGCCAACTAGAAACGCTACACGGCCCCTGACAATCCCCCGACAGTCCCGCACATACGCCAAGAATTCCCGCGATTTCGACATGTTGGGCGACGGGTCAGAAAGGTTCCAAATCGCGCCCCGGTTTCGATAGACTTCCCCAACAGCAACTGCCCCATACAAACCGGTGGGTAGTTGATTTTGTGTCGTGCAACATGACGCAGTTTCCCCTAGATTAGGCGGGCCATAAACGATGTATCCAATCATCGATTGCCACCTGTGACTGTCTATTGGGGAGCTTCCCGTGCGGGGAAAGAAATTATACTTCGCGATTGTTCTGTGCGTTTTGCTTGCTGTCGGGTTTCTGACAACAAGCTTTGTGAGCTTTTATGTCGCGCGCGATTCCCTTGAAGAACAAATCTCCGAGAGCACACTGCCGCTCACCAGCGACAACATCTATTCGGAGATTCAGCGCGATCTGCTGCAGCCGATCTTTATTTCTTCGCTGATGGCCCATGACACCTTCTTTCGTGACTGGGTGCTGTCGGGTGAGACAGATCAGGAACGGATCACCAAGTATCTTGCCGAGATCCAGTCACGCTATGACACCATCACGTCCTATTTTATCTCCGAGGAAACCCGGAACTACTATCACCCGACCGGCGTGATCAAGCAGGTCAGTGAAGATGATCCGGCAGATGGCTGGTATTTCCGGGCGCGCGACAGCAAGCAGCCCTATGAAATCAACATCGATCAGGACACGGTTGATCGTTCGCGCATGTCGATTTTCGTCAATTATCAGGTGCGTGACTATGACGGCAATGTCATCGGTATTACCGGTGTCGGTCTTGCCGTCAGTTCCGTGACCAACCTGATTGAGACCTATCAGGCGCGCTATGGCCGAACGATCTATTTCATCGACACAGAAGGCCACGTCACCCTGCGCGGCAGCGGCTTTGGCGATGCGCACAGCCTGCAGGAACGCCCGGGCATGCGCAATCAGGCAACCAAAATCCTGACATCGCCAGGCGCATCGATCAGCTACGAAGATGGCGGACACACCTATTTCGTCAACAGCCGTCTGGTGCCCGAATTTGGCTGGCTCTTGATTGTCGAACAAAGCGACTATTCTTCCGATGCGCGCCTGCAAAACACGCTGTTTATCAATATTGCGATCTCGCTTCTGATCACGGTTATCGTCGGGCTCGTCGCCTTTCTGACTGTGCGCAATTATCAAAAACGTCTCGAAGAGTTGGCCTCGCGGGACAAACTGACCGGCACCTTTAACCGCCAGGTCTTTGACATGCTCTTTGCTCAGGCAGCACAGAACGCCAAGCGTCAGAAAACAGCCCTGTCGGTCATGTGCTTTGACATTGATGGTTTCAAGGAAATCAATGACGGTTATGGCCATCCGGGCGGGGATGCTGCCCTTCGCGAAGTTCTGACCATGATCCGCCAGAACGTGCAGGAAGCAGACGTAATCTGCCGCTGGGGTGGAGATGAGTTTGTCATCCTGTTCCCCGGCAAAGATCGCAAGGAAGCCCTGGCCAAGGCGCGGGATCTTGCCGATGATGTGCGCAATGCCCCGGTCCGCTTTGGCCGCGATCATATCCCAGTCACGATCAGCGCCGGCGTCACGGAATATCGTGACGGCGAAGACCTGGATACCTTGATGGCACGTGTGGATAACGCGCTTTATACCGCCAAGGCGTCGGGTCGTGATCACATCTCGCTGTCCTGATCCACAGACCAGCACAACAAACCTTCGCGAACAAAAACACCCCCGACAGAACACTCTGTCGGGGGTGTTTTCTATACAATCCGGACGGATCGCGATCAGTCGGCGATGGATGCCTCGGCAATCTGAACAGCGTTAAGGGCAGCACCCTTCAACAGCTGGTCACCGGCAACAAACAGCTCCAGACCGTGATCCCCAAAGATCAGGTTGGTGCGAATGCGGCCAACTTCGACATCGTACTGTTCGGTCGCAGTCATCGGCATCGGGTATTTGTTGTTTGCCGGATCATCGACAAGTTTGACACCCTTGGCCTTTGCCAGCACTTCGCGGGCGGCATCCGGGGTAACGACCTTTTCGGTCTCAACCACGATCGCTTCGGAATGGGTGCGCTCTGTCGGGATGCGAACCGCGGTGCACGATACCGGCAGATCCGGCGCGCCAAAGATTTTGCGCGTTTCCCAGGTCACCTTCATCTCTTCGCGGGTATAACCGTTATCCTGGAAGCTATCGATATGCGGAATAACGTTAAAGGCCAGCGGGGATGAGAACACCTCAGCCGGTACCGGCTTGCCTTCAAGACCGGCCGCCAGACCTGCGCGCAGTTCGTTCATACCGGGCTGACCGGCACCTGATGCGGCCTGATAGGTCGAAACGATCACTTTCTTCAGGCCAAATGCCTGATGCAGCGGCCAAAGTGCAACGGCGGCAATCGCCGTGGTGCAGTTCGGGTTCGCGATCAGTTTTGCGGTCTTGGCAAGGTCGCCATTGATTTCCGGCACGATCAGTGGAACATCGTCATTCAGACGGAACGCCGAGGAGTTATCAATCACAACCGCGCCTTCGGCGATCTGAGGAGCATATTCCTTGGCGAAATCACCCGAAACAGCAAGGAAGACAATGTCGCACTGCTTGGCTTCTTCAACGGAAAACAGCGCGACGGTCTTAGTGCCGAATTTAGTCTCCACGGTCTTGCCCGCTGAACGCTCGGAAGCGAACAGGGTGAGTTCACCCACAGGGAACTTGCGATCAAACATTACGTTGATCAGCTCGACGCCAACCGCACCGGTTGCGCCGATCACACCGACATGGAGATTTTCGGCACTCATAATAGTTGTCTAACCTCGCAAAAAAATTGTTGTCATATCCGACTGCCGCGATCATTCGCGGGCCGCGCATTATAGGGATTTATCGAAACAACGCAAATCCACCTTGCCGCATCGCACCCATGCGCGGTTTTCTAGTGCCATAACGTGGCCCGCAACCGATTGTTCCAAAGCTTGTTTCACTTATGTGGGAGAAACCCGCCCTTTGACCGTACCACCGCCAAGCAGATGTCAAAGGACGGGCTGAACCGTCAAGAGACGGACTGTCCAGACACGGACAAGATTCGGTCCGTGCTGGCTTGAGTATTTGAAAATTGCCCGATGCCGGAAGGATGGTCTGTGGCAACCGTCACAATTGGCCTGCAATGGGTGGAAAAAGCAAAAAGGTCAGTCGCGCCAGAAGGATGGCATCAGAAGAACCAGCAAGGTCTCAAATTCGAGGCGCCCGAGAACCATCGCAACATCAAGGATCCATTTCGCCGAATCCGGCAGCGACTGGAAATTGCCCGCCGGGCCGATGATGTTGCCAAGCCCCGGCCCGACATTGGCAAGCGATGTCGCCGCCGCACTCATCGAGGTAATCAGATCAAGCCCGGTCAGTCCCAGCGCAATCGTCACCGCGATATAGCTGATGGTCAGCAAGAAGACATAAACCGTCACTGCGTTATAGATGTCAGACGTAATTTCATGCCGGTCAATGCGGTTGACCACCACGGCAGACGGGCTGCGCAGGCGCATGAAATGGGTGCGAAGTCCGGTGAATACCACATACAGGCGAAACATCTTGAACCCGCCCGAGGTCGATCCCGAACAGCCCCCAATAAAGGTCGCAAAGAAAAACAGCATGACCGCGGCCGGGCCCCACAACAGATAATCACCCGACGCAAAACCGGTCGTCGTGATAACAGAAACGAGGTTAAACGCCGCCATGGTCAGTGACCGGATGATGCTGTCATCCGAAATCTGCACCAGCCGCACCGTCAACAGCAGCGTGAAGCCCGCAATAATCAGGCAGAACAATCTGATCTGTTGATTGCCAATAACCGCCTTGATCGCACGTTTGCGTAAGGAAACAGCATAGGCGGTAAAGGGCAGGCCCCCGATAAACATGAACAGGATGGCGATCCAGTGCAGCGACAGGCTGGTGTCAAACTTGGCAAAGGACAGGTCTGACGTTGCATAACCGCCCGTGGACAGGGTCGTCATGCCGTAATTGATGGCATCAAACCACCGCATGCCGAAAATACGGTACAGCACGACACACACGACCGTCAGCACGGTATATATCAGAACGATCTGCAGGCACATGTCGCGCATGCGCCCGCTGAGTTTTTCCGACCGGTCGGAACTTTCCATCTGGAAAAGCTGCATGCCGCCAACCCGCATCATCGGCAACAGGGCAAGGGCCGTCACAATGATCCCGATCCCGCCAAGCCATTGCATGATCGACCGCCAGATCAGCAAGCCCGGCGGCAAATGATCAAGCCCCGACAGGATCGTCGATCCGGTCGTTGTCAGGCCCGATACGGTTTCAAAAACCGCATCACAGAAACTGATTTCAAGCGACGAATACCAAAGCGGCAAGGACCCGGTCAGGCTGATCGCAATCCATGACACCACGGTCAGAACATACCCCTGCCGTGCCGTCACCCGCGGCCCGATATCGGATCGACAGGCAAGACACGCCATACCGCCAAGCCCGATTGTCGTGATCGAGGCCTGCGCAAAAATTTTCCAGTCCGGATTGCCGTAATAAAGATCAACAGCCGACGGCACCATCATCGATATACCGATGATAATGACCATCACCCCGACAACGAAAAAGATGGGTTGCAGACGGAACAAACAAGCTTCCCTGACAGCAAAGAATAAATCCGCTTGTAGCTCCAAATGGTCGTCAATGCATCCGGTTATTGTGCATGGCACCCGTGATGCCAATGCCACACCAGCACGCGGTCCCCGTGGAACGCGTCATCATTTTGCCGTTCTTTTTGCTTGTTCTTTTGCCATGACCGTAGTGTCATTCATCTATCCCTGCATTTCATTGAGGTCCGTGTGAAACGCATTGCCCGCCTGATCATCCTTCTTGCCATCCCTGTGATCGTTGCCTTTGGCCTGCATTGGCACAGCAACCCTGTTCATGCTGCAGACAATGCATCCGAGCTTTCTGATACGGGCGGTCTCGTCGCCAAGGGGCGTGATGTGCATGTCATTGATGGCGACACCATCATGATCGCCGGAAAGGTCGTTGATATTGCTGGCATGGATGCCCCTGAACTCGGTCAGCAGTGCCTGCATAACGGCAGTTTCTGGGATTGCGGCATGTCTTCGGCCATGCAATTGCGCAAATATTTCGCCATGGCCCCGTTTGATGTCCATTGCTGGCCCGGTGATCAGGAACGCGCGGGCAAGACGGATGATTTCCCGGTCATGGAATGTGGCATCGGCGAACGCGATATAGCAGCCGCCATGATCAGCGACGGCGAAGCATTACCAATTGCGGGCTATTCCCATCGGTATGATCGCCTGTCACGCGATGCGGACAATGCCGGCATCGGCATCCATGGCGGTGATATGATTGCCCCGGCAGACTGGCGGGCCGGCAAACGCCTTGACGGCGAAACCGGACGCTGCCTGTTCACCGCTGATGACAAGGGCAACTACCTCAGCACCCTCGATCCGCGCTTTTCCGCGCTCACCGCCAAAGCTGACAGCGAAATTTGCAGTGACGAGGAAGCACGCATGAAGGGTTATTCATACGCGGCTCCGTGAGGCAACTCTCCGGCTATCTCCAATCTTCCCGCGCCTGATCGAGAAAATACCGAGCACCCAGAGTATCTCGATCATAAGCGTTATGACCGCCCAGCCGGTGATAAAGACCGTCACTCCACCCGTCAGCTCGGCCATTACATAATGGCCGTCGACCTTGCCGCCAACACGGTGCAAATAAACCCAGACAATCGGCATTGCCGAGACCGGAATAACCAAAGCAACACAAGCCGCAATATCGGCGTACCGCCATCTGCCTTGTCTTTTGTCTCGATGCTTATTCACATAAAGCCAGGCACCTGACAGCGACAACCCCGCCAAGAGAAGGCCAAAAATAAACCAGATGATCTTGCTACCAAGACCTGCGAACGACCCGAAATGTAAAATATCGGCCGTTTCCGACCACCGCCAATAGGCATTCAGGTCTTCGGCATGCTGGTTGAATTCCACCGCACCATTCATCGGGTTGATAAACAGTTTGTTCGCGCGATCACGGACCAGAAGATCGTCTGCTTGTCCGATAACATAAAAGTACCCACCACGATCAGGCTGGATCGTTTTGATCTGCATATCAGGGCGTGCGGCCCGGGCAATCGCCAGCAGCTCACTAATGCCCATGGGTCCCTGCCCTGTCTTATCGGGGCGGGGTAACTGATGAACAGCTAGCGGGTAGGAATCTACAAGCGCAAACTTTTCATCGCCGAGTTTGTAACGCGCTTCTTCAAATAAATACCAGGCACCGGTGATCGCCATAATCACAACGAACCAAAGGCTCCATAGGCCGGCAAGTTTATGCAGGCTGCTCCACAGGCTGATATTCGTTTTGCCCACACGCAGCTGGAAGAACCGCCGCCACCAACGCTTATAGAAATAGAACGCCGACAGCATCGACAGAAACAGTGGAACGGCAAACAGACAAACGAGAAACTTGCCGACACCATAAAGCCCGAAAAAAGCTTCGTGGAACTCGCGAAAAAACCTTTGAACCGTGAAGATGGACTGGCGTCCGGTTATCTCAAATGTCACCGGATCCACGTAGACGTAGTACCGCGCACCACCAGATTCTTTGACGGTAAACCTTGCGGCTGAAATCTGGTTTGCGGGGGCCTCTGCCAGTTCGATTTTGGTATCCTGATACGTGCTTCTCACGGCCGCAAAAGCCGCAGGAAAATCAAAACTGCCGTCATGGGCGCTGACACGGGCACCGGGCATCAAAAGCCAGTCGATTTCCGATGACAAAGCGGCAAAGGCGCCGCTCCAGCAAATCGAAAACATCATCAGGCCCAGATAAACACCGATCCAACTGTGCCAGTCAAACCCGATCGGTTTGACTGGCACCTTTAGAATTTGCCGCATCAGAATTCGACTCTGACGCTACCAAATACGGTCTGTGGGTTGCCGACGCTGACACGATACGTCCCGCCAGAAGCAACGTAATATTCCTCGTCGGTGACGTTTTTCATCCCTAGGTCAAAACGCACCCGCGATTGATTTTTTATCGGCAGATAATACCAAACCCCAAGATCAAAAACGGTATAGTCATCCAGTTCAAAGCTATGGTCATTGTCGCCATAGCGATTTCCCACATGGGTCAGTCCACCGCCAAACCCAAGCCCCTTGTAGTCACTGGCGGCGTCCTGGAACTCATAGCTGGCCCACAGGTTTGCAGTCATCTCGGGCGTATTGGCCGGTCGATTACCATTCTCATCGTTTGCACTGACAATTTCTGCATCAAGAAGGCCAATAGTCCCGCGCAGGTTAAGACCCTTGATTGGTGTCGCCGTAACAGAACTTTCGAAACCGCGCGAACGGACAACACCCGTCAGTTGTGGCGTACCATTCACTGTGTCCACGACGTTGTCCTGCTTAATATCAAACAGCGCACCGGTTAACAGTAATCGGTCATTCCATCCTGACCACTTAGCCCCAATTTCATATTGACGCCCTTCTTCAGGTGCAAAGACAGAGATGGTCCCTGCATTACCTGAATAAATGTTCTGTGACTGGAAAGTCTCCGCATATGAAGCATATAGAGACAGGGAATCAAGCGGTTTCCATAGAAGCCCTGCCGATTTCGTCAGTTTACCATCCCGTTTGGGATCTGCACCAGACAATGCCCCGTCAAGTTTGTTCTCCTGGCTCTTCTCGTTATCATAAATCTCGTAGCGTGCACCAAGTGTCAGCGCAACCTCATCCGTAAGGTGAAGATCACCTTGTACGTAGGGCCCATAAGAGATTTGCTCAACTTCGGTATATAGCTTGGAACGCAGATTTGAAGACGTATTGTCAACCAACGTAAAGGAAGACGGGTTCGAAATGGTGCCACCAACCTGATCCTGACCGGAAAAGTTGGTCCAGGTTTCGTACTGGTGGCGCAACTCGACCCCGGAGACCAGTTCCACAGGCCGCCAAAGGTCTGCCTCGCCGCGAAGCTGCATCCGCCCAAATGCCGTGCTGAGTTCACGGTCATCATTTCCCTGAACGCGACGTGTCAAAACACCCGTGCTCGACACATTGGTCACCTCGTTTCTAAGCTCGTCTACTTGTTCATAGGCATAGAACAGCTTGCTTTCGAGATACCACGCGTCATCAAAAACAGGCACAGAGTTATCAAGTTCCCAGATGTGAGTGGTCACATCACGGTTATTCAGGTTCGCCTGATCAAATCGCGTGTCAAGCGACACATCGGCAATTTCGCGACTGCTGCCACTTCCGGGAACCGTCACCACACCACGGTCAACCGGTCGTTCGTCATGGGTGTATTCATAACTGAAATCAACCAATGAACCGCTATCAGACATCCACGATACAGCACTGTTCAAGAACTGCCGCTCAATACTCGCATCACGGAAATTTTCACTATCCTCAGCGGAGGCCGTAATCCGGTAGGCAAACGCATCATTTTGTCCAATCGGACCGGTCACATCGGCCAGCACCTGTTTCTGACCATGTTCGTTAAAGTTCGTAACCGCGTGTGCCCGCTGATCGTATTCCGGCTTTTTGGTAATGACGTTGACAAGTCCGCCTGGGGTCATCTGACCAATTTCGGCCACTGGACCCTTAACGATCTGAACGTTTTCCACTGTGGACGGGTTCATACGACCGTTAGTTTTAAGCCGTACTCCGTTGCGATAAATATCGTCACGGCGTCGAAAACCACGAATAAGAAAGTCTTCTCGGCTCCCGCCATAGCCATCCATATTCACCACGTTTGGCGACAAACGATACACCTCGTCAAGCTCTTGCGCATGTTGATCAAGCAGCAATTGCTCGGGGATGACTTCTACGGTACGCGGGATGTCTGTCACATCCTTGGGGATCATGGTGCCGGTTTCTGCGTAACGACTGTCGTATCGCGATTGCCGCGTACCAATGATCTCGACCGTGTCGAGTGTTACCTCACCCATATCACCACTGGCCGAGTTCCGACGCAACGTAATCGAGTTTTCTGATGTGTAGCTGAAATCGACATTGCTGCCGCTCAGCAACGCCCCAAGCGCCTCATCTGCGGAATATTCACCAGCCAATGCAGGCGCATCATGCCCGTAGATCGATTGTTCGGTATAAAGAATCTGTATCCCGGTGACATCGGAAAATGCCGTCAAAGCCTGTGGCAGTGGCTGTGCTGAAATATCAAATTGGAACAGTATCGGGCTTTGTGCCTGTTGACTGACATCTTGCGCGAAAGCACCTTGTGCAAGCCCGTTTTGAAAGGCCAGCAACGATACCCCGATCATCAGTTGCCGCCCGAATTTCATGTTTTTTATGCTGACCACGTCAGTCCCCCAAGTCTTCAAATACACACATGCGAATAGGTCGCATTTTCGTCATGCATATAAAGACGCAAGAGATCGACAAGTCCCCTAGCGGACGGGAAACATTTTTTTCAATCGCGAAAACAATCCGACTGGAGAGGCGGGAACGATTTGGAAATTAAATTAGCAATATCATGTAGTTACTAATTTTCACGACCCGGACAGGCAATGTCCCTTCAATCGCATCAATCACCTGATCGATATCGTCTGTCCGGAAGACACCACTGACAGACATGTCTCTCAGCTCAGGATTCACAGCCATAATGTGTCCCTCGTGATAGGTATTGAGGACGTCGATCACATCGGACAACGGGGTTTGATAGAAGACCATCTTGCCTTTTCGCCATGCGGCAGTTGCCATGCGATCAAAATGCGCAGGATGTCCGATACCATTGGATGAGAGCGTCATGGCTTCACCTGCAATCAACGTCACATGCTTGTTGTCATTCGTGCCGAGCTCATCTGCCTCAGTAGCAGACCAGTCCACAGCGACCTTGCCTTCTTCGAGACTGACCGTCACCTGATCATTGTGTGACGAAATGTTGAATGCAGTGCCCAGTGCTGTCACAATCCCAAATTTCGTACGGACGACAAACGGGCGCTGTGTGTCATGGGCAACTTCGAACCACGCTTCACCAGAAAGCAGATCCACCCCGCGTGTATCTGGTTCAAAATCAACCGACACGGCGCTTTCTGCGTTCAATTTGATGACACTGCCATCCGGAAGTGATTTGGTGACAACCGAATGCTGCGCGTGAATGAAGTTGTCATCAAACATCCCCTTCACGGTTGGATAGGTTTCCGTTCCAAACCCGACAAAAAGCACCAAACAAGCCGCCATTGCCGCCACCATGACGGGGCGTATATATCCGCGCCGCTTTTGAGAATATTGGTTCTTGGCTCTCTTGTGATCATCGCTTGATTGCGCCTGCTCTGCTTGTAGCTTAACCGGATCAGCCAGTTTGCCCCAAAGCAGTTCGACCTCGGCAAAGGCGCGCACGTTCTCTGGGGATTGCGCCTGCCAAAGTTCAAACTGCGCAAGCAAGTCATTCCGCTGATCACAATCAGCGTTTTCCTTGGCTTCGTGCAACCGGGTGTGCCAAATCACCGCTTCGTCGAACAGTTCCTCAGATACCGGTTCAGGCGACATGTTCTGGCGATCTGTCATTCAATCGCCTCCAGAACATCAGAAGACCGGAACCGCACCACACAGGGGTATAACGGGTCAGACACGCGCCCGTTGAAACCTGACAAACTGACTGGTCTCGAAAATCGAAAATACACTGTTAGTTACCCGAGTGTGCTTTGTGAAGACTGCGACGACATTCCAACATCGCCCTGCGAATATGGTTTTCAACCGTCTTCACAGATACATCAAGTTTTTCAGAAATCTCGCGCATTGAAAGTTCTTCTCCGCGATACATCAAAAAAACCTGACGACATTTTGTCGGAAGGGTCTCAACCGTTTGCGAAATGATGCGCAGTTCCTGATGGGCGGCTGCAACGTCTTCTTGCGAGGGAGCTTGATCAATTTCAATACGTCCCGGCCCATCGTCCTTATGAGATGACCACGCAGAATGAGTGAACAACTGCCCCATTGGCTCGGGGCTTATCGAGTTTCGCCGATAATGATCCGCTAAAAGGTTGCGTGCAATTCGAAACACATAAGCGCGCGGGTTTTCGGGAATAAGCACAGGCGCGCTTTTGGCTCGGACCCAAGTCTCTTGCACAATTTCTTCGGCCACGGTTTCGGAGCCGCACCGTTTACCAATGAACTTTAGCAAGTCGTCATAATATTTCTCAACGACCGCTTCCAAGCTTGCTGAAGCCTGCCCGGCTGATTCTGACACGATGATCCCCCGTTTGAAGCTGCCGGTGGAAGTTTCGTATGCCCAACAGCTTCAATCGCTCTCATACACGATTTTAATAATCATTCGCAAATATTTTATAAGCACATGCACAACCGACAATTATATCGGTCATCGTCTATCGTGATTTTTGGGAAAGGCTTGGAGCGGGTGAAGGGAATCGAACCCTCGTATGCAGCTTGGGAAGCTGCCGTTCTACCATTGAACTACACCCGCGAAGCGCGCGTTTTATAGCCCGCTTTTCCAATCAGCGCAAGCGGATCACATATTGATCCACCCAATTAATCACCCGATCAAATCCCCGGATAAATCAGCCTTCCGGCACCAGACGCCAGATCGCACTGGCATAATCATCGGAAATCAGGATCGACCCGTCGATATAGTGTTTCACATCCACGGGTCGGCCGATCACTTCACCGTTGCTGCGCAAAAATCCGTCAAGGAACGGGTTTTCTGTGACTGGCGTGCCATTGATAAATTCGACCCGCACCACCTTGTAGCCATCCGGGATCGTGCGGTTCCAGGAACCATGCAAAGCCACCAGCGCATCATCGCCATCAAAGGTAAAACCAAGCGGCGCATTGTGGGCGTTAAAGGTAAATTCCGGGAAAGTAACCGTTTCCGGGACGGTTTCATCGGAGAATTGCGGGCTTCTGGTATCATTCCCCGCATACCACGGATAGCCAAAGAACTGGCCGGCCTGGCTGGCGCGATTAAGTTCCTCGCGCGGGATGTTATCGCCAAGCATGTCGCCACCATTATCGGTAAACCACAGCTCTTCGGTTTCCGGATGGAATGTCAGCCCCACCGAGTTACGGATACCGCTGGCATAGACCTGTGGCGCACCACCAGTGGTGGGAATGGAGATAATTGTGCCTTCAAGGCCGCTGACCTTACAGATATTGCATGGGGCCCCGACGGCAACGAACAGCCGATTGCCATCCGGTGACAAGGCGGCATAACGCCAGCCATGGTGGCTTTCATCGGGCAGATTGGTAAACAGGATGCGCGGGCGGCCAAGGGTCTCGCCGTCAAAATTGGCAAGGTCATATGCGACAATACGATGCTGATCGGCGACAAACAGCATTCCGGGCTTATAGGCAATCCCGTTGGCGAGTTTGAAATCATCGGCGATCCGATTGACGTCCTCGGCGACGCCATCGCCGTCTGCGTCACGCACGAAATAAAGATTGGGCCCGCGCGTACCGACAAAAATACCGCCGAGTTCAGGCGCCACCGCCATGGTCCGCGCATTGCGGACTTCTGCAAAGACAGACAGGCGATAGCCGCTTTCAGTACTCAATAGAGACTGTGCCCGCATAATGCGCTCGGACACCTGCTGGGCGTGGGAAGGAAGGCTGACCGCGCTTAAACCAATAGTGGCAACCGTGCCAAAACACAAACGCCCGGCCCATCGGCGCGCTTGCTGCAACATACGATGGAAGTCCGGGCGTGAAGGTCGGGGCATCCTGAAATCTCCTTGTCTGGCAATCGGCCTTACAAGGGATACGGAAAACTTCCCCAGGCCGATTAGCGAACGCGTTCAGAGATCGGGGCGTTGACCGACAGTTCCATATCCCACGGGAAGTAAATCCACGTATCCTGGGACACTTCGGTCACAAAGCTGTCGACGATTTCGCGGCCAAGCGGCTTGGCGTAAACCGTTGCGAAATGCGCCTTTGGCAGTTTCTCGCGCACAGCCTTGGCGGTTTTGCCGGTATCGACCAGATCATCAATGATCAGCATGTCGGTGCCGTCACCCTCGATGTCTTTCAGCCATTCCAGATCGCCACGCGTTTTGTCAGAGTAGCTGCGAACACAGACCGTATCAATCAGGCGAATATCAAGTTCGCGGGCAATGATGGCGGCGGGCACAAGACCACCACGGGTAATTGCCACGATTCCCTTATACGGGCCCTGTTCCAAAAGTCGCCATGCCAGTGCACGGGCATCGCGATGCATCTGTTCCCAGGAAACCGGGAAACCTTTGTTATAAGCAGCTTCGCTCACAAGAATTCTCCTGCGCCAGATCGGTTCGCCAAATGAATGTGCCCCGGATATTACCCAAAGGCATCACCCCAAGGCGCCATCATCCAGACCCGCATTCCACAAAATCAAGCCGCTTAACTACGCCGAGTTGGACACGAAGGCAAGTATTCGCTGGCGCTTTCGTTTTTAGTTGGCATTCAGCCGTGCTTGCAGGATTGTGGAAAAGTCCCGCCCCAGTTTTTCAACCGGGGCCGACCAATCGGCAGGCTTTTCCTGTCGATAGATACGCATGGTCGGGTACCAGGGGCTGTCGGACCGATCCACCATCCAGCGCCAATCGGCGGTGTAAAGTTGCAGCATCCAGACCGGCACGCCAAGCGCACCGGCAAGATGGGCGGGGGAGCTGTCGATTGTGATCACCAGATCCATCTCGCGCATCAGTGCGGCACTGTCGCCAAAATCATGAATGTGATCGCCGAGATCGGTGACAAAGGCATGCAGGCCCAGCTTGTCGATATCAGCTCGGCGCTCGTCGATCTGGAAACTGTAAAACGCGGCCCCCTTGGCCGACAAAATCGGCAGAAGGGTTTCAAGCGGACAGGATCGATCGCGCGGGTTAAGTTTTCCGGCCCACATCAGTCCGACCTTCAGCGCCGTGCCCGGCGGGGGTGCCAGTCGCGCGCGTTTACCCTGCGGCGGCGTAAGGTAACTATCGGTCGAAAGCTTCTGAAGCTCCTTGGCGCCAATGCCCAACACATGCGGCAGGCTCAAAAGCGGCACATGCACATCGAATTCCGGAAGTGCGCGGCCCTTCTCGACCACCGTGCCGACACCCGAGACCGTTTTCATGATCGGGATCAGTTCCTTGCGGCATTCAAGGACGACATGCCCGGCTTTTTTGGCCACCAGCGGCACAAACCGGGCAAACTGGATCATGTCGCCAAAGCCCTGCTCGGCGCGCAGCAACACACGCTTGCCGCGCAGATCCATTTTGCCATCCCATTCGGGTGCTGTTTCAAGCGGGCGGATCGGATTATCGGCAAGCTTGCGACGCGTTTCATACCCCGCCCAGCCCTCGGCATAATTGCCAAGGGCGAGATGCGCCAATGACTTGTCCCAATTCGCATCGACATAATCCGGATCAATCGCAAGCGCACGCTCAAAATAGTCAAGCGCCTCATCAAAACGGTTCATATCGCGATAGACAAGCCCGGCATTAAACGTGTGCGACTTGATCGTGTCATCAAGCTCAAGGGCCTTTTTGTGCGCAACAAGCGCCTCGTCAAAGCGCATCATTTCGCGCAGGCAGTTCCCCATATTCGACCACATTCCGGCATTTTCCGGCCGAAGGTCCGCCGCCCGGCGATAGGCAATCAGCGCCGCATCGAACTTTTTGCTGCGACGAAGCGCAACGCCAAGATTGTTCCAGACATCCGGCTGATTGGGGTTTTGGCGGAGCGCAGTGCTGTATAGACGCACAGCGTCATCAATCTGGCCCGCCTGATGGGCGGCAAGACCGCGCTGAAACAGATCACTGATCACCTGACGACGCTGCACGGCGACATCGGCACTTTGCTGCGCTGCTGCACTGGTGGTTGACGCTGCAACATCATCTGGTTTCGGGGCGGCATCACTGGCTGTGCGCGTCGTATCATCCTGATCGATCGGTTTGGTTTTCGCCGAAGATTTCGAGGTCTTCTTTGCCGATCGTTTCTTGCGTGTTGTTGCCGCTTTCGCCATGCGCGTTCCCCTGTGCTTCTGCCCGCATCAGACAAAAGCCATCGCCCCATAAAGGCATTTCAAAAGACGGACCATCCCCTTACCGCACGTTCCGGCAAGACGCAGCCCTATTTGCAAAGGTCCTAATTTAGCAAAAAACCCTTACCAATAAGTGGATTTCTTCATGTGGTTTATGGGGATGAAATATTCACTATATCAAGCAGACTATTCTTGTTGGTTTTCGCGCATTCAGTGCCACTACGCTCAGGACCTTGTCTTGCTTATCGTTTCTTGTCTTTCGTGAAAGGCTCACGTAGCCTGTAATCAGGCATTGCGGTATGCCTCCCGTCCACGGAAAGGCTCGACCAACCGATACATGAAAGTGATCAACGTCTGATCCCGCCCAACTGGTGGACTTATGGGTGTTACGGGAGAATGACGATATGGCACAGTCTACCCAGCCAGCGAATACAAACCATCCGATGCGCCCCCGCACCGATATCGAACATGCCAAACGCGATGCCAAACAGCTAAAGCGTGCCTTGGCAGATGCTGATATCACGGCCCTGGAGCGCTATACTTCAATTTTTGGCGAACGCAAATCACCACATCAAGCAAATCACGCGGACTGCCTGCACGTCATCGCGATCGAGTCTGGTGCACCGAGCTGGCCACGCCTGAAAATGGCAATCGAAACCGCAGCAATGAATCATCAAAAGCGCGTATCATCCCTCGTCCGTGCGGTGATCAACGGCAATTTCCTGATGATTCAGCGGCTATTGGAACTCGATCATGACTTGATGGACACGCATCCCGGTCTGATGGCGGCATTTGGCCGTGAAGAACACCTTCACGCCTATCTAAGACAGCAGCCCGAGGCGGCCCAGGCGACGATTGAAAATTATCCCGTCATCTCGCTTTTGTGTTTCTCAAAGTGGCATCTGAGTGACACCGCCCCTCACAATATTTCAGATACCCAGATCAGAATACTTGATCTGCTTGTTGATCACGGCGCCTCACTTGAAACAATGGTGCCTGCAGAGCCTGAATCAGATCACGGATTGTCTTTGCTGTATGGTGCAATTGGTCATGCTGGAAACTTGAAATTGGCTGCAGCATTGCTGGATCGCGGCGTATCCCCCAATGACAATGAAAGCCTGTATCACGCAACGGAATTGCCCGACCTCGACGGGGTTCGGTTATTGTTCCGTTATGGCGCAAAAGTCGGGCATACCAATGCGTTTTATCGCCTGCTTGATCGCGAAACCATCGATGGTGTGAAGCTTTTTCTCGATCACGGCGCAGATCCCAATGCACCGTTATACCAGCATCCAACGACTGAACCGATGGATGTACGCAATGCCCTGCATCACGCAATCATCCGCGGCCGATCCGCCAAGGTTTGCGAATTACTGATCACCGCCGGGGCTGATGCAACCCAGCCCTTCAACGGGCGCAGCCCCTATGCACTGGCCAAAAGTTGCGGCAATCAGGATGCCGCCAGGCTTCTTGAACGTCTTGGGCTTATCACCGCGCTTGACCCGGCAGCAGAACTAATGGCTGCTATCTGTGCCAACGACAGGGCTGGCGCATATACGTTGCTGGAAGATCAGCCAAATCTTGTAACGTCCCTGTCGAAAGATGACCTGTCACGGCAAACCGAACTTGCCATGCGCGCCGAATCCCTGCCGATTTTGGCCCTGATGGTCGAGCTTGGCTTTGATATCAATTTCAAGGGCGAAAGTGACAGCCCGCCAATCCATTTAGGCGCATGGTGGGGACATCCCGAAATTGTCGATCTGTATATCCGTGCGGGTGCGAAGCTTGATCTGATCAATATGTTTGGCGGTGATACGCTGGGCACCGCGATTCACGGGTCATCACATTGCCCGGCTCGGGAAAACGGCGATTATATCGCGGTTGTGACCGCATTGCTTGATGCCGGGGCCACCATCAAACCCGATCACGGACATTTGGAAATGGGCAGTGACGCGGTCACACTGTTGCTTGAAAGCAGGCTGGAAATGGCGAAATCTTAGCGTAACGGATCGCGTTTTTGCGCGTATTCATCGAGGCGCATCATGATCTTGTCATCCAGGTCTTGATACCCGTGCTGGCGATACAGTGGCTGCATGTCGCGTGTTGCCAGCATCCATCGCTTTACCCGGGCCAGATCAGGATGGGCATGCAAGGCATCCAGCATCTTTGCTGCAATCCCCATGCGTCGATACTCGCGATCCACAAAGACATCGGCAACATAGGCAATGGCGATCTGATCACTGATCACACGGGCAAAGCCGACCTGACGCCCCTCGCAATAGGCCCCAACCGGAAATGACATTTCCACAGACCGGTCAAATTCACCGCGTGTACGCCCACCCGACCAATAGGAATTGGCGATGAAGTCATAACAATATTCAAGATCAAGTCGCGACCGATCCAGGCTGATTTCAATGGTTTTACCGACAGCCGCCATCATGACCTTCCCGGTAAGGTGATTGGGTTATTTCAGGTACACCGCAACGGCCAGTGCCGCGATCGCCACCCACAGAACCAGTGTCTGGCGTGACACGCCACCTGATTTTCCTTGCCCGCTGCTCGCCTTACCACGCATCGCGGCAACCGTTTCAGGATGCAGACGCAAGCCGTGCTCGGTCAGGACCGATGAGGCCTGCTCGGCGGCTTCAAGCACACGGGGCAGACGGCGCAACATGGTGCCGGCCTGAAGGGTTGCTTCCTTGACCTTGGCTTCCGGGCCAAGGTTTTCGCGCATCCAGTCTTCGATCAGCGGACGCGACAATTCCCACATATTCTCGTTCGGGCTAAGGATACGTGAAAGCCCCTCGGCAACGATCATGGTTTTCTGCAGCATCAGAAGCTGTGGCTGGGTTTCCATGCCAAACTGTTCGGTGATCTGGAAAAGCTGCCCCAACAACCGCCCGACGGAAATGTCGGCCAGTTCCTTGCCCAGGATCGGCTCGCCAATCGAACGACAGGCCTGCTGGAAGTTTTCAAGCGACTGATTGCGTGGCACGTAGCCCGCTTCAAAATGAACCTCGGCCACGCGGTGATAATCACGCGTCAAAAAGCCCAGAAGCATCTCGGCCAAGTAAAGCCGCGTTTGCTTGTCCACCCGGCCCATAATGCCGAAATCAACCAGACTGACCCGGCCATTTTCATCGACAAACAGGTTACCCGGATGCATGTCGGCATGGAAAAAACCGTCGCGGAAGACTTGCTGGAAAAACGCGCCGGCTGCCTTGGCAAGCAAGTCGGATCGATCAATGCCCATGCGATCAAGCGCCTCGACATTATCAATCCGCACCCCCTTGACCCGTTCCATGGTCATCACATGTTCGGCGGTACGTTCCCAATCAATCTGCGGGATGTAATAGGTCGGATCATCTTTGAAATTATCGCGAAATTCCGATGCGGCTGCGGCCTCAAACCGCAAATCCATCTCAAGATGCACGCTGTCTTCAAGCGCCTTGACCGTTTCAATCGGTTTCAGGCGGCGCAAACGCGGTTGCGTCAGCTCGACAATCTCCGCAATCCAGTAAAACAGGTCCATGTCCCGCGCAAAGCGATACCGAATATCGGGGCGCAGGACCTTGACCGCCACTTCACGTCCATCGGTCGTGGTGGCGAAATGCACCTGTGCGATGGATGCGGCCGCCACCGGTTTTTCATCGAACTCGGCAAACAGAACGTCAAACGGCTCTGCTAACTGTTCGGTGATGATGCGTTTGGCAACCTTGGCTGAAAAGGGCGGCAGGCGATCCTGAAGCGATGAAAGGTCGGCTGCGACATCATCGCCAATCAGATCGGACCGGGTCGCAAGCGTTTGCCCCAGTTTGATGAAGGCCGGACCAAGTTCCTCAAGCGCGCGGGCAAGGCGTTTTCCAGGCGGCTGATCAGATCGGCGTGAAAAGGGTGCCGTCAGGCGGGCCAGAAACGCGACAAACTTCCCGCCCGGCACAAGGGCGAGCGGAAACAGTGCATCGTAGCGCGCCAAGGTGCGCGCCATGGCAAGCAGGCGGAAACTGTTACGAACAAAACGGATCATGCGTCAAACGCCCTTATATCCGCCAACCGGAATGAATGGCCGCAATCCCGCCAGACAGGTTGCGGTATTTTACACGTTCAAACCCGGCAGCCCGGATCATCGATGCGAAGGTTTCCTGATCGGGGAACTGGCGAATGCTTTCGGCCAGATACTGATAGGCATCGCGATTGCCCGCAATGAAGCGGCCGATTTCCGGCAAAAGCTTGAATGAATAGGTGTCATACAGCTTGTCAAAGCCCGGCACGACCACCTTGGAAAACTCAAGACACTGGAATTTTCCGCCCGGACGCAGCACACGATAAGCTTCCGAAAGCGCTTCGTCGATGCGCGTCACATTGCGGATACCAAAGGCAATCGTGTAGGCATCAACCGACTGATCAGGCAGCGGCAATTTCTGCGCATCGCCAACGGTCCAGTTGATGTTTTTCAGAAGCCCGTGATCGACCGCGCGGTCGCGTCCGACATGGAGCATCTCGTAATTGATGTCGCATACCGTGACCGACCCACCGCCATTTTTCAGGAAGCGAAACGCAATATCCCCGGTGCCCCCGGCAACGTCGAGAAGCTTCATTCCCGGACGCGGCTTGAGCTCGTTGATGAAGCTGTCTTTCCACAAGCGATGCACCCCACCGCTCATCAGATCGTTCATCAGGTCATACTTGGAGGCGACAGTGTCGAACACCTCGCGCACCATGGATGCCTTCTGGCTTTCGGGAACATCACGAAAACCAAAATGGGTTGTGTTTTCGCCGGTTTCGCCCGCGGCAGGGTCTGTGTTCTTGCTCATGGGCGGGAAAATAGCGCAGCAATGATTATCCTGCCAGTGGAAAGCCACGCCAAAACGCAAATATCCTGTTGGATCGTGGTCATTTCTGATAAGTCAATCAGATGCAACAAGCCCTTGTTGCCAAGATTAGAGCGAAGACAAGAACAGGATGCCCCGATGAGCTGCATGGTCAAAATCTGTGGAATTAACAGCGAAGATGCCGCGATTGCTGCCATGAGTGCCGGGGCTGACGCCCTTGGATATGTCTTCTTCCCACCCAGCCCGCGTCATATATCGCTCAAGGGTGCCAAGACACTGACCGAACGCGTCCCCAACAGCATCTATAAGGTCGGCCTGTTTGTTGAGGCCGGTGACGAGGCGCTGGAAAATGCGATCACCGCTGGCAACCTTGATGTCATTCAGCTTCATGGCAAGGAAAGCCCGCAGCGCGTGGCTGCGGTCAAGGAACGCTTTGGCCTTAAGGTCATGAAGGCCATTTCGGTCAGCACCGCCGATGATATCGAAAACGCCAAGAAAAACTATGACGGCGTTGCCGATTTCCTGCTGTTTGATGCCAAACCGCCCAAGGACAGCGTCCTGCCCGGTGGCAATGCCGTGTCCTTTGACTGGACGCTTTTGACCGGCCAGAACTTCCAAAGCAACTGGATGCTGGCAGGCGGTCTTGATCCCAGCAACGTCGCCGAAGCGGTGAAGATTTCCGGCGCACCATGGGTCGATGTGTCATCAGGCGTGGAGCGTAGCAAGGGTGTCAAGGATGCCCGCAAAATTGCTGACTTCATCCACGCGGCAAAGGGTTACTGATCACCCGGATTGGCTCCGGTCGACTGGTTTAACCTTTTCTGAAATGATTGGCGCAAAACTCACCGGGCAACTGTGTAATAGTGCACCCCATTGCCCGGACCGAGCGCGCACCATGAAACCGACTCTTCGATCAAGAACCCAGAAACTTCTGCACGGTGTTGACCGGGGCTCGCGCTTTTCGCTTCTGGTGCATCTGGTTCTGGCCAGTGCGATCATCATCAATGTCGTCTCGGTGATCTTTGATTCGGTCGAAGCCTTTGCCGAACGCTATTTCATTCTGTTTGCCGCCATCGAAATCATCTGCACGCTGATTTTTGCAATCGAATACGGCCTGCGGGTCTGGTCGGCCCCGGACAATCCGCGCTTTAACGGGCCGTTTGCCCGGCTGCGCTATATACTGACCCCGATGGCGTTGATTGATCTTTTGGCTATCCTGCCGATCTTCCTGTGGTTCTTTACCAGCATCGATCTGCGCTTTATCCGCATCGTGCGGCTGTTGCGGCTTTTGAAATTCACCCGTTATTCGACCGGGCTTGAATTGATGATGCTGGTCTTTCGCCAGCAGCTTGGCATTTTTGGCGCCGCCAGTGCCGCCCTTGCCTGTATGCTGGTCTTTAGTGCCGGGGCCATCTATATCGCCGAACATCAGGCCCAACCCGAGGATTTTGGCAACCTTCTTGATGCCCTGTATTGGAGCGTCATCACCCTTGCCACGGTGGGCTATGGCGATGTTGTGCCGGTTACGCCATTTGGCAAGTTCCTCGCCAGCGTGATCTCGTTGACCGGGATCGGGATTGTGGCGGTGCCTGCCGGTATTCTCGCCTCGGCCTTTAACGCCGAACTGCGCCGCCGCGAAAGCGAATACCGCCATCAGGCCACCCGTCAGTTGCTGGGCAAACGCCTGACCGAACGGGTCCGTCACAAGTTGCGCTCCCATCAGGAAGAGCTCGGCATCAGTGAAGAACAGGCGCAATGGATCATTGAGGACATCCGCGATGTCCACCGCAATGAAAGCGACGAAATCCTGACCTGTCCGCATTGTCATCAGCCGCTTCATCTTGAGCTGCGCGACGCCGAAACCACACCCTCGCCGCAAAAGTCTTGACGCCCGTGTTTTTTGGGCACATGGTTGGGGCATGAAAACAAACGGCATGAACCCGACCCTTATTGCAAATCGTTGGTGGTGGCTCGCTTAAGCGGGCGGCCAAAAATCATGCCCTAAACATACCGGCCGCCTCATTCTTGCAGGCGGCTTTGTGTTTTCAGACCTCTTTCCTTCTCTGACGATCACACCGCTCCTGCAGTGCCCGGCACCAAACAGGAGTAACAAACGTGACGACCCCGACCACCGAAACCGGCATTTCGACCGACAGCAGCGAATACCGCTACACCACCGATGGCGGTGTTTCCATTATTCGCCGCATGACAGAAATGCCGTACGAAAATGCGACCGAAGGCCTGATTGATGCCCTTGATGGCACCAAGGGCGTGTTGCTGTCTTCAAGCTATGAGTTCCCGGGGCGCTATTCACGTTGGGATATGGGCTTTGATGCCCCGCCGCTGGAAATTGTCGGGCGTGAACGCGGCTTTGCCGTACATGCCCTCAATGGGCGCGGGCAGGTGTTGCTGGATGTCATTTCCGAAACCCTTGAAAACCACCCGCATGTCGAAAGCCTGACCAATGGCGAAGACGGGCTTTATGGCGTGATCAAAAAACCCGCCTCCTGGTTCCCCGAAGAAGAACGCAGTCAGCAGCCCAGCCTGTTTTCCGTTGTCCGGGCTTTGCGCGATCTGTTTGGTCACAAGGGGGATGAACGCCTTGGTCTTTATGGGGCGTTTGGCTATGACATCGCCCTTCATTTCGAACAGATCAACCTGAAACAGGATCGCCCGGCGGATCATAAGGACATCCACCTTTATCTGCCCGATCAGATGGCCACAGTCGACCATGCGTCACGTGTTGCGACCCGGATCGATTATGAATTCATCGCCCCCGATGGCCGCAGCACCGCCGGGCTGGAACGCATTTCCCAACCCCACCCGCCGTCACGCGGCAACAATGCTGAAATCGCAAACGACATGAAGCAAGGCGAATACGCTTCCATTGTCGAGGACGCCAAACACCGCTTTGCACGTGGTGAGTTGTTTGAAGTCGTGCCGAGCCGCGTCTTCCGCACTGCCTGCGATACCAAACCATCGGAAATTTTCCGCCGCCTGAAACGTCGCAACCCGGCCCCGTATGGCTTTTTGATCAATCTGGGGGGCGGCGAACATCTGATTGGCGCGTCGCCGGAAATGTATGTCCGGGTCAAGGGACAGCGCATCGAAACCTGCCCGATTTCGGGCACCATTGCGCGCGGACGTGACGCGATCGAGGATGCCGAAAACATCCGCACATTGCTGAATTCGACCAAGGAAGAATCAGAACTTACCATGTGCACCGATGTCGATCGCAACGACAAGGCGCGCGTCTGCAAACCGGGCAGCATCCGTATTCTCGGCCGTCGTCAGATCGAAATGTATTCGCGCCTTATCCACACGGTTGATCACGTCGAAGGCCGCCTGCGGGATGGGTTTGATGCGCTTGATGCCTTCCTGACCCATTGCTGGGCGGTTACCGTTACCGGCGCGCCGAAACGTGCCGCGATGAAACATATCGAGTCTGTCGAACGCAGTTCACGCGCATGGTATGGCGGGGCGATTGGTGCGGTTCTGTGCAATGGCGATCTGAATACCGGCCTGACCCTGCGCACTGTGCGCCTCAAACAAGGTGTCGCCGAAGTCCGCGCTGGCGCGACGCTTTTGTTTGATAGTGAATCTGATGCCGAAGAAGCCGAAACCGTGCTGAAGGCATCGGCGATGATTGATGCTGTCACCCGCGATGCCAAGGACGAGGTTGTCCTTGATCCAGCAATCTCGGGCATTGGCAAGCGTGTACTTCTGATCGATCACGAAGACAGCTTTGTACAAAATCTAGCGAGCTATATCCGCGCCACCGGGGCCGAAACCCTGACCCTGCGTCCGGGTTTCCCCGATCAGGCGTTTGAGGATTTCAAACCCGATCTGGTGTTCCTATCCCCTGGTCCGGGGCGACCGGATGACTATCACCTGCGTGACAGCATCGAACGCGCGCTTGCCGCCGGCTTGCCGGTATTCGGGGTTTGTCTGGGTCTGCAGGGAATTGTCGAATTCTTTGGCGGCTCGCTGGGTCAACTTGTCACACCGATGCATGGCAAACCGTCAAAGGTGAAACTCGATACAACTGATCCGCTGTTTGATGGCCTGCCTGATGACATCGTTGTCGGGCGCTATCATTCCCTGTTTGCCAAGGCCGCTGAAATGCCCGCCGACATCAAGGTAACAGCGCGCAGTGACGACGGGGTGATCATGGGCATTCGCCACAAGTCACTTCCGATCAGTGCCGTGCAGTTCCACCCTGAAAGCCTTTTGACCCTGCAGGGCGATGTCGGCATGCGCATGATCGCAAACCTTCTGCGCAACCCGCATGGCAACCGCCCAGACGAAGAAACCGAAGAACAGGACAACACGACAAACAAGCGCGCGGCCGCAAACGACACCAAGGCCGCCTGATAGCGATACCTGCACCCTGATCTGCGATGCGTGCCAAGCCCCCCCTGTCAAAGGCATAGCAATCCCCGCAGATCACACACAGCAACGGCCGTGCTCCTCCCTCACGGCCGTTGCTTCTTTTTTTCAGGTATCGATCGCCTTACTCAGGCGTCGTCATCATCCAGTGAACCATCAATGACGGAGTAATCCGGCGGCGGGGCCTGACGGAATTTTTCCGGATCGCCTTTGCGTTTGTCGCCCGTGCGCGAAATCCAGCCACCATAATGCGTTTCGGGCTTGGGTTCGGTCGGGCCGCCGGCGCGTACCGGGCGCGGGGCAAAGCGGCCCAGATTGATCACGCGATCATACATCACGATATTGGCGGCAATCGCCACATTGACACAAAAACTCATCGGGATCTTGATGATGAAATCGCACTTTTCCTGCATTTCATCGGACAGGTTCCCGCGTTCCGGCCCCAGGATATAGGCCGCTTGCGACGGATGCTTGAAACTTGGTAGTTCAATCGCATCGGGGGTCAGTTCAACACCGACCATCCGGCAGCCTTGCGGCAGAAACAGATGTTCATGATCCGGGAAGTGGTAGTAGGGCATCTGTTCGCCCGACTTTGACGTATCGGTAATATTTGAGCGTTCCTGACGAAAGGCTGCATCCACCGTAAACGCAAAGCTTGCGCCAAAGGCATGGGCAGAACGAAACAGGGTGCCCACATTCAAAGGCTTGCTTGCCCCTTCAATTCCAATCCCGAAATAGCCGCGCATATCTTCCTCCGTGCCGCACCAAAACGCCAACTCCGGCAAGTGCGAAAACAACTCCATAAACAGAAACTGCATGGGGCTATACCCCCCTGAGCAGGATAAGGCAAGCACACCCCGGGCTTTGTTGATCGGCACGCCCCCAAATTGATTTGGAACAAGACTGCGGCTCTGTCGTTGACTCTCACAGATGGCAAAACGCCAAACAAACGAGCAAAACGTCAACAAAAGCAGGAGATAACCATGAATTGGGATCAAATCGAAGGACGTTGGAAACAGCTTACCGGTGACGTCAAAAAACGATGGGGTCGCCTGACCGACGATGACGTCAATGCCATTGATGGCCAGCAGGACAAGCTGGTCGGACGCATTCAGGAAGCTTATGGCATTGAACGCGAAGAAGCCGACCGTCAGGTCCGCGAATGGTTCAATCGCCTTTAAAGGATGTGATTTAAGCCATAACCGGACATCCCCCCGGTTCGTTTCGCGTGTCTGGATCATCCCCCCCTTGATCCGGGCGCGCGAAACTGCTTTTTATGCATCTGAGATCTTTTTTTCCCGCTTACAGGCCGACCATCATGCCCGTCAAATCCCCTTGTATTGGCACCTGCGTGCTCGACCCGAAATCGGGCTATTGCATGGGATGTTATCGCACCGGCGATGAAATTGGCGCCTGGATGGGCATGAGCGACGGCAACAAAAAGCGCGTTATCGCCAAGGCAAAGCAACGCCGCGTCTCAGTCAAAAAAGAAGTTCCCGCCACCTGACCAATCACGGATCAAACCGTCCCGGTTGGATTTGGCGATGTCAGTGCTGGCTCTTCTTCAACTGCAAACGGACTTTCCTGTTTTACCGCCCGTGTCGGGGCTGTTTTTGGCAAGGTAATCTGGAAAACCGTCCCAGCCCCTGGCATGGAATAAACCTTGATCTGCCCCCCCAACGTGTTTTGCACAACATTCATCACGATCGCCAGCCCCATGCCCGTGCCACTGCTTGACGCGTTAATCGAATAGAACGGCTCGAAAATCCTGTCCTGATCTTCCGAAGAAATGCCAATCCCGTCATCGGCAACTTCCAAAAGGTAATATTCCGCGTCACGCGCGCTGACCCGGATACTGATCACACCTTTTTCACGCCCGACAAACGCATGCTGATGGGCATTCATGATCAGATTGAGGATTACCTGATCGACCGCGTCGCTATAACTTTTCATTTGCGCAGTTTGGGGCAAAGTCGTGCTCAGCTGCACACCGGTTTTTTCAAGCTGATTGCGCAGCGTTCTGACCAGATCGGTGATGACCTTGGTCAGATCAAAAACACGCTGGGTATGCACAATTTGATCAGTTGCTGTCTGGTTGAAGTGTTTCAAAAGATCTCTGGTCCGCTGGATGTTCTTTTGAAGGATCCTGTTGCCATCCAACAATGCTTCAATCATCTCCATGCGTTCCTGATCAACGTCACCTGCCTTCATCTGGCGTTGTTGCAGCTCTTCAAGGTCCCCAGACATGGTTGTGCTGACCGTCAGCGCATTGCCAAGCGGTGTGCGCATCTCATGTGAAACACCGGCAACAATCCGGCCAAGGGCCGCATGGCGACCCTGAACCATCAGATCCCGTGTCAACAGGGCCTGAAGCTTTACGGCCTGGCGACGACGCAACATCAGGAAACCGATCCCGGCCGACACCGCGAAAATCAATGCCAGCATGAAGGTCACAAAACCAAGCATGACCGTTATGTTTCCCGACCAGGCCTGGTAAGATGGCGCACTTGAAATCAAGTGCAAACGCGGCTCTTCGGCCAGGACAATTCCCTCGGAAACACTCGAAAGCAGCTTTTCAACCGGTAGGGTTTCAACCTCATAAAGACGGTCTTCAAATTCGAAACCGGCTTGTGCCTCGACCGACGCGATACGACGCCAAAGATCCGGATTTGACCGGGCAAGCGTCGTCCCTGCTTCAAGCATGAAGCCCCAATTAAGATCGTTCTGCGCCCCGGCAAGCCAATATCCTTCGGGGTTCAAAAGCTCCGTTCTGGTGTCACCCCCCCTTGCCACACCAAATGTTGCAAGGGGTGTGGCCATATCCAGATTGACGACGAAATACCCGACAATGGTTTGTTCGTCGGTTGTAATTGGCGCGACAAGTCGTGCGGTCGGACGCAGGGGCTGTTCTATCTCGCCATTTTCAACATTCAGGTCGAGCTTGCTGACATATACCTGCCCCGGACGCAGGGTTTCTGCCACCTCGAAATAGTATCTGCCCGACTTGTCCTGAAGTTCTTCTTCGGATGTGACAATGACATCCCGCTCACGCGCATCAACCCTTAGCGCTTCCATGCCACTTGGCAACAGGATCCGAAGCTGACTGAACCGCTGGACTTCCATGGCAAGCTGGCGAAAATAGTTGATCGCGTCACCCGGGCGGGCCTCAAAGTTCTGGATTGCCGGGTTTAACATCGAGGTATGCAAGGTCTGAATCGACGTTTCGTACCACTGACGAATGTCTGCGGAACGATGGGTCACATCGACCACAAGACTGCGAACGGTCTGTTCATCTTCGCGACTGCTTTCCACCTCAATCCAGAACGCCATAAGGCCAAGGAAAAGCAGCGCCCCGGCCAACGCCACACCCGCCGTGATACGCCAGAAATAGCCATTCTGAGACCATCGGGAATCCCACCCGTCAACAAGGGGGATGGCTGCATTTTGATCGGTCACGGCCCACGGATCAGTTTCTGTCATCGTTTGCCCGCCCATTCAGGTTCCGGTCTTTCAGCCACGCAACAAACTCGTCGGGGGCAAGTCCGGCGCTATAAAGGAACCCTTGGGCAAACTCGACACCAAGGCTTTGGCAGAACTTGTGCTGTTCGCGGGTTTCTATGCCCTCTGCAACGCAATCAATGCCAAGCGTCTGCGCAATCCCTGCTGCTGTTTCAGCCACATGGGTTGCATGACTTTCCGCCGACAGCACGCTGATAAAGGACTTGTCGATCTTGATGCCGCACACCGGCAGAATATCAAGATGCGTCAGGGACGAATATCCGGTGCCAAAATCATCAAGCCAAAGCTCAAACCCTTCTTCGGCCAGTTTCTGCACACATGCTGTGGCATCACCGTCATTGGTAAAATGCTGGGTCTCGGTGATTTCAAAGCATATCAATTCCGGACCAAGCCCAAGCTCATGACAGGCTTCAAGCAACTTTTCGACGAAGTCCATATTACCGATATCTTGCGCGGCAAGGTTCACCGCCGCCTTAAGCGCAGGAAGGTTTTCCTGTTGCAAGGACCGGTTCAGATCGCTGACGGCCTCAAGACACTGGAAGGTGATATCGTCACTTAGTCCGGCCCGCTCGGCAACCGGAATAAACCGGCCGGGCGAAACCGAAACACCGTCATCCGTCCAACGGCAAAGAACTTCGTAGCCGACAACATGTTCGCTACCCAATCGGATCTTGGGCTGGAAAACAAAGCTCAGCACACGATCCTGCACCGCTTCGCGCAACTTGCCAATCAGACGCAGGGAATCCTGTACGTCGTCGGCCATGGACGGTTCGAACTCGGCTGTCCCACCCGGGCCCTTCTGTTTTTGCTTTAACACGGTCAGCCGGGCTGCACGCTGGATATCACTTGAAAGTCGCCCCTCCGGATTGCCACGCACCACACCGATGGTACCCTGAACAACCACCGGGCTTCCGGCCACCTCGAACGGCTCGTCAAAGATTTTCTCAGCAGCAGCGACTTCGAATTCGCCCGTACTGTCGACAAGTCCCAGTGTGTATTCCGCAACCCGCGCCACCAGCACGTTTGGACCGGCAATACTGTGCAAACGCTGATAAACGGCGTTCATGATTTCTTCGAAATAATTGACGCCAAACGCAACGACAAGTTCGGCGGCATCCTCGACCGCAACCATGGCAACCAGGGCATGATTACTGTCATCGCGCGGGATGCTCATCAATTCCCGATCAAAGGCATTCTGGTTGGGAATTCCGATCCGCTGATCAACAAATGCCAACTCACCAAGCTCGGTGATCAAGGCAAGGTTATCAAAACAGATCGCAAGATTTGTAACGAAAAGCTCTGTCAGAACGATGTCCTGCTTGCTCAGGCTTTGCTCGTGCACAAAATAAATCAGCAACCGTCGACCGGTCTCGCTCTTATGGCTGAACACCATCTGGTTGCCCGAAACCACCGGTCCCTCACCATTTTTCAAACTTTCAAGAACCAGATCCTTATCGATGTCATCGACGTCCAACAATTTTCTGCCGATATGCGGGGCAAACCGGCCGGTTCCCGAAAGAACAACCAGTTCGTCTTCCTTGTCGGGCAGTTCGGCCAACGCACAAATCCCACCCTGGGGACTGACGCGCAAGATCGCGGCAAGCTGGGTCAGGACACCTTCGGCAAACAGATCAAGGTTCTTGTTCTGATAAAGATGCTGCGTGCCTTCGATCACCATTTCCAGACCGGCGCGCGTTCCCTTCAGCGCGCGGATATAATCAACGGTTCGGATCGCCGTCGTAAGCGACGTGACAAGGCGCGTGCGCGTCAACTCGTCCTTGGACCAGTAATCTTCGATTTCGTAATTGCGAATAACCACTTTTTCCGGGGCAGCACCGGGATACCCGGTGCGCAGGATGATGCGTTGTTCCCGGTACCCCTCGGCACGAATCGCCTCGACCAGGCGCAATCCGCTATCGGGGTGTTCCATGACAACGTCGAGAAGGATCACCGCAATATCGGCTTCCTGATGCAGGATTTTCAACGCTTCGGCGGCCGAAAAGGCGTGAATCAGTTCAAGGGGGCGTCCAAGGATTTTGACCCGTGAAAGGGCATAATCGGTTGCCTCATGCACATCCGTGTCATCATCAACAACCAGGATGCGCCATTTCGCATCTGTATGGGCATCTGTCTTGGGCTCATTTTCGATATATGAACCTGTCTCGGACGGCCAGGTTTCAATCGTTGCCGACTCTACCAAATGTTTTTCCCCTTGTTCATGCACCGTGGCACGCCCGAAAAGTCGTTCGGCCAAAAGCTTATTGTTATTGGGGCGTGGACAGAGAACACCCTTGCACAGGCACGAAACGAACTTTCCACCATAAAACTATACGTCTATATAGAGGTTGCTAATTTTCGATATGGGATCAGTTGAACCGGTGTTCCAGACCGTCATCACGCAAATTTTGTAGCTTTTCCTAACGCAAAGCGATCTTTGGACATCTACCTTCATTTACAGGTGCGAACGACGCGCCAATTTTCAACCTTCGGATTAATGATTGTGTTGAATTTACACGTATAAAAATAGTTGGTCGGCGTTCGGTTGCGTGACAGCGCGGTTGGCGATATCTCTTGAGAAACGAAATGGATGACCCGAAAGATGTCTGACACAGCTCCATCCTCATCCGCCCTGCGCCAGATGCTGCGGCGTGCAGCGCGCGGTGTGCTTGCAACCATCGCCCATGACCACAAGCAACTTGATGACGGCTGGCCAACGGCCTCGATGGTGGTTCCGGCCTGTGATATCGATGGCAGCCCCATCCTGCTGATTTCCGAGCTTGCTGATCACACCCGTCACATCAAGGCAGATAACCGTGTTTCCCTGCTGGTGACTGAGGCCGATCTGGTTGCCCCTGCCACCCCAGATACCGGCATCCAGACCGACACGGCCCGACTGACCGTATTTGGCGAGGCCCACCGTGTGATCGATCCCGATGTCGAACAACGGGTTCGCCAGCGCTATCTGCACGCCCATCCGGATGCAGCCCAATATGCCGATTTCGCCGATTTCGGGTTTTACCGGATCGATGTCACGGCGATCTATTGGGTCGGGGGATTTGGCAAACAGCGCCGACTGTCGGGCGACAAATTCATTCCCGCCGACGTTTCCGCCCTGATCGATGGTCATGACGGCATTGTCGCGCATATGAACGCCGATCACCTTGACGCCCTGCGTGATATCGTCGGGCACTACAGCACAGCCGATGCGGATGCTGGTTGGCAGATGCAATCGATTGACTGCGACGGCATGGTTTTGACCGCAGATGTCCCCGATCTTGCGCCACTTAGAATCGACTTTCCCAGACCGATCGGGACTCCGGGTGACGCACGCGATATTTTGGTCGAAATGTGCAAAATTTCGCGCGCATAAATTCGGACTATTTGCATTCCGAACATTAAAGCCGCGACCCTGAAAATGTTATTTTCGCAAACGCAAAAAACCGTACGTTTTCCTAGGTATTAGGCAAAAGGAGCGGTTGCTTTTAAGACACCTTTGTAACAATATGTCTCAACACGACGGATTACCCACAATTTGTTGTGTGCAATAGGACATTAACCCCCAGCTCTTTTAATTCCCACCAGGAGAGATTCGTGCTGCAATCAGGACCCGTTGTCAGCCGTGTAGGCCTTGAAACTCATGGCCTTAAAAACCTTGGCGCCGTTCACTGGAACCTTGACGCTGCAGGCCTTTATGAACATGCGATCCGTCGCAACGAAGGTAAAATCGCCAAAGGCGGTGCCTTTGTCGCCCTGACTGGCGAACATACCGGCCGTTCCCCGCTTGACCGCTTTGTCGTCGAAGAAGAAAGCACCAAGGCAGATATCGATTGGGGCGATGTAAACCGCCCGGTCAGCCCGGAAGTATTTGAGCGCCTGTATCAGAAAGTGCGCGCATATTTTCAGGGCACCGAACTGTTCGTTCAGGATTGCTTTGCCGGTTCCGATCCGCGTTTCCGCCTGCCGGTGCGTGTGATCAACGAAAACGCATGGCATAACCTGTTTGCGCGTAACATGTTCATCCAGCCGCAGAAAGAAGAACTGCGCGACTTCGCGCCGGAATTCACCATTCTGCATGCACCTGGCCTTCAGGCCGACCCCGAAGTCGACGGCACCCGCTCCGAAGTCTTCGTCATGGTCAGTTTTGAGCGCAAAATGGTCATCATCGGCGGCACCTGGTATGCCGGCGAAATGAAGAAATCGATCTTCTCGGTTCTCAACCACATCCTGCCGGCCAAGGGCGTCATGCCGATGCATTGCTCGGCCAACATGGGCAAGGACGGCGACACCGCCATCTTCTTTGGCCTGTCGGGTACGGGTAAAACCACCCTTTCGGCTGATGCGTCGCGCACGCTGATCGGTGATGACGAACACGGTTGGGGCGAAGACGGCGTCTTTAACTTCGAAGGCGGCTGCTACGCCAAAGTCATCAAGCTTTCCAAAGAAGCAGAACCGGAAATTCACGCCACGACCGAGCGTTTCGGGACCGTTCTGGAAAACGTTGTGATGAACAAGCAGTCGCGCGAGCTTGACCTCGACGATGCCCGTCACACCGAAAACACCCGGTCATCCTATCCGATCGAATTCATTCCGAATGCATCGGAAGACGGCCGTGGCAACCATCCGAAAAACATCATCATGCTGACCTGTGATGCGTTTGGCGTTCTGCCGCCGATCGCAAAACTGTCCTCGGCACAGGCGATGTACCACTTCCTGTCGGGTTACACCGCGAAAGTTGCCGGCACCGAAAAAGGTGTCAAGGAACCGACCGCTGCGTTCTCTGCCTGCTTTGGTGCGCCGTTCATGCCGCGTCATCCGTCGGTCTATGCCAAGCTGCTTGGCGAGATGATGGAAAAACACGAAGCCAATTGCTGGCTGGTCAATACCGGCTGGTCCGGTGGCGGCTATGGCGTTGGCTCGCGCATGAAGATTGCTTATACCCGTGGTCTGCTCAATGCAGCGCTCAATGGCGATCTGGAAAATGCCGATTTCGCAACCGATCCGTTCTTCGGCCTGGCCTACCCGACCGCGTGCGGCGACATCCCGGCAGAAGTGTTGAACCCGCGTGAAAGCTGGAACGACAAGGCCGCCTATGACAAGGCTGCTGCCAACCTGACCGGCCTGTTCGAAAAGAACTTCGCGAAGTTCGAAGAACATGTCACGGGCGACGTCCGCGAAGCGGCAATCCGCAACAGCGCGGAAGTCAAAGCCGCCGAATAATCGGCGCGTATATCGAACGTTTTTCTTGCAAAAGGCCGGTGTTCATCACCGGCCTTTTCATTTATCGCGCCTTGATTGACGACCACCCTGACACGATTCAACTCTTACATCACACGTAAAACGTGATAGCATTTTGATCTCGTTGATTTTTTTGGAATAGTTCAAACACGATCGCGATGAGTTGGGCCGAACGTTCTCAGGATTGCCATTTGCACCGCCGCGCGATTGACCGGCGCCAAATGCTGTGCGCAATGGCAACCTTTATCGCACTGATCGTTTGCGCCCTGTTCGTGTTTGGCACGACCAATCCGGCATCTGCCCAGAATTCCCTGATCCCGCCGGCTGGCAACCAGCCGACCGTCACATTGGCCTGCAATCCCTTCCCGCCATCAAAGATTGCCTCGAACGCGCCCTTGCCCGGTTATGACATCGAAGTGCTGCGCGCAGCATTTGCCACCCGCCATATCACCCTGATCACCCCGTTCTATCCGTGGCAGCGCGCCTATTTCCTGGCCCGCACCGGGCAGGTCGATGGGCTTTGTTCATGTAGCTACCTGCCTGAACGCGAGGAAGACCTTTTTTATTCCTATCTGCTCGGCCATGTCCGCGTCGCGTTTTATGCCATCGGTGACAGCGCCCTTGGCGGGCTTGAAAAAATTGCAGATGCCAAAAACATGACCATCGGCGTCGTCAATGGCTATAGCCTTGAGGCCAGCGCACGCGAAGCCGGACTGGATGTCCTGGTTGTGAACGGCGAGGCTACATTGCTTGATATGCTTTTGTCACGGCGACTGGATGTCGCGCTGTCCTATAAGGCGCCAATGGATTTCCAGCTCCACAAGGCAGATCGCAAAATTGGCGATCGTGAGCTGATCCGGTCCAAAGTGATTTCCAACAATCCGTATTTTTCCTGCATCTCGCGCAAGGCCAAAAACCCGAAAGCCCTGATGCGCGAACTTAATGCCGGTCTTGTCGCAATTCGCGAAAACGGCATTTATGACCGCATTCTCGCAAGATACGGTGTCTTCAACGAAGAGATTGATCCCTTACAGGACTGACCGCGCGCAATCATCATCACGTCCAGACGGCCGGGACACTCATCATGGATGACGCTCTTGGACGATGCTGGCCTAGCGCCTGAAAATCGCATCGCGCCAATAAAGCGTGATATCGGTTTCAGGCTTTCCGAACAGATAGCCTTGCGCGAAATCAAACCCCGCCTTGGTGACGAGGTCGCGCATCTTATCGGTTTCAATCATTTCGGCAACAACCTCGACATCGATATCGTGGCACAGATCAACCAGCGAACGCAGGAAGGCCAATCCCTTGGCCGTTTTGGTGGATTGCCGGATCGATTCCCCGTCAATCTTGACATAATCAATGTCCATTGCACTCAGATATCGGAAATTCGACGCGCCAGTACCGAAATCATCAAGGCAGATCTCGATCCCGAATTCGCGGAACTGGGCAATCCATTTGGCTGCCGTATCAATATCGGTGATTTCCGCGGTTTCGGTGATCTCAAGCATCAATTGACCAAGGGTATCGCGATTGCGCTCAAACAACGCAATCACCGACCGGCAGAAATCCGGGTTTTCCAATGAATGTCCGGAAACATTGACCGCTACGCGGGCCGTAATCCCCAGATCAAGCTGCGATCTGATCCATTTCAGGTTCCGGCGCAGCATGGCCAGATCAAGCCGGTGCACCAGATTGACCTGCTCGGCGAAATTGACCAGTTCCTGGGTCGGGATCAGTTTGCCGTCATCATCATAGAACCGGACAAGGACCTCGAAATGGTGGATTTCGGCTGTCGGCAGACGCACGATCGGCTGATAGACCGTATCAAATTTCAATTGATCGATCCGCGTGCCGAAATCCTGCATCGCCGAAAAGGTACTATTGACCAGATTGTCGGCCTGCCCCAACAGGCGCGAAAAGGTAAAACTGTGTTCCTGACGATCACAGAAACGCCGGATGGAATACAAAACCCCGCGCGCCAGATCACCCGGCGGAATAAGTTCGGCGGTAAAATCGGTCACGGTGGAACTGACCTTGGTGCCGACCCCAGCCGGATCGGCATCGCGCACGCATTCGGAAATGCGGTTTTCAAGTTCGCCAATCGGAACATCCGGGCGGTGCAACATGCCAAATTGCTCTTTGCCCAAGCGTCCGGCCGTATCACCGGCCACCGAATGGGCACGCAAAAACGCCCCGACACTTGCCATAAGCTCGGCCCGTTCAACCTGCTTCATCCGCTCACACAGCGGATCAAAGGCATCGAGCGTCATCAGGGTGAATTTATGCTCCGCCCCGGTTTCACGTTGGGCAACAAGGCGTTCGGTCACGACCTTTGAAAGGCTTTCCTCATCAAGAAGTCCGGTTGCATTATCGCGCTGAAGGGCGGCCGCAACATCAGGTGACAGGCTATTGACCGCCACACGAAGGGCGACAAAGAAATGATCGCCAAGATCAGGCAGAAAATAGCCGCTCATGGAAACCGGCGGGCTTAGCATGTCGCCCTTCTGGTCAAAGCGGACCTGAATATTGTCCATCCGCCCGCGCCGACGCGCAACCTGCAACATCTCGGTTACAAGCGGACGATACTGCTTTGCCAGAAACTGGGTGAAAGATGTCCCTGCAAGGTCTTGTGGGCGATGGCCCAGAATTCCGTCTGACGCGCCGGATGCAAAAACAATGCGAAGATCCCCATCCAGCTCAAGAAGAAGATCCCCCCACACAAACGCCAATGCGGCAAAACGGTTTCGCTCGTTCCGCAGTTCGGTTGTTCGAGCCTTTAAAACTTTCTCCAATGCACCCTCTCACGCTGCCCGGATCTAAAAGCGATTTCCCCTTCCCCCGAACATGGAAACCACCCTGATTGCCTTAATGGCTTTCGGTCATTTTCGCCGCTTCTGCTTAACAAGGGTTTTACAAACCGCAATTTCCTATGCGAACGGATAATCGCGCCTAGACCAGACGTCAAAGGCCAAATCCCAACGCCCTTTTGCATCCTCAAAGATCAAATGACCGCGCAAAGACCACCGGGTGATCCTGATGGTTTGCAAGACCGTAAGGATCGCTTACAAAGGTCGGCGCGCTCGCGCGCACGACCCCCCATGCACATTCCGGAAGGCCCCTGCTCATGACCACCGCCCCGAAACGTACATCCGCATTGCCCCGCGTTGATGATGACAGCGTGCTGATCTTTGATCTCGACAACACGCTGTATCCGGCGGCGTGCAACCTGTTTTCGCAGGTTTCCGATCTGATCGGGCAATATGTTCGCGATGCGCTAAAGCTTGAAGCCAAGGAAGCCTATCGTGTGCAAAAGGACTATTTCCATCGTTATGGCACCACCTTGCGTGGGTTGATGACCGAACATGAAATCGACCCGGCGGATTATCTGGCCAAGGTCCATGACATTGATCTGTCGGTCGTGGCTCCGTCCCCGGATCTTGCCAGCGCGCTTGATGAGCTTCCCGGACGCAAACTGATTTTCACCAATGCATCGCGCGGCCATGCCGAACGGGTGATGGATCGCTTGGGCATTTCCGATCATTTCGAAACCATCTTTGACATTGTCGATGCCGATTACATCCCCAAGCCCAAGCAGGAACCCTATGACCTGCTTTTGGCGCGCGATGGCATTGACCCGACCCGGGCTGTCTATTTCGAAGACATGGCCAAGAACCTTCTGCCGGCCAAGGATATGGGCATGACCACGGTCTGGGTGCATACCGATATCGAATGGGCACAGGATGGGCGCGATGATCCGCGCATCGACCATGAAACCGATGACCTTGTCGGCTTCTTGCGCGGTCTTTCCAACGGGGTGTAGGCAAACCCGGCGCAAAAGGCCAATTTGTCATCGTTCCAGGATTGAGCTTGGCCCTGTGATCGGCTATTTCTATCGCGCGCCCAAACGGGATAGATGGGCGAAAGGGATCAGGGACGGAAATCTGCCTGAAACAGGCATTTCTACGTAAACTGGCGGAGTTGACTTCATGGCCGGGTTTGACCATTCTCCGCCGACGCAATTTTGGCTGACCGCAAGGACCTTCGAAAAATGAACACAACCGAGCTTGAAGGCGTGATCAACGTCGCATGGGAAAACCGCGACGAAATCAATTCCGCCACCCAGGGCGAAATCCGCAAGGCTGTTGAACAGGCGCTTGGCGCCATGGATTCCGGCAAACTGCGCGTTGCCGAAAAGATTGACGGCAAATGGGTTGTCAATCAGTGGGCCAAAAAGGCGGTCCTGCTGTCTTTCCGTCTCAATGACATGACCACCATCGCAGGTGGTCCGGGCGGAAATACCAACTGGTGGGACAAGGTCCCGTCCAAATTCGAAGGTTGGAGCGACGCCGAATTCAAGGAAGCCGGCTTCCGCGCCGTTCCGGGCAGCATCGTGCGCCGTTCGGCCTATGTTGCACCGGGCACCGTTTTGATGCCGTCCTTCGTAAACCTTGGCGCCTATGTTGATACCGGCGTCATGGTTGATACCTGGGCAACCGTTGGTTCCTGCGCCCAGATTGGCAAGAACGTTCACCTTTCGGGTGGTGCGGGCATCGGCGGCGTGCTTGAGCCGCTTCAGGCCGGCCCGGTCATCATCGAAGACAATGCGTTTATCGGCGCACGTTCGGAAATCGTTGAAGGCGTGATTGTCGAAGAAGGGGCCGTCATTTCGATGGGTGTCTTCATCGGCGCATCGACCAAAATCATCGACCGCACCACCGGCGAGACCTTTGTTGGTCGTGTTCCGGCCTACTCGGTCGTCGTTCCGGGTAGCATTCCGGGCAAGCCGCTTCCGGATGGAACCCCGGGACCGAGCCTGTATTGCGCGGTCATCATCAAACGCGTTGATGAAAAGACCCGCTCGAAAACCTCGATCAACGAACTGCTGCGCGACTGATTTCTGTCACCGCACTTCGCAATGATTTATAAGGGGCAAAACGGCCAGTCCGTTTTGCCCTTTTCCGCATTTTCCGACCGCCCACAAAGATGAGACTGCCAATGTCCACCGCGCTTGAACTTGCACAATCCCTGATCCGCTGCCCGTCGGTCACCCCGGCTGATGAAGGCGCGCTTGATGTGCTGCAAAAGGCGCTGGAGGCACGCGGCTTTGAGTGCAAGCGCAAGGTTTTTGAGGGTGATGGCAGTGACGCCATCGACAATCTCTATGCCCGCCTTGGTACCAAGGGCCGCAATTTCTGCTTTGCCGGTCACACCGATGTTGTGCCTGCTGGCGACAGTGCTGCCTGGACGGTCGATCCGTTCGGAGGCGAAGTCATTGATGGTCGTCTGTTTGGCCGTGGTGCGGTGGATATGAAAACCGGCATCGCCTGCTTTGTTGGCGGCGTGGATGCATTCCTTGCCGCCCATCCGGATTTTGATGAAAGCATCTCGTTCCTGATCACCGGCGATGAAGAAGCCGATGCGATCAACGGCACGGTCAAACTGGTCGAATGGTGCGATCAGAAAGGCGAGAAATTCGATGCCTGTCTGGTGGGCGAACCGACCAACCCGAAATATCTTGGCGAGATGATGAAGGTCGGCCGCCGCGGATCGATCACCGGCTGGCTGACGGTTTATGGCGCACAGGGCCACGTCGCCTATCCGCATCTGGCCGACAACCCGGTCCCGCGCATGATCAAGACGCTTGACGTCCTGAATTCCCGCGAACTCGATCAGGGCACCGAACATTTCCAGCCCAGCAACCTTGAAATTACAACGGTTGATGCCGGAAATGCCGCAACCAATGTCGTTCCCGCCAAGGTCAGTGCGGCGTTCAACATCCGCTTTAATGATCAGCACAAGGGTGCGGATCTTAAAAAATGGATTGAGGATGTCTGTGCCGAGCATGCCGGCGCGCATGACCTCAAGGTCAAGGTTTCCGGCGAAGCATTCCTGTCCAATCCAGGCAAGCTCGCCAACCTGATTGCCGATGCCTCGGAAAAAGTCACCGGCAAGCGCCCGGAAATGAGCACGACCGGCGGCACATCCGATGCGCGATTTATTCAGAAATACACCGAGGTCGCAGAATTCGGCCTGGTCGGGCAAAGCATGCACAAGGTCGATGAGCACGCCATGGTCGATGACATCGAAAACCTTGTGAAAATCTACGGCGAAATCCTGTCAGGTTTTTACGACTGATCAGCCGGTTTTCTGATCGGCCTTTGCTGGCAACCGGTCGCGCGATTGCAGGATCGTATTGCGCGTCGCGCTCAGGATATCTTCGGACGTGTCGTGATCGACAGCACGGCTTAACACAACCGCGCCGACCATCATCGCCAACATGGATGTGGCTTCTGTGCGATAGTCTTCCGGAACATCGGGAAGCCTTGTTTCACCATCCACCGGCACGGGTTTATCCATGCCCGGCACGCCATCTTCCTTTGCCAGTTTCCAGGCAAGCTTTCCTGACGCCTGATCAATCAGTTTTGAGAACGCGGCACGTGCCGGGTCACCGGACCGCGAGACCTCTGTCGATAATGTCGGCAAGGCACAGCCAAGGTCCGGGTTGTCAATATGCACCCGCGACAGATAAAGCTCGGCAAAGGACGTCACCCAGTCACTGCCCGACAACTCGGCCTTGCGCAATTTTGCCAGCACCGGCGATGACAAAAGCGACATGCCATTTTCAACACAGGCAACAAACAAGTCTTCCTTGTTCTTGAAATGCGCATAAAACCCGCCGCGTGTCAGTCCCGCCCCCGCCATCACCTGATCAATCGTGATGTTTTCAAAGCCGTATTTTTTAAAAAGCGCACTCGCCGCATTGACGATGCGAATGCGGGTTTTGGCTTTGTGTGTCGGCGCATAGGGCATTTCGAACTCCATCACGTCATCGGATGTCTGGTTGGTCAACAGCGCCACCATGACACACCCAGATAATATGTTCTTGAACATATTATGAGCAACGTAATCCTGTCTGCAAGTTCATGTCGTCACCCTTGGAGCTTGTCATGTCGGATATCACAATCATCGGAATGCCGCGCAGCAGCCTGACCCGAACTGTGCGTATCGCCTGCCTTGAAAAGGAAATCGCCTTTGAGTTCAGCAGTCGCAACGTCCAGACGCCCGGCCATCCGCCAACGTCCGAGCTTTTGCAAAACAACCCGTTTGGCAAGGTGCCGGTCCTGACTCATGGGTCTTTTGTTCTGTATGAAACTGCGGCCATTTGCCGCTATATCGACGATAACTTTCCGGGACCGCTTCTGCGCCCGGTAAGTGCCCAAAAGATTGCGCGCATGAATCAGTGGATCAGCCTTGCCATGACCCGGCTGGATCAGGACATCATCCGCAACTTCGTCATTCCGATGGTCTTTGCCGAGGACGCCAAACGTCATGATCCGGGCTTTGCCATCCAGATGAACAAGATGGCCGATCACATCCGCTATGACTTGCAGGTCTTGAACGCGGCCTACGCCGATGGCTGGCTTTTTGGCGACCGTTTCACCATCCCCGACATGATGATCATGCCGATGATCCATTATCTGATGGCGATGCCCGGGGGACCGGAAATGCTGGGTGATGCGCCCCATGTCGAAAATGCCTTTGCGCGTTTCAAAGCGCGCAGTTCCGCCGCCCAGACCGATCCGCTTTTACCCGAAAAGCTTCTGAAAACGGCCTAGTCCGCGTACCGCCACCCTGACGTTCCCCTTAGTCACGTCAGGGTACTCAGCCACCACAGGCAGGGAAACCCTTCCCCGACTTCCCCCGACCTTGGGCGAAATTCCTGTTTGTGGTGGCTGCTTTTTTGGATTTACGGCGTCCAGGTAATCGGCACATAGCCCGGAACGGCCGCCATGCGATCAAGCCACGCACGGATGCCGGGATACGGTTCAAGGCTGATTTTGCCAAGCTCTGCCCGATGCGTGTAGGCATAAAGCGAGATATCGGCAATGGTCAGCGACTCACCCACCAGCCAGTTATGACCTGAAAGACGTTTTTCCATCAAATCAAGCGCACGCCTGGCCCCGGCCTGCTTCATCGGCTCGAGAATGTCGGCATGGTCCGGCAGGCCCTTGATTTCATACCAGGAAATCAGAACAGCGACATTTGGTTCATGGTCATACTGTTCAAAGAACAGCCAGCTCATCATATCCGCCCGCTCATAGGCGTCCTCGGGGATGAAATTGGTCCCCTCAGCCAGATAGATCAGGATCGCGTTGCTTTCGGCCAAACTCCGGCCGTCATCAAGGACAAGTGCGGGAATTTTGCCGTTCGGATTGACCTTTTCCAGGTATTCCGGTGTGCGGGTTTCGCCTTTCATGATGTCGCGTTCGATATATTCGAACTTTTGACCCAGTATCGAAAGCATCAAACGGACTTTATAGCCGTTCCCCGACATCAAATAGTCATTCAAAATCATTGTGATAATCCTTGTGGCACATGCGTTGAGAACACTCGATAACTGCATTGGCCGGCCGGGTTTGATATTTGCCGCTGGATCGCGATCCGACAATCGAATAGTTTTGACCTTATTGTTCAACATTCTTGATCAAATTTTCTGATCAAAGGAGACCCCATGGATTCCGACCTGCTCAGAAGCTTTGTCGCCTTTGCCGAATGCGGCAGCTTTAACCGGGCGGCCGACCGCATTGGTCGCACGCCGTCGGCCTTTTCCATGCAGATGAAACGTCTGGAAGAACTGGTTGAGAACAAGCTGTTCGAACGTGACGGACGCAATGTGCAACTGACCCACGAAGGCATCACCTTTGTCGGCTATGCCCGTCGGATCCTCAGCCTGACGGACGAGGCGATGGGACAGTTGCGCTCCCAGGAAGCCACCCGCCCGATCCGCATCGGCTGCCCGGATGATTACGCGCAAAAGATTTTGCCAATTGTTCTGCGCGCCATCAGTGCCGTGCATCCCAGCGCGCGCTTTTTTGTATCGGTCAATCCGACAATCCTTCTGCGCCGGATGCTTGATCAGGGCGAACTTGATCTGTCGATCATCAGCCGGTCGGAAAAAGGCGAAGAAGGTTATTTCCTGCGCCACGAACCGGGTGTCTGGGTAACCTCGCCGGTCCATAATCAGCATCATCTTGATCCCCTGCCGCTTGTGCTTCCGGCTGAGGACTGCAAATTCCATGCTTGGGCGATTGATGCCTTTTCGAAATCCAATCGCGCGTTCAACCTTTATGCCACCTCGCGTCAGGCGGCATCGATGCTTCATCTGGTGCGCGATGGCCTCGGGGTTGCCGCCCTTGCCGCGGCCAGCGTGACGGACGAATTTAAAATCCTCGATGCCCGTGATGGCTTCCCGCCGCTTCCGGCAGTCGGGGTTGCCGTGATGCTGGCCGATGATGCCCATCCGCTGGTTAATCGTCAGCTTGCCAGTGCCATTCAGAAATATGTCGCCCATCAGTTTGAAGATGACTTGACCAAACCCGCAGCAAGCTGATTGGATGCGCGCCCTGCACCGTCTCAAAATCAACATATCCCGGATAGACCCACGCGCATGACGACCAAACCACGCCTGAATATCTGCACGACCTGCACCGCTTCAAACGCCGATGCACCAAGCAACCCGCGGCATGGTCAGACACTGTTTGATCGCATACAGGAACTTTGTGCGACGCGTGATTTGCCATTTGATCTCAAACCGGTTGAATGCCTGACCAATTGCAAGTCGGGCTGTTCGGTTGCGCTGAATGGATCGGGCAAATGGGGATATGTTTATGGCAATGTCGACCCCGACAGCATGATTGATGACCTGTGCGAACTGGCGTCAAAATATGCCGAAAGCGAAAAGGGGATTGTTGCCTGGCGTGAACGCCCAGACGCCCTGCGCCGTAATGTCGTCGCCCGCATTCCGCCACTAGACTAAATGCACTTGGCGTCCCCCCTATCCGGGCAAATCGGAATGGTGGTGTTGCCATAGATGATCTGCAACCCCACTGTCCTTTAGCTTAGCAATCAATTGATTGAATGTTTCAGGCGATATTGCCGATTTACCGGACAGCACAGACACAAGATCATATCGCGCATCTGGCATCACACTGAACACCAACTTGTCAATCAGTTCGGGGTGTTCATTGAACTTTGTAGTCAGGAATCCGGCAGAGATGACGCCGATCGGTGCTTCACCGGCCAGCAGTCCGTTTAGAACATCCTGTTCATTATAGCGCAGCAAGACATCATAGTTTGCCTCAAGAAATGCCGGATCGGCATTAAAATCAGCAAAACTGTAATGAAAACCAAGCACACACAATATTGGATAGCGAAGCACATCGGAGAACAGAACCTGTGGGTCCTCTCCACCGGCAAGGGCGACATACAGATCGCTTTCGATCAAAAGCGTATCTGAAAACTGGACATCAAATGAATGCCATTCCCATTTCTCACTATCTAGGAGAATAAGATCAAACTCGCCACTCATAAGGTCTTCATAACGCCGACGGGATGACGTTTCTACGAGTCTGAATTCGTAGTCTTTCTGAAACTCGTTAATAATATCAATAAGTTGCGGGGCAATTCCTCTTGGCTGGCCATTTTCATAGAAAAACACATCGCTATATTCATAGGCTCCGACCTTGATCCGAACAGGCTCGTTAGCCTTTGCCGACAGTACGCCGAACAAAATTATAGCCATACCTGCGACGAAGCCTGTTAAAGCCACGTGGCACAGAAAACGTATCGCTACCAAAGTTTTCCCAAACATCAACCTCATCCACAACAGCGGCGCCATCGCAATAGGACGATGACAAAGTAATCTTTAGAACTATATGCGTCGTGCGCACCAGTTTTCCAGAAGGAAGCGGGCAATTGATATCGGTCGTGGCAAATTAATGCCTTTTTCGGGAAGGCTCGGCACATCATCGCGATGCACCCACATGGCAAATTCGATCTCGTCATTGTCGAGCACAAGCTCGGTCGTTTCGGCCTCAGCCACGAAGCCCAGCATCAACGATCCCGGAAATGGCCAGGGCTGGGATGCGACATATTGTGGTCGCTTGATCTTGATCCCGACTTCCTCGAACACCTCACGGGCGACCGCCTGTTCAAGGGTTTCACCCGGTTCAACAAAGCCCGCCAGCACCGACACCATCCCGGGCAGGAATTGTGGCGACCGGGCCAGCAACACATGATCCTGATGATGGATCAGCATGATGACGGCCGGATCGGTGCGCGGGAAATGCGATTTGCCACAATCGGGATTACTGCATTGCAAACGATATCCCGCCTCTGCCACCAGGTTGGGATGGCCGCACGCCCCGCAAAACTGATGGCCCTGATGCCAGTGGAAAATGGCGCGCGCCTGCGCGGCAAGGCCCGCCTCATCAATGGAAAGATTGGCCATACGGGTGCGCATGTCACCAAACCCGCCGCCCAGTTTCCGCACCGCTTCGTCGCGATCAGAAACCACCGGCGCGATATCGACCGCAATCACCGGCCCACTTTCATCGCGGCCAAGGTAAATCCACTGCCCACCATGCAGATCAACATCGAGATGCGGAACCGCCGGGGCGCCGAGCACCACCAGTTCATGGGCATCCATGTCTTCGGGCCATGCAAAGAGCGGATCGCCCGCATGACAGATCAGGATACGCAACGACTCCTCGGCCAACAGAACCTGTTGCCAGTCATCGCGCTTGCGCAACACGGCATCGCGATCAAGATCGACAGATTCATAAAAAAGCCTGTTCATGGCAGTGGTTTTCCCAAAATTCTTTTTGGCAAATATCGACCAAACCCATGGGATCGCCGATATTTCCTGTGGTGACGGATGACGACATTAACGTGCGCAACGGCCTGCCAAAAGCCACGATTGCTTGAACACAGAAAAAATCCCAGCCAACGCTTGCGTTCTACCGATCTTTGCGCGATATAGGGGGCGAGAGGCTGGCAGTGGACGGACCGCTCGCCAACCCGGTCAGGACCGGAAGGTAGCAGCCGTAACGAGTTTTTCCGGGTCGCTGTTCAGTCTCTCACCCTTTCATTTCTCCCTTTGAAATCGCTGATAATTGCCATGCCCCTGACATTCACCGGCAGATGGGTTTTTGTATGGGAAATTTCCCACTTGGCCTTTCCCATCGGGCTTCGAAGCTGCTAAAACCAACTGAGAATTAAAACAGTCCGGACCGGATGAATGAGCGATCAGATCGAGACCGCGAGCGAAACAGCGACAGAAGGTGAACCGACGTCAACCGAGTCAGTTGATGGTGCGCAAACAACCGCGCCCGCTGCTGTGGCCGAACCAGAAGCCAAAAACGAATATCAGGTTCTTGCGCGCAAATACCGCCCGAAATCCTTTGATGAACTGATCGGCCATGGGCCGATGGTCAAGACGCTGTCAAACGCGCTTGAAAGTGGGCGACTGGCGCATGCCTTTATCCTGACCGGGGTGCGCGGGATCGGTAAAACCACGACGGCGCGTATCATTGCCCGTGCGCTGAACTGTATTGGCGCAGATGGCAATGGCGGCCCGACGATCGAGCCATGCGGTGTCTGCGAGCATTGCCGTGCGATTGCCGAAGACCGCCATGTTGATGTGCTGGAAATGGATGCCGCGTCACGCACCGGTGTTGATGACATTCGCGAGCTGATCGAAGGAGTGCGGTATCGCCCGACCTCGGCCCGCTACAAGATCTACATCATCGATGAAGTGCACATGCTCTCGAAAAGTGCGTTCAACGCGCTTTTGAAAACGCTGGAAGAACCGCCAGAGCATGTGAAGTTCATCTTTGCCACCACCGAAATTCGCAAAATTCCGATCACGGTATTATCGCGTTGTCAGCGGTTTGACCTGCGCCGTGTTCAGACCGATGAACTGGCAGCCCACTATACCCGCATTGCCGGGCTTGAAAATGCCGAGATCGAAGAAGAAGCCGTCACCCTGATCGCCCGTGCGGCCGATGGGTCGGTGCGTGATGGCATGAGCCTGCTTGATCAGGCGATTTCGCATGGCGCTGGCAAGGTCACCACGCAACAAGTGCGTGACATGCTCGGTCTTTCGGACCGTTCGCGGATTTTCGATCTGTTTGATTTCACCATGAAGGGCGAAATCAACGAGGCCCTTGAACTTTTGGGTGCGCAATATGCCCTTGGCGGTGATCCGCCGGTCATGCTGCAGGATATGCTCGACCTGACCCATTGGCTGACCCGCGTGAAGCTCTCACCCGATGCCGCCAATGATCCGGGCGTGTCACAGATCGAACGCGAACGTGGCAAGGAAATCGCCGCCAAGCTTGCCATGCCGCAATTGACCCGCGCCTGGCAGATGTTGCTCAAGGGCCTTGAAGAAACGCGCATTGCGCCATCCCCCATTCAGGCCGCTGAAATGATCCTGATCCGTCTGGCGTATGCCGCAGAAATGCCGCCGCCGGGCGATCTGATCAAGAAGCTCCGTCAGGACATGAACAATGCCGGCAATGGCGGAGGCGCCCCCCAAGGTGGTGGCGGCAATGGTGGCAACGGCGGCAGTGGTGGGCCAGGCCCGCGCATGCAGGTCGTGAATGGCGGAGGTGCATCTGCGGTTGCACAACGTCGCCCGGACCCGCTTGGCGAACCCGAACAGGTCGAACAGCCTGTCTATGCCAAGATGCCCGAAACGTTTGAAGAAGTTGCGGAACTGCTGGGCAAGGATCGTGAAACCACCGGTCTTGCCATGCAGGTCAAAAACTATATGCATCTGGTGAAGTATGAACCGGGTCGCATTGAATTTCGCCCGGCACGCGGGGCGGGGTCGGACCTGTCGCCCAAACTGATCAAGGCGCTTAATGGCCTGACGGGTCATCGCTGGCTGGTCAGCGTCTCGGAGCGCGAAGAAGGCGCACCAACCCTTAAGGAACAGGAACTCGAAGCCCTGGAACAGCGCAAGGCAGATGCCTCACAAGATCCGCTGGTCCGGGCCATTCTTGATGGTTTACCCAAAGCAAAAATCGTGGCCGTCCATCTGCCACCCGGACAGGAAGTATCCGAAGGTGAAGAGGACGAAAGCGGTTCCGTATATGATGACGCATTTTATCTCGAAGGAGACGACGAGCTATGAAGAACCTTGCAGGGATGCTCAAACAGGCCCAGCAGATGCAGTCCAAAATGCAGGAAATGCAAGAAGGACTGGTTGAACTTGAAATCGAAGGCCAGTCCGGTGCCGGCATGATCAAGGTGATGCTCAATGGCAAAGGCGAAATGCGCGGCCTTTCGCTTGATAAAAGCATCGTCGACCCGGAAGACACCGAAGTCCTCGAAGACCTGATCGTTGCCGCCTATAACGACGCCAAGGTCAAGGTCGAGGCCGCTGTTCAGGACAAGATGAAGGACGTCACCGGCGGCATGGACCTGCCAGAAGGCTTCAAACTGCCGTTCTGATCAACTAAACAAACAACAAATACGACAAAGGGCGGCACTGGCCGCCCTTTCTGGTGGTTCTACGATCTAGTCCAAATTCTCTGGATTAGAAGCCAGGATCAGTTTCAATGAACATTTCGGAATCACCTCTAGTTGAAATTGATGAGGATTACTTACTATACTCCAAACAGCGTAAATTTCCACAAATTTTATTTGTATCCTTAATCTGGAATCGTCGTATGCCGCCTGAGATTGCAATTCTGATCGGTGCTGCCAGTGCAACAGCAGGCTGGCTGTACACAGCGCGAAGATCTCGAAATCTTGCCAAGAAACAGCACACTATAAATGTAATGTTACAGGCCAATTTCAATAGAGACTTTCTTGCAGCACGAGCAAAAATTGCACCTTACCTTAAGTCCGGATCTTGTCCCGAAGAGATACTGAACGGCGAAGATGAAGACTTGCGCAAAAATTTCAGAGATATCCTAAATCATTATGAGTTTGTTTGTGCCGGACTCCGAAATGGTGATTTCGACGAGAAATTAATCAAAGACAGTGAACGTGGTACATACTTGGCACTGTATTCCTGCTGTCAGAAATATATCTGGCAACTCCGCGATGGACGGCATCGCATGACTATTTATGAGCATTTGGAATGGGTCCACAATCGATGGAAAGTGAAGCCTCCTAATAAATTCGTCCACTTTATAGAGTTTATAAGAGGCAAGCCATTCTATGGAAAGATGGAAACCTCTCCTCAATAATGAAGACTATTATTGATAAAGAATTTGGATATATGACCGGACGGGAAATTGAAAATCTGATCAAGCTGCTTTCACGCCTGCCCGGCCTTGGGCCGCGCTCCGCTCGGCGTGCGGTTTTGCAGATGCTCAAGAAACCCGAGACGCTTATGATCCCGCTGGCCGATGCCCTGCATGCCACGGCCGAGGTCATGACGACCTGTACCAATTGCGGCAATATCGATGTCACCGATCCCTGCCACATCTGTGCCGATCAGAACCGCAGCTCGGACATCATCTGCGTGGTCGAGGAAGTTCAGGACCTTTGGGCCCTGGAACGCGGCGCGTCGTTCAAGGGACGCTATCATGTGCTGGGCGGCACCCTGTCGCCACTTGATGGTATTGGGCCGGATGACCTTAAAATCGATCAATTGGTTAACCGCGTGCGCGAAAATAGCGTCTCTGAGGTGATCCTTGCTACCAATGCCACGGTCGATGGCCAGACCACAGCACATTACATCACCGAACGGCTGATGGAGACCGGCGTCAAAGTCACCCGCCTTGCCCATGGCGTGCCGGTCGGCGGTGAGCTGGACTATCTGGATGACGGCACATTAGCCGCTGCCCTGCGCTCACGAAGCTCGGTCTGACCCCGGACATTCAAGCCAATAAAAAGGGCGGCCAATGGCCGCCTTTCTTTTGATCCGAACAATCGCGCGTTGCAATTATTCAAACCGCTTAGATCGATAAAATGGCGCCTTCAATCGAGATTTGATTGAATAAACACCAGCCCGATCAGGCCGCCTTAATTTTCTCCGCCGCAAGGCGGGTTGCCAGCTCATACCCATAGGCACCGGCACCGGCCATCACCGCATCCGCAACCGAACTGATCCAGCTGGTATGGCGAAATTCCTCACGGGCATGCGGGTTGGAAATGTGCAGCTCAATGATATAGCCCTCAAAGGTCTTGAGCGCGTCATGAATGGCGATCGAGGTATGGGTATAAGCGCCTGCATTAATGATCAGGGCGGCCGATTTCTCACGCGCTTCGTGAATCATATCGATGATCGCGCCTTCGTGGTTGGACTGGCCAAACCTTACCGAAACGCCGAGCTCCTTGGCAAGAGCCGCACACTTTTCCTCAATCGAGGCCAATGTGTCATAGCCATAGATTTCCGGCTGCCGCTGCCCCAAAAGGTTCAGGTTCGGTCCGTTAATGACAAGAATTTCCTGCACGCTCATTTCCTTGTTTCCCGCCTTTATGCGCTTGGGCCTTGTGGTCACATCACCGCTTTACTTGCGGCGGTTCATCCGCGTCTGGGATGCCAGCCGGATCGGCGCATTTGCCGCCCCGAAGCCACGATACGCACGACGCTCCACCAATTCAAAGAAGAATCGATTGGCGAAGGTACGTGTATAGGCCTGATAATATTCACCTTCATCGTCACGATCATAGAGAATATTGCGCGCACGCAAACGATCAAGCAGTTCCGGCTCCAGCCCGAAACGCGCTTCGATATCGTCATAATAGTTTTCCGGAATCGGCAGGATTTCGACCCCATGCGCCGTGCAGTAATCAACGGATGCAAATATATTATCGCTGGCAAAGGCCAGATGCTGCACCCCACTGCCAAAGAATTCATTGAGAAACTGGGAATGCTGGGTATGCGGGCTTTGCGAACCGTTCAGGATCAAACGCACCGCATCGCTTTGCACCACCTGACTTTGCACCAGTCCGCCCGGATCAGGAATATCAAGGGTCGGCATTTTGCCCAGATCAAAGATCGAGGTGAAATACAAAAGCCAGGTCAGCATTTCCTCATACTGCATTGAGTATGAAACATGGTCGACCTTGCTCAGTTTCGCCTTCCCGCTATCTGCATCCGCGCCCTTTTCGGGTTCAAACTCGACATCCCAGATGCGCGAAAGCTCGCTATGATCATCAAGGAAGTAAACAAGGCTGCCCCCGACGCCGCGAATGGCCGGCATTTCAATTTCGCCTTCGCCGACCGCCTGACTGAACGGTGCGGCCAGAAGCGACTGCGCACGATCCATGGTCGCCTTGGCATCATCGACCTTAAGGCCGACCGCACATACCGACGGGCCATGCACGATGTTATAGGAATGCGCAAAGCCATCCTTGTCGCAATTGATCACAAGGTTGATGTCACCCTGCTTCCACCACGTCACCGCCTTGGATTTGTGGCTGCCGCGTTTTTCAAAGCCAAGGGCTGCAAAAAGCGTCGCAAGCTTCTCGGCATTTTCTTCTTCAACCGCGAACTCGACAAAGCCGACTTCCTTGGCATGGGCCTTGGGCGGCAGTTCGGTGGCTTTTTCGCCGACCTTCACGCCTTCAACCCCGTCCCCAAGATAGATCAGGGAGCGCAAGCCATCCTTGGCAACGCTTTTGGTCGAGCTTGACCGGAACTGGTCGTTGAAAATCTCAAGCGACAGCGGCCCGTCATAGCCGGTCATGGCAAGGTTGCGCATGAACTCATCAAGCGGGAAATCCCCTTGCCCCGGGAAGCAGCGGAAATGGCGGCTCCAGGAAAGGGCATCCATTTCAAGGATCGGGGCATCAGCCACCTGCACCAGGAAAATCTTATCCCCCGGGATGGATGAAATCGCATCCAGCGGCACCTTGCGCGCCATAATGTGGAAGGTATCAAGCACCAAGCCCACATTCGGGTGATTGGCACGACGTACCACTTCCCAACTGTCGCGGTAGTCGCTGATATGCTTGCCCCATGACAGCGCCTCAAACGCCACGCGAAGCCCCCGTTTGGCCGCACGATCACCAAGCTCCGCCAGATCCTTTGCCGCACGATCAAGCCCGCCCAAGGAATGCGGCGATACGTTTGAGCAAACCATCAAAAGGTCGGTGCCCAGTTCTTCCATCAGGTCAAACTTGCGCTCGGCCCGCTCAAACGCACGGGTACGCTGGGGTTCGGGCATCCCTTCGAAATCGCGGAACGGCTGGAAGGTGACCAGTTTCAGACCGAGGTCACGGATTGTTTTGCCAACATCTTCTGGCGATCCGTCAAAGGACAGAAGGTCATTTTCAAAAATCTCGACCCCGTCAAAGCCGGCGGCGGCAATGGCATCGAGTTTTTCCTGAAGATCGCCCGACAGTGAAACTGTAGCAATTGAGGTCAGCATTTTATCCCTCCGGGATGCATGTGGGGCACCGGGACATTCACAGAAGGATGCAGCAATCGCGGGGTTCCCGCGCGCCGATCAATGCTGTGAACGCCGCCGATAGGTTTCGATATGGTCAGTCAGTTTGGCAATCGCGCCATCGAGGTCCCGTGCAAGGGACAGCTCACAAATTTCGCGATGCTCATCGATGATTTCCTGGGCACGGAAACCATGGGTCTTGAGTTCGATCACCACGTAACGGCGGAATTGATCGAAAATTTCGTGATGCAGGCGCATATGCAGGTTCGATCCACAAGCCGAAATCAGTGCCTGATGGAATTCCCGGTCATACTGGCTCCAGCGCACGGTCAGTTCACGATTGTCTTCGTGCAGCATCTGCTTTTCCACAGCGGCCAGCTTGTGATGGGCGGCGGCCACACGGGCCTCCCATTCCACATCACCATGCTTGATCGAGGCCGCCAGACCATCGCGCTCAAGCAGCAGGCGCATCGCGGTCAATTCCATGAAATTGGACGGCGATGTTTCCACAACGCGGAAGCCCTTCTGGCCCTCGACAAAGACAAAGCCCGACGCCACAAGCCGGTTCAGCACTTCGCGCAGCGTGTTGACCCCGACGCTATAACGTTGGCGCAGCGCCTCAAGCTTAAGCTTCACGCCCGGCTGCAATTCGCCATACAGAATGTCGTCGCGAATTTCGTTATAAACTGTCTCGGCAACTGTGTTGCTGCTCATGTGCTTTCCCCTAGCCTGTCAATGCCTCGGGATAGGCATTGAAGTATTCGTCCCTCGCAGCGTCGGCATCAATTTCGGCCCCGCTGAAAACTTCAAATGCTTCAATACCCTGAAAGAAGAAGAGTTCAAAGCCGGTCATGACTTCGATCCCTGATTTGGCCGCTGCGCGCAGGAACGCGGTTTCAACCGGGGTATAGACCGCATCAAATGCCCATTTCTGGCCACCAAACAAATCGGTATCAAACGGGCAGCCCGGATACTGGTTCATGCCAACTGGCGTGCAGTTGATCAAACCATCAGCTGACCGCACCGCGTCAGACAGGTCATCTTCCCCCACAAACGCCGCATTGGCATCAGCCGCAACAAGCGTCGCAACCAGCTCCTCACCCCGCGCCGCATCCTTGTCATGAATCAGGATCTTGTCCGCACCAAGCCCGCGCAGGCCAAACGCCGTTGCCAGACCGACACCACCAGCCCCCATCTGCAAAACCGTGCCCGGCTTGGCATCGCCGAACTGACCACGATAACCGCGCATAAAACCGACAAAGTCGGTGTTATCACCGCGCCAGCCGTCTTCACGGAAGACGACGGTGTTCACCGACCCCAAAGCTTCGGGCAGGCGTTTGCGCGGTGTAATCAGTTTGCGCGCGCTTGTTTTGTACGGGTGGGTCACATTGACCCCGGCATAGCCGGTTTCCGCACAGGTGGTCAGCTGCTTGATCAGATCGAAATCCTTGATCACATCGCTGTCGAGGTAGTCGTACGTGACATCCATACCGCACATACGGCCCAGCAACACGTGCAGTCGCGCCGACTGGCTCCGCGAAATGCCTTTACCGATAAGACCGAGTTTCAACATGGACAGGTATCCTAAAATCCAAACAGATCGGGCAGGAACGTAACAATGCCCGGAACAAAGGTGATGATCAGCAGCACCATCAGTTCGACGATAAAGAACGGCATGATGGCGCGGATCATCCGTGCCATGCCGACACCGGCCACCGCATCTGCAACAAACAGACACAGCCCCATCGGCGGCGTAATCAGGCCGATCATCAGGTTAAAGATCACGATGATCCCGAAATGGGTCGGGTCGATGCCAAGGCTAAGCGCAATCGGATGCAGGATCGGCACCAGCACCAGCATGGCGGCAATCCCTTCAAGCACCAGACCAACCGCCAGAAGCATCAGGTTGATCAAAATCAGGAAGGTCGCAGGACTATCGACATAGCCCAGAACAAACTGGCTGATGGCCTGCGGAATACCGGCAAAGGTCATGAACCAGTTTGCCGCGGCAACCGTCGCCATAATGATCAGGATGCTCGATGAATCGCGCATCGCGCCCGAAAAGATGCCCGGCAAATCACCCGGTTTGAGTTCGCGGAACACGAACAGACCGACGATCAGCGCATAAAACACCGCAAAGCTCGCTGCCTCGGTCGGGGTGACAATCCCCGCCAGGATCGAGCCAATCACAAAGACCGGCATGAACAGCGGAATAAGACCATTCCAGACGGCCTTGAGCTTCTCGCCCATATTCATGCGTTCGCGCGGCTTGGCATGTGTTTTCACAAAGAAGCGCACATAAACCGAGAGTGCCAGCGCAAGCAAAACACCCGGCACAATCCCGGCAAGGAACAGGGCCGGAACCGAGACATTGGTCGTGATCAGCGCATAGATAATCACCGGAATGCTCGGCGGAATGATCGGGCCAATAACCGATGATGCTGCTGTCAGGGCTGCAGCAAAGTCACGCGGATAGCCTTCTTTTTCCATCGACGGAATAAAGATACGCCCAATCGCCGAGGTATCGGCAACCGCAGACCCCGAAAGACCAGCAAAGATCACCGATGACCAGATATTGACCTGCGCCAGACCGGCCTTGGCATGCCCGACAAGCGCATTGGCCAGATTGATCACGCGCGATGTAATGCCGCTGGCATTCATCAACTCTCCAGCCAGAACAAACAGCGGGATCGCCAGGATCGTAAAGCTGTCGAGGCCCGCAAAAATACGCTGCGGCAAAAGATCGAGGCCAAATGTGCCGGTGCTGATATAGGCCACAAGACCAAGCGCAATCGCAAAGGCAACCGGCGCACCAATCGCAAGCAGGGCCAGAAGGGTAACGCCGGTAATCATGCCTCACCCCCTGTGGAATTCTGATTAAGGTAGGATGCAAGTCGCAGAATGGCTGCAATCACGAGGCATACACCCCCAACCGTGATCGCGATTTGCGCCCAATACATCTGGATGCCGATGCCCGATGCAACGATGCCGCCGCGTTTGGCGGCAAAGATATAACCGGCATAGGCAAGAACACCGCCCAGAATCAGGGTCGCGGCATCAACAACAAGTGCGAGCCCGCGACGAAACCGTCTGGGAATGGTGTCGACAACAATACTGAAGGTGATCTGGGTACCCTGCAGATAGGCATAAGCCACACCGAACATGCAGCCATAGATCATCGCGTATTTCGCGACTTCTTCGCTCCATTGCAGCGGGGAAGAAAACAGATAGCGGCTGACACTGCCAGCAAAAACAACACCGAAGACAACGAGGATACTTAGCCCCGAAAGCCCGGCGAGCAAACGCTTAAACGCATTCTCGGTGCGTTGCATGGGTTCCCCCGGATCACTCAAAATTTATTATTATGCTTATTGAAGCACGGTGGCCAAAAGCACGGTGGCGGGAAAAAAGGGCAGGTCCGGTGCAAGGAGGAGCACCCGACCCACCAAAGACCGATTACATCGAAGCTTCAGCTTCAGAAACCGCAGTCTGCAGTTTTTCAATCCATTCGGCGTCGATCTGACCCGACAGCCATTCGATGACAGCCGGCTGTGCCGCGTCACGGAATGCCTTGAGCTGCTCGGCGGTCGGCGTGGTCACTTCCATGCCTTCCTCGGCCAGCTTGGCAACACCTTCGGCAGAGTTGAACTGCTGGATCGAACGACCAACATTCGATGCAACACCAGCTGCGCGACGCAGAAGGGCCTGATCAGCTTCCGAAAGGCTCTGATAGGTGTCTTCGTTGATCACGATGAAGTCGGTGCCATATACGTGACGGTCAAGCGTCAGGTATTTCTGCATTTCATAGAACTTGTTGGCATAGATCACGCTGATCGGGTTTTCCTGACCGTCGACCGTACCGGTGGTCAGTGCAGTCGGAACTTCCGGCCACGGAATCGGGGTCGGATCACCACCAAGGGCCTTGACCATTTCCACGAACAGCGGAACGGTCATGACACGGATTTTCAGACCTTCCATGTCCTTCGGCTCGGCAACAGCGCGCTGGGAGTTGGTGAAGTTACGGAAACCGGTTTCACCATAAGCCAGCGTACGCAGGCCGGTTTTTTCCAGGCAGTGTGCTGCAAGCTCTTCACCGAAGCCGCCATCCAGAACTTTCCAGGCAACGTTGGCATTCGGGAAAACATAAGGAATATCGAGAACGGCTGCCTCAGGGCAGACCTTGGAGAACGGACCGGAAACCATCGATATGGCAAGGGTACCGTCCTGAGTGTTCTGCAGCAGATCAGTTTCACCGCCCAGCGCACCAGCCGGGAACAGTCCGACCTCAATACGGCCACCGGATTCTGCTTCGACAATGTTTTTAAAGACCTGTGACGCCGCACCTTTTTTCGAGGTGGTCCACTCTGCCGGGTCTACATGGGCAAAGTTCAGGGTGACGTCGGCTGCCTGCGCGGAAAATCCGAATGACGCAGCAGCAATGGATACGGCGCCAAACAGGGCACCTTTGGAAATCATCTTCATTACTTCCTCCCGATTAAAACGACATCCGCAGACCGAGGTTGCTTTTGACACTCTTGTTCTTTCGCGGTCTTTGTTCGGAATTAGGATAATTTAAAAAACATAGGAGATTTTGTCAAACGTTCTATGTTTTAGCCAAAAGTCGCACATACCAACGCTTTGCGCCCAATCGCAATCGCCCGAAAAAAGGGAACCGACCCCTGATTTTCCGTCAAATTCCTGACAAAAAGCGATGATTTAACATCTATAAGCTTGGGGGAGGGCTGCCTGAATTTCAAACCGCAAAGATCGAAAATATTGCCAAATGCCGCGCGTTTAAACAGCGCGGCTACAGGTGAACCCGTCAAAGGCACATTGCAAAACAGCTTGCTGTAAAACAGGGTAATTGTGCTACTTTGGCAATCAAATCTTTCGATTCGCCCCTGAAACGAAACCTTTTTCAAAGTGAACCCCGTGAACAGTGTAACCGGTCCCAAATCCCCGCAACTTGCGAAAGTCGCTTCGCGCATTCTGGCAGGCAGCTTCCTGTTTGAGGATCTTGATCCCGAACTGCTCGAACAGCTTTCCAACCAGGCCACTGTGCGCCGACTGGATGATGGCCAGTTGCTGTTTGAAAAAGGGGCACCGGCTGACGGCCTGTATGCGGTCGAGGCGGGCAAGGTTCGCATTTCCTCGGTTTCGGAAACCGGCAAGGAGATCGTGCTGAACGTTCTCGCACCCGGTGCGGTGTTTGGCGAAATCGCCTTGCTTGACGGCGAACCGCGCACGGCGACCGCCCGGGCGGTCGGCCCGACCCGGACCCTGTTTATTTCACGCGATGATTTCTTTGAAATCTTTGATCGCGAAGCACCGCTGCGCCGTCACATCACGGCCCTTCTGTGCCGTCGCCTGCGCTGGGTCAGTGATCTTCTTGAAGATGCCAACTTCCTGGACCTCACCGCGCGCCTGATCAAACGCATCCTGTGGCTGGCCGAACGTCATGGCGGCCCGGACCCCGAAGGCATCCGCATTGCCCTGCCGCTTTCCCAGCAGGAACTGGGGCTGATGCTTGGCGTGACCCGTGAAGCGGTGAACAAGAAACTGCGTGAACTTGAAAAACAGGGGATGATCACACGCCGTGACGGTCGTCTGGTCATCAAGGACAGCGAAGGGCTGAAACAACTTCTTGCTGATGCCGTCAAAAACTGAACCATCAGACTCACTGTTTGAACGCCTGGTCGCCCGCGAAGAAAAGCGCGGGCTGATGCTTGTCGCCTTTCTGCGCATTTGTCTGCTCGCATTCATCCTGTTGCTGTTTAGCAAACCTGATTCGCCAACCGGCAAGCTCTATACCCTGCTTGAAGTCCTCGCCTGGTTTATTCCCGGCGTGTTTGTACAGCTCTATGTCGCCTTTCGCGGCGATAAGGCCTACTGGATGATCTATGTGCTGGCCGTGATTGACGCCGTACTGATCGTCTATGTCTCCGTCGTTCCCGACCCGCTCAATCCGTTGCTCGAACAACCGGCCTGGCTGTATGGCTTTGTCGTGCGTGACCGTGGCGTGGTCTTTTCCATGATCATGATGGCGATCATCATCATGACCTTTTCACCGCGCCTGATCTTGTGGTTCGGCTTCTGGTTGTTTGTGTCCTGGTGCGGGGCGATCTGGTGGCTGATGACGCGCCCCGGCGTCATCGTATCGCAGCATTTCGGCGATGAATGGAACCCGACCCAGCAGGAAATTATCGATACCTATAACCTGCCGGAATTTGTCGATATTTCCGCCCTGGCCGAACAGGTCATCATTGTCATCGTCTTTACGCTGGCCTGCGCGGTGATGGTTTCGCGTTTGCGGGTTCTGATCAATCAATCGGCCGCATCCGAACGCGCGCATGGCAATTTGGCGCGCTATTTCCCAACGGCCCTTGCTGATCAGTTGGCTGATCGTGATGAACCGGTGCGTGTCGGCGAGCGGCGCGAATGCGTTATTCTGTTTGCCGATGTCATCGGCTTTTCGCGCTTTGCCGAAAAGCGTGACCCGCAGGAAGTCATGCGCTTTCTCAACCAGTTCCACCAGATCGCCACATCCCAAATCGGCGCCTATGGCGGCATTGTTGAAAAATATATCGGCGATGCCGTGATGGCGAGTTTCGCCGCCTTCGATGATCTTGAACACCCCGCCGCCAATGCACTTTGCGCTGCACAGGCCATCATCACCCAGGTCGCTGAATGGCAGGCAAAAGACCCGGCAAACGGCGGCGCGCCGCTTGAAATCGGCGTGGGGCTTAATTTTGGTCCGGCGGTTGTCGGCGATATCGGCCAGCGCGAAGCGGTGACGCCCGCTGTGATCGGCGCCACGGTCAATCTGGCCGCCCGCCTTGAAAAAGCCACCCGCGAACTGGGCAGCGATACAGTCATGAGCAAACAATTCGCCGATCGCCTGCGCAGCGAAGCCCCGATTGCGGCTCCGATCCTGCTCGCCCGCTATAGCCAGACGCAAACCATTCAGGTCAAAGGATTTAGCGAACCCGTGGGGGTTCTCTTTAACGCCTGCTAAATAAACGCCTGATAGAATGCCTCCCGGTCTGCCAAACCCTTGAATCTTGGGCATACCAATCCAAAATGCTTGGACAGTTCTTGCTTAAGCTTGAAACCGGATCTTCAGGAGGACGCGATGGCGACCACGAAAGGCGCGAACCCAACGGCCACAGATGCCGTCCCGTCCGCGGTAAAACTGACCACCCTGTTTGGTGAACGCGAATTCGCCTGGGACAAGGCGATCTATTTCCCCGCCGGGCTCAAGGGCTTTCCAGATCATAACGTCTTTGCCCTTGCAAGCTTCCCGGGCGAAGGCGGCAGTGCCTTTCTTCTCATGCAATGCCTGACCGAGCCGGAACTGGCCTTTATCGTCGCGCCCTATAACCTTGAAAGCGACACCATTCGCCCCGAACATCTTGAACAGGCCTTTGGCATTCATGGCATCAAGAAAAATGATGGCGCGGTCTTGCTCATTGTCACCCTGCACAAACCCGATGATGGCCCGGTCAGCATGTCGGTCAATCTGCGTGCCCCGATCATTATCGATACGGCCCGTCAGGCCGCCTATCAGCATCACCTGCCAGAAGCTGGCGGTTATTCATTCCATCACGAACTGGGCTGATCGCCCGCACTTTTGCGATCGTCGTTTCAGAACATCTTGGTCCGCAACAAACGCCACCAGTACTATGTGCATGGCGCCCTTTGCGCTGACCTGATTCTTGAAATCGTCCCCACATGTCCTTGATCCTGCCACTTTTTCAAGCAAAGGTAGCAGGGTAGAAACAGGACCTTAATACGCCACCATATAGAGGGATCGGGAATGTCTGCAGCATTGCGCAATCGTTTCGCACTGGCCGCTTTGTTGGGCTCAGCGGTATTTTTCGGGCAGGATATCAACCCTGCCCGCGCTCAAAGCCAAGCCGTTGATCTGTCGGCAAATGACCGCACCAACCTGCAACTCACCGTCTATCCGGGCAATCTGTCCCTGATCGCCGAACAACGTGACGTCGCCATCCCCGAAGGCCAAAGCACCCTTCGCATTGATGGCCTGCCCCGCACCATCATGAATGATTCCTTCCTGCTCGGCACCGCCAAGGATGCCGATCTTGTCTGGACGTCGCTGCGCAATCGCAGCAACGGCTCCAACATTCTTGATGACCTGCTGCGCGATCAGATCGGAAAGACCGTCACCATCCGCCGTGACGATGACCTGATCGAAGGTACCCTTGTTGCGGTGACCCATGTGGCCCTGGTCGAAACCGATGCCGGGATTGAACGCGTCGCCCTTGATCAGGTGATCATTTCCGAACTGCCTGATGGTTTTACCACCCGCCCCACCCTTGATGCCGATATCACGACCAGCGCGCCGCTTGATCACCTCTCGATGGCCTATCTTCTGGGCGGGATTGGTTGGAACACGTCCTATACCGCCTATTATGACCGTGCGGAAAACAGCCTGAAACTGACCGCCATCGCCAAGGTGATGAACGCATCGGGCAGCGACTATGACGACGCATCCTTGCGTCTGGTGGCGGGCGATCCCAACCGCGTTCAGCAGCCCCCGATGGCAAAGGCCGCACGTACCGAAATGATGATGTCGGCTGTTGCCGATGGCGCGGCATCGGCTGCCAGCGCGCCGGACCGGGCAAGCTTTGAAAACCTGCATGTCTATGGTCCATTTGACGGACTTTCGATGCAGGATGGCGATACGGTGATCTTGCCGTTGCTCGATCCGCAGGTTCTGCCGGTCAAACGCCGCGCGATCTTCACCGCCGCAAGCAGCGTCTATAATATGGAACAGCGCAACGGCCAGAAGTTCGTTCGCCCCGAACTTGAAATCGACATCACCAACGAGGGCGGCAAAGACGCCAAAAGTCCATGGCCCGATGGCATTGTCCGCATCTATGCCAAGACGCCCGCAGGCGACACCGGCTATCTGTCAGAAGACATGATTTCGCTGACCCCGGTCGGGCAGGATGCCACCCTTCGCCTGGGCAGGGCCAGCAATCTGAACGGAACGCGCGATGTGGTCGCGGTTGATCGCAAGGCACGCGCAAACCTGCCAGACGCGGTCAGTGCGGATCTCAAATGGACGATCCGCAATACCAGTGACCGGGTCGAAACCGTCACCATCCGCGAAGACATCCCCGTTGATTGGAAAGTCACCGCCGAAAGCCAAAAGCACGAACGTGACCAACCCAACCAGATCAGCTGGGAAATCGACGTCCCGGCCAATGGCGATGTCACCCTGACCTGGTCGGTGGCCAGCACCCGCTGATCATCTTCATCAGACCAAAATACCAACGGCCACACGGGTACCGCCCTTGTGGCCGTTTTGTTTTGCCGGAATTACTGCCCTAATCCTTGCCGCGCGTGCTGTAAAACGCCTTGGCCAATGGCAAAAGCACCCCGGCATCGGGTAACTGATCGGTCCGGCTACAAAGATCGGCATAGATACAGATCAGCTTGGTCAATAAAACGAACGCATCCTGATTGCGCTTGCCGGCAAAGGCACCAAGCACCTCGACCCCGTCGCGCGCCGCATCACATGCCAGTTCAAGCTTGCCCGCCCCTTGCAAGGCCAGAACAAGTGCCGCCAGCGAATAGCCCAGATCAAGCCGTTCGCTGTCATCCTTGCGCCCGACACAATTGCGCAACCGATCCTCGCGCAGTGCCACCGCCTGACAGGCGGCATCCACCGCCCAGTCCCATTCACAGGCTTCGATCTCAAGCGCTGCGCGGTTATTGAGGCTAAGCGCAAGGCCCGCCACCGCCGCATCGCGCGCGGTTGGCAGATGCAGGGAAAAAATCGCATCGGCAGCATCAAAATATCTCAATGCCGCTACGCGTTCTTCGGGGGAATGATTGCTGGCCATTTCAAGATAAAGCCGCGCGACCGCAAGCGAGTTGGGATCGGTCTGTTCAAGATAGGACAAGCGCAACGCATATTCGTCCGTATTGTCCGTCATCCTGATCCGCCACCTTTTTTTTCAACGCTAGAGTCTGTTCTGTTTAGCTTGCATCGCTTTTGTTCCTGTTTGGCGTGCCGTTTGGCTAGGCACAGCGCGCAGGACGATGTGGTGCATCGTTCAAGCGGTGTAACGAAGCGAAACCTCGCCAAACAGAACCCTGCGGGCCGGGCTATTCCTCAGCTCTGCAGCGTCAAGGATCTCGACCGTAGCGCCGCTACGCTCTGCGGTCCTTTCCTTGCCGAACAGAGGAATACCCTCGGCAAAACGGTTCAAGCTAAACAGAACAGACTCTAAAGGCCCGACTGGCCGTGCAGAAAAAAGACGTTTGGCAAGCCCACCTTGTGAAGGACCGGCAATCAGCGATAAGCTGTTTCCCTCTGTCTGACAGACTGCTAGACAATCGAGATAAGATTTGTCCCAAAGTGCGGAAACAAGCCCCAAATGAGCACCTCCAGCGAAACCTTGCGCGCCCTTTATGGCACATGGCGTCTTGCCCGTGGCGACGAGCAAGGTCTTGGATTTTTTAACTTTTCGATTGAGGGATTCTGGCGCTCGTTCCTTGCGGCCGCGATTGTGTTCCCGGCCTTTGCCCTGTTGCGCTGGAACGATATTTTTGATGCACCCGACGGCTTCCCGGCCATGCGTTATATGCTGGTTGAAAGCATCGCCTATGTCATCAAATGGGTCGCCTTCCCGCTGATCATGTTCCACGTCATTCCGATGCTGGGCCGTGCCGAACGCTATATCGCGTTTATCACGGTCTATAACTGGGCAAGCGTGCTTCAGATGGGGCTTTATCTGGCGGCCTTGTTGCTTGGTGTTTTATTTCCGTCACTTGGGGCCGGTGGCTTTGTCTTTATCGCGGTGATCGCGACACTGGTTTATGGCGTCTATATCGCCAAACTGACCCTGTCGGTGTCGATCCCGACCGCCAGCACCATCGTGCTGGCCGATTTCCTGCTGTCGCTGGTGATCACATCTATCGGTATCCGCCTGGCCGTCGGGCAGTTATTCTAGGGTCCGGACCTATTAATTTGATTTGAATGGCAGACGTTATATTTGTGAAATCCAAGGAAAAGCCCGCCGGGCGGGTCGGTATCCCGGCCAAGGGATTTGACGCAGGAGTTTGCAAATATAACGTCTGTCCTTCGGATTAACCGGATTTGCACGGGCTACTTTGTCGCAAAGCCTTGAAAGATGCATATCTTCCGGCGGTTTTGCTTCGCGTATCCGCACAAATCCGGTGAACCATTCACACCAAATTAATAGGTCCGGACCCTAGGGTCATTGAAAGCTTAAAAACAAAACCGCATCAGGGAGAAACACAATGAAACCCGTTCTTGCCGTAACCCGCCGATTGCCTGACGCCGTCGCAAAACGTGCGGCCGAAAGTTACGACATCCGAACCCAGGAAGATGACGATCCCCTGACGCGGGCTGAAATCCTGGCCCTTTGTCATGGCGCGGATGCTGCCCTTGTTTCGGTCGGCGATCCGATCGATGCCGAGTTTTTCGAACATCTCTCCGATAGCGTGAAAATCGTCGCCACCTTCTCGGTCGGGACCGATCATATCGATCTGGCCGCTGCCAAGAAAAAGGGGGTCATTATCGGCAACACGCCGGGCGTTCTGACCGATGCCACCGCTGATATCGCCTGGCTTCTGATCCTGGGTGCCGCCCGCCGCGCCAGCGAGGGCGAGGCCGAAGTCCGCAACGCCACCTGGTCAAGCTGGCGCCCGACCCATCTGATGGGAACGCAAGTCACGGGCAAGAAACTTGGCATCGTTGGCATGGGCCGTATCGGACAGGCGGTTGCCAAACGCGCGCGCGGCTTTGATATGGACATCCATTATTACAACCGCCGTCAATTGCCAGCCGACCAGGAACTGGGGGCGACCTATCACGACAGTATCGAGGGTCTTTTGCCCCATTGTGATTTCCTGTCGCTGCACTGCCCATCCACCCCGGAAACGCGCGGCATGGTCAATACAGACTTCATTTCAAAGCTGCCTGATGGTGCAATCATCGTGAACACCGCGCGCGGCGATGTGGTTAATGATCAGGATCTGATTGTCGCCCTGAAATCGGGCAAACTGACCGCGGCGGGCCTTGATGTATTCGCCGGTGAACCGAATATCGAACCGGCTTATCGCGACCTTGCAAACACCTTCCTGCTGCCGCATCTGGGATCGGCCACGGTTGAGACCCGCAACGCCATGGGCTTCCGCGCGCTCGATAACATCGATGCCTTTATCGCCGGCAAAGACGTGCCATTTACGGTCTGATGCACACAACCAGACAGGCAAAACAAAAGGCGCCGCAAGGCGCCTTTTTCGTATTCGGATGGATCGGGCTTGGCCTTAGCCAAGATCGCTTTCCTCACCCGCAGGCAGGATGCAGGCAATCTCGCGGCCATCTCGGCTGATCTTGACGCGCCCACCATGGATTTCGACCACGGCACGGACCATCGCCATGCCAAGCGCACGACGGGCGGATGGGGATTCGCCGTCGCGCAGGCCTTCAAACAGCATCGGCTGCGGCGCCTCGTCCGACAGCGAGATGGAAATTTCGATATCCTCGCCACGACGGCGCGCAATTACCGAAACTTCACTGCCCTCGGGGGCGGTGCGCAGCACATTGGTCACCAGAATGAACAAGGCCTGTTTCAGGCGGCGCTCATCAGCCACCATCCAGCCAATCTGGCGCGAACAATAAAGACGCAGCGACACATTGAGTTCCGCCAGCCGCGCACGCGTCAGCGCCTCAAGCGAGCGCAGCAAACGTCTTGGATCAACGGTATCCAGTTCAAGGGCCACCTGCCCCGATCCAAGCGTTGCCAGATCGCGCATGTCATCGACAAGCGCCAGCATGCTTTGCGCTTCAGTGCGGATGGTTTCGACCGACCGCGCCACATTACCCGTCAAATGCGGGATCAGGCGATCTGACTCGCCATTGATATGATCAAGCGGTTTGGTCAGTTCACGCGATACCGTCGAAATGAAGTCCGACTTCATCTGATCGGCGGTGCGAAGCGCCTCGTTGCGTTCACGAAGCGCGCGTTCGACCCGGATGGTATCGGTCACATCGATATAGGACATCATCACCGCCCCGTCGGGCAGCGGCACGATGGCAAAATCAACGATCGAATTATCGGATCGCTCCAGGCGACCATTCATCGGTTCATGGTTGGTGATGCGCGCGACCATACGACTTTTGAACTTGTCCCAGTCATCACGTTCGCGCCAATACTCCTTGGATTTCTCGACCACATCGCCCAGATGCGGGGAGGCATCCAGAAACATGCTTTCAAGTCCCCAAAGATCGGCAAAGCCATGGTTATAAAGCCGCAAACGACCATCGCCACTGATCACGCCAACTGCTTCATGCAGGCTTTCAAGCGTCTCGCGCTGCACCGCAATCAGGGTGTTGTATGAACTTTCCAGAACCAGCTTGTCGGTGACATCTTCATAGACAAACATCAGCCCGCCAAACGGATGCGGCGAGATAAAGCGACGCAACGTCATGCCATTGGGCAGATGCATCAAATCTTCTTCGGGCTTCAAAAGATCCGTAAAGCGCTGGTTCTCGGTATTGCGGAACTGGGTGAAGTCGGCAACTTCGGGCAGCTTGCGATCATCACGCAGGCGTCTGAGCACATCATCATGGGTCGGCTCGGTCCAGAGCCACTCGTCATCGAGATCCCAAAGCTTGGTGAAGGCAGTGTTAAAGAAGATAAGCCCCTTGTCCCCGCCATACACCGCAATCGCCGTTCCAAGATTTTCAAGCACCTCGGCATGGGCGCGAATATGGCGTGACAGATCGGACTGCAATTCCTCGACCGGGGTGCAATCAATCGCAAACCCGATTAGGCCACCAGCATCGACGTCCTCATCACCTTCCCCGAGACCGGCCGGCATTTCGGTAATGCGCAGCAATTTGCGATCACCGCGAATGACAACGTGAAAATCGCGCGTCAGGCTTTCATTGTTGCGCTGAACCGATGCCGCAAGCGACCGCCCGTGATCGGGGATCACCCCTGCACCGATTTCCGATTGCGCCGCCAGCGCATCTTCGATGCTTTCATGTTCGACCGCATCGGCATAGGCCATGTTGCAATCAATCAGGCGTAGCTCCGCGTCACGACGCCAGACCGGGAAAGGCAGGCTATCAAGCAACTGCCGCAGGCCCGATACTTCATGTTTCAGCAGCTGGAAATCGCCAAACTGGCTTTCGCGTTCACGCGAATGGCGGGTTTCATCGCGGAACCACAAACCATGGGCCAGCACATCCGATGAGCGATCCTTGCGCGCGGCCATGCCCGTCACATGGAATTTGCGCTCATCAAGCGTCGTCACCCAAAGCTCAAACCGGTCATGCCCGGATTTAAGGTTACGCACCCGTTCCTTCAGCGCATCCGCATCCTCATCGCGCAACAGATCCAGCAGGTCGGGAAAACGCCCATCCTGCCCCAGCTGAAAGGCGCGTTTAAGCGACGGACTGGCCCCCTCGGCAAAGCCATGGCGGCTCCAGTAATAAACCGGGTCGGGTCCGGCAAACAGAAGCTGGGTGAAAAGCTCGGTCTCGCCGGCCAGTTCATGTTCGTGATCTTCGACTTCTTCCAGATGGCGACGCATGCGTAGCGACAACCGCCAGCCAACCCACCCGGCAATCGCCGCTCCACCAACAGCTGCCAGTCCAACCACCAGCCAGTCATGGTCACTCAGCCCCGCAAGGCTTCCAAAAATCGTCGCACCGATGCCGTCCGGCTGGTTGGCATCCGCCCCGGGATTGGCAGCATTATTAAGACGGAATTTTTCCTGCGCCTGTACTGTAATGGGAAGAATCAACGTGGCAGCCATCGCCCCGGCCCCCTGCCAGAAGGCCGGACGAGACAAATCAGGCAGTCTGCGCCAAATCGCGCCCGCCTTTTTGTCTGCTCCAATCTGTCTGGAAGCTTGCTCGGATGCTTGCCGTGTCACGTGTTGTTAACCGTTTGTGTTTATGAGCTATTATTATGGTGAAAACGATGTGCTTTTACCACCGTTTCGCATCATCTCGGCAACAGCCTTGTCTGGGGCCGTGTTTCACGGGTGTCACCTGTGGAAAAACCGCGATGACATGATCGATGATTCCGTTTATGTCTGCGGAACCGACATTCGTAACAGATTAAGCGTATCCGTCATTTCCAAGATGAGCCCAAAACCGCAGCTAGATCTTTTTGCCCCGCGCGCGGAGCCCAAGCCCGCCGCGCCACAAAAGGACTCTGCCACGCTCAAGGGCGCTGCAAAACCGGCCCCGGAAATCGGCGATCTGTTTGATACCAATTTCAATGCCGATGACATCGCCGAATGGGAACTGCTGTTTCGCGATGTGCCGCAATATAACTACCATTTCAAGCGTGCCCAGATCGCCTCGGCCTTTGATCGGCCACTGCACAAAAAGCTGATCGCATCGCCTGCGTTTGAACGCCTGCGCGAAATCTCATTTTTGGGCGCCATCGACTATCTGTTCCACCCCAATGGGCGTCCGGCCAATATCCGTCACTCACGCTATGACCACACAATTGGCGTGGCCCTTCTTTCGCAACGCTATTGCCGCCTGATGGGCTTGTCGGATGCTGATTGTGATCTGCTGGGCGCGGCCGCCCTGCTGCACGATATCGGCCATGGACCGTTTTCCCATACGCTGGAACCGGAATTTGCCCGGCGCTTTGACCGCAACCACCATCAACTGACCAATCAGATCATCACCGGCGAGGTCGAGCTTGATCTGTCGGTCAATCATTTGCTGGTCAAACATGGCGTTGATCCGGACGCGGTCATCGCCCTTTTGTCGAAAAAGTCCGATCACCCGCACGCCGCACTGTTTTCCGGTCCGGTCAATATCGACACGCTTGAGGGCATCAGTCGCACCAAGACCTATGTCCATCCCAATCATGTGCATTGCCATCCGCGCCTGTTGCTCGAAGCAGCCGTTAAACTGGATGCGGAATCGCTTAAACGCCTGGACAAGTTCTGGCAGCTCAAGGAAGACATCTATCGCAACTTCATCTTTGGTCCGATGTGCTTTGCCACCGACCATCTGTGCCGCGAATTTGTCGTTAAAAATGCGCCGGACTTTGCCGCCGATGATTTCCTGCTGACCGAAAAGGCATTCTTGAACAGCCACCCGGCCTTCAAGAAATTCCTGCACAGCCTGAAAAACCGCATCGAACTTGATGGCGTTGCCGACGCGGTCGACCATCAGATCAGCGCATCGGCCAGCACCCTTGATTTGCACGAGGCCAAGGTGCCAAGGCGCGAATTTCACATCAACAAGGATGTCGAAGTCCGCTGCTTTGCCGATCTGTCAAAACGCTATTACGAGGAAAAGCATTCCTTCCTCAGGCGTGTCGGCAGCCTGACCGACCCGGCCCAACAGGCCGCCGCCGCCAGCCTTTTTGATTGACGATATAGCACCATCAATCGGTGCAACTATGGTCCGGATGGCGCAAATGCCCGGATTACAGCGATACTCAAACAGATCCTGATAAACGCCCTTTTAATCTTTAAAGCCTATTGCATAAGGGACAGTTCAGGCCGTTTTCAACGAGTCGCAGCAAGGAACAATTCCGATCTTGTTACCGCAAACCATCGCAACCAATCAGCACTACTCGGCCACCCGTCTGGCCGAGATGCGCGACGCGTTGGGTAAAAGCCTGTCGGGCGATACATTTTGCGTGGTGGTGACCGGGTCCTATGGCCGGCATGAGGCATCCGATCAATCCGATCTGGACTACTTCATCATTGGCCGCGAAGCCGAACGCAGTCAGGCCCCACACCAACAGGTCGCCGATATCCTGGGCAAGATGGTTACCAAGAAGCCGGCGGTAAACGGCCCGTTTTCATCCTATATCACCGCCGAGGAACTGGTTAATCGCATTGGCCTTGATGGCGACACCAATTCGATCACCACCCGCCGCCTGCTGTTTTTGCTCGAATGTGAATGGCTTTATAACGAGGCGGGCAAACGCAAATTCTTTGACGATCTGATCGCCAATTACGTCACAAGTTCCGTCACACGTGATTCCATTGCGCGTTTTCTGGTTAATGACGTCATCCGCTATTACCGCACGATCAGTGTCGATTTTGAAATCAAGACCCGCGAAGGCGATGCCAGCAAGGCCTGGGCACCCCGGCGCCTGAAACTGGTTTTCTCGCGCAAGATGCTTTATTTCGGCGGCATTATCGCAGCAGCCGAAACCGCGGGCCGCGATTACGCCGGTAAACGCGAAAAGCTCTCGGAACTTTTACAGCTACCCCCCATCACACGCCTGCAAACCGTGTTCGGGGAGAAAAGCTTGCCCGCTTTGGAATTGTATGACCGCTTCTTAAGCGAACTGTCTGATCCGGCCGTCCGCGCGCGCCTTGATGGGGTCGGGCCGAATGATCGCAATGATGCTGAACTGCGATCGCTGCTTGATGCTGGTAAGGGCTTCTCGCGCGAACTGATCAAATTGCTCAATGACCGCTATGGCCCGGATCATCCGATCCACGAGGCGCTTCTGATGTAAGCCCTGCGTTTCTGCGTTTGGAGGCTTGATCACCAAGAACGCGGGCCTTCGGTGATGTGCTTGAAATAGTTTTCCCGGTCCAGGTCATGGACCTCGACGGTGAACTGCACCTGATAATCGCCCACCAGCCATTCCAGCCGATCAATCAGGGCTGCCAGCGCCGCCTCGCCGGTGGCAAATTTCACCGCATTGATCCGACCCGACAGCAACCGGATATCAAGATGGACCATGGCGTTCTTGGCATCGCCATCCCCGATCACGACATTTTCCAATGGGGTAATCCTGGTCTTGAACGCATCCAGTTCCGCATCGGTTTCGCGGGCAATCACATAATGCAGATCAATTGCCAGCTTGGGCAATTCGTCCTTGATCGGCAGTTGGGCAGAATATTCGATTTCAAGCTGGGGCATGAACGCCATCCGTCTGACTGGAATAAAATCTTTCTAACAACTTGCCTTGTATCTGGACACCAAAAAAGCCGGTCTGAATGAACAGACCGGCTTTGATGCAATTGGGCAGCTGCCAATTAGTAGCGGTAATGATCCGGCTTGTACGGACCCGCCTGCGGCACGCCGATATATTCGGCCTGCTCGGAAGACAGCTGGGTCAGCTTCACGCCAAGACGTTCCAGATGCAGGGCTGCAACTTTCTCATCAAGGTGTTTGGGCAGGACATAGACCTTGTTTTCGTAATTCGCGTGGTTTTTCCACAGCTCGATCTGGGCCAGCACCTGGTTGGTGAAGGATGCCGACATCACGAAGCTCGGGTGACCGGTTGCGCAACCAAGGTTGACCAGACGACCTTCGGCCAGAACGATCAGGCGCTTGCCATCCGGGAATTCGACTTCGTCGACCTGCGGCTTGACGTTGTCCCACTTGTAGTTCTTGAGCGAACCAATCTGAATTTCAGAATCGAAGTGACCGATGTTGCAAACAATTGCGCGGTCTTTCATCGCACGCATGTGGTCAAGCGTGATGATGTCGATGTTACCCGTGGTGGTGACAAAGATGTCGCCGATCGGGGCTGCGTCTTCCATGGTGGTGACTTCGTAACCTTCCATCGCGGCCTGTAGGGCGCAGATCGGATCGATTTCGGTGACAAGAACACGTGCACCCTGGCTGCGCATGGATGCAGCCGAACCTTTACCAACGTCACCGAAACCGGCAACAACGGCGATCTTACCGGCAACCATCACGTCGGTTGCGCGCTTGATGCCATCAACAAGGGACTCACGGCAGCCATACAGGTTGTCGAATTTCGACTTGGTGACCGAGTCATTGACGTTGATCGCCGGGACCTTGAGCGTACCTTTTTTCGCCATTTCATACAGGCGATGCACACCGGTGGTGGTTTCTTCCGACAGACCTTTGATGTCTTCGAGAAGTTCCGGATACTTTTCGTGGATCAGCTGGGTAACGTCGCCGCCATCATCAAGAATCAGGTTCGGCTTCCAGCCGTCCGGACCCGCGATGGTCTGCTCGATGCACCACCAGAATTCTTCCTCGGTCTCGCCTTTCCATGCGAAGACCGGGATTTCAGCAGCCGCGATCGCCGCAGCAGCCTGGTCCTGGGTCGAGAAGATGTTGCATGAAGACCAGCGAACTTCCGCGCCGAGTGCCGTCAGGGTCTCAATCAGAACTGCGGTCTGAATGGTCATGTGCAGGCAGCCAACGATGCGTGCGCCAGCAAGCGGCTTTGCATTGCCATATTCTTCGCGCAGCGCCATCAGGCCCGGCATTTCGGTTTCGGCAATCGCGATTTCCTTGCGGCCCCAACCGGCCAGCGAGATGTCCGCGACCTTGTAATCGGTAAAGTTCGACATGTTGTCTCCAATCAAACAGGAATGGCGCATCCGCCTGGGATTTTGACCCCACCGATACGCCGAAGAATTCTGTTGCGGTCTTATCCCTGACCGCGATAGGTCACATATAAAGATATCTTTATATTGTTTTCAAGTCCTTTTTTGTGTGAATTTGCATCCCGCACAAAAATGAACCGATCCGCACGCCGCCATGCCCTGGAATCCGGGGCATTCCGCCCACGCACAACCCAACACAGAGCAGGCACAAAACTGCCCCCTATGTTGGGATGCGTTGCGATCACGACAAGCTATGACGCGCTATGAAAGACGGGAATGGTCAGGCGAGATCGTTAAAATCATCGAGCATCATGGCAATGCGCGCAGAATCCCATTGCTCCATGACGCGGTTGGCCTGATGTTCGGAATTGCGGCTATCCAGGCGGCGCAAGCGCTGCTTGACCAGCAACAGATTGACCGGCGACATCGAAAGATTGCGCAAGCCAAACCCGATAAACAGCGGCACATAGCGTGGATCACCGGCCATCTCGCCGCACACACTGACCGGAATATCACGTTCCCCGGCAACCCGGATAACATCCCGGATCAAACGCAATACCGCCGGATGCAGCGGATCAAACAGTCCCGCCACCTGATCATCGGTACGGTCAATCGCAAGCGTGTATTGCGTCAGATCATTGGTGCCGATAGCAAAGAAATCGCTGTCGCGCGCCAATGTGTCAACCGCCAGTGCCGCCGCAGGAATTTCGATCATCGCACCGAGGGGCGGCAGGGTCTCGGGAATCGGATGACCTTCCTTGCGCAGGCGTTTGGCCACAGACTCATAGATCTGTCGCGCCCGGGTCATTTCATGCACCCCGACCACCATCGGGATCAGAACCCGAACCGGCCCGTGCAGGGACGCACGCAGGATGGCGGCAAACTGGGCTTCAAGCAATTCGGTCTTGCGAAGTGACAACCGCACCCCGCGCAATCCAAGTGCCGGGTTCGGGCCAGACCCGATTTCGCTTTGAAGGGCAACGGCCAGCTTTTCACCCCCGACATCAAGGGTACGGATGGTGACCGGCTTGCCATCCATGCGTTTGACGATATCGGCGAGCTCTTCGTATTGCTCCTCCTCGTCTGGCAGATAGTCCTTGTTCATGAACATGAACTCGCTGCGCAGAAGGCCAATACCGCTCGCCCCGTTTTCAAGGGCGGCAGAAAGCTCGATCGGCAATTCGATATTGGCATGCAGGTCGATATCAATCCCGTCGCGCGTGGCCGACGGCACATCGCGCAAGCTTGCCAGCTTTTCACGCGCCGCCAGCCAATCCGCCCGGCGCTGGGTGTAATGTTTGATATCGGCGTCCGACGGTGAAATGATCACTTCACCACGCCCGCCATCGACAATGATCTGATCACCACCGCGCACACCGCGAATGATGTCCGCCGCACCCAAAACCGCCGGGATACCAAGCGAACGCGCCATAATCGCTGTATGGCCCTCGGCCCCGCCAAGGGCGGTGACAAAGGCGGTCAATTGCCCCGGCTCAAAGCGGGCCATATCGGCCGGACTGACATCCTCGGCAATGAGGACCGACCCCTTAGGCGCCTTGTCCATTGCCCGGTCGGTTTCCCCCATCAGGCAGCGCATCAAACGCAGGCCGACCTCGCGGATATCGGTCGCGCGTGCGGCGATATAACTGTCTTCCATACCGGAAAACTGATCGGCAATCGCATCGATCACGTCACTGACCGCATGCACGGCATTAAGATGTTTTGAAACGATCAGTTCTTCGGCCCCGCGCACAAGGCGCGATTGCGTCAACATGTGGATATAGGCATCCAGCAGGAACCCAAGTTCCTCAGATGCTGCACTTTCTTTGGTCGATGATTGCGATTTCAGCCGTTTGAGCTGATCAATACTTTCGGCAACACCATCATGAAGGCGTTTGCATTCGGCCTCGACCCCGTCCTCGGAAATCGGCTTGCGATTGACCTGAATGATCTGGCGGTCCAACACAAAGGCACGACCGATAACGATCCCGCCCGATGCGCCCAACCCGGTGATGACCCGCCGGACGCCCGTGGTGTTTTCATCTGAAACGGTTTGGTCTGTTGGAGGAACTTGCAAGTCTTCTTAGCTACCAACTCGCTTTTATTGTTAACCCGACAACGCGTTCTTGCGGTTGTCCCGAAAGTCAGATGCCAGCAGCCTTGCTTAAATCGCGGCCGGACGGGTCTTATTCTTCGTCGAACTTGGCATCCACCAGTTCATTAAGCGCATCAATCGCTTGCGTGGCGTCAGGGCCGGTGGCCTCAACCTCGATCTCGGTGCCGATGGATGCGGCTAGCATCATCAACCCCATGATCGACACACCCGATACTTCGGTGCCGCGGTTGCGCACCATGATGCTCGACTTGAATTCGCCTGCCAGTTTAACAAATTTCGCAGCCGCCCGCGCGTGCAATCCGCGCTGGTTGCTGATTGTTAAAGTGCGTTTTTCCTTCTGCGCCATCTATGTCCCCGCAAGCCAGATGCGCTGTCCCCGTGCACCCGGCCCTGTTCTTTTTGTTGCCGACTTATTCCTCGCCGCTCAGCAGACGCGACGCAACGTTGATATATTTACGCCCCGCATCCTGGGCCGCGTTGACCGTTTCGGCCAAGGTGCCGTCGATGCGAACAGATGCGAGTTTAATCAACAAAGGTAAATTAACCCCTGCGATCACTTCGACATTTGCCTGTTCCATAATGGAAATCGCCAGATTGGACGGGGTACCGCCAAACATGTCGGTCAAAAGGACCACACCTTTGCCACTGTCGACCTTTTCGACACTGGCGAGAATGTCCGAACGGCGTTGTTCCATGTCGTCATCCGGTCCGATACAGACCGCTTCGACATTTTCCTGTTCGCCAACAACATGCTGCAAGGCAGATACGAACTCTTTCGCGAGATCGCCGTGGGTGACCAGCACCATCCCGATCATGCAGTTTTCTCCATTTTATCACTCCCCCGAGGTCGGCTCGTCCGGTTTGTCCCGATGACTGAGATGTGTGTCATACCCCAGATCAGCAATCCAGTCATTGAGTAACCGCGCGATATAAACCGAACGATGTTGACCGCCTGTGCACCCGACCGCAATGGTCAGATAGCTTTTACCTTCCTGCGCATAACGCGGCAAAATCGGCTCCAGCATTGCCTTCAGGCGGCTTACAAACCCGGCGAAGTCCGGGTCTTCTTCTATATAGTGCCCAACAGCCGCATTCATCCCGGTCATCAGGCGAAGCTCGGGATCATAATGCGGGTTGCGCAGAAAGCGAACGTCAAAAACAAGGTCGGCTTCTGCCGGCACGCCCTGACGGAACGAAAAGCTGCGCACAAAGATCGCCATGCCTTCGGTTTCGCCAATATCAAACTGGTCTTGCAGGATCTTGCGAAGCTCGGCCGATTTCAGGCGCGATGTATCGATCCGCATATCCGCCGTGGCCGCAATCGGCGCCATCAGGCGTTTTTCATGCTCGATCGCATCCACCAGCGGCCGGTCGTGGCTCAATGGATGCGGGCGTCTGGTTTCGGTAAAGCGGCGCTGCAACACGGCCGTGTCGGCATCGACATAGATCATCAGCGGGTCCATGCCTGTCTGATTGCGCAATTTGCCAACAATCTCGACAAACTGATCAACGCCGAAATCACGTGAACGGATATCAAGGCCAATGGCAATCGGCTGTTCCGGGCGACAATCACTGGGCACGAGTGCCGACAGCATGCGAAGCGGCAGGTTGTCCACCGCATCAAAACCGAAATCTTCCAGAATTTTAAGAGTCGTCGTACGCCCAGCCCCCGACACCCCGGTCACAAGAACCAGTCCGCTTCTGCCATCAAAGGCGCCAAGGGCCGTATTCTGACTGTCAGAAGAATTCTGTGACGTTTTCTGCAAAACAGGGTCCTGTGGATTACGGTTCAAGGGTCATCTCACCGGTCGCGAGCGCCAAAGCTACCCCAATCTTTGCCTCAATAGCCAGATCGGATGCACATAATGTCCAACGCGGGATCGCAATGCCACAAAACTCTTCGATTGATGGGTCAGGCATGCGGTCGACCTCGGTTGGATCATCGGTCAGATCAACCAAAACCCGCACGTCACCCTCAGATTTCTGGGGCAAACCGCGCACGATCCCGATACCGCGCACTTCACACATTCCGGCAATCGGTTCGGGCGCACTGGCGATCAATCGTCCATCGCGCGCCGTCAGGTCCGTTCGATCATCGGAAACAAGAAAGCCGCCCGTCTGTATCAGACGCAGCGAAAGCCCGGATTTTCCCGACCCGGATGGTCCACGCAACAGCACCGCATGGGCGCCGATCCGGACACAATTTGCATGAAGCTGGGACATAATGGAAAAACGATGCTTGGCAGAGGTTGGGTTGTCAAACCCCAAACGTCGCAAGCGTGATCGACTTAACCTCCCGCATAGGCAAATCGCGCATTTGGGCGGCAAAAATCTTAGTCAAGCGGTAGGCGAATGGTAAAGGTCGCACCTTTGACGGTCTCATCAACCACGCGATTCTGTGCGCTCAGCTCCCCATTATGGGCAGCAATGATTCGCTTGGAAATCGACAAACCAAGTCCCGAATGCTGACCGAATTTCTCGGTCGACGGGCGCTCGGTATAGAACCGGTTAAAGATCGCCTCTTCCTTGCCCGGCGGAATGCCCGGACCATCATCGTCAATCGTGATCACCGCCCAGTTCTTGTCACGCCATGCCCGCACGCGGACTTCGCCGCCTTCCGGGGTAAAGGTGATCGCATTGGAAATCAGGTTCCTGAAGACCTGCGTCAGACGGCTTTCAAGGGCCGGCACATTCAGGTTTTCAGGCACCGAAACCTTGATCGGCGGACCATCGACATCGGCGTTATAAAGCTCACCCAGCGTATGAAGCAGCACACCCAGATCAACTTCCTCGCTTTCGGCGCGCGACAGTTCGGCATCCATGCGCGAATAATCGGAAATATCACTGATCAGGCGATCAAGGCGCTGCACATCCTCGGCAATGATTTCCATCAGGCGACGCTGGCGTTCCGGATCCTTAAGGCGGGTGGCTGTTTCCACCGCCGAGCGCAGCGAGGTCAGCGGGTTTTTGATCTCATGCGCCACATCGGCCGCAAACCGTTCAATCGCATCCATACGATCCCACAGCGTTTCGGTCATGTCGCGCAGGGTTGTCGACAGATCGCCGATTTCATCACGCCGCCCCGACAGATCGGGAATGGCAAACTGGCGGTTCTTGCTGCGCCGAACCCGCTCGGCCGCGCGCGCCAACCGGTTAAGCGGCCGCGTAATCACGCCCGCCAGATAGATCGACAACAACACCGTGATGCCAAAGGCAAAAACAAAGATTTTCAGGATATCAAGCCGCACCGCATGCAGGGCATTTTCAATCGGCTCACCGCTTTTGGTCAGCATCACCGATGCCAGAACCTGCTTGAAACGTGCAACCGGCACTGAGACCGACAAAACCCGACGCCCCTGACTGTCCACACGCACCACCCCGCGTGAATAGCCCGCCAATGCGGCGCGCACTTCGGGGTAGTCGGCGGCACTGGCCACAGGCGGATCAACATAAAGCGGCAAGGGCTGCTCACCCTCAAACAGGGTCAGGACACCGTCAGTCAGTTTGCGCATGATATCGGCAAAGGCATCTTCTTCGCCAGGTGCCGGGAGTTCTTCGGCCTGAATGGTGCCCGCACCAAGCGATTGGATATTGCGGCTATCGGCCAGAAGACTGCCATTGGTGGCAAACAGGCGTGTACGTGCCCCGGTAATGCCGACAAGTCGGCGCACCATTTCACGTGCCACTTCGATTTTCACCCGGTTGGTCGCATCATCGCCGGAACTGACCGCCGATGTCGAAAGGGCGGCGGCATACATTTCCGCCTGCACCGCCATGGCTTCAAGTTCGGAATGAATAAGTTCCTGTTTATAGCGGCCCAGATACAAAATACCCGCCACCAGCACAAAAAGTGCCAGCGCATTCACAGCCAGAATCCGCCAGGTCAAAGGCGAAAACAGCCCGTGGCGTTCCTCTATCCGTGTCGTCCGGGTTTCGGACGGACCTGCGTTCTGGTCGTGATCACCAGTCCCAAGATCGCTCATTCAAACCTGCAATAACCGGCCCGGAATGGATCGGGCCCGCAAAAGAATGCGCGCCGAAGCCCATTGCTTCGGCGCGTCAGAAAATCTCTGATCAGCTCGCCACCGTGGCGGTATCGCGATAGCGATATCCCACACCATACAGCGTTTCGATTTCCTTGAATTCCTTGTCGGTCTCGCGGAATTTCTTGCGCAGACGCTTAATGTGGCTGTCGATCGTGCGGTCATCAACATAGATATGCTCGCCATACGCCGCGTCGATCAGCTGGTCGCGGTTTTTCACATGGCCCGGATGCTTCGCCAGCGCCTGAATAAGCAGGAACTCGGTCACGGTCAGGTTCACATGCTGACCTTTCCAGCTGCACATGTGGCGCGACGGATCAAGCACTAGGTCACCGCGCTGGATAACATCATCCGATCCGTTCGGGCGGACACCGCCAGCGCGCATGATTTCGGCACGGCGCAGAAGGGTGCGAATACGTTCAATCAGCAAACGCTGGGAAAACGGTTTCTTGATGTAATCATCTGCCCCCATGCGCAGGCCGGTCAGCTCATCGACCTCGTCATCTTTCGATGTCAGGAAGATCACCGGCATTTCGGTTTTCTTGCGCAAATGGGTCAGAAGCTCCAGTCCGTCCATACGCGGCATCTTGATATCAAGCACCGCCAGATCAGGCTCTTCTTTCGTGATGGCATGAAGTGCCTCCGAACCATCAGAATATGTCAGGACCTCATATCCTTCCTCTTCCAACGCCATCGACACAGACGTCAGGATATTCCGGTCGTCATCAACAAGTGCGATCTTACTCACCTGGACCTCATCTACTGGACAGATACATTTCACTCTTATGGTAACTATACAATTTACATTCCAATGTGGCGAAAAAATAACCGCTTGCGGCATAAATAAGGCCATTCAAATACACGCTCACAGAATGCCTGTGGCGGCCTGTATTTGTTGACTTTATATCGCCACGCTCCCTAATTGGCGTAAACATGTCATCCAAGGCCGAACGCCCGGCAACCAAAATTGATCCCTGTTCACGGAGTAGATCGCGATTTTCTACTGGTTAAGCAATTTCAGCCGCGGAACCCTGATCTTTGCCGGGACGTTTATTTCGGCAATTGTGATCTGGGCGGCTGTCAGCTCGACCGGGAATTTGACCATTCGCGAACTGGAAAGCACCGGCGAAGCCCGCCTGACGCTTTATGACAGCTCGTTACGTGCGGCAATTGATCGTTATCGCTATCTGCCCTATGTCGTGGCCCGCCACCATCAGGTCACCCGCGCGATCCAGGATCGCCGCACCGCGCAAACCGCCAACCTGTATCTGCAACAGGTCAATGACCAGTCCGGGGCCGCCGCCCTTTATGTTCTTGATCGCAGTGGTGAAACCGTCGCCTCAAGCAACTGGAACACCCCCGACAGCTTTGTCGGCGAAGACTATTCCTTCCGGCCCTATTTCAATACGTCGCTTTCAGGCAAGGAAGGCTTTTTCTTTGGCATCGGGGTAACCACCGGGCGTGCTGGCCTGTTTATTTCCAACCCGATCCGCGAAAATGACGAGATCATCGGGGTGGTGGTCGTCAAACTCGAACTCGAAGAAGTCGAACAGAACTGGCAGGACGCGGGCGAAACCGTTTTTGTCGCCGATGCTGATGGCGTTATTACGCTGACCAGTCAGGGCGACTGGAAATACAAAACCCTGTCGCCGCTCTCGCCCTTTGACCGCGCCCGCATCGAAAGCAACCGGCAATATCCCGGCCGCGACCTGCCCTCACTTAATGTCGGGCAGCAGCTGGCAAAGGGATCGGGCATCGTGACCATTGATGGGCAGCGCTATCTGTTTGACAGCAAACCGATCCGCGGCAGCGCCTGGCGGATTTTCTATCTGACATCGATGGATCAGGTCACTGATCGCCAGGGGGCGGTGATGCTGATCGCGGTGATTGCCGGGGGCATGATCATTCTGGTCATCCTGTTCCTGCGCGAACGCGAACTCAAACTGGCTTCCCAGCGCGAGGCGCTTGAATTCGAACGCATTCAGGCGCTCAACACGCGCCTCGAAGAAGAAATCACCGAACGGCGTAAAACCGAAGAAGAACTGCGTGGCACCCAAAACGAACTGGTCCAGGCCGGAAAGCTCGCAGCCCTGGGTCAGATGTCAGCCGCCATCGCGCACGAAATCAATCAGCCGATTGCCGCCATCCGCACCTTCTGCGCCAGCGCCAAACTGATGATCGAACGCGGCAAAACCGAAAAGCTTGATCAGAATATCAACCAGATTTCGGCCCTGACCGAACGCATGGGGTCGATCACCGGTCAGCTGAAAACATTCTCGCGCAAATCCACCGGCGTTCTGGAACCGGTCGACCTCAAGGTCGCACTCGATAACACGCTGCAATTGCTAAGCCCCCAGTTACAGCAGGAAGAATGCATCCTTGAGCGCAATGAACCCGAAACCCCGCTTGTCATCCGGGCCGACCTTGTGCGCATCGAACAGATTTGCGTGAACATCATCCGCAATGCACTGGATGCCATGGCCGGAAGCGCACCCAAGCGCATCTATATTGATCTGTCGGAAACCGAAACCGATGTCATCATGCGCATTACCGATACCGGGCCTGGCATGAATGATGAAACATTATCGCTTTTGTTTGACCCGTTCTTTACCACCAAGGATCCCGGTCAGGGTGTGGGATTGGGGCTTTCGGTAACTTATGGCATTGTGCGGGACTTCGGCGGCAGCATAAAAGCCTATAACACCGAAACCGCCGGGGCCTGCTTCGAAGTCCGCCTGCCGTTACTCAAGGGTAAAACATCGTGACCACCAAAGACCGCGCGCAAGACAGTGACGCCGCACCACAGATCACGCCACACATCATCATTGTCGATGATGACGAAGCCATGCGTGTCTCCCTTGCCCAATGGCTGGAACTGTCTGATTTCGATGTCACGGTCTATGAGGACGCCCGCGAAGCGCTCCATGACATCAATCCCGATTTTGCCGGGGTGATCCTGACCGATGTCAAAATGCCCAAGCTCGATGGCATTACCTTTACCCGCTCTGTACTGGCCGCCGATCCGGACATTCCCATTATCCTGATGACCGGTCATGGCGATGTCCCCATGGCGGTCGAGGCGATGAAAAGCGGTGCCTATGATTTCGTCGAAAAACCGTTCGAGCCCAAAGACATCGTCGAAAGCCTGGAACGCGCCATTGAAAAGCGCCGTCTGGTCATTGAAAACCGCAATCTGCGCCGTCAGATCGCAAGCCGCGGCAGTCTTGATTCGCGCCTGATCGGCAATTCCGTTGCCATGCGCAATCTCAAGGATGAAATTGCCAATATCGCCCCCACCGAAGTCCCTGTATTGATTTCGGGTGAAACCGGCACCGGCAAGGAACTGGTTGCACGCGCCATCCATGATCTGAGCGACCGGCATGATGAAAAATTCGTCGCGGTGAACTGTGCAGCCATCCCTGAAAGCACGGCCGAAAGCGAACTGTTCGGTCATGAAAAGGGCGCCTTTACCGGGGCAGCCAGCCAACGGATCGGCTGGATCGAACATGCGATTGGCGGCACCCTGTTTCTGGATGAAATCTCAAGCATGCCACTGGCCCTTCAGGCCAAATTGCTGCGCGTCATTGAACAGCGCGAAGTCGTGCGGATGGGCTCGAACGCGCCAGTCAAAGTCAATTTTCGCCTGATCTGCGCCACCAACGAGGATCTGGTTGCCGCCGTTGCCGAACGCAATTTCCGCGAGGACCTTCTGTTTCGCATCAACACCTTTGAACTGTCGATCGCACCACTGCGCGAACGCCAAGACGATGTTGCGCTTCTGTTTGATATCTTCGCCGAACGCGCCGCCGAGCGGTTTGAACGCCCCTATGAGCGGGTCACACCGGTCCTGATCGCCCAGCTTCGGGCCCATGACTGGTCGGGCAATGTACGCGAACTTAAAAACTTGGCCGAACGCTATGTACTTCTGGTCGGCAGTCCCGAAGAACGCTTCAAACGCCTATTCAAGGGCGGCTTTGAATCCTCGACCCCGCAATCAACGGATCTGGCGCTCGCCGAACAGCTGCGCGAGTTTGAAGAACGTGTCATTCGCGATGCGCTGGATCGTCATGACGGCAACGTCAAGGCGGTGATGGAAGAACTCGATATCCCGCGCCGAACACTCAATGAGAAAATGAAAAAGCTAAACATCCGGCGCGACAAATTCGCCTAAGCCATTGTTGCGATGCAATATTTCATTCGCACCTGCAATAAATCGGCAAGATTCCGCCGATCGATTTCGGTAAATCGGCAAGATTATGCCGAATTGTGGAATTGAACACCTCTAAGTCATTGATTTGTAATTGTGATTTTTATTCACCTTTTGGCATACTCATTGCAAATATGAGCCCCAAAATGATAAACTGAGAAAAACCTCGAGGGAGGAGATCAAGCAGCCGGTCCCAGTCGGACGGAACAAACGGCTGTCTAAAATCATCTCTCAAACATGGTTCTGAACTGCGCCCTGCATCTGATCGGCACCGATTGGCTCGATCCTGATCAGGTGCCCGCAAGGACCCAAAAACAACAGGCCCGGATAACGGGTCATGACTGAACGTTAAGAGCCATATTCTGAAAAGATCTTTTGGATCTATTCGTCGTTAAGAGTGTTAACCCAAGGGAGGACTACTCATGAAGCTCCGTACTCTGCTTACTGCAGCAGCCGCAGCCATGATGCTGACCGCCGCACCTGCGTCGGCACAGCAACTGTCAATCGCGACCGGTGGTACCGGTGGCACCTATTATCCGTATGGCGGTGGCCTTGCGGAACTGATCACCAAATACGTTGATGGCTCCAGCGCCGTTGCCGAAGTTACCGGCGCATCTGTTGAAAACATGGGCCTGATTGCCCGTGGCGACAGTGACATCGCAATCGGTCTGGCTGACACCGTCTATGCCGGCTTCACCGGCACCGGCAAATTCGAAGGCCGTACCCTTGATAACGTTCGCGCCCTGGCATCGATCTATCCGAACGCGGTTCAGATCGTCACCATGGCTGACAGCGGCATCAACGGCCTTGCCGACCTTAAAGGCAAGCGCGTTTCTGTTGGCGCACCGGGTTCGGGTACCGAAGTTTCGGCCCAGACCGTGCTGACCGCCAATGGCATCACCTATGATGACATCGAAGAACAGCGCCTGAACTTCAACGAAACCGCTGATGCGCTGCGTGACGGCGACATCGATGCCGGTTTCTGGAGTGTTGGTCCGCCCACCAGCTCGATCCTCAACCTCGCAACCACGCGTGACATCAAGCTGATCGCGCTGACCGACGAAGAAATCGTTGCTGCCCTCGATGCAGAGCCGACCTTCGCTGCCTACGCCCTGCGTACCGGCATCTATGAAGGCGTTGACGCACCGGTAAACACCGTTTCAACCCCGAACGTTCTGTTCGTGAACGAAGAAATGGATGAAGAACTGGCTTATCAGATCACCAAGACGCTGTTCGAAAACGTCGACGAGCTGATCGCCATCCACCCGGCCGCAAACGACACCACGGTTGATTTCGCTCTGAACTCAACCCCGATCCCGATGCATCCGGGCGCGCTGCGTTACTACGAAGAAACCGGTAACCCGGTTCCGCCGCAGCTCTATCCATGATCTTGAATATGTTGGGGCGGCCAGTTTTGGCCGCCCTTCTTCTCCTGACAGCAGCATGTGCGGGTCCGACCTATCAGGACCATGTCAAACCCGGCACCGTCATTGATCATCTTGAAGTGATTGGTGAGGACGGGTCGCTTCTGGCCAGAACCGAAATTCCGCGTCAAACCGGTTGGTGCCTGTATTGGAACCATTCTGTCACCGGGGATGGCGTGATTGATTGTTATGTCGACGATCTGGGCAAGATGGTTCTCCATCGCGCCTATCAGCCCGACTTCGCGGCAGGACTTGGTCACTATCCCGGTCGCGGTATTCTGACCAGCGCCGAAGGCGGCGGATACTGGATCGAAGATATCGACGAGCCTGTGCGCAACAACGCCTATGTGTTACGTGTGGGCTCACTGGCGGTTAATCACCGCATCGTCACCAACAGTGACGAAATCAACCTTTCAAAGATGGCTGAACACACCCGTGTCACCATCCGCCTTGATACCGAGGAATAAGTCCCATGTCCGAACAGGCACCGCTGCCTTCCATGACGGATCGATTGCCACAGCCCAAGATGGTCTTGATGGCGATTTCGATTATTGCCGTCGCGCTCTCTCTCTTCCAGATGTATGGCGCAGGGATCGAACCGCTTGGCCTGTTCTATCAACGCAGCATCCACCTTGCGTTCGTGATGTTCCTCACGTTCCTGATGTTCCCGGCATTTGGCAGCAACAAAAAGCGCGGCGCGCTCGGCTGGCTGATTGATATCGCCTTCCTGGCCGGTGCCTTCACCACGGGCTTCTACCTGTCCTTTTATCTCGACGAGATCATCAATCGTGCCGGTTTCTGGAGCGACACCGATCTGATCATTGGCGTGATCGCCACTGTCACCGTGCTCGAAGCCAGCCGCCGTGCTGTCGGCCTTGGCATGACCGTGATCGGTATTGTCGCGATCATTTACGCTTTGTCGGGTCCGCGTGGCGCCCTTCCCTGGGTTGGCGAATGGCTGCCGGGTATTCTGTCACACCGTGGTGCCAGCATTGATCGCCTTGTCGGTCAGCTCTATCTCGGTCAGGAAGGCATCTATGGCCTGCCGATGGGGGTTGCTGCGACCTATATCTTCATGTTCGTGCTGTTTGGCGCCTTCCTTGAAGTCACCGGTGCGGGCAAATTCTTTATCGACATGGCCTATGCCGCCACGGGTAAAAAACCCGGCGGCCCGGCCAAGGCCGCCGTTCTGGCATCGGCTGGCATGGGTTCGATCAGTGGGTCGGCCATTGCCAACGTGGTTACCACCGGCGCCTTCACGATTCCGCTGATGAAGCGTCTGGGCTATCGCCCCGCACAGGCGGGCGGCGTCGAAGCGGCTGCTTCGACCGGTGGTCAGATCACCCCGCCGCTGATGGGGGCGGGTGCGTTTCTGATTTCCGAATATACCCAGGTGCCGTATCTCGAAATCGTGCTGGTTTCGATTTTCCCGGCCATTCTCTATCTCGGCACCGTATACCTGTTCGTGCACATCGTTGCGCTGAAACAGGGCATGCGCGGCATGCCGGTCGAAGAACTTCCCGATTGGAAACAGGTGCTCAAGGAAGGCTGGCAGTTCATCTTGCCACTTGGGGTGCTGATTTACCTTCTGGTGCTCAACATCTCGCCAATGCGCGTGGGCTTCTGGGCCATTCTGTCGGTCATGGCGGTTGCCGCCCTGCGCTATGCGCTGTGGTTCTTCTTTGTCGCCCCGCAACAGGGCGAAAAGCCAAGCCACGACAAACTGATTGCCGCCATCCGCAAGGGCATTGCCATCACGCTTGCCGCCCTTGAACTGGGTGCGAAAAACGCCGTTGCCGTTTCGATGGCCTGTGCGGTTGCTGGCATCATTGTTGGTGTGGTCGGCCTGACCGGTCTGGGCCTGAAATTCTCGTCCATGATGATTGCGTTCTCGGGCGGCAACATCGTTCTGGCCCTTGTTCTGGTACTGATCGCCAGCCTGATCCTCGGCATGGGTCTGCCGGTCACGGCATCCTATATCGTTCTCATCGTGCTGGTCGGTCCGGCCCTTTCCAACGAGTTCGGCATTCCGCTGCTGATCGCCCATCTTGTGGTCTTCTGGTACTCGCAGGATAGTAACGTCACACCGCCCATTGCATTGGCGGGCTTTGCGGGGGCAGCGATTGCCAACGCCAGTCCCATGGAAACCAGTGTGCAGGCCTGGAAGTTTGCCAAGGGTCTCTATCTGATCCCGGCCTTCATGGTCTTCAACCCGGAAATCATCGAAGGCGGTTCGATCCAGATCGTTCTGTGGACCGGCTTTACCGCCATCCTGTGTCTGGCTTCCTTTGCCTCCGCCCTTGAAGGCTATCTGTTTGCGCCGATGGATCTGTTCTCGCGGATCATCGTCGTGCCGGCGACCATCGGTGTCTTCTATCCGGACTTCCGCGCGGAAGTCGCAGGCACCGTCGTCCTTCTTGCGGTTCTCGCCTTTAACTGGTGGCAAGGCAAAAAGAACGGCCCGACCCCGGCGGTCGCCGCAAGCTAAATCATTCCTACCTCAAGGAAACTACTGGCCCGCAAGCTTCATGCTTGCGGGCTTATACTTTGAGAGGCAGAAGGATTTGTTATGATCCTTCTGCCTCTTTTGTTTGAACGGGTGGTGGCCACCACCCGTTCACGGTG